>NZ_JBFAEA010000003.1:0-454327 GCF_040641675.1 Streptomyces sp. NPDC020742
GACCTCGTCGCCACCGCCGCCGACGCCGCCAAGGCCGAAGGCAAAACCTGCGGCGTGTGTGGCGAAGCCGCCTCCGACCCCCTCCTGGCCTGCGTGCTGACCGGACTCGGCGTCACCAGCCTGTCGATGGGTGCCGCCGCACTGCCCTACGTGCGGACGACATTGGCCAAACACACCCTGGCCCAGTGCGAACGAGCCGCAGCAGCCGCCCGCGCCACCGACACCCCCGACGACGCACGCGCCGCCGCACAGGCGGTGCTCTCCGGCGAGTGACCGCGAGATGCTGACGGCCGTCCCGCCCTTGTGGCGGGGCGGCCGTTCTGTGTTCGGGGAACGGGACGGTCAGTGCGGGCCGTGGAGGTCGGGTGGTGGGATGAGCGGGAGGCCGGGGGCGTGGACGACGCCGTGCTCGGGCGGGATGGGTTCGCCGGTGTCGGCGTCGGTGCAGTAGGCGGCGAAGACCTCGGAGGCGGTCAGGGGGCGGAGCCAGGAGTCCCAGAGGGCCCAGCCGCGGACCGTGTCGCGTCGCGAGTCATCGGTGGTGGTGCGGGAGACGATGCCGCCGGGGGTGCCCATGGCGAGGCCGGCGGCGAGGACCGTACAGAAGATCAGGGATTCGGATTCGGCGGCCGGGGCGGGGGTGTCGGAGCGGGTGGTGGGGTGCAGGGCGGCCACGAGGGGCGGGGCGCCCACCCCGAGGGAGCAGACGAGGTGCTGGGTGCCGTCGCCGAGGGCGGTGAGGAGCTGCTGGAGTGCGTGGGTGGCGCGGGCGAAGGCGGCGTGCGCGAGGTCCGCGCCGCACTCTTCGCAGCGGCCGGCGCCGGCCAGGAGGGCGGAGGCGTGCCGCCAGGCCGCCTGGCGGCCGGCCTCCTCGACGAGGAGCGGGATAAGCCGGCTGAGCGGTTCGCCCTCGTAGGTGACGGTGGCGCCGGTGCGGGCGGCCTCGGCGGTGTAGCGGGTGCGGCTCTCGGGGCGGTCCGGGTCGAGGGCGAGGTCCGCGCAGTACGTCTCGTAGGCGGCCGGGTCGAAGAGGCTGAGGGTGGTCAGGACGCCTTGGGCGGTGAGGGTGCGCAGCAGGGTCTCCATCTGGCGGAGGTAGCCGCGGTGGTCGTCGAAGGCGAAGGTGCGGTAGCGGCGCATGGCGCGGAAGTCCCGCTCGTCGGCGAGGACGGCGGCGGTGCAGGGGACCTCACGGCGCAGTCTGTGCTGGGCGCTGGTGCGGGCGGTGCGGTGGCCGGGCCGGGATGCGGATGTCATGGGTCCCCCTGAGTGAGCTCGGTGTGGCGTGCGCGGTCCGCACGCCACTTGTCACCGAGAGTAATCGGGGGGTGTGACACTGCCGGTTCCGCGCCGCGCCGTGGGCGTCCTCGCCTCCGGTCCGGCGCGGGCCGGGTCTGCCGGCTACCGGTCGCCGGCCGCGTGGTCGCGGGCCACCTGCTCGTAGAAGCGCAGCAGGTCGAGGTTGTCGACGGAGCCGGGGTTGACGGCCTTGTCGAGCGGGGTGCCCTGGAGGAGGCGTTTGACGGGGACCTCGATGCGCTTGCCGGTGAGGGTGTGCGGGACGCCGGGGGCCTCGATGATGTCGTCGGGGACGTGCCGGGGGGAGAGCTGTTCGCGCAGGGTGCGCTTGATGCGGTCGCGGAGGGGGTCGTCGAGGGTGGCCCCGGGCACGAGGTGGACGAAGAGCGGCATCCAGTAGCCGCCGTCGGGGAGTTCGAGGCCGATGACGAGGGATTCGCGGATCTCGGGGAGGCGTTCGACGGCCTCGTAGATGTCCGCGGAGCCCATCCGGACGCCCTGGCGGTTGAGGGTGGAGTCGGAGCGGCCGTGGATGATGACGCTGCCGCGGGCGGTGAGGGTGATCCAGTCGCCGTGCCGCCAGACGCCGGGGTACATGTCGAAGTAGCTGTCGTGGTAGCGGGTGCCGTCGGGGTCGTTCCAGAAGCGGGTGGGCATCGACGGCATGGGGTTGATGACGACCAGTTCGCCGACCTCGTCGGTGACGGGCTTGCCCTGGGGGTCCCAGGCCTGGAGGTCGGTGCCGAGGCAGGCGGCCTGGAGCTCGCCGATGTGGACGGGGAGGGTGGGGACGGCGCCGGCGAAGCAGCTGCAGACGTCGGTGCCGCCGCTGACGGAGGCGGTCCACAGGTCGGCGCCGCTCTCCGCGAAGCAGTCGTGGAGCCAGCGGAAGCCGTCCGGCGGGAGCGGGGAGCCGGTGGTGGCGACGCAGGTGATGGCGGAGAGGTCCAGGTCGCGGGCGGGGTGGATGCCGGCCTTGCGACAGGCCATGACGTAGGCGGCGGAGGTGCCGTAGACGGTGGTGCGGGTGGCCTCGGCGACCCGCCACTGGGCGGTGATGTCGGGGTGGCCGGGGCTGCCGTCGTAGAGCACGATCGTGGCGCCCACCAGCAGCCCGCCGACCAGGAAGTTCCACATCATCCAGCCGGTGGAGGTGTACCAGAAGAACCGGTCGTCGGGTCCGAGGTCGCAGTGCAGGCCGGTCTGCTTGAGGTGTTCGAGCAGGATGCCGCCCTGGGACTGGACGATGGCCTTGGGCAGGCCGGTGGTGCCGGAGGAGTACAGGACCCACAGCGGGTGGTCGAAGGGGACCGGTTCGAAGACCGGTTCGGTGTGCTGCGAGGTCAGGTCCGACCAGTTCAGGGCGCCTTCGGGGGCGGGGGTGCCGAGCAGCGGGATGTGGACCACGGCCCGCAGGGTGGGGAGTGCGGAGCGGAGTTCGGCGACGGTGTCGCGGCGGTCGTGCTCCTTGCCGCCGTAGCGGTAGCCGTCGACGGTGAACAGCACGACCGGCTCGACCTGCTGGAAGCGGTCCAGCACGCTGCGGGCGCCGAAGTCGGGGGCGCAGGAGGTCCATACGGCGCCGACCGCGGCGGTGGCGAGCAGGGCCACGACGGCCTGCGGGACGTTGGGGAGGTAGCCGCTGATGCGGTCGCCGGGGCGGACGCCGAGGCGGCGGAGTTCGGCGGCCAGCGAGCCGACCTGAGCGCGCAGCTCCGCCCAGGTGACGGGGGCGGGCTCATGGGTCTCGTCGACGTACAGCAGCGCGGGATCGCCGGCGCGGGCCGGGTCCTCGGCGGCGCGCAGGGCGTGCTCGGCGTAGTTGAGGGTGGCACCGGGGAACCACTGGGCGCCGGGCATGGCGCGGTCGCCGAGGACGGTCTCGTACGGGGCGGTGAAGCGGACGTCGAACCACTCGGCGACGGCCCGCCAGAAGGCCGGGAGGGCGTCGACGGACCAGCGGTGCAGGGCGGCGTAGTCGGCCGCGGGGTCGTCGGTGGGGGCGGGTGCGCCGTGGTGGGCGGCGGCCCAGGCGTGGAAGCGGGTGACCTGCGCGCCGGCGATTCGGTCCGGGCCCGGCTGCCAGAGGGGCTCCGGGGTGCGGTCGGACTGCGGTGCGGTGGTCATGGAGCGGCTCCCGGTCGGTGCGCGTCGTATGCGTCGGGTGCGCCACGCGGTGGGTGTCCCCCGGCCCGGCGTGTGCGCATGACACGGCTTGACTGGACGATGCCATGTGATCGTCTTGTGCACCAGGGTGGACTGCCCACATTCGGGGGGTGACGGATGTGGCCCCGCCACGTGGCGGGGCGGCCGGGAGATTTCGGCCACTGGGCGGCGATGCCATGGCCCCGGCATGGCCGAGGGTGACCCAGCGCAGGTGAACGGCAGTTGAACGATGCCCGCGGACCCGCACGTCAATGGCAGGCTGACCGGCATGGACGGGCGTGAACTGGTGCGGTCGGTACGGGTGGTCAGGGCGGTCGGGCCGGCGCAGGGGCTGCGGTCCGTGCGCTCGGCGTGGCGGGCGCGGCGGGCGGACGCCAGAGCGCTGCCGCGGCGGGCGACGGAGCGGGCGCGGGTGCCGGGGGCGGCGCGTGGGGCCGAGCCCCGGCCCGGTGGTGGGGTGATCCACTTCGCGCGGTCGTCGCTGCGGGTGCGGGTGGCGGCGGGCGGTGCGGTGTTCTGCGGCTGGGACGGCGCCGGTCCGGAGCCCTCGTACGCCCTGGCCGGGGCGTGTCCGGAGGTCGATGCGCGGGCGGTGCTGGAGCCCGACACCGAGGGCGGCTGGCGGGTGGTTTCGGAGCGGGTGCTGGTGGTGGTGTCCCGGCACGGCGCGGTCGAGGTGCGCACGCCCGGTGGGGCGGTGCTGCGGCGGGAGCTGCCGCCGCGTTGGTGGGACCCCGTGGAGCAGCCGGGCGCCCCGGACGAGGCCGCCGGGCTGCCGGCGGGGGGCGGGGTGTCGCGGTGGGTGCAGCGCTCGGAGGTGGCGGCCGACGCCCGGTTCTTCGGACTGGGCGGGCGGGCGCACGGGCCGCGGCTGCGGGACGGTGCGTACCGGCTGTGGAACACCGACCCCGGTGGTGCGTTCGTGCCGGGTGACGATCCGCTGTCGCTGACGATGCCGGTGCAGCTGGTGGTGGCGGACGCGGGTACGCACCTGGTCTTCCACGACAACTCCTGGGACGGCCGGGTGCTGTTGCGCGAGGGGGCGGAGGGCGCGGGGTCGGGGCACGACCGGCCGGGCACCTGCGAGCTGCGGATGGATGGCGGGCCGCTGCGCTACTGGGTGCTGGCCGGCACCCCGGCCCGGGTGCTCCAGGTCTGGACGGCGCTGACCGGGGCGCCGGCGCTGCCGCCCGGATGGGCGCTGGGCCATCAGCACGCCCGTTGGGGATTCGGCTGCCAGGAGGAGGTGCGGCGGGTGGTGTCGGGCTACCGGGAGCACGACCTGCCGCTGTCCGCCGTCCATCTGGACATCGATCACTTCGACCGGCACCGGGTCTTCACGGTCGACCGCACGCGCTTCCCGGACCTGCCGGGGCTGGCGCGCGAGCTGCGGGCCGAGGGGGTGCGGCTGGTGTCGATCGTGGATCCGGCGGTGAAGGCGGATCCGGGGGACGCGGTGTACGACGGCGGGGCGGCGGCCGGGGCGTTCGTGCGGGACGACCGGGGGCGGGAGGTGCGCGGGGTGGTCTGGGCGGGCGAGTCGGTGTACCCGGACTTCACCGACGCGCGGGTGCGCAAGTGGTGGGGCGGGCTGTACGCGGAGCGGCTGGCGCAGGGCTTCTCCGGGGTGTGGCACGACATGAACGAGCCGGTCTCGTTCACCGCGTTCGGCGAGCGGACGCTGCCGCGCTCGGCCCGGCACGCGCTGGAGGGGCGGGGCGGCGACCACCGGGAGGCGCACAACGTCTACGGGCTGGCGATGGCACGGGCCGGTTTCGAGGGGCTGTGCGAACTGCGCCCGGAGGAGCGGCCGTTCCTGTTCTCCCGGTCGGGGTGGGCGGGGCTGCAGCGCTACGGGGGCACCTGGTCGGGGGATGTGGCGACCGGCTGGCCGGGGCTGCGGGCGTCGCTGTCGCTGGTGCTGGGCCTGGGGCTGTGCGGGGTGCCCTACAGCGGGCCCGATATCGGTGGGTTCTCCGGGGTGCCGTCCGCGGAGCTGTATCTGCGCTGGTTCCAACTGGGCGCCTACCTCCCGCTGTTCCGTACCCATTCGGCGATCGGGGCGGGGCGACGGGAGCCCTGGGAGTTCGGCCCGGAGGTGCTGGAGCACGCCCGTGCGGCGCTGCGGGGGCGGCAGCGGCTGCTGCCGTACTTCGGGACGCTGGGCCAGCTGGCCCGGCTGACCGGGGCGCCGTACGTCCGTCCGCTGTGGTGGGGTTCGCCGCGGGACCGGGCGCTGCGGGACTGCGACGACGCGTTCCTGCTGGGCGATGCGCTGCTGGTGGCGCCGGCGCTGGCGGCGGGGGTGACCCGGCGGCCGGTGCGGCTGCCGCGCGGGCGGTGGTACGACACCGCGACCGGGCGGGCGTACGACGGTCCCGGCCAGGTGTGGGTGGAGGCGCCGCTGTCGCGGATCCCGGTGTTGGCGCGGGCCGGTGCGGTGCTGCCGGTGGCCGGTGCGGACGGCGGGACGGAGTTGGAGGTGTGGGCGCCGGCGGCGGGACGCGGGGGCGGCGGGCTGGTGGTGCCGGACGCCGGGGACGGCTGGCAGCGGCCGACCGTGCAGCGCTTCAGCTCGCGGTGGGTGGGCGGCCGGGTGGTGGTGGAGCGGCGGGACGGGGGCGCGGTGGGGTATCCGGTGCGGGTGCGGGGGACGGACGACGGGGAGGCGTCCGCTGGGGCCGGTCCCGGGAAGGGGTCCTGACGAGGTGGGGCGGTGGGCGGTGCGGCCGTGCCCGGCGGGCGGGTACCGGGCCGTGGTCTTCCCCTCCCCTGCCGCGCCTGGTAGACGAGGGCCATGCCCAGACTTGCTGTTGCGCTGCGGGGACTGACCGTCGCTGCCGCCGCCCTCATGGCCGTTGCCACCACCGTGCCGTCGCAGGCGGCCGGGCCCGCCCACCGGGCGGCTCCGCCGTCCGCCGCCCCCAAGGACCCGCAGCGGCCGGGGGAGTTCGTCGCCCTGCGGGCGGTGGACCCGACGATCCTCCAGGAGATGCGCTACGCCTCGCCGCACACCTTCATGGGGGTGCCGGTGGACGGCTACCGCAGGCCGGAGTGCCTGCTGACCCGCGATGCGGCGAAGGCGCTGCACCGGGCCCAGCGCGCCTTCCTCCGGCAGGGGCTGTCGCTGAAGGTGTACGACTGCTACCGGCCGCAGCGCGCCGTGGACCACTTCGTCCGGTGGGCGAAGGACCTCGGCGACCAGCGGATGAAGGCCGAGTTCTATCCCCGGGAGGACAAGGCGAAGCTGTTCGACGACGGCTATATCGCCGCCAAGTCCGGTCACAGCAGGGGCAGTACGGTCGATCTGACGCTGGTGCGGCTGCCGGCCGTGCCCACCCGTCCGTATGTGCCCGGTGAGCCGCTGACGTCCTGTTACGGGCCGAAGGCCGTGCGCTTCCCGGACAACTCGTTGGACATGGGCACCGGCTTCGACTGCTTCGACACCCTGGCGCACACCCTCGACCCGAGGATCCACGGGCGACAGCGGCACCACCGGATGGTGCTCAAGCACGGGCTGGAGCGGGCCGGATTCGTCAACCTCCCCGAGGAGTGGTGGCACTTCACCTTCCAGCCGGAGACCTTTCCGGACACCTACTTCGACTTCCCGGTGCGGTGACCCGGCGGGCGGCCGTGGCGGCGGCGGGTCGCGGGCGCTTTCGAGGCTGTAGGTGACGAGCCGGGCGCGGTCGAAGGCGAGCGGCAGCGGGGCCCGCTCGGCCGGTGTCGTGCCGTCCGCGGGCCGGGGCACGGAGCCACCCCCGTCGGTCCCGTGCCCCGGGCCCTGCTCTCAGGGACGCGGCAGGGCCGCATCCGGTTCGCCGGAGATCCCGCCGGTTCTCCCCCCGCCGGTCCGCCCGTGGCCCGGGCCGAAGGTGGTGGGCGCCGGGCCGCACCGTACGGGCTCAGAGCCGCCCGCCGGCGGGGTCCGACGAGAGCCGCTGGGCGGCGTACACCGGGATCACCGACAGCGCGATCAGCAGCGCGGCGAGGACGTCGACGACCGGTGCCTGCCGGGGGCGGGAGAGGTTCTGGTAGATCCAGATCGGCAGGGTGGTGGTCCCCGCACCGGCCGTGAAGGTGGTCACCACCACCTCGTCGAAGGAGAGCGCGAAGGCCAGCAGCGCACCGGCGAACAGCGCCGGGAGCAGCGCCGGGAGGGTGACGTACCGCAGGGTCTGCCGGGGAGCGGCGCCCAGGTCGGCGGAGGCCTCGGCCAGCGAGGGCGCGATCCGCCGCAACCGGGCGGCGACGTTGTTGAAGACGATGACCACACAGAAGGTCGCATGGCCGGCGACCACCGTGAACAGGCCGAGGCCGACGCCCAGCGGCGCCAGGACGGTGCGGAAGGCGGCGTTGAGGGCGATGCCGGTGACGATGCCCGGCAGCGCGATCGGCAGCACGAGCAGGAACGAGACGGTCCGCCGGCCGAAGAAGCGGTGGCGGTGCACCGCGAAGGCGGCCAGCGACCCGAGGACCAGCGCGACGGCGGTGGCGCCGAGACCGGCCTGCAGCGAGGTCCACAGCGCGTCGCGCGGGCCCGGGCTGTGCAGCGCGCGGCGCCACCACTCCCCGGTCAGCGCGGACGGCGGCCAGGCGAACGACCGGTCCGCATTGAGCGAGTTGACCACCACCAGCAGCAGCGGGAGGTGGATCAGGGCCAGGCCGGCGGCCGTGATCCCCCCGAGGACGATCCGGGCGGTACGGGACAGGTGCACCGGGCTGCCTCCTTTCGGGACCGGTCAGAGCGAGTCGAGCGCACCGGCCCGGCGGACCGCGGCGAGGTAGCAGACGACCAGTGCGACGGGGACGGCGGAGAGCGCGGCGGCCAGCGGCAGGTCGAGGGTGACCTGGGAGGCGATGACATTGCCCAGCAGTTGGGTGCGGCCGCCGACGATCTGCACGGTGAGGTAGTCGCCCAGGGAGAGCAAGAAGGTGAAGACGGAGCCGGCCAGCAAGGCCGGGCGGACGGCGGGGGCGACGACCGAGCGCAGGGTGCGCAGGGTGCCCGCACCGAGGTCCGCCGAGGCCTCCAACTGGTGTGCGGGCAGCCGTTCCAGGGCCGCGTGGACCGGCAGGATCATGTACGGCAGCCAGAGGTAGCCGAGCACGATCACCACCGCGGTCGTGCCGTATCCGGGCCCGCGCAGGCCGAGCGGGGCGAGCGCCGCGTTGACGAGGCCGTGTTCGCCGAGCATCACCCGCCAGGCGTACGCCTTGACGAGGTAGCCGGCCCACAGCGGGGTGACCACGGCGACCAGCAGCGCCCGGCGCAGCCGGCCGCTGGCCACCCGCGCCATGAAGAAGGCCATGGGCAGCGCGAGCAGGGCGTCGAGGAGGGTGACGGCGACGGCGATGCCGAGGGTGCGCAGGGCGACCGTGCGGTAGACGGGCGTGGTGAGGACCTCGCGGAAGTTGTCGGCCGTCCAGGTGTGCAGGACGTCGGAGGTGAAGGGGTCGGTGGTCCAGAAGGCGGAGAGCAGCAGCACGGCGAGCGAGCCGAGGTACGCCAGGACCAGCCACAGCAGGGGCGGTGCGAGCAGGGCGGCGAGCCGGGCCTGCTCGCCCGGTTCGCGCCGGCCGGCGGACATCGCCCGGCCGCCGCTCAGCCCTTGATCTCCGTCCAGGCGCGGGTCCATTGGGCGTAGTCGGTGCACTTCACGTCCGTGCGGCCGTCGAGGCACTGCGGGACGGGGGTGGTCCAGAAGTGGACGCGCCGGTAGTAGCCCTCGTCGGCGGCGTGGTACACGGCGCAGTGGTGCGGGTCGGTGGTCTCCCGGCACGCCTTGGCGTTCGCCGGCGCCTCGCCGAAGTACTCGGCGACCTGGGCGTTCACCTTCGGTGAGACGATCCAGTCGAGCCATTTGTAAGCGCAGTTGGGGTGCCGGGCCCGGGCGGAGACCATCCAGGTGTCGGACCAGCCGGTGGCGCCCTCCTTCGGCAGGACCGCCTTGACCGGGGCCTTCTCCGCGGTGGCGGTGTTGGCGATGACCTGCCAGGTGGTGCCGATGACGCTGTCGCCGCCCTTGAAGGCGGTGACCTCCTTCTGGTAGTCGCTCCAGTACTCGCCGATGTACCGCCGCTGCTTCTTCAACAGGGCCACCGCGGCGGCCAGTTGCCGCTGGTCCAGGGCGTAGGGGTCCTTGATGCCGAGTTCGGGGCGGGCCGTCATCAGATAGAGGGCGGCGTCGGCGATGTAGATCGGTGAGTCATAGGCGGTGACCTTGCCCGGGTACCGCGCCGCACCGTCGAAGACGGCCTTCCAGGAGTCGGGTGCCGGGGAGACCCGGTCGGTGCGGTACATCAGGAGGTTGGCGCCGCGGCCGTGCGGGATGCCGTACATCTGCCCGTTCCTGGAGTTGAACGGCCGCATCTTCAGGCCGGGGAAGATGTCGCGGTAGTGGGGAACCAGGCGGGTGTTGACCGGCGCCACGTCCTTGGCCGCGATCAGCCGCAGGGTGGCGTCGCCGGAGGCGGAGACGGTGTCGTACTCGCCGGTCTTCATCAGCGCGACCATCTCGTCGGAGGTGCCGGCGATCTTGGTGTTGACCCGGCAGCCGGTCCGCTTCTCGAAGGGGTGCACCCAGTCGGCCTTGGGGTCGTTGGAGCCGTCCTCGGCGTATCCGGCCCAGGCGATGATGTCGACCCGGCCCTCGCCCTTGCCGACGGACCGCTGCTCGGCCGGGCCCTGATCATCCTTTCCCCCGCCGGAGCCGCAGGCGACGGCCAGCAGCAGGACGCCGGCCGCCACGGCCGCCTTCCACGGTTTCGCGTTGCGCATGGTGGACTCCCCTGTCACACACGGCTGTCGGGCCCCGCCAGTATCCGGAAGCATGCGCTGTGTCACCAGGGCGCGTCCCAGGCCGGATGCGCCGGGGTGGTGCGGCCGACGTGCCGTCAGTCCGGCACGGCGAACGCGTCGTCGGTGCGCCACAGCAGGTGCACGGCGGCGCCGGGGTGGGCGGCGCCCAGCGGCCCCGCCGCGTTCAGCCGCAGTGCGGTCAGCAGGTCGCCGCCGTCGTCGAGCCGTACGACGAAGCGGGTGTGGGCGCCGGCGTGCGCGATCTCGGTGATCCGGCCGGCGCGGCAGCGTTCGCCGGGTCCCGGCGCACCGTCCGGGCCGTCCGGGGCGGCGATCCGGATCCGTTCCGGACGGAGGCTGCAGGTGCCCGGTACGCCGGCGATCCGGAGGGCGGCCGGGCCGCGCAGCAGGTTGGTGGTGCCGACGAAGCCGGCGACGAAGGCGGTGGCGGGCCGGTCGTAGACCTCCAGCGGCGGGCCGGTCTGCACGATCCGGCCGCGGTCGAGGACGGCGAGCCGGTCGCTGAGCGTCAGCGCCTCCTCCTGGTCGTGGGTGACCAGGAGGAAGGTGATGCCGGTGGCGCGCTGGAGGCGCTTCAGCTCGCGCTGCATCTCCTGCCGCAGCTGGAGGTCGAGCGCGCCGAGCGGCTCGTCGAGCAGCAGCAGCCCGGGGTCGTCGATCAGGGCCCGGGCGAGTGCCACCCGCTGGCGCTGGCCTCCCGAGAGCTGTGCGGGCCGGCGCGGCCCGTAGCCGTCGAGCCGTACGGTGCGCAGTGCCTCACGGGCGCGGGCGAGCCGCTCGGCCCGGCGCACCCCGGCGACGGTCAGCGCATAGGCGACGTTCTGCTCGACCGTCATATGGGGGAAGAGCGCGTAGTCCTGGAAGACGGTGTGCACATCGCGCCGGCTGGGCGGCAGCGCGGTCACCTCGCGGCCGGCGAGTTCGATCCGGCCCGAGGTGGGACGCTCGAACCCGGCGATCAGCCGCAGCAGGGTGCTCTTGCCGGATCCGGAGGGGCCAAGGAGGGAAAAGAACTCCCCTTGTCGCAGGGTGAGTTCGGCCTGGTCGACGGCGCGTACGGCGCCGAAGGCTTTGCTGACGGCGGTCAGCCGCACGGCGGGCGTTTCGCCGGGGGCGGCGGCCGGGGCATCGGTACGGGCGGCTTCGGTCACGGGCGCGCTCCCTCGCGAAGGCATGATCGCGCGGTGACTGTACCGGGGTTCCGCCCCGGGCGGCAGGCCGCCTACGGGCCCGGCAGCGGGTCCGCGCCGGGCGCGGGGCGTGCCTCGCCAGGGCGTCCGCGCGCACGCTCCGGAAGGGTGCGGGAGCGTCGACATCTCCTACTGTGAGCGACCTTGACGGCCCATCACCTCGGGTGAACACTTCCGGGTGCCAGTCGGCGCCGCCGCGCTCACGGCACCCCGGCCGGGTGGCAGCGGCTGTCCGCTGCCACCCGGTGGCACGCACCCTGCACGGAGGACCGGGGGACGTCCCCGGGCGAGGGCCAAGGAGCCGCCATGTATTCCAATGGGGACATCATCGCCGGTGAAGTGATCGGCACCGCCGTGCTGATCCTGTTCGGCACGGGGGTGTGCGCCGCCGTCACCCTGCACCACTCCAAGGCCCGGGCCGCCGGCTGGGTCGCGATCGCCTTCGGCTGGGGCATGGGCGTCCTGGCCGGGGCGTACACCGCTGCGCCACTGTCGGGCGGGCACCTCAACCCGGCCGTGACGGTCGGCTCGGCGGTCGCGGGCGGCACGCCGTGGTCGAAAGTGCCGGTGTACGTGCTGGCGCAGATGGTGGGCGCGGTGCTCGGTGCCGTCCTGGCCTGGGCGCTGTACTACGCGCAGTTCGCCGCCAACGACGGGCGGTCCGGCGCGACCCCCCAGCCGACGCTGGGGATCTTCTCCACCGGTCCGGAGATCCGCAAGCCGGTGGCCAACCTCGTCACCGAGGTCATCGCCACCGCCGGTCTGGTGCTGCCGCTGCTGTTCTTCGGCGAGAACCAGGGCATCGGCATCGGACAGGTACCCGGGGCGCACGCCGGGGTCTACGGCTCCGGGATCAATGTGCTGCTGGTGGCGCTGCTGGTCGTCGGCATCGGGCTGTCGCTGGGCGGGCCGACCGGCTATGCCATCAACCCGGCCCGCGACCTCGGACCGCGTCTGGTGCACGCCGTGCTGCCGATCCCCCACAAGGGCTCCTCCGACTGGAGTTACGCCTGGATACCGGTGGCCGGCCCGCTGATCGGCGCGGTGCTCTCGGGCCTGATCCACCGGTGCGTGTTCTGAGCGGCGCCGGTTCGCACCCACCCAGAGCCAGGACGTAAGGAGACGTGACGGTATGACGGACCACTCCGGGACGTACGTGGCCGCGATCGATCAGGGCACCACATCGAGCCGCTGCATCATCTTCGACCACGGCGGGGCGATCGTCGCCGTCGACCAGCGCGAGCACCGGCAGATCTTCCCCCGGCCCGGCTGGGTGGAGCACGACGCCGCCGAGATCTGGTCCAAGGTGCAGGCGGTGGTCGCGGGCGCGCTCTCCGCGGCCGGGCTGCGGGCCGACCAGCTCAGCACCCTGGGCATCACCAACCAGCGGGAGACCACGGTCCTGTGGGACCGGATCACCGGCAGACCGGTGCACCACGCCCTCGTCTGGCAGGACACCCGGACCTCCCAGCTGTGCACCGAACTCGGCGGCGCGGACGGCCAGGACCGCTTCCGAGAGGCCACCGGGCTGCCGCTGGCCAGCTACTTCTCCGGTCCGAAGGCGGCCTGGCTGCTGGATACGGTGCCCGGGCTGCGGGAGCGTGCCGAGCGCGGGGAGATCGCCTTCGGCACCATGGACTCCTGGCTGATCTGGAACCTCACCGGCGGCATCGACGGCGGGGTGCACGTCACCGATGTGACCAATGCCGGCCGCACCATGCTGATGAACCTCGGCACCCTCCAGTGGGACCCGGAGATCCTCTCGGCGATGCGGGTGCCGGCCGCGATGCTGCCGGAGATCCGCTCGTCGGCGGAGGTGTACGGCACCGCGGTGGGGCAGTTGCACGGGGTTCCGGTGGCGTCCGCGCTGGGGGATCAGCAGGCGGCGGTCTTCGGGCAGACCTGCTTCGGCGTCGGCGAGGCCAAGAACACCTACGGCACCGGCTCGTTCCTGCTGCTGAACACCGGCAACCGTCCGGTCCCGTCCAAGAACGGGCTGCTGACGACCATGGGCTACCAACTGGGCGGCGAGGACCCGGTCTACTGCCTGGAGGGCTCCATCGCCATCACCGGCGCCCTGGTGCAGTGGTTCCGCGACCAGCTCGGCATCATCGCGTCCGCCGACGAGATCGAGCCGCTGGCGGCGAGCGTCCCCGACAACGGGGGCGCCTACATCGTGCCGGCGTTCTCCGGCCTGTTCGCGCCCTACTGGCGCTCGGACGCCCGTGGGGTGGTCACCGGTCTGACCGGCTTCGTCACCAAGGCGCACCTGGCGCGCGCGGTGCTGGAGGCGACCAGTTGGCAGACCCGGGAGGTGGTGGACGCCATGTTCCAGGACTCCGGTGTGCGGATCACCCAGCTCAAGGTCGACGGCGGGATGACCGCGAACAAGCTGCTGATGCAGCATCAGGCGGACGTGCTGGGCGTGCCGGTGATCCGCCCGGTGATCTCGGAGACCACCTGTCTGGGCGCGGCGTACGCGGCCGGCCTGGCGACCGGTGTCTGGCAGGACCTGGACGAGCTGCGCAGCCACTGGAAGCGGGACACCGAGTGGACCCCGCGGATGGACGGGCCGACCCGCGACCGGGAGTTCGCCAACTGGCGCCGGGCGGTGGAGCGGAGCTTCGGCTGGCTGGCCGAGGACGGTCCGGCGGCGTCGTAGGGCAGTGCTTTCGGGCCTTCGCGGGCGCGGGGTCCGGCACGCTGAGCTGCGGCGGCGTCGCATGCCGCCGGCGCGGTGCGGTGCAGTGCGGTGCGTGCGGTGCGGTGCAGGCGTACGGCCGGTGCCCCGGACGGCGGGGTGCCGGCCGTACCTGCGCCGGTGGTCAGGGCAGCGCGGGCTCCGGGCGCCGACCGCCGGCCTGCCTCGCGTGCTCGACGACGGCGATCAGCACATCGCGGACGGAGTCCTTGCGCCGGGCGTCACACTGCATCACCGGCACCTGGGGGTCCAGGTCGAGGGCCTCCCGTATCGACTCCTCGGGGTAGCGGTCGGCGCCGTCGAAGCAGTTCACCGCGACCATGAAGGGCAGCTTGCGCCGCTCGAAGTAGTCGATGGCGGAGAAGCTGTCGGCGAGCCGGCGGGTGTCGGCGAGCACCACCGCGCCGAGCGCACCGCGGGCCAGCTCGTCCCACAGGAACCAGAACCGGTCCTGGCCCGGGGTGCCGAAGAGGTAGAGGACCAGCTGGTCGCTGAGGGTGATCCGACCGAAGTCCATCGCGACGGTGGTGGTGGACTTGGCCTCCACCCCGTGCAGGTCGTCGACCGGCCGGCCCGCCTCGGTCAACCGCTCCTCGGTGCGCAGCGGTTTGATCTCGCTGACCGCACCGACCATGGTGGTCTTGCCGACGCCGAAGCCGCCCGCGACCAGGATCTTCAGCGTCACCGGCTCGACGGCGGCGGTCCGGCGGTGACGAGCGGAACGCCCGAAGGCCATGGGTCTCTTCTCCTGAATTGCCGGGTGTGCGGGCGGTGCTCGCGCTCGTTCCCCGCACTCGGGACGGGCAGCAGGCGCAAGGGAACCGTACAACGTGCTCAGCACGGCGCCCACTTGAGATGCATCACGCTTGGGCCACGCAGGCCGGCGCGCCCGCCCGGCCCCGCTCCACACGAACGGCTCCTGCGGGCACCCGCTCAGCGGGGCGTGAGCGTCGCGGGGCTCTCCAGCTGGCCCAGCAGGCTGACGAAGCTGGACTCGATGAAGGCGCAGAGCTCCTCGCGGGCGTCGTCGCCGTTCCCCTCCGCGGGCCAGGTGGTGACGGCCTCTTCGGCGAACGCCATCCAGGCACGGCAGGCGAGTTCCCGGCGGGGGCCGTCCGGCAAGCCGAGCCGGCGCTGGCCGTCACGCAGCCGGTGGGCCAGTGTCTGCCGGGCCTCGCCGACGATGTCGGCGACGGCGGGGTGGCCGCCGGCCGCGCCCCGCACCAGGGCGAGGTAGACCTGACGGTGCTCCAGGACGTACGCCACGAACCCGGCGATGAACGCCCGCATCCAGGCGACCGGTTCCAGCGAGCCGTCCGGATCGGTGGCGGCGGTGAACCGGTCGCACGCGGTGCGGACCACGGCGCGGTAGAAGTCCCGCTTGGAGTCGAAGTAGTGGAAGAGCAGGCCCCGGGAGATCCCGGCGCGCCGGGCCACCTCGTCGGTGGACAGCTCGTCCAGGGAGCGCTCGGCGAGCATCTCCATCCCGATGCCGATCAGCTGCTCCCGGCGCTGGTCGGGGGTGAGTCGGGTGGCTCGCTTGCCGGACATGTCTGCAGTTTAGAGCCTGCCCGGGCGCCCCCTCCGGCGTACCGGCCGGGGCCCGGTGCGGCCCCGGCCCGGCGGCCGTCAGGCGTACTGGCCGAGGTGGGCGAGGATCCTCGGGGTGACGAGGTCGGGGACCTCTTCGGGGAGCCAGTGGCTGGCCCCGGAGAGCTCCTCGAAGCGGTACGGGCCGTCCACCCACTCCCCCGTCGACTCGGCCGCGGCGCGCCCCAGCGCCACGTCCTCGCTCCCCCACAGGAACAGGGTGGGGACGGCGATCCGGCCGGCCGGCACCGAGATGACGGACTCCGGGGCTCGGTACCAGTTCAGGGTGGCGGTCAGCGCGCCCGGCTCGGAGAGCCTGCGGACATTGGCGTCGACGAGCGCCTCGGGCACCTTGCCGCCGTAGGCCGCGCGCAGCCGCCGCGCGTCGTCGGCGAGCAGGGCGGTCTCCGCCGCGCCGTCGTCCCGGCGGAAGAACCGGACGTAGTCGAGGCGGTGGTGCTGGTCGGAGTCCTCGGCGGCGGCCCGGTCGAGGGCGTCGGGGTGCGGAGTGGCCAGCACGGTCAGGGACTTCAGCCGCTCGGGGTGGGCGCCGGCCAGCGCCCAGGCGACCATGCCGCCCCAGTCGTGGGAGACGAGGTGGAACCGGCCGGCACCCTGAGAGTCGGCGAAGGCCAGTGCGTCCGCGACGAGTTCGGGGACGGCGTAGGGGGCGATGCCCTCGGGGCGGGCGCCCGGGGAGTAGCCGCGCTGGTCGACGGCGACGGCGCGGTAGCCGGCCGCACCGAGGGCGGGCAGCACCCCGCTCCAGGAGTCGGCGAACTCGGGCCAGCCGTGCAGCAGCAGGACGAGCTCCCCGTCGGCGGGTCCGCAGGCCAGCGCGTCGTGGGTGTGCGGGCCGGCCGGGATCTCCAGGCGCTCGAAGGGGGTGGGGGTCGCCGGGGTCGCGGAAGTGGGCATGGCGGCGCTGCTCCTCCTGTTGACAGTTGCTCAATGGACCGTACCGCGATATTGAGCGATGCTCAACGAGCTGGGCGGCCCGCGCCGGGCAGGTCGTCCGGGGGGGGCTGCGGGCCAGGTCCCGGCGGTCCGGGGGTCCGGGATTCCGGTGGTCCGCCGGTCTGGGGGGGCCGGCGGTCTGGGGGTCCGGCGGTCTGGGGGTCTGGGGGTCCGGCGGTCTGGGGATCCGGCGGTCTGGGGAGCCGATGCGGGGATCCGCCGCCGGCGCGGAGGTGCCGGCGGACCGGGGTTCCGATCCAGGGCTCACCACCGGCGCGGAGGTGCCAGCGGCCCCCGGCGGTCTGCCACTGGGACGCTTCGCCGACCGACGGTACCCGGTCACCCGCCGGCGGCTGCGGCTCCGGCTGCGGGGGGCAGGTGTGCTGACGGGTCACCGATGGAGTGGTGGAGGGGCCCCGGCTCCCGGTCGGGGACGGGGCGAGCCGGCCGAAGTGGCCGGCGTGACCGAGCCGGTCGGCGCGGCGTACGGAGCGGCATACGGCGCGCGGGGCAACCACCGGGCGGCTGAGGTGCTCGCGTTGGCAGCTCCGACGGGGCAGGCCGAGGGCGCTGCCGTGCGAATACGGTCCGGCGAGAGGTCCAACGGGTGGTCGTCCGGCTGACCGGGGCGGTCTGCCGGCCCGCCCCGAACGGCTGCGTACGGCGGTGGCCGCCGCCGCGCGGTACGCAGCGCGACGGCGGCGGTGACTGGGGGCCTGCGGGCCGGCGGGTCGGCGGGTCGGCGGGTCGGCGGGTCGGCGGGTCACAACGCCCGCAGGCCGTCGATCACCTCCCGCAGCACCTCTGCGTCGGGCAGCTCGGCCGGGGGCACCGGCCGGCTGACCCGGACCAGGTCCGCGTCCAGCAGATCGCCGATCAGCACCCGCACCACGCCGACGGGCAGGTCGAGTTCGGCCGCCAGCTCGGCGACCGACAGCGGCGCCTGCCGGCACCGCTCGACGATCTCGACATGCTCGGGCGAGAGCGTCTGATCCTCGATCGTCCGCTCCGCCCGGCTCTCGGCGATCACCTGCGCGATCAGGTCGAGGCGCCCCTCGGCGGCCGTGCGGGTGCGCCCGCGCGTCATGGCGTACGGCCGGACGACGGGGCCCGCCTCGTCGTCGTACCAGTGGGCCGCCTTCCGGTCGCGCGGCGCCCGGCCGCCCTGCTCGCTCATGGCGTCACCGTCGTCACGGCTCAGGTGGACAGGCCGGGCCTGGGCGCGGTGCCCAGGTGCGCGCCCACGCGCTTGACCAGCAGGGTCATCTCGTACGCGATCAGCCCGACGTCGGCGTTCGCATCGGCGAGCACGGCCAGGCAACTGCCGTCGCCGGCCGCGCTGACGAACAGGAACGCGTCGTCCAGCTCGACCATGGTCTGCCGGACCTGCCCCGCGTCGAAGTGCCGGCCGACGCCCTTGGCCAGACTGTGGAAGCCGGAGGCGACCGCGGCCAGGTGCTCGCCGTCCTCCCGGGTCAGGTCCTTGGAGGCGCCGGTGGCCAGTCCGTCGCTGGAGAGGACGAGCGCCTTGCGGATGGAGCCGACCCGTTCCACCAACTCGTCCAGGAGCCAGCTCAGCTCACCGGCTCCCTTCGCCGAGCCCGATGCGGTGGAAGCTGCTGCCTTCGGTGCGGTCATGGACCGTCCCCTCCCGATGTGGTTCCTGGTGGTGCTGCGGTGCCCGTCCCGTCGCCGTGCTGCGGCGCCGGATTCGGGGCATCCGGGTCTGTGGTGTCCGCGGCCGCCGGCCCCTGGGCCGGTGGGTCCGTGTCGTCCGGGGCCGCGCTCCCGCGCGGCTCCTCGCCGTTCTCACGGCGGCCGCGCTGCCAGCCCCGTTGGAGCGAGGCCATCCGGGAACGGACCTCCTCGGCGTCCCGGTCGTCCGGGGGCGGCGGGGGCGGTGCGCCGGTGCGCTCCGCTCCGTCCTGCGCGTCCGGACCGTCCGCGTCGGACCTGAGCTGGGGCGCGAGGCTGGCCTGCCGGACCCGGCGGGGCAGCCCGGTGGAGGTGGTGGCCGGGGGCGTCTCGCGGGCCGGAGCGGTCCCGCCGGACTCCTCGCCGGCGGGCCGCCCGGAATCCGGCGCGCCCTCCTCGCGGCCGCCGTCCCGGCCGTCGACCGTCCTGCCGTGGTCGGAGACCAGTACCGGGGGCCGGGGGCGCCGCGGGAGCGGTGCGAGCCCGCCACCGGGGGCCTGGTCCCGGGCCTGCTGGTGCTGTTCGCCGTCGGGGACCGGCGGCACCGGGGCGATGCTGCGCGGCCCGGTGGCCGGGGTGCCGCCGCTGCGGCGGTCCCGGTCGCGCCCGCGGTCCCGGCCGGCCTCGCCGCCCCGGTCCGCGGCCCGCTCGCGGCCCCGTGCGCGGAAGAGGTTCTCCTCGTCCTCGTGCGGCCCGAGTTCGTCCGGCCCCAGCGGCACCTCCAGCTCCACCGGTCCGTCAACGACGGCCGGGGCGCGCAGCTCGCGCGCGGTGAGCGGCTGCGGATCCTGGGAGAGCGCGGCCAACTTGCCCGCGGCGTGCTCCAGTTCGTTGCCGATCGGGCTGCCGGGCAGCTGGTCAGCGGCCGGGCCGGCGTCCTCCCGGCCGCCGGCGGGGGTCTCGGTGAGGATCTCCCTGGGGATGAGGACCACCGCGGTGGTGCCGCCGTACGGCGAGGGCTGGAGCGAGACCCGTACCTGCTGTCGCTGGGCCAGCCGGCTGACCACGAACAGGCCGAGCCGGTCGGTGTCGGACAGCTCGAACTCGGGGGTCTCGGCGAGCCGGAGGTTGGCCTCCAGCAGCAGGTCGGGGGTCATGCCCAGACCGCGGTCGTGGATCTCCAGGGCGTAGCCGTTGGCGACCCGCTCACCGAGGACCTGGACGGCGGTGTGCGGCGGGGAGAAGACGGTGGCGTTCTCCAGGAGTTCGGCGATCAGGTGCGTGAGGTCCGACACGGCGGGGCCGTCCACCGCGAGCCGCGGCAGCCGGCGCACCTCGATCCGCGCGTAGTCCTCGACCTCGGCGACCGCCGCGCGCACCACGTCCATCAGCTGCACCGGCTTGCGCCACTGCCGGGAGGGGGCCGCGCCGGAGAGGATCACTAGGCCCTCGGCGTGCCGCCGCATGCGGGTGGTGAGGTGGTCGATCCGGAAGAGGTCGGCGAGTTCGTCGGTGTCCTCGGTGCGCCGCTCCATGGTGTCCAGCAGCGTCAGCTGACGGTGCAGCAGGACCTGGTTGCGGCGGGCGAGGTTGACGAAGACCTCGGAGACCCCGCGCCGCATGTCGGCCTGTTTGACGGCGGCTTCGATCGCGGCCCGTTGGAGGGTGTTGAGCGCCTGGCCGACCTGGCCGGTCTCGTCTGGGCCGAATTCGAGGCGGGGCGCCTCGGTCTCCACGTCGACCTGCTCACCGGCCGCCAGCCGGCGCATCACGCTCGGCAGCCGGACGCCGGAGACCTCGTGTGCGGTCTTGCGCAGCCGGGTCAGGTCCTTCACGTGGCGGCGGCCGATCCGGAACGACACGATGATCGAGACCAGCAGCGCGATGAAGCCCAGCACGCCGGCGGCGGCGGCCTTGACCAGGACGTGGGTGGCGACCGGCGCGACGCGCTCCTGGTAGCGCTCGCCGGCCTCCTTGCCCATCCGGTGGAGGTCGTCGAGCACCTTGTCCGCCGCGCCGGACCACCGCTCGGCGTTGACCGCATGGGGGCCGGCCTGGGCACCGGCGGCGATCACCCGGTCCTCGTAGGAGATCAGTTCGCGGGCCCGGGCGGAGTGCCAGTAGTCCTCGTAGCTGTCCCGGTCCCGGGCCGGCAGGACGGACAGGCCGGTGCGGTAGAGCACCCGTCGCTCGGCGACCCGGTCGGACAGTGCGCGCACATCGCGCCTGCTCATGCTGCCGGAGGCGAGCACCGCGGACATCAGGGCGTCCTCGCGGGCGACGGCCTCACGGGCGCGGGTGACGACGACCAGCGCGCGGGCCTGCTTGTCCATCTCCACGTTCTCCAGGGCGTGCAGCGTGGAGAGGAAGTCGTAGCTGGGGTCGACCAGGGAGTTGTAGCTCTCCAGGGCCTCGTCGCGGGTGACGGTGTTGTCCTCGACCTGGGCGCGCAGCGTGCCGAGCGTGGCCAGGCTCTTGAGGACGCCCTTCATCCGCTCCCCGGCGTCGCCGGTGAGGTCTTCGCGTACGTCGCGGGTGTCGGCGTCCGCGCGCAGCACGCGGATGGCCTCGTCGGTGGCCCGGGTCCGCCGGTGCAGTGTGCCGACCGCATCGGCGCCGCGCCGGTCGGCGAGGTAGAGCAGGCTCTGCCGGCGCTCCAACTGGAGGGTGTCGACGACGTCCTCGACCGGATAGGCCAGTTTCCGTACGACGTTGCCGACGTCCAGCAGCTGGTTGGCTTCCCGCCCGGTGAAATAGGTCGTGAACGCCCACATGGACGTCAGGGACAGCAGTGGTACGAGCAGCAACGCCACGATCTTCCGGCGGACCGACTTCCCGCGAAAGCGCATGGCCTCCCCTACGTCAACCCCGGCGCACGGGGGCGATGTTCCGTCAACAAACGGCGCGAGCCTACTACTGCCGGGGGACCAACCCGAAGACCTCTTGTGACGTCGGGGAAAGGGCCCGCGACGGAACGTCATGAGTTGTCCGCCGATTCCCGGACAACCCGCCCGTACGAACGGCCCGGGACGGCCCCCGACTCCGGGACCGGACATCAGGAGGCAGCTGCCCCGCCGGTAGGTTCCGGGCGCTGGGAGGTAACGCCATATGGGGTGGCAAGGGTGTCGGTTCCCTGACTTACCGGTCATCGTGGAGTCAGACCGTTCCATGCGGACCGACGACCTCAGGAGTGACCATGACCGGCTCTGCCACCCAGGGAATCAAGACCGTGCTGCACCCCGTTTCCGACCTGGCAACGGCCAAGGAGGTGTACACCGCCCTGCTCGGCGTACCGCCGCAGTCCGACGAGTCCTACTACGTCGGCTTCGAGGTCGCGGGCCAGCACATCGGCCTGGTGCCGGGCGGTGGGCCGGGGGCCATGACCGCACCGGTGGCCTACTGGCACGTGGCGGACCTGGAGGCGAAGCTGGCCGAGGTCACCGCCGCGGGCGCCACCCTGCGGGAGCCCGCGCGTGACGTCGGTGGCGGCCGTCTGGTGGCCACCGTCACCGACCCCGACGGCAACGTCCTCGGGCTGCTCCAGGACCCCTGAACACCGGCCCCCGCACCCCCGCGCTCCACGAGCCGGACCAACCGGACCACGGGGCCCCCGAACGGACCAGGAAGGTGATTGGATCGAGCCGGGCGACGCCGGCGGAGACCGGGCAGGCGGCCCGCTTGACGGATGGAGATCACGATGAGCACTGCCCCGAGGACGCACACCCCGTCGCCCGCGCCACACGCCGCCGACAGCCACGATCTGATCCGCGTGGTCGGCGCGCGCGAGAACAACCTCAAGGACGTGAGCATCGAGATCCCCAAGCGTCGGCTGACGGTGTTCACCGGCGTCTCCGGCTCGGGCAAGAGCTCGCTGGTCTTCCACACCATCGCCGCGGAGTCGCAGCGGTTGATCAACGAGACCTACAGCGCCTTCGTGCAGGGCTTCATGCCGACGCTGGCACGGCCCGAGGTCGATGTGCTGGAGGGGCTGACCACCGCGATCATCGTCGACCAGCAGCGGCTGGGCAGCGACCCCCGCTCCACGGTCGGCACCGTCACCGACGCGCACGCGATGCTGCGCATCCTCTTCAGCCGGCTCGGGCAGCCGCACATCGGCTCGCCCCAGGCGTTCTCCTTCAACGTCGCCTCGATCAGCGGGGCCGGGGCGGTCACCCTGGAGCGCGGCGGGCGGACCGTGAAGGAGCGCCGCGAGTTCGCCATCACCGGCGGGATGTGTCCGCGCTGCGAGGGCCGCGGCTCGGTGAGCGACATCGACCTGTCCCAGCTGTACGACGACAGCAAGTCGCTCAACGAGGGCGCACTCACCATCCCCGGCTACAGCATGGACGGCTGGTACGGCCGCATCTTCACCGGCTGCGGCTTCTTCGACCCGGACAAGCCGATCCGCAAGTACACCAAGCGCGAGCTCGCCGACCTGCTCCACAAGGCGCCGACCAAGATCAAGGTCGAGGGCATCAACCTGACCTACGAGGGGCTCATCCCCAAGCTCCAGAAGTCGATGCTGTCCAAGGACGTCGACTCCCTGCAGCCGCACATCCGCGCCTTCGTCGAGCGGGCCGTCACCTTCGCCACCTGTCCCGAGTGCGAGGGCACCCGGCTCGCCGAGGCGGCCCGGTCGTCGAAGATCAAGGGGATCAGCATCGCCGACGTCTGCGCGATGCAGATCAGCGACCTCGCCGACTGGGTCCGCGACCTCGGCGAGCCATCGGTCGCGCCGCTGCTCGGCAAGCTGCAGCACACGCTGGACTCGTTCGCGGAGATCGGTCTCGGCTACCTCTCGCTCGACCGGCCGTCGGGCACGCTGTCGGGCGGCGAGGCACAGCGCGTCAAGATGATCCGCCACCTCGGCTCCTCGCTCACCGACACCACCTATGTCTTCGACGAGCCCACCACGGGCCTGCACCCGCACGACATCCAGCGGATGAACAACCTGCTGCTGCGGCTGCGGGACAAGGGCAACACGGTGCTCGTGGTGGAGCACAAGCCGGAGACGATCGCGATCGCCGACCACGTCGTCGACCTCGGCCCCGGCGCCGGTACGGCGGGCGGCGCCGTCTGCTTCGAGGGCACCGTCGAGGGGCTACGGGCCGGCGGGACCGTCACCGGCCGCCACTTCGACGACCGGGCGTCCCTGAAGGCGACGGTGCGGACCCCCACCGGGGCGCTGGCGATCCGGGGCGCGGCGACGCACAACCTGCGGGACGTCGACGTCGACATCCCGCTCGGGGTGCTCGCCGTCGTCACCGGCGTCGCCGGCTCCGGCAAGAGCTCGCTGGTGCACGGGTCGCTGCCCGGGCAGCCGGGCGCCGCCGACGCCGGTGTGGTGTCGATCGGCCAGGGCGCGATCCGCGGCTCGCGGCGGAGCAACCCGGCGACGTACACCGGGCTGCTCGATCCGGTTCGCAAGGCGTTCGCCAAGGCCAATGGGGTCAAGCCGGCGCTGTTCAGCGCCAACTCCGAGGGCGCCTGCCCCACGTGCAAGGGCGTCGGCGTCCTCTACACCGACCTGGCGATGATGGCCGGTGTCGCCACCACCTGCGAGGAGTGCGAGGGGAAGCGGTTCCACGCCTCGGTGCTGGAGCACCGCCTCGGGGGCCGCGACATCAGCGAGGTGCTGGCGCTGTCGGTGGCCGAGGCCGAGGAGTTCTTCGGTGCCGGCGAGGCGCGCACACCGGCCGCGCACCGCATCCTGACCCGGCTCGCCGACGTCGGGCTCGGCTACCTCGCCCTCGGCCAGCCGCTCACCACGCTCTCCGGCGGCGAGCGGCAGCGGCTCAAGCTGGCCACCCACATGGCCGAGAAGGGCGGCGTCTACATCCTCGACGAGCCGACCGCCGGCCTGCACCTCGCCGACGTCCAGCAGTTGCTGGCCCTGCTCGACCGGCTCGTCGACTCCGGCAAGTCGGTCATCGTCGTCGAGCACCACCAGGCGGTCATGGCGCACGCCGACTGGATCATCGATCTGGGCCCCGGCGCCGGTCACGACGGTGGCCGGATCGTCTTCGAGGGCACCCCCGCCGACCTCGTCGCCGGCCGCGCCACCCTCACCGGTGAGCACCTCGCGGCCTATGTCGGCACCTGACCGGGCCCGTCGCGGACGTCGTGGGGCGGGCGGTGGACCGTACCGCGCACCCCACACGACCCCGCGGGGCTCCGGTACGTGACCATGGACGGTGACAGGTCCGGCGGTACCGGCATGCACCCGGCGAAACGGGGGCAGCCACCCAACGGCCGGACACACGGGGAGAGTGCGGGGAGTGTGAGGCTGTCATGGACACCGGCAGACCGCCGTTGTGGCAGGAGGAACCGGCGACCCGGTCCCGGATGCCGGATCCGGTGCGCACCGCCGCGGTGCGCGCGGTCATCATCGTGGCCCTCACGCTGATCCAGGCCATGATCGCTTTCCTGAGCACCCTGGCCGGCTCCTGGCTCGCCTTCCCCGCCGTCCTCAGCACGGTCGGCAGCACGGTCGTCGCCACCTGGGGCGTCCTGGACGTCTGGGTGACCCGTCAGGTCTGGGTGCAGCGCCACGGCGTGCGGTCCCAGCCGAGCAGCACCGCCCGTGCGCTGCGCCGCGAGCGCCGCCGGGCCCGCCGACAGGAACGCCGCGACGCCCGCGGCGACCGCTCCCGTACGGACCGGGCTGCAGCCTGAGGGACCGCACCAACGGGCGGACGCCCGCAGCGGACGCACCGGTGCGGGCGGGCCCCGGTGGTGGGCGCCTGGGCCGGCCTACGCCACCGCCTCTTCCCTTACGGCGGGGCGTACATGGATCATTCCGTCCAGGACGCTGACCTCGTGGGTGCGTACCGGGCGGCGGGCCGGCAGGCAGGCCGGGGCCCCGGTGCGCAGGTCGAACAGGGCGGCATGCAGCGGGCATTCGACGAAGCAGCCCTCGACCCAGCCCTCGGAGAGCGAGGCGTCCTGGTGGCTACAGGTGTCGTCGACGGCGTAGAGCCCGCCCTCGGCGTGGAAGACCGCGATGGGCGGTGTGGTGTCGTCGATCTCGATCCGTACGGACTCGCCCTCGGGCAGGTCCTCGATGCGGCAGACGGGAATCATCTGGCCCCCCTCGCGCTGATCGGTATCATGTGTTCTGAATAACGCATCGCAGAGCGCGATGCGCAACAGAATCCAAGGCGTGGTGCGGGCCGTCAAGGGCTTGGGGGAAGACGTCCCGGGTCGGCCCGGCGGAGCCGGCGGGTGGTGACGCACAGACCCATGGCGAACACGAACGGGACGGCGGACGACCGGTCCGAGGAGCGGCGCGGCGGGGCGGGGTCCGTCCAGTCGGTGGACCGCGCGGTGAGCGTGCTGGAGATCCTGGCCAGGCTGGGCGAGGCCGGGGTGACCGAGATCTCCGGGGAGTTGGGGGTCCACAAGTCGACCGCGTTCCGGATCCTCGGGGTGCTGGAGCACCGCGGGCTGGTCGAGCAGGAGAAGGAGCGCGGGAAGTACTTCCTGGGCGCCGGGGTGCTGCGGCTGGCCGGCGCGGCGGCGATCCGACTGGACATCTCGCAGGAGGGCCAACCGGTGTGCCGGGGGCTCGCCGAGGACACCGGGGAGACCGCCAACATCGCGGTCCTGGACGGCGATGCGGCGGTCAACATCATGCAGGCCAGGGGCTCCGCCGCGGTCACCGCGTACAACTGGCTGGGCCGACGCACCCCGTTGCACGCCACCGCCAGCGGCAAGGTGCTGCTGGCGTACCTACCGGCGGAGCGCCGCGAGAGCCTGGTGCGCCGGGCACTGCCCCGCTTCACCGAGCACACCCTGACCACGGCGGCCGGCCTGCGCACCCAGCTCACCGCCGCGCTGGCCGACGGATTCGCCTGCACCAGCGAGGAGTTGGAGATCGGGCTGAACGCGGTGGCGGCGCCGGTGCGGGCGCACGACGGTGCGGTGATCGGAGCGCTCGGGGTGTCCGGTCCGGCCTACCGGATGGCGCGGGAACGGCTGCCGGAGCTGGCGGAGCGTTCCACCGAGGCGGCCCTGGAGCTCTCCCGCCGCATGGGGTATCCGGGGTGAACCCGGCAGCGGAAAATCGCCCTTGACGGATCCCTGACGGACTCCCAGCATGTCTCCTATCGCGCAACCACGCGCGTGATAGGCAACATCGGGGACGGTGCCGGAGCGCTCTCCACCGCCGTCCCCGTTCCCAGCGCAGCGCACCACTCCACCCCCCACCGGCACCCGTGCCACCTCCCGCGCACCGCCCGCCCTGCCGCCACCGCAGGCGCTGTCCTAGGAGTGAGACATGCCGCACGAAGCCCGCGCCGTCGTCGCCCTGGAGAAGGGCGCGCCCGTCGAGGTGCTGCCGATCGTCGTGCCCGACCCCGGCCCGGGAGAGGTGCTGGTGTCCGTCCAGGCCTGCGGGGTGTGCCACACCGATCTGCACTACCGGGACGGCGCGATCGGCGAGGACTTCCCGTATCTGCTCGGCCATGAGGCGGCCGGGGTCGTCGAGGCCGTCGGTCCGGGGGTGCGCGAGCCGGCCCCCGGGGACTACGTGGTCCTCGCCTGGCGGGCGCCCTGCGGCGGCTGCCGCTCCTGCCGCCGCGGCCGGCCCTGGTACTGCTTCGACTCCCGCACCGCCACCCAGCGGATGACCCTGCTCGGGGGTACCTCCCGGACGGAGTCCGGGGGAGGCACCCCGCTCTCCCCCGCGCTGGGCATCGGTGCCTTCGCCGAGAAGACCCTGGTCGCCGCGGGGCAGGCGGTGAAGGTCGACCCCGCGGCCCGCCCGGAGGCGGCCGGGCTGATCGGCTGCGGGGTGATGGCCGGCTACGGCGCCGCCGTGCACACCGGGGCCGTCGGCAGCGGCGACACCGTCGCCGTCATCGGCTGCGGCGGGGTCGGCAACGCCGCCATCGCCGGCGCCTCCCGGGCCGGCGCCCGGCGGGTGATCGCCATCGACCTCGACGACGGCAAGCTGGACGCCGCCGAGCGGTTCGGGGCCACCGACACCGTCAACTCCCGCGGGACGGACCCGGTCGAGGCGGTCCGCAGCCTCACCGGCGGGCACGGCGCGGACGTCGTCATCGACGCGGTGGGCCGCCCCGAGACCTACCGGCAGGCCTTCTACATGCGTGACCTGGCCGGGACCCTGGTCCAGGTCGGCGTCCCCGACCCGGACCAGCGCATCGAGCTCCCGCTGATCGACCTCTTCGCCCGCGGCGGAGCCCTGAAGTCCTCCTGGTACGGCGACTGCCTGCCCAGCCGCGACTTCCCGGTGCTGATCGACCTGTTCCTGAGCGGCAAGCTCGACCTGGAGCGGTTCATCAGCGAGACCGTCACGCTCGACGGCCTGGAGACGGCCTTCGCCAGGATGCAGCGCGGGGAGGTGCTGCGGTCGGTGGTGGTGCCCTGACCGCAGCGCCCGGTCACCCGGCGCCGGTCACCCGGCGGCCGGGTCCGGCTCCTCCCCGACGGGCGACTGCTCCTCAGCGGGCGGCTGCTCCTCGGGCCGCCGGTACATCCGCGTCGCGGTGATCTGGCCGTGCACCGCCTCCCCGGACGGGTCCGGCTGCGGCAGGCCCGGCCGCAGATGCTCCTCGACGCTGATGTACTTCAGGCCGGCCCGCAGGTCCGCGTCGTTGCGCAGCCGGATCACCAGCGGGAACTCGGCGAGCGCGGTGGTGTCGAACAGGCCGGTGGTGTAGAGCAGTTGGACGCCCAGCGCATCGGCCACGGCGCGCTGCAGCTCCAGCAGGTAGGTGGCGTTGGCGCGGCCAATGGGGTTGTCCAGGAACAGCGTGCCGGCGTGCCGCTGCTTGTCGCGGCCCCGGTCGTTGCTGCGCAGCGCCGCCATCGTGCAGTACAGCGCGATGGCCGCGGTCAGCAGCTGGCCACCGGAGAACACATCGCCCATCTGCCCGACCGGCACCCGCTCGGCGCGCAGCACCGCGTCCGGCTTGAGGATCTCCACGGCCACCCCGCGCGGCTGCAGCGCCGCGCTGACCCCGCGCAGCAGCAGGGACATCCCGTCCCGTCGCAGATCGCTGTTCTTCTTGACCGCGGCGCGCGTCGCCTCGTCGATGACCTCGCCCAGCCGCTCGGTGAGCGTCGCCTGGTCGGGGTCCTCGAAGCGGATCCGCAGGAACTCCTGGCCGGACCACTCCCCCAGCCCCTCGGGCAGCCGGGACAGCCGCTGGGCGGAGCGCAGGGTGGTCAGCGACGACTCCACCAGACCGCGGAGCCGGTCGACGATGGAGTCGCGGTTGCGCTCCAACTGCTCCAGCTCGTCGGTGAGCACCCGCAGCCGGGGCGCGAACGCCTCCGCCCACTTGGCCGCGTGGTCCGGCAGCGCCGCGGCGGGCAGCTCGCGGATCTGCTGCCGGGCGGGGGTGCGGACCTGCTCGTAACGGGTGGAGTTGGCGTGCCGCACCAGGACGTCGGAGGCCTCCCGGACCGCGGAATCGGCGCCGGACAGGTCGGCGGCGCAGCCGCGCAGCGAGCGGCGGGACTCCGCGGCGGCCTGCCGGGCCTCGGCGAGGGACCCGGAGTACGGCTCGATCCGCTCCTCCGCGGCGGCCTCGGCCTCCTGCTGGTCGCGCAGCAGGTCCCGGAGCAGGGCGGCGGTCTCGTCGAACCCGCCGGCCGCGTCCTCGGCCGCGCGATGGGCCCGCAGCAGCTCCTCGTGCTGCGTCCGGGCGGCCTCCAACGCGTCGGTGGCGGTGGCGAGTTCGGCGTTGGCGGTGCGGAGCAGCTCCTTGGCGCCGTCGGCGTCGGCGGGCACCAGCTCCTCGGGCAGCTCGGTGTGCGCCTCGCCGTCCGTGGGGGCCAGCCGCTCGGCCTCGCCGCGCAGCCGGCCGAGCTGCTCGCTGGCGGCCGAGGCGCGGCTCTCCAGCATGTGCACCAGCGACTCGGCGCGGGTCGCGGCGGCCTGGCGGGACGGGCCGTCGGCGGCGTCCGGGCTCTCCAGCAGCGCCTCGGCGCGGGTGCGGACCTTGTTGGTGAGGCGGTTGAGCTCGGCCAGCGCGGCGGACTCCTCGCCCTCCGCCCGGGCCTGTTCGGCCCGCAGGTCGGCGCCCACGCCGACCTTCTCATAGACCTGGGAGGCGGCGCGGTAGGCCTCGCGCAGCGCGGGCAGCGAGGCGCCGGCGGCCTCCGACGCCTCGCCCAGGTCGTCCGGGACGCCGGCGATCTCGGCGCGTTCGGCGCGCAGGGCACGGGCGGTGCGGCGGGCGTCGTCGGCGGCGCGCTGGGCGGCCCGGCGGTCCTCGTCGGCGGCCCGGGCGCGATCCACGCACTCCTCGGCGCGGGCCTCGAACTCGGCGGACTCATCGGCGAGTTCACGCAGCCGGGACTGCCAGGTGGCCCGCTCACGCAGCCGGTGGGCGAGCCCGGCGAGCAGGTCGGCGGCGCGGCCGGCGCGCTGGGCGGCCTCCTGCCGCTCGTCGCGCACCCCGGTGGCCTCGGCCGCGGTCTCCTCGGCCTCGTCCCGGGCGGCCCGGGCCTCGGCCAGCCCGGCGGCGGCGGCCTCCGCGGCCGTACGGGTCTCCTCCGCGGCGGCGGCCAGCTCCACCAGGCGGCCGGCCGGGCAGCCGGTGCGCCAGGAGCCGAGCCGGGCGGCCAGCGCGCGGTCGCCGGCGAGCCGGGCGGCCAGCGCCCGAATCTCCTCGTCGCGCTCCATGGCGCGGGCCCGCAGCGCCCGGCGCTCCTCATCGGCGGCGGACTCGTCGTGCATCGCCGGGTTCGGCGGTACCAGGAAAACGCCGTAGGCGCCGGAGTCCCGCTCGTCGGGGGCCGGGGTGGGGGCGAGCAGCGCGGCGGCGGTGCCGACCGCGACCGCGGAGCGCGGCAGCAGCGCGGCCTGGGCGAGCACCTCGCGGGCCCGGGCGTGGGTCTCCGGGTCGGTGATGATGACGCCGTCGACGAGCTCGGGCCGGGCGGCCAGCACCCGGGCGTGGTCGGCGGGGTCGACGGACTGCGCGAGGTAGCGCCAGCCGGGCAGCGCCGGTACGCCGTGCTCGCCCAGATACTCCACCGCGGCCAGCACGTCCGGGCCCGGGGGCAGCAGACCGCCGTCGCCCAGCGCGCCGAGGATCCGGGAGTCGTCCGCGGCGGCCGTGCGCAGGTCGAACAGCTGCCGCTCGGCGGCGGCGACGCCCTCCTCCAGCATCTCCCGCAGCGCATCGGCGTTGCGGTCCAGCTCCTCCGCGGTCAGCGGTCCGGCCGTGGTGGAGCGGCGCCCGGCGCCCGGTTCCGCGCCGGACGCGGCCGTACGGGGCCCAGGGACGCCCATCGCCCTCGCCTCGGACTGCGGCAGCCCGAGGAGTTCACCGAGCCGCTGCTCGGCGCCGATCGACTCGGCCGCCATCCGCTCGGCGTCCCACGCCCGCCCGGCGGCCTCGGCGGCGTCGGCGGCGCGGGCCGCGGCGAGTTCGGCGGCGGAGTGCCGGGCGGCCGTCTCCCGGGCCCGGTCGGTGGCCTGGCGCGCCGCCTCCCGGGCCACGTCCCAGGCCGCGACGGCGGTCTTCTCGGCGTCGGAGGCGGCCAGTGCGGCCCGGGCCGGGTCGGCGTCCGGTGCGCTGTCGTCGAGCCAGCCGGCCCGGACCGCCTCGGCGGTCTCCTCGGCGACCTCGGCGAGCCGCTGCCGGAGGTGGTCGGCCTCGCTGCGGGCACGCTGGGCGTGGGTGGCGGCGGTGGTGGCGTCGCGGTGCGCGGACTCGCCGGCCTCCTGGAGGGCGGCGGACCGCTCCTCCTCCTCGTTGGCGACCCGCTCACCGGCCTCGGCCGCCGCGTGCAGCGCCCGGACGAGGTCGGCGGCGGCGGTGGCACGGGCGGCGAGCGCCGGGGCGGCGTCGCGTTCGGCCTCGCGGATGGCGGCGGCGACCCGGGTCGAGCGGTCGGCGGCGGCGCGGTGCCGCAGCGCGATCTCGGCGGCTTGCCAGGCGCTGTGCAGCGTACGGGCGTCGTTGAGCTCGCGGCGCTGGGCGGCGGCGCCCTTCTCCGCGGCGGTCAGCGCCAACGAGGCGTGCCGGTAAGCGAGTTCGGCGGAGACCAGGGAGCGGCGGTCGCGGACCTGCTCGGCGTCGGTGACCCGGTGGGCCGCGGTGGCGACCTGGTCGGCCAGCTCGGCGGCCCGCCCGCGCTCCTCGGTGCCGCGGGCGTGCAGCCGCTGGGCCAGGGACCGGGTGCGGCGCTCGGCGCCGGCGTGCACCTCGCGGGCGCGCTCGCGCTGCTCGGCGGCGTCCGCGATACGGGAGAGCAGGTCGAGGGAGCCGGCGGTGAAGTCCCGTTCGGCGGTGAGTTCGGCGCGGCGGCCGAGCTTGTGGGCGAAGCCGTGCACGAGGTCGGCCAGGCCGTCGGTGTCGCGGGTGTCGGTGACGGCGCGCAGCAGCAGGTCGGTGAAGTCGGAGTCGTTCTTCACCGCGAACAGGCCGGCGGCCTCGCCCTCGTCGGCGTTCATCTCCCGCTGGTAGCGGAAGAGTTCGGGGTCCAGGCCCAGCTCGCCGAGGTGTTCGTTCCAGCGCTCGTGGATCTCCTCCCACACCACGTCGAGATTGGGGTAGTTCTTCCCGGCCTCGGTGAGGACGTCGCGGAAGCCCTTCATCGTGCGGCGCCGGCCCTGTGCGCCGGAGCTGCCCTCACCACCCTCCTGACGGGGGCGGACGACGGTGGCCTCGGCGACCGGCAGCGAGTCCAGGCTCATGCCGGGCCCGGGCCGGAAGCTGTACCAGGCCTCGGCGAACTTCCGCGGGTCGTTGGAGACCTGCCGGCCGCGCCACTCGCTGACCTTGCCGACGACCACGCTCTCGCCGGTCAGGACGTGCTGCCACTCCAGGGCGACATGGCCACAGTCGTCGGCGAGCAGGAACTTGCGCAGCACGCCGGAGCTGGCGCCGCCGAGGGTGTTGCGGTGGCCGGGCAGCATCACCGAGAAGATCAGCTTGAGCAGGACGGACTTGCCGCCGCCGTTCTCCAGGAAGAGCACACCGGCGGGCGCGGGGCGGCGCGGCGGCCCGACCGGCTCGTCCTCGAAGAAGTCCGCCTGGGCCGGGGCCGGCCGGGGCACCGGCGCGCCGACTCCCCGCAGGTCCAGCACGGTGTCGGCGTAGCGCGCACCGGCGGGCCCGATGGAGTAGAGGCGGACCCGGGACAGCTCGTACATGGCGGACTCTCGTTGTCGTGACGGCGGGACGGTGGGTGGGTGCGGTCGGGCGGGCGGCGTCAGCCGGAGTGGAACGGCAGGCCGGCGTCGGCGACCAGGTCGAGGTCGTCGGTGTCCTCGCCGGGCAGCAGCGTGCCGTTGCCGTCGGCGACCGGGACGATGCCCAGCTCCAACAGCTCGGCCATGGCGGCGCTGCCGGCCATGTCGCGGACCTGGAGCTGGTAGCGGGCGGTGGTGCGGTAGGCGCCGCCGGCGTCGTCACCGGTGCGCTGGAGGAACCCGGAGTCGACGAGGAAGGTGACGGCCTTGGCGATGATGCCGGTGGTCGAACCGGCCAGCCGCCGGGCGTCCTTGGTCGCGCCGGTCGCGCTGCGGCGGGCGTAGATGCGCCAGGCGGACTCCAGGCCGGGGGCGTCGGTGACCGGGTCGGTGTTCTCGCCCTGCTCCTCGGCCCGCTCCTCCAGGCGGCGGCAGGCCTGCCGGACGAAGGCGTCGACGCCGTTGACGGTGATCCGGCCGATGTAGCCGTCGTCGGCGAGGTCCTCGGGGCGCGGGAAGGCCAGCGCGGCCACCGCGAGGTGGGCCAGGCCGTGTAGGAAGCGGTCGGCGGAGTCGGCGGCGGCCCGGCGGGCGTAGTCGCCCATGCGGACGGCGAAGACGGAGTCCTCGGCGGCGGTGACGGCCATTCCGGCGCGGGTGGAGACCTCCAGGACGACCAGGCCGAGGCCGCCGGCGACGGCGTCGGCGAGGCGGGCGAAGGCCGGATCGTCGCGGTAGCGGCGCAGCAGCTCGCCGTACTCGGCGTCGCGGGCCGGCAGCAGCTTGGGCTGGAGGCCGAAGGAGACCAGCCGCGCGGCGTCGGCGGCGTCGGCCGGGGTGAGGCCCGCGGGGCGCACCGGGGCCGGCTCGGCGTCGGCGGTGGACAGGCCACGGCCCGGCTCGGCGCTCGGGGATGCCGGGTCCGGCTGCGGCACCTCGTCGGCGTCGTACTGGGTCACGGGGCGGGCTCCTTGCGGGGGTCGGTCGGGTGCGTCGGGGGCCGGTGCGCGGACGGCGGGGCGTGGGGCGCGGTCCGCCGGCGGCCGGGGGCGGACGGTGGGCCGGGTATCGGCTCGGCGCCCGGGGCGGGGGCCATCAGGCCACCTCCGAGCGGTCCGCGGCCATCCCCGCGGCGTCCAGCAGGGCGGTGCCGACGATCAGGTCGGCGCCGCCGAACTCGGGGTCGACCAGCTCCGTGCCGTCGTCGACCGCGAAGAGCAGCTGCTGTTCGCCCTGGCGGTAGGCGGTGCCGACCGGCGGACTGGCCGCATGCACCGCCAACAGGGCGACGAGGTAGGGGAGTTCGGGGTCGCTGCGGCGTGCCTCGGCGAGCAGGCCGGAGAGCCGGCGGGGCGCGTCGGCGGGCAGGTCGAGCAGCGCCGTCGCGGCGTCGAACTGCGCCTCGCTGAAGCGGCTGTCGTCGGGGGTGGCCACCAGGTCCGGCTCGGGCATCTCGGCGCCGAGGTGCTCGCGCTCCACGGGCGGGGTGAGCAGCACCTCGACGAGGTCGCCGACGCGGACGGCAGAGGGAGTGCGCAGGCCGGTGCCGCGGGCGAAGAAGGCGTCGGTGACCCGGAGGGCCTGCTCGACGGGGAGCGGCAGCAGGGGCGCGACGAGCTGGCCGTAGAGGTCGAGGCCGGAGCGGGCGGCGGGGGCGGCGAAGGCCTGCCGGTCCTGTTCGGCACGGAACAGCGGGCCGGCCTCCAGCAGCCGGGACTGCAGCTGGGTGTGGCGGCGGATGCAGTCCTTGACGATGTCGACGAGCTCGGCGGCGCGGCGCTTGTGCTCGGGCTCCTCGGTCTCGTCGCGGGCCTTGCGGATGTTGGTGAGGATGGCGTTCTCGTGGCGGTAGCGGTCCGCGACGTGGTCCAGCGCCTCGTTGATCATGTCGGGGACGGCTTCCAGCCAGTCCACCGCGCGGACGTTGCGCCGGGTGGCGTCCAGGGTCCGGCGGAGCGTCTCGGCGTACTGGACGGTGCGGTAGCGGGCCTGTTCGGCGGCGAGCTGGGCATCGGCCAGCCGACCGCGGTTGATCAGCACCTCCAGCTTGACCTCGGCGGCGATCTGGGCGCTGGTGACGTCCGTGTCGAGCGCGCCGACCAGGACGTTGACCGCCTCGTCGGTGGCCCGCAGGAAGACGCTGCCGCCGGCGCCGGGGACCTCCTCGATCAGCTTGAAGTCGTAGTCGCGGCGGACGTACGCGCCGTCCGTGCCGAAGGTGCCGTAGACGGCGCGGAAGCCGCGGTCGACGCTGCCGACGTTGATGAGGTTCTCCAGCACCCAGCGAGCCACCCGCTCGTGCTCGCCCGCCGGGCGGCCGGGGGTCTGGGCCGCGATCCGCGGGAGCACCTTCGCCACTATCTCTTCGTGGTCGGCGCCGGTGTCGAAGTCCATGTTGAGGGTGACGAGGTCGATCACGGCGAGCGCGACCTCGGCCATGGCGTAGACGCCGTACTCGCCCGCGAGGTTGGCCTTGCGCACATCGAGGTCGTGCAGCGGCGCGGTGCACGCAAGGGCACGCAGCCGCCGGGCCAGGCCTTCGTCGGCGGCCGGGCCCGGCGCGGGTCGGTTGACCCCGTTGAGCTGGGGCGCAGCGGGCCCCGGGGCGGGAAAAGTCACGTCGCACAGAGTAGGCGCTCGCACCGACAACGGACGAAACGGCGCGGTTCCGTTGCGGGGTGGAACGCCTGGTGGGCGCGTTGACGGACCCTCGCGGGGCGAGGCGTCGGCCGGTGCGCCAGTCTACGGTGCGGCCCGCCGCGGCCGGCCGCCAGGTCCCGTCCCGCGCCGGTCACCGGGCCCCTTCCCGGGCCGGCTCCCGGGTCCCGTTCCACACCGACGGCCAGGTCCCGCCCCGAGCCCGTCGCCTGAACCCGTTCCGGGCCGGGCACCGGCCCCCGTCCCGCGCCGGCGGCCGTCCGGGGCGGGGACGGTGGGGCCGTTCAGCGCGCGGACGGTGGAGCCGTTCAATGCGCGGACGGTGGAGCCGTTCAGTGCGTCGCCCCGCCGACGACCCGGATGTCGGTGTCGGTGTGCGCCGCGGTGATCGCGATCTCCCGGAGGGCGCGGGCCACCGCGTCGGCCGGGAGTGAGGGCAGGGCGCGGGCGGTGACCTGCTCGGGTGCGTAGGGGACGTGCACGAACCCGCCCCGTACGCCCGGGAGTTCGGTGGCGATGAGATGGGAGAGGCCGTAGAAGACGTGGTTGCAGACGAAGGTGCCGGCGGTGTGGGAGACAGAGGCGGGCAGTCCGGCGGCGCGGACCGCCGCCACGCACGCCTTGACCGGGAGGGTGGAGAAGTAGGCGGCGGGCCCGCCGGGCACGATCGGCTCGTCGATGGGTTCGGCACCGGCGGCGTCGGGGATCCGGGCGTCATCGAGGTTGACGGCGATCCGCTCGACGGTGATGTCCGGACGGCCGCCGGCCTGTCCGACGCAGATGACCACGGCGGGGCGGGTCTCCTCGATGGCGGCGCGCAGCACGGCCATCGACGCCCCGTAGACACAGGGCAGTTCGACGGCGGAGGCCGCTATTCCAGGGGGCGGTTCGGCGACGGCGGCACGTACCGCCTGCCAGGAGGGGTTGGTCGATTCCCCATCGAAGGGCGCAAAACCGGTCAGCAGTACCCGGGTCATTCGGTCTTCCTCGATACGAGTGCGAGTACGGGAGCGGAGCAAGTACGGGAGCGGAGCAATTACGCGAGCGAGTACGAGTGCGGGTGCGGGACGGAGGAAGCCCTGGGCAGCGCCCGCGGCACCGGGCCGTCCCGGTGCCGCGGCGGCAGGGCGTTCAGAAGGCGAACAGCGCCATGATCACGACGTTGCAGCCGAGCAGCACACCCGCGGTGGGCAGTTGCGCCTTGATGGGCCCGTACTGGTCCTTCAGCTCCAGCAGGGCGGCCGGGACGATGTTGAAGTTGGCCGCCATGGGGGTCACCAGGGTGCCGCAGAATCCGGCGAGCATGCCGAGGGCCAGGACGGCGGCCGGGTTGCCGTGGAAGTGGCCGATCAGCACCGGCCAGCCGACCGCCGCGGTCATCACGGGGAACGCGGCGAAGGCGTTGCCCATGACGGTGGTGAAGGCGAACATGCCCACGCAGTAGACGAGGACGGCGATCAGCAGCGAGTCCTTGGGGAGGGCCGCGGCGGTGAGCTTGCCGACCTGGTCGCCGACCCCGGAGACCTGGAAGATGGCGCCCAGCGTGGCCAGCATCTGCGGCAGCAGCATCGCCCAGCCCATCGCCTCCAGCATGGAGCGGCCGGACTCCACCGGGACCGAGATCCGCTTCTCCCGCAGGATGACCATGGCGACGACCAGGGCGAAGACGGCACCGATGCCGAGGCCGAGGATGGTCTCGCTGCCCTCCTGGAGGACCGGCTCGCCCCCGAAGGAGAGGTTCTTGACGCCCACGGCGCAGGCCATGGCGACCACCGGGATGGTCAGGGCCGGTATGAACAGCCGGTTGCCCAGCCGGGCGGCGCTGGCGGTGCGCTCCTCGGGGGTGGTGGTGCGCGGGGTGCCGCGCCCGGTGAAACCGAAGCCGGCCAGCACCGCCATCACCAGGACGGCGACGCCCAGCGGTTCGGCCGGGGCCTGCTTGGTGACCACCCAACTGCTGTAGATGAAGCCGGCGCCGATCAGGCCCCAGAAGGCGCCGGTGCCGAGGCGCTTGGGGTTGCTGCGGTCGGTGACCATCCGGCCGGCCATCACCAGGAAGCTGAGGCCGACCAGCCAGTAGAACCACTCTGCCTTGATCACTGGGTTGCCTCCACTGCGCCGGACGGGACGTTGGCGGTGAGCAGTTCGCGCTCCAACTGGCGGTCCAGGCGCAGCAGCCGCCAGCCGTGGAACAGGAAGGCGCAGACGGCGGTGGGGATCGCCCACAGCGCGAGGTGCAGCGGTTCGAGGTGGGTGCCGTAGGTGGTGTTGACGAAGCCGGTGATCAGCAGGATCGAGCCGACGGCGAGGAAGACGTCCTCGCCGAAGAACAGCCCGACGTTGTCCGCGCTGGCGGAGAACGAGCGGACCTTCTCCCGGGTGCGGTCCGGGAGGCTGCCGTACCGGCGCTCGGCGGCGCCCTCGGCCATCGGGACGGCGAGCGGGCGGACGGTCTGGGCGTGCCCGAAGACGTTGGTCAGCCCGACCGCGGCGCCGATCTGCCGTAGGCCCAGGTAGAGCGCGAGGAAGCGGCCGGTGGTGAGCCGGGCGAACCGGGCGATGAGGGCTCGGGCCTGCTCCTGGAGGCCGTAGCGCTCCAGGAGCCCGATGACCGGGAGGGTGATCGCGAAGATCGTCACCGCCCGGCTGCCGGCGAAGCCCTCGCCGAAGGCGGCGAGCACCTTGGCCGGCGAGAGTCCGCCCAGGAGGCCGGTGGCGATACCGGCCACCCCCACGACCAGGAGGGGGTTGCGTTTCGTGGCGAAGCCGATGACGACGACGAGCACGCCGAGCAGAACGATCATGGATCTGCCTTCCGCGTACGGGACCGCTGCGGGTCGATGGAGAGGGTGCAGAGATTGCAGCGGAGGCTAGGTGATTGTTGAACGATCCGACAAGGGGTCTGCACGAACGATCCTCGACTCCGATCGGCGCTAAGGATCCTCGGCCCCGGTCTGCGCGAAGGATCCTCGGCTCCGCCGTCACTCCTCGGCGATGTGCTGGGCGTAGGCGCCCGACAACTGGGCCCGCGAGTCCTCCAGATAGGACTGCAGCAACCGCTCGGCCTCGGCCGCGTCGCCCGCCTGCAGCGCCTCGACGATCTGGCGGTTGCGGGTGAGGTAGGGCGCGTGGAAGCGCCGGGGGTCGGCCATGACGTGGAAGACCAGCCGGAGCTCGGCCAGCACCCCGCGCATCAGCTCGTCGGTGCGGGGGCTGCCCGCGAGGGCCACGATGCCCTGATGGAAGCGGATGTTCGCGGTCGACAGGTCCTGCCACGCACGGGCGCCGGAGGCCGCCTCACCGGCCTGCACCGCGGCCTCGACCGCCGCGACGGCCGCCCGCACCCGGGCGTCGTGGGGCCCCTTCCCCAGGCTCCGCACGGCCGCGCACTCCACCAGCGTGCGCACCCGGTAGATGTCGTCCAGGTCCTCGACCGTCACCACCCGCACAAAGACCCCGCGGTTGAGCTCGTGGACCAGCAGCCGCTCGTGGGTCAGCAGCCGGAACGCCTCGCGCAGGGTGTTGCGGGAGACGCCCAGCGCGCCCCCGATGCTCTCCTCGGAGAGCCGGGCGCCGGGCGGGAAGTACCCCTCGGCGATCCGGTCGCGCAGGATGTCGGCGACCCGCTCGGCGGTGCTGGCGCGCCCCAGGAGGGCGCGGTCCCGTTCCAGTCCCGACACCTCGGCGAGCCGCCACTGGTCGTTCTTCGCCGTTCCGCCGGCCATACCGCTCCCCGCTCTCGTACCGTGCCCGGGGGCCTTACCGGGCGGTCCGGGCGTATCCGCGCGAAAGTCAATCCCAGATGAGGGGACAACACAACGGCCACCCGACGAGGTGGCACACAACTCTTGTCGGATCGTTGAACAATCCCCTACGTTGTCTCCACGCCGGTCGGCTCGATGGCCCTCGGGGGAGAGTCGCTACGGAGCGGGCCGGCCGGCCCGGCCTTCTCCATTCCCCCACGCGTGCCCTGCCCCGGCCCGCCCGGCCGGCACCGAGCAGCTCGCGAACGGACAGACAGGAGCGACGTGGTGGACTCCCCGGACGGCGCAGGCTCCCCCGTGGCCGCCCCCGTCATCGACCTCAACGCCGACCTCGGCGAGGGCTTCGGCCGCTGGCAGCTGACCGACGACGAGGCCCTGCTGTCCGTCGTCACCAGCGCCAACGTCGCCTGCGGCTTCCACGCCGGCGACCCGGGCACCATGCGCCGGGTGTGCGAACGCGCCGCCGAGCGCGGGGTGGTGATCGGCGCCCAGGTGTCCTACCGCGACCTGGCCGGCTTCGGCCGCCGCGCGATGGACGTCCCTCCCGACGAGTTGGCCGACGAGATCACCTACCAGATCGGCGCCCTGGACGTCTTCGCCCGCGCCGCCGGGACCCGCGTGGCCTACGTGAAACCGCACGGCGCGCTCTACAACCGCTGTGTGCACGACGAGGAGCAGGCCGGCGCCGTGATCGCGGGCATCCGCACCGCGGGCGGCGCGCTGCCGGTCCTGGGCCTGCCCGGCTCCCGACTGCACGAGGCCGCCGGGCACGCCGGGCTGCCCACGGTCGGCGAGGCGTTCGCCGACCGTGCCTACACCGCCGAGGGCACCCTCGTCCCGCGCCGCGAGCCGGGCGCGGTGGTCCACGCCCCCGACGAGGTCGTCAAGCGCGCCCTCGGCATGGCTCGCGACCACCACGTCACCTCCCTGGACGGCCGGCGGGTCGAGGTCACCGCCCGCTCGCTGTGCCTGCACGGCGACACCCCCGGCGCCGCCGCCCTCGCCCGGCGGGTGCGGACCGAACTGGCCGCGGCCGGCGTGCGGATACGGAGCTTCGCATGAGGCCGCTGCCGGTCGGTGAACACGGTCTGCTCGTCGAACTGGACAGCGCCGAGGAGGTCGAGGCGCTGCACGCCGAGCTGCTGCGCCGGGCGGCCGACGGCACCCTGCCGCGGGTCGGTGAGATCGTGCCGGCCGCCCGTACGGTCTTCCTCGACGGTCTGGCCGACCCCCGCGGGCTGATCGCCGAGCTCGCCACCTGGGACGTCCCTCCGCTCACCGCCACGAACCGGCCCACCGTCGAGATCCCGGTCCGCTACGACGGGCCCGACCTCGCCGATGTCGCCGCCCTGTGGGGCACCACTCCCGAGGAGGTGGTGCGCCTGCACTCCGGCACCGCGTTCCACGTCGCCTTCTGCGGGTTCGCCCCCGGCTTCGGCTATCTGACCGGGCTGCCCGAGCACCTGCACGTCCCTCGCCGGGAGACGCCGCGCACCAAGGTCCCGGTCGGCGCGGTCGCGCTGGCCGGCCCGTACACCGGGGTCTATCCGCGCTCCTCCCCGGGCGGCTGGCAGCTGATCGGCAGTACCGACGCCCTGCTGTGGGACCCGCACCGGGAACCGGCGGCGCTGCTGGCGCCCGGCACCCGCGTCCGCTTCGTCCCCCAGGAGACCGTGGAGTCCGCCCGATGACCGACCGCGCCCTCTCGGTCGTCAGGGCCGGCGCGCTCACCACCGTCCAGGACCTCGGCCGGCCCGGCCACGCCCACCTCGGGGTGCCGCGGGCCGGTGCCCTCGACGAGCCCGCGCACCGCCTGGCCAACCGCCTGGTCGGCAACCCCGGGTCGGCCGCCGCCCTGGAGACCACCCTGACCGGCTGTGCCGTCCGGGTGCGCACCGCCACCACGGTGGCCGTTACCGGCGCGCCCTGCCCGGTGACCGTCGACGGCCGGCCGGCCCCCTGGGGCGCCCCGGTCCACGTCCCGGCGGGCGCGGTCCTGGACGCCGGGCCCGCCACCCACGGCCTGCGCTCCCACCTGGCCTTCGCCGGTGGTATCGACACCGAGGAGGTGCTGGGCAGCCGGGCCGCCGATCTGCTCTCCGGACTCGGCCCCGCGCCGCTCGGCGACGGCACGGTGCTGCCCCTGGGCGACCCGTGCGGACCGCCCGCCGCCGCGGACGCCGTCCCGCACCGCGGCCCGGTGGCCGAGCTGGTCCTGCCGTTCGTCCCCGGCCCCCGGGACGGCTGGTTCACCGAGGCCGGGCTGCGCACCCTGACCACCGGGCGCTTCCGGGTCTCCCCGGCCAGCAACCGCATCGGCCTGCGCACCGAGGGGCCGTCGCTGGAGCGCGCCCGGCCCGGCGAACTGCCCAGCGAGGGCATGCCGTTGGGTGCCCTACAGGTCCCGCCGGCTGGCCAGCCGGTGCTGTTCCTGCACGACCACCCCACCACCGGCGGCTATCCGGTCGTGGGCGTCGTCCCGGAGCGCTTCTTGGCCCCCGCGGCCCAGGCGGTGCCGGGGACGCCGGTGCGGTTCCTGCGGCTGCGCTGATCAGCCGCGCCGCGCGGCCGGCCCGGGCGCGGGCCCGTCCGGGGCCGGGCCGTACCCACCGCCGCCCGGGGTCCGCAGCACCAGCACGTCGTCCACGCCGACCTCCGCCGCGTCACAGCCGGCCAGTTGCTCGCACGAACCGTCGGCCCGCTCGATGAGGTTGGCGCCCAGCGCGCCGGGGGCACCGCCCGCCATGCCGTACGGCGGGACCCTGCGGTGGTTGGTCAGCAGGGCGACGGTCATCGGCTCCAGGAAGCGCAGCCGGCGCTCGACGCCGCAGCCACCGTGCCAGCGGCCCCGGCCGCCGCTGCCGGCGCGGACGGCGAAGCTCTCGACGCGGACCGGGTAGCGCCACTCCAGCACTTCCGGGTCGGTCAGCCGGGAGTTGGTCATATGGGTCTGTACGGCGTCCGCGCCGTGGAAGCCGTCGCCCGCGCCCGAGCCGCTGGCGACGGTCTCGTAGTACTGCACCCGGTCGTTGCCGAAGGTCAGGTTGTTCATGGTGCCCGAGCCCTCCGCCTGCACGCCGAGCGCGGCGTAGAGCGCTCCGGTGACAGCCTGGGAGGTCTCCACATTGCCCGCGACGGTGGCGGCGGGGTGGACCGGGGCGAGCATCGAGCCCTCCGGGATGCGCACCCGGACGGGCTTGAGGCAGCCGCTGTTGAGCGGGATGTCCTCGGCGACCAGCGTCCGGAAGACGTAGAGCACCGCCGCCATCACCACCGAGGTCGGGGCGTTGGCGTTGCCGGGCTGCTGGGGTGAGGTGCCGGTGAAGTCCAGGACGGCGCTGCGGGCGGCGCGGTCGACGGTCAGGGCCACCTGGATGCGGGCGCCGGCGTCGGTCTCGTAGCGGCAGCTGCCGTCCGACAGCCCGGCGATGATCCGGCGCACCGACTCCTCGGCATTGTCCTGGACGTGCCCCATGTAGGCCCGTACCACGTCCAGGCCGAACTGGTCGGTCATCCGCCGGAGTTCCGCGATGCCCTTCTCGTTGGCGGCGATCTGGGCACGCAGGTCGGCGAGGTTGGCGTCCGGTGCGCGGGAGGGGTACGGACCGGAAGTGAGCAGGGCGCGGGTCTCGCGCTCGCGCAGCCTGCCGTCGCGGACCAGCAGCCAATTGTCGAAGAGGATGCCCTCCTCGTCGATGGTGCGGCTGAAGGCGGGCATCGAGCCGGGGGTGATGCCACCGATCTCGGCGTGGTGACCGCGGGAGGCCACCAGGAACAGCAGTTGGTCGCCGTCGGAGGTGAAGACGGGGGTGACGACGGTGACGTCCGGCAGGTGGGTGCCGCCGTGGTACGGGTCGTTGACGGCGTAGACGTCGCCCGGCCGCAGGTCGTCGCCGCGGCGCCGCAGCACCTCCTTGATGGACTCCCCCATCGACCCCAGGTGCACCGGGATGTGCGGGGCGTTGGCGATCAGATTGCCCTCCGCGTCGAAGAGGGCGCAGGAGAAGTCCAGGCGCTCCTTGATGTTGACCGAGTGCGCGGTGTGCTCCAGGCGGACGCCCATCTGCTCGGCGATCGCCATGAAGAGGCTGTTGAAGACCTCCAGCATCACCGGGTCGGCCTCGGTGCCCACCGCGGTCCGGCCGGTGCGGGGGCGGGTGCGGGTCAGCACGAGGTGGCCGCGCTCCCCCACGGCCGCCCGCCATTCCGGGTCGACGACCGTGGTCGCATCGTCCTCGGCGATGATCGCCGGACCGCTGAGGGTGTCACCGGGGCGCAGGTCACCGCGTCGGTAGAGGCCGGTGTCGTGCCGGCGTCCGTTCGCGTACATCCGGACCGTCGCCACCGGCCGCAGCTGCGCCGTCCGGCCGCCGGAGGGCACCTCGTAGCCGCGTGCCCCGCCGGCCTCCCCCAGCGCCTCGACCGAGACCGCCTCGGCCACCAGCGGCTTGTCCATGGTGAAGGCGTACCGCTCGCGGTGCGCCCGGCGGAAGCCGTCGGCCATGGTGGCGGCGTCGGCGAGCGGGACGCCGAGGGTGGCGTCGGTGCCGGCGTAGCGGATCAGCACCCGGGCGCGGGTGGTGAGGGACCGCTCCGGCACCCCGTCGTCGAGGAGTTCGCGCCGGGTCTGCGCGGCGAGCGCGTCGCACACCTCCCGGACCCGGTCGAGGGCGGTGGGGTCGTCGAGCTCCGCCTCCACGGCCTGTTCGCGCATCGCGGTGGCGTCGGCGACCCCGATGCCGTACGCCGAGAGCACGCCGGCGAGCGGGGGCACCAGGACCGTGCCGATGCCCAGGGCGTCGGCGACCGCGCAGGCGTGCTGGCCGCCGGCGCCGCCGAAGCTGGTGAGGGTGTAGCGGGTGATGTCGTGGCCGCGCTGGACGGAGATCTTCTTGACCGCGTTGGCCATGTTGAGCACCGCGATCTCCAGGAAGCCGGCCGCCACCTCCTCAGGCCCGCGGTCGTCCCCGGTCTCGGCGGCGGCCCGGGCGGCCAGTTCGGTGAAGCGGGTACGGACCGTCTCGGCGTCCAGTGGGCGGTCGCCGTCCGGCCCGAAGACCGCGGGGAAGTGGGCGGCCTGGATGCGGCCGAGCATCACATTGGCGTCGGTGACGGTCAGCGGGCCGCCGCGCCGGTAGCAGGCCGGTCCGGGGTCCGCGCCGGCCGAGTCGGGGCCGACCCGGTAGCGGCGCCCGTCGAAGTGGAGGACGGAGCCGCCGCCGGCCGCGACGGTGTGGATGTTCATCATGGGGGCGCGCATCCGTACGCCCGCGACCTCGTTGCCGAAGACCCGCTCGAACTCGCCCGCGTAGTGCGACACATCGGTGGAGGTGCCGCCCATGTCGAAGCCGATCACCCGGTCGTGTCCGTCGCCGGCCTCGGCCGCCGTACGGGCCATCCCGACCACCCCGCCGGCCGGACCGGAGAGCACCGCGTCCTTGCCGCGGAAGTGCGCGGCCTGCCGCAGCCCGCCGTTGGACTGCAGGAACATCAGCCGGATGCCGGGGAGTTGGGCGGCGACCTCGTCGACGTAGCGGCCCAGGATCGGGGAGAGGTAGGCGTCGACGACGGTGGTGTCCCCGCGCGGCACCAGCTTCATCAGCGGGCTGACCTCGTGCGAGCAGCTGACCTGGGCGAAGCCGGCGCTGCGGGCGAGCGCGGCGACGGCCCGCTCGTGCTCGGGGTGGCGGTAGCCGTGCAGCAGCACCACGGCGGCGCTGCGCAGCCCGTCGGCGCGGGCCCGCCGCAGCGCCTCGCGGACCGGTGCGGCATCCAGGGGGCGGACCGGTTCGCCGTGCGCCCCGATCCGCTCCGGTACCTCGATCACCCGGTCGTAGAGCGCCTCGGGCAGGACGATCCGCCGGTCGAAGATCCGCGGGCGGTTCTGGTAGGCGATCTTCAGGGCGTCGCGGAAGCCCTCGGTGGTCAGCAGGACGGTCGCCTCGCCCGTGCGCTCCAGGAGGGCGTTGGTGGCAACGGTGGTGCCCATCTTGACGACGGAGACCCGCTCGGCGGGCACCGGTTCGTCCGGGCCGAGCCCCAGCATCATCCGGATGCCGGCGACCGCCGCGTCCCGGTAGCGCTCGGGGTGGTGGGAGAGCAGCTTGCCGGTGACCAGCCGGCCGTCCGGGCGCCTGCCGACGACGTCCGTGAAGGTGCCACCGCGGTCGATCCAGAACTCCCAGCGTCCGGTCGTCATCCTGCCATTGTCGCAGCGCCCTGCACCGGGGCGGGGTCTTTCGGCGCGGGCCCGGCGCCCAGCGCGGCCAGCGCGCCGCGGGTGGCGCCCTCGGTGGCGGCGTCCAGCAGGCGTCCGGAGCCGGCCAGTCCGTGCCGGCACTCCGTCAGCGCCAGGCCGAGCAGTCCGGGCAACAGATCGGTGCACCGGGCGGCGACCCAGCGCGTCCCCTTGGTCGCCATCCACCGGACGGAGGCGGCCCGGCTCGGTGCCCGGCCGTCCAGGGCGAGCGCGGGCGGCTCGCCGACCGGCACGCCGGCGGCGGCGAGCGCGGTGTGGAAGCCGCGGGCCAGCAGCCGGTGACCGCGCTCGCTGGGGTGCAGCCGGTCCACGCTCCAGGAGCCCCGCTCGGCGGTCCAGGGGTGGTCGGCGAGGTGCAGGTGTACGCCGCCGTAGCGGGCGGAGACGGCGTGCACGACGGTGTTGACGGCGCGCATCCGGCGGCCCAGGGGGCGGGCGAGCGGGCCGGGCAGCCCCAACATCCGCCCCGGGTCGGGCAGACACGCCGTCAACACCACGGCGCCGTCCGCGCTGAGCGCGCCGTGCGCCCGGTCCAGCGCGGCCGCGACCCGCTCGATGGCGAAGGCGGCGCGCAGGGTGTCGTTGGCGCCGACGATCAGCGAGACGTACCGCGGTGCCAGCGCGCGGGCGGCGGGCAGCTGCCGCTCGGCCACGTCGGACGCCAGCGCCCCGCTCTGCGCGAGGTTCACCAGCGGCACGCCGTCCGGCCGCTCGCCCAGGGCCGCGGCGAGCAGCGCGGCCCAGCCGCGCCAACCACCCGGTACGGGGTCGCCCAGCCCCTCGGTGAGCGAATCACCGAGCGCCACGAAGCGGGCCGGGCCCGCGGCACGGTCGGCCGGACGGACCGGAACAACAAAGTCACCGACCGGACGGACCGGAATAGCAGAGCCGCCGACCGGACGGGCCGTATCTGCGGACCCACCGGCCGAGCAGGGCGTGCCAGCCAAGCCACCCGCCGGACGCATCGGATCAGCAGAGCCACCGGCCGGACGCACCGCATCTGCGGACCCACCGACCGAGCAGGACACACCAGCCAAGCCACCGACCGGGCGAGCCGCCTCGTCAGGGCCACCGGTCGCCTCCCGGGCGGGTATCGCCACCCCCTCCGGCATCACCGTCACCACCCGCCCCGCGGGCCGGCCGGGTGCGGCGCCACCGGTGCGGGCACCGGCCGCCCGAGAGCCGTCGGCGCGTCGTGCGCGGCCAGGAAGGCGTCCACGGCGGGCTGCCAGCCGTAGCCCTCGGCACGCCGGCGGGCGGCGGCGCGCCGCGCGGGTTCGGGCCGGGCCAGCACCCGTTGGACGGCATCGGCGAAGGAGGGCCCGTCGTCGAGCGCGGTGTCACCGCCGCTGCCGACGAGACCGGCGAGCGCCGAGGCCGCGCTGGCGACCACCGGGGTGCCGCAGGCGAGCGCCTCCAGCGCGGCCAGCCCGAAGGTCTCGGCCGGTCCCGGCGCCAGCGCGAGATCGGCACCGGCCTGCAGCGCGGCGACCCGGGAGCGGTCGGCGAGGTGGCCGAGGAAGGCCACCGGCAGCCGCTCGGCGTGCGCCCGGGCCTCCAGGCGCGCCCGCAGCGGCCCGTCACCGACCACCACCAGTGCCGCGTCGACCCCGCGCCGGCGCAGCTCGGCCAGGGCGTCCAGGGCCCGGCCCGGCCGCTTCTCCTGCGACAGCCGGGAGCACATCAGCAGCAGGTGCTCCGCCCGTCCCGCGCAGCGCCGGCGCAGCGCCTGGCTGCGACAGTCCGGGTGCCAGACGTCGAGATCGACGCCGAGCGGGGCCCGTACGACGTTGCGCGCACCGGCCCGGGTGAACTCCGCCGCCGCCCACTCGGTGGTGCACACCACCCGGCTGTAGGCGTACGCGGTACGGCGGTTGAGGCGGTCGGCGGCGGCGCGGGCGAGCGGTTGCGGCACGCCCCAGGTGCGCAGCACCCCGTCCACGCTCTCGTGCGAGACCATCACCGCGGGCACCCGGGACCGGCGGGCCCACTCGCCCGTCCAGCGCAGCGTCGTACGGTCGGAGACCTCCAGCCGGTCGGGGGCCAGCGTCTCCAGCAGCCGCTGCAGCCGCCGTCGGTCGGTCAGCATGCGGTAGCCGCCGCTGCCCGGCAGCTCCGGCCCCGGCAGGGTGATCACCCGGCCCTGTGCGGTGAGTTCGTCGCGCACCCCGTCCGGGCCGACCGGGCCGCCGGTGCCCAAAGGCCCGGGCACGATGAGCACCGGCTCGTGCCCGGCGGCCCGGTAGCCCACGCCGAGTTCGCGCAGCGCGGTGCGCAGTCCGCCGGAGGCCGGGGTGACGAAGTTGGCGATCCGTACGATCCGCAGTCCGGCGCCGTTCTCCCGCCGCCGGGTCATGCCGCCACCGCCGTCCGGTCAGCGAGCACCGCGTCGTAGTGGCCCAGGAGCTGGTCACCGACCGCCGCCCAGGTGCGGTCGGCGACAGCGCGGCGGGCCGCGGCGCCGTACCGCGCCCGCAGCTCGTCGCTGCCGCCGAGCAGGCGCACCGCGTCCCGGAACGCGGTGCCGTCGCCGGGCGTCACCAGCAGCCCGGTACGGCCGTGGTCGACCAGGTCGACCGGTCCGCCGGCCCGGGGGGCGACGACCGGCACGCCGGAGGCCATCGCCTCCTGCACGGTCTGGCAGAAGGTCTCGTACGGTCCGGTGTGCACGAAGACGTCCAACGAGGCGTAGAGCCGGGCGAGTTCGTCGCCGGTGCGGCGGCCGAGGAAGCGGACTTCCGGGAGCGTGGTGCGCAGGCCGGCGGCGCTGGGGCCCTCGCCGATGACCACGGTGCGGACGCCGGGGAGACGGGAGGTCTCGGCCAGCAGCCGGACGTCCTTCTCCGGCGCCAGCCGTCCCACGTACCCCACCAGCAGCTCCCGTCCCGCCAGCAGGGAGCTGCGCAGCACCGGGTCGCGCCGCCCCGGCTGGAACCGGCGGGAGTCGACACCGCGCGGCCAGAGGTGGACCCGCGGTACGCCGTGCTCGGTCAGGTCCAGCAGCGCCGCGCTGGAGGGCGCCAGGGTGCGGTCGGCGGCGGCGTGCACGGCGCGGATGCGCCGCCAGGCGGTGGCCGCGCCGCCCCCGAGGTAGGTGCGGGCGTAGCGGCCCAGGTCGGTCTGGTAGACGGCGACCGCGGGCACCCGCCGGCGGGTGGCGGCGGCCATGGCGCGGGCGCCGAGGACGAACGGGCTGGCGAGGTGCACCAGGTCGGGCCGGTGGCCGTCGAGCGCGGCGGCCAGCCGGCGCCCGGGGAGCGCGATCCGCACCTGCGGGTATCCGGGCAGCGGCATCGAGGGCACCCGGACGACCGGGCACGGGCTCTCGGTCGTCCGGTCGCCAGGCGTCCCGCCGCCCAGCGGTGCGATGACGAGCGGCTCGTGCCCGCGCCGTACGAGGTGCCGGGCGGTTTCCAGGGCGCAATGGGAGACGCCGTTGACATCGGGCGGGAAGGATTCGGTGACGATGACGACACGCATAGGGCTGTTGTCGGCGGGGCGTGCGTTCAGGACCCCACGTGGATCTTTCCAGCCGGAGAACGTCCCATGAGCGTTCCCCGCAGGCGGGCGGGCGCACCGGCGCGAGGGGTGTCACGCTGGGAGCGGAGGCGGTGCTGCGGACGGTGAGGAGGCCCCGTGACGGCGGACGACGCGACGACGGGTGAGCCCTCGGACGGCATTCCTCCGGCGGTCGGCGCCCCGGCTCGCCGGGCCCTGGAGCGCGCGGGCTATCTGCGGCTCTCCCAGCTGGCCGGTGCCAGCACGTCGGAACTGCGCCGGTTGCACGGGATGGGCCCCAAGGCCCTGGGCATCCTGCGCGACGCACTGGAGGCCGAGGGGCTGTCCTTGGCACCGTAGCCGGCGGGCGCCGCCCACCGGCCCGTCATGCCGCCCACCGGCCCGGAACACCGGCCGCCCACCCTGTTGAGGCCCGCAGCCAGCTGGACCGCCGCTACGAACACGGGGCTGAGCGCTTTCCGGCCTTCTCAGCATTGCTTCCGCTCTGGTCGACTAACGCCGCCGCACACGCCGAACCGCACCCGGCCCGGCCTCCGGCGCTGAGAGAATCGATCGCGTGATCCGATGGGCATCCCGGGCTCCATGGTGGGTGGTGGCGCTGGTGACCGTGTATGTCGCCGTGCTGGTCTTCGTGGGAGCCGTTTCACACCTCACTGACCTCATCCGCAGCGGCCTGCATCCGTACAGCTGGGCTCCGGACTGGCTGAACCTCTACTGGTCCGCACTGGCGGCCTTCGACTCGCTCGCTGCCCTGCTCCTGGTCCTCGGGAGACGAGCGGGCGTGGACCTCATGTGCGTCATCATGGCGACCGACCTGATGGCCAACTGGTATGCGGCCTACGGCATCCAGCACAGCGACTTCTCCGCACAGCCGGGCCTGCAACGGCTCGCTGCCTTCACCCTGCTCGGGCTCGCGACAGGGCCCTTCGTCCGGTCCCGTCTCAGCGTCGGCACCCTGTGAAACGACGTCTTGAGGATCACCGCCGACGGTCGGCGACCGGCCCGAAGCCCGCCCCCGAACACCGGTCGGGTACGGGGGAGGCGGTCGGTCCACTGGTCGGCGGAGGGCTCGGCGCGGGTAGCAGCAGGCCGCCTGTGCTTCCACGGGGCAGGAAGCCCCGCCCCGTGCCCGAAGCTGACGGTGACCCGGGGGCGGCGGGCGCACAGCAGCTTGCCGGTGGGGTTCGCGCGGTGCTGCCGGAGGCCCGGACCGCACCCGTGTCGCCGTTGTCCGCGGATGTGGGCGATGAGGCCGTTGCCCTTCCACGGCCCTCGGACCGATGCGCCCCTCCGGGCCTCACACCGCCGACGCGTCCGGCCCGAACCGGCTGCGCACCGCTAGCTGGACGTCGGCCTCCTCGGCCGGATCGGTGGCGAGCCGGCGGAGCTGTTCGACGACGCGGTCGTCGCCGGTGGCGGCGTGCAGGGCGGCCAGCTCGCGGGTGGTCTCCTCGCAGTCCCACAGGCACTCGACGGCGAAGCCGGCCGCGAAGCCGGGGTCGGTGGCGGCCAGCGCGGCGGCAGCCCGGCCGCGGAGGTGGGAGGAGGAGGTCTCCCGGTAGATGTGCCGCAGGACGGGGGCGGCGCAGGCGACGCCGAGGCGGCCGGTGCCGGTGACCAGCTCCCACAGGCCGGCCGCGTCCGGGCCCTCCTCGCGGACGGTACGGCGCAGCGCGGCCAGCACCAGCTCCGCGTCGCGCTGGGCGCCCCGGCGGGCCAGCACCGCGGCCGCGGACGCGCCCAACCGGTCGGCGCGCGGGGCCCAGCCGCGGGCCCGCTCGACGGCGGCGACGCTGCGCATCCGCTCGAACGAGGCGAGCGCGGCGGAGACCAGCGGTTCGGACGAGAGGGGGCAGGTGGCGGCGGCCTCGATCAGGTCGAGGGCGTCCGGGTCACCGCGCTCGGCGAGGTGGTGGAGTGCGGCGGCGCGCGCCGCGTCCGGCCCGCTGCGTGCGGCCCGCAGCAGTTCCGGGCGGTCCTCGGGGCCGACCACGGCGGCGAGGCAGCGGGCGGCGGCGAGGTGGCGGTGCTCGGTGGGTTCTCCGTCCAGGCCCTGCTGGGCCCATTGCAGGACCTCGGTCACACTCCATCCGGGGCGCGGGCCGCGGGGCCGCAGCTGCCGCTGCCAGCGGTCGAAGGAGCCCTGTTCGCCGGCGGCGGTCAGGCGGGGGCCGTAGCGGGGGTCCTCGGCCCACAGCCGCCAGGGGCGGGGTTCGAAGGCGTCGCGCACGGCGGTCGCCAGCTCCGCTTCGCCCTGCTCGGTCTCGGGGAAACGGGCGAGGACCGCGGGCGCGAGGCCGAGCAGCCCGGCGTCGTCGTCACGCAGCGCAAGCTCGTCGAGGGCCCAGCGCCAGTTGCTGCCGGCCGCGGCGTAGCTGCGCAGCAGCAGCCGTGCGGCGTCCCTGCCGTAGGCGGCGAGGTGGCCGAGCACGGCGAGCGCGAGACCGGTGCGCTCCTCCCCCGTGTCGACGAGGTCGTCGGGGTGGAAGAGGTGGCGTTCGATCTCTTCGAGCCCGCCGTCGAGCTGCATGTAGAGGCGCGCGTAGTAGAGCGAGCGGTTCTCGACCTGCCAGTCGCGTCGGGGGTCGCGCAGCACACTGTCGTTGAGTGCCGCGAGCGCCTCGGCCCGCGGCGCCGCGAGGGCATGCAGGGTCCCGTCGCCGCGGCCTCGCTGCAGGAGGCCGAGCAGGGTGCCACTGGGCGCTATGTCTGGATCGAACATGAGGTCAGCATCCGGTGCGGGGGGCAGGCTGGCAACGGGATTTCCGCTGCCCGGCATTCTTGCCGGTGGTTGCGGGCCGTATGCACGGTGTCCCTCTTGACCGGGTGGTATCGACGGAAACGCCTGCGGTACGGCGGCCGAAGCCTAGCCTGGAACCCGTAATTCCGCAGGTCCGGCCCGGATATGCCGGGGAGGGCCAATGGCATATGCCAGATGCACCACCGTATCGGGTAGTGCCAAATCCCTTACGCACGGTCGCGGCCTGTGCGACAGTCGTTACCGGCCCTCAGCCCGGCGCCGCCTGATCACGGAGTACGTCATGCCGTCCCCTCTCTTCGCGGACCATCCAGCAGACCGGCCCCCCGAGCGCGAGACCGTCGAGGCCCTCATCACGCAGGCGCGCCGCCTGCGCGGCGGCCTCGACGCGGTGCGCCGGGAGTCCGCGGTGGACACCGACCTCGCCACCGACCCGCAGCTGCGCTGGCAGCGGGCGCTGTGCGATCTCGCCGTGCACCACCTCGACGATCTCGACGGCCACCTCGACCAGCTGAGAACCGGCCTGCCTACCGAGAGTGACGACGACGGGGTCGCGGCGGACGCCCCGCCGGCCACCGCGGCGGAACCCGAGCCCCCGCAGCGCGGCGCGCTGCTGCGCCGGGTGGGCAGCGCCGAGTGGAATCTGCTCACGGACGAGGTCAGCTGGTCCGACGAGCTGTTCGCGATCTTCGGGCGGTCCCCCGCGGAGGGTCCGCTCACCCTCGACGAGCTGCCGGCGCTGGTCCACCCCGAGGACCAGGAAGGGCTGGCCGCCATGGTCACCGACTGCCTGGTGGACGGCCGGCCGATCGACGGCGAGTTCCGCATCGTGCGGCCGGACGCCACGCTGCGCACGGTGCACATGGTGGGCGAGCCGGTGCTCGACGCCGACGGCGGCACCGCCTGTATGTGGGCCGTGCTGCGGGACGTCAGCGAGCTGCGCCGCAGCCAGCAGGCGGTACGCGAGACCCGTGACTCGCTGCACCGCGAGCGGCAGATCGCGCAGACCGAGCACCGGCTTGCGGTCGAGCTGCAGGAGGCCGTGCTACCGCCGTGGCGCGGCTCCCTGCGGTTCCCGCAGGGCGGTCCGGTCGCCCTCGACCTCGCCGGCCGTTACCTGCCGGCGGGCACCAGTGCCCTGATCGGCGGGGGCTGGTACGACGCGCTCCAACTCCCCGATGGCACAACGCTGTTGAGCGTCGGCGACCTCACCGGTCATGGCGCCACCGCCACGTCCGGGATGGCGATGGTGCTCGGTGCGCTCCGGGGAATGGCGGTCGCCGGTCACCGGCCGGGGCCGCTGATGGCGTTCCTCAACCAGCTGCTGGACACCGCCGCCCAGCCGGCGCTCGGCAGCGCGGTGTGCGGCCGGTTCGCCCCGGAGACCCGGACGCTGGAGTGGGCCCAGGCCGGGCACCCCGCACCGCTGCTGTTCCGCGGCGGCACGGGGCGCGCGCTGGACCCGCCCGAGGGCGTGCTGCTCGGGGCGACCTCGGGTGCGTCCTACACCCAGCACACCGAACAACTGGAGCCCGGCGACCTGCTGGTGCTGCACACCGACGGCCTGCTGCCGCGCCGCTCGCACGGCCCCGACGCGGCACACGAAGGGGCCGAGCGGCTGCTGTCCCTGGCGCCGCGGTTCGCCGGGGCCCGGAGCGCCCAGGACAGCGTCCGTATCGTCGTCGAGGAGTTCGGCAGCGCCGAGCGTGAGGACGATGCCTGTGTGCTGGTCGCCAGGGTCGGCGACTGACGCACCGCGCGGCGGCTGGGGCAGGCCGGCGGATCCGACGCCGTCCGCCCCGGCGGAGCCCGTCCCGTACGGGCCCGTCGGTGATCGCGGTGGAGGGCTGCGGTGAGAGGTGAAGTTGCCTATGACGGATGACATCTGACGTTTGATCAGGAACGCAGAAGGCCTGCCTGACCACGGGCGTGCGGCGGCGCCCCGGTACGGCTCGGGGTGCGTCCTGGGGGCCGGTCGGCAGGGCCCGGCGCATCCGGCGCCGGAGCGGCCCTGTCGCGCTTCAGACCGAGAAGTTCTTGCCCACTCCCGATCCGATCCCCGGTCCGAGTCCGGACCCCTTGGCCTTGGGCTTCGCCTTCGGCAGGACGTGCTGGATCTCCTCGCGCAGGTCCTGGATCTTGGCGTAGTTGGCGTACTGCCCGGTCAGCCGGAACATCTCGCGCAGTCGGTCCCAGGTGCGGTGGGAGGAGTTCTCGCCGATGGACACCAGCGCGAGCCTGGCGTAGCGGTCGGCCTGTTCGGGGTCGTCGCCGATGAAGCAGGCCGACGCCATGGAGATGTAGTCGAAGATCTGCGACCGCTGGCGGCCGCCCGCACGGAGCTCCAGGGCCTTCCTGGCGTGCTGCTGGGCGATCTTGGCGGCCGCGGGGTCGTGATCGGCGAGCGTACGGAAGGCCAGCGCCTGCATGCCGTGCAGATCCGCCTCGTCGAACATCTGCATCCAGCAGGGCGGCGGTACGTCGCTCTTGTCGGAGACGAACAGCTCCTCGGCCTCGCCGAGGGTGCGCCGCATGGCCTGGCCGTTCCCCTTGGAGGCCTGCGCCCAGGCCTCGATGGTGTGCAGCATGGCGCGGGTGCGCGGCAGGGTCTCCTCGCCGGAGCCGGACTTGGCGAGCTGCATCAGGTCGAGCGCGTCATCGGGGCGGCCCAGGTGGACCATCTGGCGGGCGGCGCGGGACAGCGCCTCCCCGGCACGCGGGCGGTCGCCGCCCTCGCGGGCCGCATGGGCGGCGATGATGAAGTACTTCTGGGCGGTGGGCTCCAGGCCCACGTCATGGGACATCCAGCCGGCCAGCACGGCCAGATTGGCGGCCACCCCCCACAGCCTCCGCTGCAGATGGTCGGGGTGGTGGTAGGCGAGCATGCCGCCCACTTCGTTGAGTTGGCCGACCACGGCCTTGCGCTGCAGCCCGCCGCCGCGGGCCGCGTCCCAGGCGCGGAAGACCTCCACCGAGCGCTCCAGCGCATCGATCTCCTGCGACCCCACGGGGGCCGCCTCATAGCGGTCGAGGCCGATCTGGTCGAGTTCGTCGAGGGAATCGGAGGCGAACGGGGCACGGTGGTGTGGGGTGCGGGCAGGGGCCGGATCGGTGTGCAGCCAGTCGTACATGGCGCCGGTGAGGGCGGAGCCCGCGGCGAGCGCTGCGCCCGCCCCCACCAAGCCGCGTCGGTTGAGCATGAGGTCCATTCCCGTGAATTCCGTGAGGACCGCAGCGGTCCGGTCGGGTGCCCACGGCAGACCGTCCATGGCCTGCCGCTTCCCCGAGCGACCGGTTCTTGCGAACCCGAGGTCCTCGATGGTTACGACACGGCCGAGGCGCTCGGTGAACAGGGAGGCCAGAACCTTGGGCACCGGATCCCGGGGCGTCTCCCCCATGTCGATCCAGCGCCGCACCCGCGAGGTGTCGGTCGCCAGCTGCGGATGGCCCATGGCCGCCGCCTGCCGGTTGACCAGTCTCGCGAGCTCTCCCTTGGACCAGCCTGCCAGGCCGAAAAGGTCCGCGAGACGGGTGTTCGGCTGCCTGTCCACGTCAAGCCCCCAGGTTCCTCGACTGAGTTGACAGTAACGGCCAGTGACGTGCGCTGCGACCATTCGCCAGGGTTCGCCAGGGTGCGCCAGATGGTCTGCCACCCGCAGCCGAGTGTTCTGTAGATGTGCCGCCCTCGGCCTGGTGGCGGGACCGCATTCCCCAGGGTGCGCGCCCTTCACAGGGACCCTGGATCGGCCTTCTGCACGAGGCCCGTTCACGGGTTCTCTCCACCAGGCCGGGGAGCGCACGCAACTCGTCGGCGCACGAAGGGATCTGTCTCACCCATGTATGCAGCATCGTCCGCCGTGACCGCCCCCACCCGGCCGTACCGCCCCCACCCGGCGGGCAACGGGCCGTACCTCACCCCCTCCCCATCCGCGGGGGCGGTACCGGGTCTCGCCGGCGGACGGGGTCGGCGGACGCAGGGGACGGGCACCCAACCGCTCAGCGGGAGGCTGGACCTGTCCGGGCCCCAGGGCGCCCAGCTGCGCGCCGCGGTCGCGTCGGTGCACCGCATCTGTCCGGAGTTCAATCCGGTCCAGGTGCTGCGCCGCAGCGGGAAGTCCGTGCTCCTCGTCGGCACCACGGGCCGGATGACCGCGGTCGCCAAGTGTTTACTGGACCACTCCTCCGCGTGGGCAGAACGCTTCCGGCAGGAAATAAGTGCATACCGCGCATTCGTCCGGCACCGTCCGCCGGTTCGGGTGCCGCGGCTGGTGGCGGCCGACCCCGACAACTGCACGCTGATCGTGGAGCGGATGCCCGGGCGGGTGGCGGCGATGACGCGGCACCCCGCCGAGGCGCCCCCTCGTGCGGACGTTCGGGCCGCGCTCGGTGCGATCTGCCGGCTCAACCTGTGGCGTCCGCCGGCCGGGCTGTTCGACACCCCGCTGGACTACCTGGGCCGGATCGGCCGCTACCACGACCTGGGGCTGCTGACCGACCGTGACCTGGGCGACCTGCAGAAGCTGCTGCACGGGCTGTCGCATACGCAGGGCCAGTTCTGCCACGGCGACGCCCTGCTGAACAACGTGCTGCTCTCCCCGGCCGGCCCGGTGCTGCTGGACTGGGACAGCGCCGGCTGGTACCTGCCTGGCTACGACCTGGCGACCCTCTGGTCGGTCCTCGGCGACGCCCCGGTGGCCCGCCGCCAGATCAGCCAGCTCGCCCAGAATGCGGGCCCGGCCTCGCGGGACGCCTTCCTGGTGAACCTGATGCTGATCCTGACCCGTGAGATCCGGCGCTACGAAACCGCGGTCCAACGGACCATGCGCGAGCCCGCGCCGACGGGCGCACCGGGCCCGGGGCACCCCGGTGTGCCGGCTGCGGGCGAGGAGCAGCGGCTGCTGCTCCGCCGGCTGCACGACGACTGCCAGATGGCGCGCCGTGCGGTACGGGCGGCGGTCGGCACCCGCTGACCACCGGAGAGCGGGGGTGCCTACCTGGAGGGCACTCCTGAGGGGGACTGTGAGCGGCGCACCCGGTACGGGGATGCGCCGCTCACCCATGTGTGCGTCCGGACCCCACACCCCTGTGCCCGTCGGGATGCCTCACCCACCCGGTCTCCGGGACACGCCCGGTCCGGGATCGGTTCATTGGTCCATTCCACTGACGCCCCGCAGGCCCGGCACCGCTCCGGGAAAGCTCCTCTGGAGATGCCCTGACATGCGGAATCCTGACCCGGCACGGTGATTGACGGACCGTCGGCACACGTATGGCTCTGGGCCCGGCCAAGGATCTACGCTCGGGTCCCGTTCCGCACGGCCGTTTGCGCACCAACCGTCACATCGCCCGGTTCGGGCCGGTACGAGGAGGTTGCTTTGCGAGGATCCGCCCCGGAAGACGAGAAGAGATTCCACCGACCCGCCCTGCGCAGATCCACCACCGCGATCGCGGCGGCGCTGCTGTTGCTGCCGCTCTCGGGGGCGCCGTCGGCCAGTGCCGGGCAGCCCCGGACGGACCGGTTGCAGCAGGCCTTCACCGAGGCCGCCGCCCGCTTCCATGTGCCGCGCAGTGTGTTGCTGGGCGTCTCCTACCTGGAGTCCCGCTGGGATGGCCACGCCGGCGCGCCCAGTGTGTCCGGGGGCTACGGCCCGATGCACCTGACCGATGCCCGTACGGCCCTGACCGGGGCGCCGGAGTTCAGCGAGGGCAACGAGGACGCCCGCGGGGACTCCTCGCGCGCCCGTAAGCGGGTACCGGCCGGTGCGGTGCAGCAGGCTACGCTGCCGGCCGAACTCCCGGCCCGGATGCGGACCTTGGCGACGGCGGCGCGGCTGACCGGGCTGCGGGCCGAGCGGCTGCGCACGGATCCGGCGTCCAATGTGCTGGGCGGGGCGGCGCTGCTGGCCGCCGCGCAGCGGAAGCTGGGCCTGCCGGCGAGCGGGGACCCGGCGCGGTGGTACGGGGCGGTGGCGCGCTACGGCGGCCAGGACAGCGCGTCCGGGGGCAAGGCCTTCGCGGACGAGGTGTTCGCGGTGATGCGCCAGGGCCAGGCCCGTACGAACGATGCCGGGCAGCGGGTCACGCTGGCCGCCGCGCCGGGGCTGACCCCCGACGCCGGACAGCAGAAACGTCTCGGCACGCCGTCCGACCCGGCGGCACGGGCCGCCCGGCGCCGGTTGGAGTGCCCCCGGAGCGTGGCCTGTGAGTCGGTGCCGGCGCCGTACGAGGAGTTCGGCGACAACGACTACGGCAACCACGACAAGGCGGACCGGCCCAGGGACCAGAAGATCAACAGCATCGTCATCCACGACACCGAGGGGCCGTGGGACGTCACCCTGAAGCTGATCAAGGACCCGACGTACGTGTCCTGGCACTACACGATCCGCTCCGCGGACGGGCTGATCGCCCAGCATGTGCCGACCAAGGACGTCGCCTGGCACGCGGGGAACTGGTACCTCAACGCGCACTCGATCGGCATCGAGCACGAGGGCTTCCTCGCCGCTCCGGACGCCTGGTACACCGAGGCGATGTACCGGGCGTCGGCGCACCTGGTGAAGTACCTCAGCCGCAAGTACGACGTGCCGCTCGACCGGCAGCACATCCTGGGCCACGACAATGTGCCGGGCACGACCACGTCCACCATCGCCGGGATGCACACCGACCCCGGGCCGTACTGGGACTGGGCGCACTACTTCGCCCTGCTGGGCAAGCCGTTCCACGCCGCGCCGGGGCACCAGGGCGGGCTGGTGACCATCCGTCCGGACTACGGCGCCAACAAGCCGCGCTACACCGGCTGCGAGAAGCCCGGTGACACCTGTGCGCCGCACGGCTCCGGGGCGGTCCGGCTGTACACCGCGCCGAGCGAGAGCGCCCCGCTGGTGAAGGACATCGGACTGCACCAGGACGGCAGCGACTCGACGCAGGGCGTGAACGACACCGGCGCCCGCGCCACAACGGGCCAGCGGTTCGCGGTGGCCGGCCGGTCCGGCAACTGGACAGCGATCTGGTACCTGGGGCAGCGGGCGTGGTTCCGTAACCCGGCCGACGCACCGACCGCGGTCAACGCCCGGGGGCTGGTCGCCACGCCCAAGGAGGGCCGGACCCAGATCCCGGTCTACGGACGCGCCTACCCGGAGCGGGACGCGTACCCCGAGGGCGTGCCCTACCAGGCGGTCTCGCCGCTGCCGTACAAGCTGGCCGCCGGGCAGAGCTACGTGATCGGGGGCCGGGTACGGGGCGAGTACTTCTACTCCCCGACGTTCGACGTCTCCGAGCACGAGGTGGTGCGCGGCGACGACGTCTACTACGAGATCCAGCTCGGGCACCGCGTGGGGTATGTGCGGGCGGCGGACGTGGAGGTGCACCGCTCAGACCCCGAGTAGATCCCACACCGCCGGGCGGGCACGGCACCTCGGTGGGCGGGGCGGACCCCCCGCGTCCACCGGGGTGCGCCGGTCCGCCGCCGGTCCGGGCCGGCGGTCAGCCCTGCTGGAAGAGCTCCGCCGGCAGCGGCTTGAGCAGGGCGTAGAGGTCGTCGGTGATCGGCCGGTCCCAGCTGGCGATGGTCACCAGCACGCCGTCGCTGCGGTCGAACTGGGCGCAGGAGATCCGGCTCTCGGAGCACTTGATGCGCTTGACGATCAGCAGGTTGTCGTCGTGCATCACGGGGGTGTCCTCGCTCTCGACGACCGTGACGGGTTCGTCGTTGCCGAGCGCCGCCAGCAGCTGGGCCACCTCGAAGGGCACCTGTCCCTCGTCCAGCTCGCGGGCCGGGGAGCCTTCCGGCAGGTTGCCGATGATCATCGCCGGCCCGCGGCCGCCGAAGAGGTCGTAGCGGAGGAAGACGCCCTGGCAGCTGCCATCGGGCGCGGGCAGCAACCCGGCTCCCAGGTTGCCCGGCCAGTCCCCCGGGTCCATGGCGAGAACGTCGAAGTCGGGACCGGCGGGCGTGGCTGCGCTACGGCGGCGGAGGAAGGACATGCCGCCATCGTACGTGGCCCGGGCGGGCGCGCCGCGCGGACGTCGGGGTGGGGAGCACTCCGCTTGCGGGGCGGCCGGCGCTCCCCCGCGTGCCCGGTATCAGGCCTGTTCGGACAGCTCGTGGAGGACGCGCAGCGCCTCCTCGGCGGCCTCATGGGGCACGAAGAGGTGATCGTGGTGGAAGCCGGCGACGACGTTGCAGCTGAGGCCGGCCCGGCCGAGCGCGGTGGCCAGGGCGGCGGTCAGGCCGACGGCGTCCAGGGCCGAGTGCACCCGCAGGGTGATCCAGGCGGCGCGGTAGTCGTACGCCAGACCGGTGCGGTCGGCCTCTTCCTGGCGGAGGACGAGGGTGAGGCCTTCGGGTTCGGCGACGGTGACGACCGGGGCCAGGCCCGGGGGGACCGCGCCGGACACGGAGGTGAAGACGTAGGTGCCCTCGTGCAGCTCCGGCCGCAGCCCCCGCAGCAGGACCTGGAGATCGCGTTCGCCGGTCATGCCCGACACCTTAGCTGCCGTCCCGGCGGCCCTCCCGCTGCCGCTGGTGGTGCCGGGCCACCCGCGCCCGGTTGCCGCAGGAGGGCTTGCACCACGCCTGGCGGGCGTGCTCCTTGACGAAGTAGCGCACGCAGCGGGGGGCGGGGCAGGCGCGCAGCAGGGCGCGCTCGGGCCCGTCGAGGAAGGCGATGGCGGCGCGGGCGAGCGCTGCGAGGATCCGGTCGGCGGGCGGCGGGGAGCCGGCGGGGCTGAGCCGGACGGCGGGCGGCGCGTCCGGCGCCCAGCTGAGCCGCGGTGTGGTGGGGACCAGGGACGCTGCGGCGTTGAGCCGGCGGACCGCCTCCTCTTCCGGAAGCAGCCGGTGGGCGTCGGCGGAGCTGGGCTCGCCGGGGCGGACGGCGCGAGCGAACAGCGCCCGGACCGCGGCCCGCAGCTCCCGCACGGCGGTGTGCAGCGCCTCGTCGGGGGTGACCGGGTCGGCGGCGCAGTCCAGGAGCGCGGCCCGTTCACGGATCCAGGCGGTGAGCCCGGCGGTGTCGGCGAGGTCGTCGGTGACACCGCCCTGGCCGTCGTGGCGGAGGGTGACGGCGAGATCGAGTGCGAGCCGTGTGGCGGTCATAGCGCTAATGGTAGCGTCGCCCTCAACCATTAGAGCGAGCGAGGGGGATCATGCCGGACCTACGGCAATTGCTGCGCGAACTCCCGGTCTTCACAGGAGAGTTGCCGACGTTCGACCCGGTGGACACTCCTGGGGAGCCGGTCGCACTCTTCACCGACTGGCTCCTCGGCGCGGTCCGCGCGGAGGTTCCCGAACCACACGCCATGACGGTCTCGACTGCGGACGCCGAGGGGAACCCGTCGGCCCGGACGCTGATCCTCAAGGAGGTCGATGCGGACGGCTGGCGGTTCGCCGCACACGCCGACAGCACCAAGGGCCGTGAGCTGGCGGCCCGCCCGTACGCCGCGCTGACGTTCTACTGGCAGCCGCTCGCCCGTCAGGTGCGGGTGCGCGGGCCGGTGGTGCGGGAGAGCGCGGAGCGCGCCGCCGCCGACTTCCTCGCCCGGAGCGCCGGCGCCCGCGCCGAGGCGCTGCTCGGCCGGCAGAGCGGCCCGCTGGCCGACCTGGCTGAACGGGACGCCGCGGTGGCCGCGTCGGCGGCCCGCCTCGCCGTCCAGCCGGACCTGGTGGCGCCCGGCTGGACGCTGCACACCGTGCGCCCCGAGTCGGTGGAGTTCTGGCAGGGCGACGCGGCTCGCAACCACACCCGGCTGGTCTACCGACGGGCCGGCTCGCACTGGACGAAGGAGCTGCTGTGGCCGTGACGACGGACGGGACGACGCCGCAGGGCGCGACACCGGCGGGCGCGCCGCCAGCCGGGTCCGTACGCGCCGCGGTCGGGGCGGGCCAGGAGCGGCTGCGCGCACTGCTGCCCGACCTGACGGAGGCCGCGGTACGGGAGCCGAGCGCACTGCCCGGCTGGTCGCGGGCTCATGTTCTGGCGCACCTTGAGGGCATCGGTCTGGCGCTGGCCCGGCAGGCCCGCACGGCGCTGCGCGGTGAGCTGGTCGAGCTGTACGACGGCGGGCGCCCGGAGCGGGCCGCGGGGATCGAGACCGGTGCGCGGCGCCCCGCGGGCGCGCTGGGGGACGCGGTGGCGGCGGCGTTGGACGAGGCGGCCGCGGCCTGGGCGGCGGTCGGCCCGGCCGACTGGTCGCGTCCGGTGCGCTATCGCGACGGCACCCTGCTCACCGCGCTGCTGTCCTGGTGGCGGGAGTTGGAGATCCATACGGCGGACGCCCGGCTCGGCCCCGGTCCGCAGGACTGGTCGCGGGAGCTGTGCGGCCATCTGATGGAGCACCTGGCGCCCCGGGTCCCGCGCACCGCGCGCCTCGTCCTGGCGGCCACGGACGCGGAGTTCCGCAGGGAGTACGGCGGTACGACCGGGCCGGAGGCGACCGTCCGCGGCCGGCTCACCGACCTCACGGCCTGGGTGGCCGGGCGGGCACCGCGAGGACCGCTGGACTGCCGCCGGGCGGGCGCGAGTGCGCCGCTGCCGGAGCTGCTGGACTGGCCGTAGCCCGCACCACCGGAACCCGGTTCTGTGAGCCGTACGAAAGAAGGAGACCGCCCGTGTCCGCACCACCCCGCACCCTCACCCTCTGGAAGGCGGACCTGCGTTCGGTGCCGGCCGAGGCCTGGCGGCGGACGGACTGGGAGGTGCTGATCCTGGCCGACAACCAGCTGGCCGCGGTGCCGGCGGAGTTGGGCCGGCTGCGGGCGCTGCACACCCTGGACCTCGGGCACAACGCGCTGACCGCGGTGCCGGACGCGCTCGGCGACCTCACCGGCCTGACCCGCTACCTCTATCTGCACGACAACCGGCTGACGGGGCTGCCGGACACCCTCGGGGCGCTGACCCGCCTCGGCTACCTCAACCTCGGGGAGAATCCGCTCCGACGGCTGCCGGCCGCCGTCGACTCGATGACCGGCCTGGTCGAACTGCGCGTCCAGAAGGCGGAGTTGACCCAGCTCCCGGACTCCTTGGGCGGGCTCGACCGGCTCCGGGAGCTGTGGCTGGGCGGCAATGCGCTGGCCGAGCTGCCGGGGAGCGTGGCGGCGCTGCGGGAGCTACGGCTGCTGGAGCTGCGGGACAACGCGCTGCCGCGGGTCCCCGAGGCGCTGGCCGCGCTGCCGCTGCTCCGCCGGCTCGACCTGCGCGGCAACCGGATCGGACGGCTGCCGCCGTGGATCGCGCGGCTGCCGTCGCTGGAGAAGCTGGACCTGCGCTGGAACTCCGTCGACGACGGGGCGGAGCCGGTGCGGGCGTTGCGGGCGCGCGGGTGTGTGGTGCTCACCTGACGGGCCCGCGGCGGCGCCGGCCGGTGCCGGCCGGTGCCCGGTCCGGCCACCGGCCCGACGAGGGCGAGGGCGAGGGCCGCGAGCCGGACCGCGCCGGCCGCCGCGAAGGCGAACCGGCGCCCGGCACCCGGCACCCAACAGCCCGCGCAACCCGGACGGACCGCCTAGGTGAGGTCGAAGGCGCCCTCCCGCGCGTCGAGGACGAAGGCACGCCATTCGGCCGGGGAGAAGATCACTGCCGGGATCTCCGGGCTGCGGCGGTTGCGCATGGCGATATAGCCCTCGACGAAGGCGACTTGGACACCGCCCACGCCCTGGGTGCTCGACTGCCACTCGGCCTGCGTCAGATCGAGATCGGGCCTGGGCCCGCCCATGAGTCGCTGCTCGGTGATGCTCTCGGCCACGTCTCCCGCTCCTCCCGGTTCCGGTTCGTCCTCCGCGATCAGCCTAGCCACTGCGTCCGGGGACGGACAGGGGACGTGGCGAGGCGGTGGGCAGTGCCGGAGCGCCCTGGTGGGAAACGGAGTTGCGGGCACGCCGGCAACGGAGTCGCGGGCACGCCGGGCAGAGCTCCCCGGTGCCAGGACTCCGGAAGGGGCGCCCCGGCGTCAGGCCGCCGGCCCGGTCGGCGCCCCGGCGTCAGGCCGCCGGTCCGGTCAGAGCGCCAGTTCAGGCCGCCGGGCAGTCGGCGCCCACCAGCCACATCGAGAAGAACTGGGCGCCGCCCCCGTAGGCGTGCCCCAACGCCCGGCGGGCGCCCTCGACTTGGTGCTCGCCGGCCCGGCCGCGGACCTGGAGCGCCGCCTCGGCGAAGCGGATCATGCCGGAGGCGCCGATGGGGTTGGTGGAGAGGACCCCGCCGGAGGGGTTGACCGGGAGGTCGCCGTCGAGCGCGGTGACGCCGGACTCGGTGAGCCGCCAGCCCGCGCCCTCCTCGGCGAAGCCCAGGTTCTCCAGCCACATCGGCTCGTACCAGCTGAACGGGACGTACATCTCCACCGCGTCGATCTGCCGGCGCGGGTCGGTGATCCCGGCCTGCCGGTAGACGTCCGCGGCGCAGTCCTTGCCGGCCTGCGGGGAGACGAAGTCCTTGCCGGCGAAGAGGGTGGGTTCGCTGCGCATCGCCCCGCCGTGCACCCAGGCCGCCGGATGGGGTGCGCGAGCGGCTCCGGCGCGGTCGGTGAGGACCATGGCGCAGGCACCGTCCGAGGAGGGGCAGGTCTCGGAGTACCGGATCGGGTCCCAGAGCATCGGCGAGGCCTGGACCTTCTCCAGGGTGAGGTCCTGCTCGTGGAGGTGGGCGTAGGGGTTCTTCAGGGCGTTGCGGCGGTCCTTGTAGGCGACCAGGGAGCCGGTGGTGGCGGGGGCGCCGGTGCGGCGGATGTACGCCCGGACGTGCGGGGCGAAGAAGCCGCCGGCGCCGGCGAGCAACGGCTGCTGGAAGGGGATCGGCAGGGACAGGCCCCACATCGCGTTGGACTCGGACTGTTTCTCGAAGGCGAGGGTGAGCACGGTGCGGTGGACCCGGGCGGCGACGAGGTTGGTGGCGACCAAGGCGGTGGAGCCGCCGACGGATCCGGCGGTGTGCACCCGCAGCATGGGTTTGCCGACGGCCCCGAGGGCGTCGGCGAGGTAGAGCTCGGGCATCATCACGCCCTCGAAGAAGTCGGGCGCCTTGCCGATCACCACGGCGTCGACGTCGGACCAGGTCAACTCGGCGTCGTCCAGGGCCCGTCGGGCGGCCTCCCGGACGAGTCCGGCGATCGAGACGTCGCGGCGGGCGGCGACGTGCTTGGTCTGGCCGATGCCGACGACGGCCACCGGCTCCTTGCTCGCCTCACTCATCGGGTCTCCCCTTCCAGAACGGCGACCAGGTTCTGCTGGAGGCACGGCCCCGAGGTGGCGTGTGCCAGGGCCCGGTCGGACGCGCCGCGCTGGATGCGGGCGGCGGCCTCGCCGATCCGGATCAGTCCGGTGGCCATGACGGGGTTGGCGGCCAGGGCGCCGCCGGAGGGGTTGATCGCCACGTCCGCGGCGTCCGGCCCGTCGAGCCGCAGGGCGCGGCGCAGTACGACTTCCTGGGAGGCGAACGGGGCGTGCAGTTCGGCGGTGTCCACCGGGCGGGCGAAGTAGCCGGCGCGTTCGGCGGCGAGCCGGGTGGACGGGGAGTCGGTGAGGTCGCGGACGCCCAGGCCGTGTGCCTCGATGCGGTGGTCCAGGCCGCGGATCCAGGCGGGGCGGTCGGTCAGCCGGCGGGCGGTGTCGCCGGCGGCGAGGACGACCGCGGCGGCGCCGTCGCCGAGGGGCGGGCAGTGGCCGGCGTGCAGCGGGGCGACCAGCGGCGCGCCGGTGGGGACCGCACCGCGCAGCTGGGCGTGCGGGTTGTCCCCGGCGGCGGCGCGGCTGCGGGCGGCGATCGTGGTCAGCTCCCGCCCGTCGGTCAGCTCCGCGTCGATCAGCGCACGGGCCTGGAGGGCGGCCAGCGCCACCGAGTCGGGCCAGAGCGGGGCGACGTAGTACGGGTCGAGCTGGCGGGTGAGGACCTCGGGGAGGTCGCCGGGCGACGACTTGCCGTAGGCGTAGACCAGGGCGGTGTCGGCCTCTCCGGTGAGGAGCTTGACCCAGGCCTCGTAGAGCGCCCAGGCCCCGTCCATCTCGACGTGCGACTCGGAGATCGGGGGCCAGGCACCGACGCCGTCCAGGGCCATGGTGAAGGAGAAGGCCCGGCCGGCGAGGTAGTCGGAGGAGCCGGAGCAGGTGAAGCCGATCTCGCCGGCGGTCAAACCGGTCTGGGCGAGCACGGCGTGCAGGACCGGCATCAGCATCTCGACCTCGGAGGTCGCGGCGCTGTCGCGGACGTGCCGGCTCTGGGCGAAGGCGACCACGGCGACCTCGCGGGGCGGCGCGCTCATCAGATCAGCTCCTTGTAGCTGTCGTAGGCGGCGTCCGGTTCGCCGGTGGGGCGGTAGTGGTCGGGGTAGCGTCCGCCGTCGGTCCAGACGGGTTCCACCCGCAGGCCCATCCGGACCTGGTCGTAGGGGATGCCGCCGATCCGGGCGTGCAGCGCCAGGTCGGCGCCGTCCAGGGCGATGTGGGCGTAGACGTAGGGGACCTCGATGTCGAGGTTCTTGGCTTTGATGTTGACGATGCAGAAGGTGGTGACGGTCCCGCGGGGGCCCACCTCGACCTGGGTGTCGGTGGCGACGCCGCAGGTGGGGCAGGCGCCGCGGGGCGGGACGTAGACCTTGCGGCAGGCGGGGCAGCGTTCGCCGATGGTCCGGTGCTCGGCCAGCGCCTGGAGGTAGCGGGTCTGGGCGCGGCCCGGGGCGTAGGTGTAGTCGAGCCGGGCGGCGGCGGTGATGCCGGTGACGGGTTCGGCGAACTCTCCCGGGTGCGGGGCGGGTTGGACGTCTGCCGGGGCGTCCGTGGACGGTTCGAAGCAGGCGATGTCGGTGATCGCGCCGGTGCGTGCGGCGGCCCAGCGGATCCGGACCCGCATCCCGGTGCGGACGGCGTCGGGGCCGGGCGCGTCGAGGGCGTGCAGCAGCGCGGTGTCGGCGCCGTCGAGCCGGACCAGGACCCAGGCGAAGGGGGTGGCCAGCGGCTGGCCGCGGCGCGGGGCCGGGTTCCAGGCCCAGGTGGTGACGGTGCCGCCGGCGGAGACCTCGACCAGGTCGCGGAGCTCCTCGGAGGTCACCGGGTCGTACTCGGTGGGCGGTACGACGATCCGGCCGTCGGTCGCCCGTACGCCGAGGACGGTGCGTTCGCGCAGTCCGGTGAGGAAGGCGCTCTGGACGGGGCCGAGCGAGCGGGTGAAGGGGAATTCCACGACGAGGGGCGCCGTGAGGACCTCTGACATGGGGACTCCTGGGGGTCAGGCGCGCCGGTAGACGGGTGGACGCTTCTCCGTGAAGGCCCGGGCGCCCTCTTTGGCGTCGGCGGTGTCGAAGAGGGGCCAGCCGCGGGCGAGTTCGGCCCGGAGTCCGTCGGCCTCGGTCAGCTCGGCGGTCTCGTAGACGGACGCCTTGACGGCCTCGACGGCCAGCGGCCCGCAGGCGTTGATCCGTTCGGCGATCTCCAGGGCCCTCTCCAGCGCGCTCCCGTCGGGCACGACCTGGCCGATCAGGCCGATCCGGGCGGCTTCGGGGGCCGGGTAGGGCCGGCCGGTGAGCAGCATCTCCAGGGCGTGGGTGCGGGGGATCTGGCGGGGTAGCCGGACGGTGGAGCCGCCGAGGGGGAACAGTCCGCGCCGTACCTCGAAGAGCCCGAAGGTGGCGCTCTCGCCGGCGACCCGGATATCGGTGCCCTGGAGGATCTCGGTGCCGCCGGCGACGCAGTGGCCCTCGACGGCGGCGATCACCGGTTTGCGGGGGCGGTGGTGGCGGAGCATCGCTTTCCAGTGCAGGTCCGGGTCGGCGCGCAGCCGGTCGCGGTGGCCGTCATCGGCCAGTCCGTCGCCGGCCAGGGCCTTGAGGTCCATGCCGGCGCAGAAGGTGCCGCCGGCTCCGGTCAGGACGATGGAGCGCACCTCGTCGTCCTGGTCGGCGGCGATCCAGCCGTCGTACAGGCCCACCAGCATCGGCAGGGACAGGGCGTTCTTCGCCTCCGGCCGGTTGAGGGTGAGCACCAGGGTGGCGCCCCTGCGTTCCACGGTGAGATGTTCCGTACCGGCCATGCCGTCCCCCACCCCTTCCGTTCGCGGTCCCCCGAACGAGAACAGGTTGCAGTAGGCGCACGGCGAGTTCAAGGCTTTTCTGACACACAGTCAGATTTCTTGGCCCGGAGCCCTTCCCTGCTCCTCCCGGCGGCGCTCTAATGACCGCCGGGCCCGGTCCGCCGACCGGACCGATCCGGCGTCCGCCCGCTCTGGAGGAGACGTGGAGTACAACCTGGCCGACCTCTTCGAGTCGATCGTCGATACGGTCCCCGACCGCGAGGCGCTGGTGTACCTCGACCATCCGGGCACCGGCGCGGAGCGGCGGCTGACGTACGCGGAGCTGGACCGCGCCGCCAACCGGCTGGCCCACCACCTCGACGAGCACGGCATCGGCCCGGGCGACCACGTCGGCCTGCACCTGTACAACGGCGTCCCTTACCTCCAGGCCGTCTACGCCTGCCTGAAGATCCGCGCCGTACCGGTGAACGTCAACTACCGTTACGTCGAGGAGGAGTTGGCCTACCTCTACCGGGACGCGGATCTGGCGGCGCTGGTCTTCGACGCGGAGTTCACCGGCCGGGTGGCCGCCACCCTGCCCCAGGCTCCCTCGTTACGGCACCTGGTACGGGTCGGCACCCCGCCGCCCGGCGCCCCCGAGCCGAGCCTGACACCGGTCGCGCTGGCGGACGCGGAGGCCGCCGGCTCGCCCGACCGCGGCTTCGGCCCGCGCTCGGCCGACGACCAGCTCGTCATCTACACCGGCGGCACCACCGGAATGCCCAAGGGCGTGATGTGGCGCCACGAGGACCTGTTCTTCTCCGGGATGGGCGGCGGGGCGCCGACCGGCGAGCCGGTCACCCGCCCGGAGGAACTGGCCGAGCGGGTGGCGGCGGGCGGCGCCGGCCTGGTCTTCTTCCCCACTCCCCCGCTGATGCACGGCACCTCCACGCTCACCGCCTTCATCGCCTTCCACTTCGGGCAGAAGGTCGTCCTGCACCGCAAGTACGTGCCCGAGGAGGTGCTGCGGACCGTCGAACGGGAGCGGGTCACCAGCGTGTCCCTGGTCGGGGACGCGATGCTGCGACCGCTGGTCGACGCGCTCGCCGGCCCACTGAAGGACATCGACCACTCCTCGCTGCTCAGCGTCAGCAGCTCCGGCGCGATCCTCTCCGAGACCGTCCGCGCCCAGTTCGCCGCGCTGGTCCCGGGCGCCCTGCTGCTCAACAACTTCGGCTCCTCGGAGTCCGGCTTCAACGGCACCGCCACCGACGATTCAGGCCCCGGCAAGGGGTTCCGGCTGCGGGTCAACTCCCGTACCGCGGTGGTGGATCCGGCGACCCGCACACCGGTGCCGGCCGGCGAGGTGGGCCGCCTCGCGCAGTGCGGGCACGTCCCGCTGGGCTACTACAACGACCCGGCCAAGACCGCCGAGACCTTCTTCGAGGCGGGCGGCGAGCGGTGGGTGCTGCTGGGGGACATGGCCACCGTCGACGGGGAAGGCATCGTCACCGTCCTCGGGCGGGGCTCGCAGTGCATCAACTCCGGGGGCGAGAAGGTCTATCCGGAGGAGGTCGAACAGGCGCTGAAGGCGCATCCGGACGTGTACGACGCGCTGGTGGCGGGCGTACCGGACCCGCGCTGGGGCAGCCGGGTGGCGGCGGTGGTCCAACTGCGCTCCGGATCGGCCCCGTTGGACCTGGCGGGGATACAGCGCCACTGCCGGTCCCGACTGGCCGGCTACAAGATCCCCCGCGCGGTGGTCTTCACCGACCGCATCCAGCGCTCGCCCAGCGGCAAGGCGGACTACCGCTGGGCCAGGGCGGTGGCGGCGGGCGAACGCCGGGCGTGACGTCCCGCCCGGGACTCAGTCGGAACGCCGGGCCGGACGTCCACCCGGCACTCAGTCGGAACGCCGGGCGGGACGGGGCCGGCACGACGAGGGCACCCGGGCTCAGCCGGAACGCCCGGACGCGGCGGGCCCGGCGCGAGGGGCCTGCCCAGCGTCAGAGCCGTACCGGAGCGCTCGGGTGCACCTCACGCTCGATGCGCGGCATGATCTCAGGCAAGTAGATCTTCTGGATGGCCTCGCCGGCATCGTGGGCCTCCCAGTGGTCCCGCGTCGCCCAGCGCTCGACCAGGACGAACCGGGCCGGATCCTCGTGCGAGTGGTACGCCTCCCAACTGACGCAGCCGTCCTCAGCAAGGCACAGCGGGCGCATGCGGGCCAGGGCGTCAGCGACCGGAGTGATGTCCTCGGTCCGGGGAACGTGCGCGATGACGATGAGGTCGAACATCACTCCTCCTTGAGAGGTGCAAGCGTGCGAGCTGGCGACAGAACGCCGGATGTGACGGGCCCGCCCGGGCTCACCCGGTGGCGCAGGCCGAGCGCAGCGAGCGGGCCAGGGCGAGGGAGTGCAAAGCGTCCAGGTGTCGTTCGTGGCGCACCCGGGCCTCGGCGGCGACCAGCAGCGGCCGGCAGGACGGCGCGGAGCGGGCGCCCGCGGAGTCGGCGACGGCGCGTACCAGCGCGGTGTTGATGCGGTTGATCTCCTTGCGCACCTCGCCCAGGTCGGGGCGCGCGGTCGGGGCCGTGTCGGGATCCGCGGTCCACCGGCGGTGCAGGCCGCGCTGCACGACCTTGTTGGCCTCGATCTGGTCCCGGAAGATCCGCACCGTCGCCGCCGGGTCGGCCCCCACCTGACGGGCCTGCTCCGCCACCGCATCGAGCACCTGCCGCTCCCGGGCCGGGTCGTCGATCGGGCTGTCGGTGCCCCACTTCGCCGCGGCCACCAGGTCGGCGGTGGCCAGCCGCTCGGCGGACAGGGTGACCAGCGGGCGGAGCGGTCCGGACCAGGGGGCATGCGCGGGGGCGGCGACCGACGCCGGGGACGCGGACGAGGCGCCCGACGCCGACGCCACGGCCGACGCGGACGAGGCGCCCGGCGCCGGGGACGCGGCCGGCGCCGCCAGGGCGCTGCCTGCCCCGGTGAACAGCACGGTGGCGGCGACGCCGGCGGTCAGTGCGCGGCGCATCGGGAGGGTCAGCTGCACGGTCGGCCTTTCTCGAACCCAAGAACCCCAGGGCCCGCCCGTACGGACGTCACCCCGTCGTACGCCCCGTGGGCGTACGACGGCGAGCCTAAAAGACGTCCGCGCGCAGGGGCCCCGCGGCAACGCCTCCGACTACGAACGGGGCGCGAGGAACGAGGTGACCGCAGCGAGGAACTCGCCGGGGCGCTCCTCGTGGACGAGGTGGCCGGCGCCCTCGACGGTCACCATCCGGGCGTCGGGGATCCGCTCGGCCAGGGCGGCGAGCTGCTCCTGGGGCACCGGACTGGTCGGGCCGCCGGCGATGACGAGGGTGGGCGCGGTGATCCTCGGCAGGGCATCCCACCACCGGGGATCGGGGGTGTGGTGCCCGGCGGCGGCCGGGGTGGCGTCCGGGTCGAACGGCTGCGGGCCCTCCTGCGGCTCGGCCGGCAGCGGTGGGGCCGCCTCCTCCAGGATCAGGCGGTCCACCAGGCCGGGGCGTTCGGCGGCCACCAGCACGGCGGCGGTGGCGCCCAGCGCGTGCCCGATGAGGGTCACCCGCTCCAGGCCGAGCGCCTGGAGGAAGCCGAGGACATCGTCCCGCCAGCGTGCGAAGCCGTACTCCCCCGGCCGGTCGCTGTGTCCGTGGCCGCGCTGGTCGAGGGCGAGGACCCGGTGGGTGCCGGCCAGCCGGCCGACCACGCCCCGCCAGTCCTCACCGTCCTCCCCGAGGCAGTGCAGCAGCACCGCCGGGGGCGCCGTCGGCTCGCCCCACTCCCGGTATGCCAGTTGGACGTCACCGACCTGCACCTTCCGGAGCTCGCTCATGCGCAGGACGCTACCCCTGGGCCGTCTGCGTCACGCCCCTTGACGTGTTCGCCGCGCGCTGATTACTTGGTCCAGCATGCAGCTACCGAATGATCGGTAGGGAGACGAGGCGGTGACACTCCATGCCGGAAGCGGTGACGGGCGGGGCCACGCACGGTGCGGCGTTCGACGAGGCGGAACGGCTCTCGGAACAGGAGCTGCGGGAGCGGCAACTGACCCGACTGCGCGCCTCGTTGGAGTATGCCTATGCGCGGGTGCCCTTCTACCGGGAGTCCTTCGACCGGGCCGGAGTGCGCCCTGAGGACTGCCGCTCGCTGGGAGACCTCGCCCGGTTCCCGTTCACCGTCAAGGACGATCTGCGCGCCCAGTACCCCTTCGGGATGTTCGCCGTCCCACGGGGGCAGGTGCGCCGGATTCACGCCTCCAGCGGCACCACCGGCCGGCCCACGGTCGTCGGCTACACCGAGCGCGACCTCTCCCACTGGGCGGATGTGGTGGCCCGCTCGCTCCGCGCGGCCGGTGCCCGCCCCGGCCACCTCGTCCATATCGCCTACGGCTACGGGCTGTTCACCGGCGGCCTGGGCGCGCACTACGGCGCGGAGCGGCTCGGCTGCACGGTCGTCCCGGCGTCCGGCGGGATGACCGCCCGGCAGGTGCAGATCATCCAGGACTTCCGCCCCGAGATCATCATGGTCACCCCGTCGTACATGCTCACCTTGCTGGACGAGTTCGAGCGGCAGGGCATCGACCCCCGCAGCACCTCGCTGCGGGTGGGGGTGTTCGGCGCCGAGCCCTGGACGCAGGAGATGCGCCGCGAGATCGAGGAGCGGTTCGCCATCGACGCCGTCGACATATACGGCCTGTCGGAGGTGATGGGGCCCGGCGTCGCCCAGGAGTGCGTGGAGACCAAGGACGGGCTACACATCTGGGAGGACCACTTCTACCCCGAGGTGGTCGACCCGCTCACCGGGGAGGTCCTGCCCGACGGCGAGCACGGCGAACTCATCTTCACCTCGCTCACCAAGGAGGCGATGCCGGTCATCCGCTACCGCACCCGCGATCTGACCCGGCTGCTGCCCGGCACCGCGCGCCCCGCCTTCCGCCGGATGGAGAAGATCACCGGGCGCAGCGACGACATGATCATCCTGCGCGGGGTCAATCTCTTCCCCGCACAGATCGAGGAGATCGTGCTCCGTACGCCGGGTGTCGCCCCGCACTTCCAGCTGAGGCTGACCCGCGAGGGCCGGATGGACCACCTCACCGTCCGCGCCGAGGCCCGCCCCGACGCCATCCCCGAGGAGCGCACCACGGCCGTCGGGCTGATCGCACGGGGCGTCAAGGACGGCATCGGCGTCTCGGTCGCCGTGGAGATCGTCGACCCGGAGACCCTGGAGCGCTCGGTCGGGAAGATCAAGCGCATCGTGGACGCCCGGCCGAAGGAGCGCGGTGAGGTGTGAACTTCTCGATGGCCTCCCGGGTGACGGGGGTGAAGAAGTTGACGAGGTTGCCGTCGGGGTCGCGGAACAGCAGCGACCGGTTGCCCCAGGGCATCGTGGTGGGTTCGTTGACGAAGTCGGTGACGAAGCCGGTCAGGTTCTGGTGAACGCGGTCCACGTCGTCGACGAGGAACTCGGTGATCACGCTGTGGTTGTCCGCCGGGCGGGCAGAGCCCGGGGCGAACAGCGGGACGGTGCGGGTGCTGGCGATCGCGAGGGTTGCGCTCGCGGTGTTGAGTTCGGCGAAGTCTTCGGTGGCCCACGTCGCCCGCGCCCCCGTAGCTCGCTCGTAGAACTCGACGAGGCGCGCTACGTCGCTGGTGATGATGCGGATCGAGACGAAGTCCATGGGATCTCCTCGGCTGTGCTGGAGGGCGTGCACGTCGCAGGCTAGGAGAAATAGTGGACAGAATCGGTCCTGTATTCGCGTTAAGTTGTGCGCATGCCTCGCCCCACTGGCCGCGTGCTGACACTCCTGGAGCTGCTGCAATCGGGCGGCACCAGGACGGTGGCCGAACTCGCTGACCGGCTCGGCGTCGAAGGGCGCACCGTGCGGCGGTACGTGGACCACCTGATCGACCTGGACGTGCCCGTGGAATCGGTGCGCGGCCGCTACGGCGGGTACCGGCTCGCCCCCGGGTACCGCTTGCCGCCGCTCATGCTCAGCGACGACGAGGCGCTGGCCGTGTTGCTCGGTCTGGTCGCCGGCCGCCGGGCAGGGCTGACGACGACGGACCACACGGCGAACGAGACGGCAGCGGCGAAGATCCGGCGGGTGCTGCCCCAGCACCTCGCCCGTCGGCTGGACACACTCCTGGAGGCGCTCGCCTTCACGGACCAGCCGGGCGAGTTCGGCACCCCGGACACGGGAGTCCTGCTCACCCTGGCCGATGCGGTGCGCCACCGCCGACCGGTCTCGATCCGCTACACCGACCGCGACGGACGGCGCAGCGAACGCACGCTGCACGCGTACGGGATCGTCGCCCATGCGGGCCGGTGGTACGTCACGGGCAAGGACGCCCGGATCGGCGAGGACCGAACCTTCCGGCTCGATCGCCTCGCAGACGTGCGGACCCTGCCCGGCTCTTTCGAGGCGCCGGTGGGCCCCGGTCCGGCACAGCGCGTGCTGTCAGGGTTCGCCACGGCTGCGTACCAGCATGAGGTGACCTTGCGGATCCACGGGACAGTTGAGCAGATCCGCACCCACCTTCCCGCCAGCGTCGCGAGCCTGGAGGAGCACGAGCCCGGGTCCGGCCAGGACCAGGCGGTCGAGCGCTGGCTGCGCGTCGAGCTACGGGCGGAGCGGCTTGACTGGTTGCCTCCGGTACTCGCCTCACTCGACCGGCCGTTCGTCATCGAGCGCCCCGATGAACTGCGCGACCTCGTCGTCGCGCTCGCCGATCGCCTCGCGTCCTCCGCCCGCCAGGCCTGACAGCGGGGAACCGCTCTCTCCGAACCACACCTGGCCCCGGGCACCGCCGACCGGACGGGTTCTGTGGGCCGTCGGTGGCACAGCGGGCGCCGCCCGCTTGCGCCTCCCATGAGGCTCCCCCGCCGGCCGGAACAATCGCCCTGACCAGGACGTGTCCAGACGTCCCAGCGGACTGAGGGGAACGACCGATGGACGGAGCGAGACGGCCGGACCGCAGGGCCCTGCTCACCGGCGGACTGTGCGTCGCCACAGCGGCACTCACCGGGTGCTCCTCGACGAGCGGCGCCCCGCCGGCAGCCGGCACCTCACCGCAGGCGCGGCCGACCACGCAGCCGACGCAGCGGCCGACCACGCCCGCGGCGGCCTTCACCCGCCTGATGGAAGGCAACCAGCGCTGGGTGAGCGGGGCACTCCAGCATCCCGACCGCGATCCGGACCGGCGCGAGTTCGTGGCCCAGAAGCAGAAGCCCTTCGGGTCGGTCCTCGCGTGCATCGACTCCCGGGTGCCGCCTGAGCTCCTCTTCGACACCGGGTTGGGCGACCTCTATGTGATGCGCACCGGTGGGGAGGCGATCGACCCGGTGGTCACCGGCTCCGTGGAGTACGGGCCCATGACGAGCGGTACCCCGCTCATCGTGGTCCTCGGGCACCAGCGGTGCGGCGCCGTCGAGGCCTCCTACACCTCGCTCCGGGACGGCAAGCCGCTGCCCGGCAATCTGGAGGCGATCGTGCGGGCGCTGCGGCCCGCGTACGAACAGGCGGTCCGGGAAGGCGGCAGCGACCCGGTCGACACCATGGCTCGCGCCCAGGTCACCCTCACCGCGGCCGACCTGCGCTCCAACCAGGACCTGGCCCCCCTCGTCCGCAAGGGCGCCCTCGCCGTCGTCGGCGCCTACTACTCCCTCGACACCGGCAGGGTGGAGGTCCTGTCGGGCGCGCCGTCCTAGTGCCCAACGGGCCACGATCGCCCCTCGCAACGCCCAGCGCGCCCTCTCGCCGCACCGGACGCCGCTCCTTGACCCCGCGCCCGGTGACCTCCATGGACTGGAGGTCACCGCGCCCGCCGGTGGCCGGTCCGCGGGACCGCCCGGCCCCGCCGGCGGGCGGTCAGGTCATCTCCGGGTCCCCCTTGATCAGCGCGAACGGGGCGCCGGCCGGGTCCTTGAGCATCGCCAGCCGGCCGACGCCGGGGGCGTTGGACGGGGGGATCAGGACCGTGGCGCCGTGGTCGACGGCGGCCTTGAACGTCGCGTCGCAGTCGGTCACGCCGAAGTACGGATGCCACTCGGACGTCGAGCCGGCGGCCAGATGCTCCTTCTGGAGCTGCATGATGCCGCCGTGGCCGGTGTCGTCACCCCGGCCGCCGCCCGGCGCGGAGACGATCGAGTAGACCATGTCGCCGCCCATCGGCATGTCCTGGTAGCTCCAGGAGAGGACCGAGCGGTAGAAGTCCTTCGCGGCGGCCGCGTCCGTGGTGTACAGCTCCGTCCAGCAGAGTGCGTTGGGCTCCATGACCTTCTCCAGGCCCTGGACGTCGCCCGGTTGCCACACCGCGAACTCCGCGCCCGTCGGGTCGGTGAACGCGGCCAGCCGGCCGGCGGTGAAGACATCCATCGGCGGAACCCGCACCGTGCCGCCGGCCCGCTCCACCGCCGTGACCGTGGCGTCCGCGTCGGCGGTGTGGAAGTACGCGGTCCAGGCTGATCTCGCGCCGTCCGTCAGCGGGCCGACCGCGGCAACCGTCTTGCCGTCGAGTTGGAAGAAGCCGTACCCGCCGGCCTCCGGGCCGGCCGAGGTGAAGGTCCAGCCCAGGACGGCGGAGTAGAAGGCGGCCGCGGCGTCGATGTCGGGGGCGCCCAGGTCGAGCCAGTTGGGGGTACCGGGTACGTAATCGGTGGTCAGCATGGGTGGTCCTCCGTCGTACGGATCGAGGCGTGCGCGGCGTGCTCCCGCCTTCCTCAGGATGGCAGGGGGCACTGACAACCGCCCTCCGCGCGCCGCTCAGGGCGCGGCGAACCGCTCGCGCAGCGCGCGCTTGAGGACCTTTCCGCTGGCGTTGCGCGGCAGGGCCTCCACGAACATCACCCGCTTGGGCACCTTGAACGGCGCGAGCCGCGCCCGTGCCGCCTCGATCAGCTCCCGCTCCCCCACCGGCGCCGCTGCGCCCGTGTCGTTGGTGCGCCGTACCACCACCGCGGTCACCGCCTCGATCCACCGCTCGTCCGGCAGCCCGATGACCGCGGCCTCGGCCACGTCCGGATGTGCGTAGAGCGCCTCCTCCACCTGGCGCGAGGCGACCAGCACGCCACCGGAGTTGATGACGTCCTTGAGCCGGTCGACCACGGTGAAGTAGCCCTCCGCGTCACGGACGGCGAGGTCCCCGGAGTGGAACCAGCCGTCCCGGAACGCCTCCGCGGTCTCCTCCGGCTTGTCCCAGTAGCCGGTGCACAGCTGCGGGGACCGGTAGACGACCTCGCCACGGGTGCCGTCCGGCACCTCCCGGCCCCGCTCGTCCACCACCCGGGCCTCGACGAAGAGCACCGGCCGTCCGCAGGAGTCCATCCGGCCCTCTTGGTGCTCCTCCGGGCGCAGCACGGTCGCCAGCGGCCCGATCTCGCTCTGCCCGAAGCAGTTGTAGAAGGCGAGCCCCGGCAGGTGCGCACGCAGCCGTTCCAGTACCGGCACCGGCATGACCGAGGCACCGTAGTAGGCCTTGCGCAGTCCGCCGAGCTCCCGGGTGGTGAAGCCGGGGTGCTGGGACAGTGCGATCCACACGGTGGGCGGCGCGAACAGGCTGTCCGCCCGGCCCTCTTCGACCAGCGTGCAGATCTGCTCCGGGTCGGGCCCGTCCAGGATGGTGTTCTCCGCGCCGACGGCCAGGTAGGGCAGCAGGAACACATGCATCTGGGCGGAGTGGTAGAGCGGCAGTGAGTGCAGCGGCCGGTCGGTCTCCGCCAGGTCGAGGGCGACCACCGCGCTGGTGTACTCGTGCACCAGCGCCCGGTGCGTCATCATCGCGCCCTTGGGCAGGGCGGTGGTGCCCGAGGTGTAGAGCAGCTGGACCAGGCTGTCGTCGGAGACCTCCGGCAGCGGAACGGCGGCCCCGGCACCGGTGTCCGCACCGGCATGGGCACCGGCGTCGGCATCGGCGTCGGCATCGGCCGGGGCACGGTGCTCCGCCAGCCGCTCCAGCAGCCCGTCGGGCGCGCCGTACAGCGGCATGGCGCGCACCCGGTCCGGCAGCCGAGGCGCCAGCGCGGTGTCGGTGAGCACCAGCGTGCTGCCCGACTGGTCGAGGAGGTACCGCAGATCCTCGCCCGTGAGGCCGTGGTTGACCGGTACGTGCACCAGTCCCGCCCGGGCGCAAGCCAGGAAGCCGATCAGGTAGGCGTCGGAGTTGTGGCCGTAGGAAGCGACCCGGTCGCCGGGCCGCAGGCCGTCCGCCAGCAGCAGTCGCGCCGCGGCGGTCACCGCGGCGTCCAGCTCCTGATAGGTCCAGGCGCGCTCCCGGTAGCGGACCGCCGTCCGCCCGGGCACCCGGCGGGCACTGCGCCGCAGGACCCCGTCGACCGTGTTGCTCTGCGCTCGCATCATGGCGCGATCCTCGGCCGCGCCCCGTTCCCGGTCAAGGCACCCGGCCGGACGGCCGGGGCGGGACGGCGCTCCGCCCGCCCCGGCGGTCCGCGGTGAGGTCACACGGAGCGCTCGCACCGCCCCCGCGGACGGCACGGACGGTGCCACCGGGCATCTACGGCCGTCCCTCGCTCGCCGAGCACCGGGACGCCGAGGAGCCCCGCGAAAGGCCGGCCCCCGGTCACACGGAGCGTTCGCGGCCCTCCCAATAGGGGGCGCGCAGATGCCGTTTGTAGAGCTTGCCGTTGGGGTCGCGGGGCAGGGCGGCGGTGAAGTCGACGGAGCGGGGGCGCTTGTATCCGGCGAGCTGTCGGGCGCAGTGCGCGAGGATGTCGGCGGCCAGCTCCGGGCCGGGGCGGTGGCCCTCGGCGGGTTCCACGACGGCCTTGACCTCCTCGCCCCAGTCGTCGTGCGGGATGCCGAAGGCCGCGGCGTCGGCGACCGCGGGGTGAGCGAGCAGCGCCGCCTCGATCTCAGCGGGGTAGATGTTCACCCCACCGGAGATGATCATGTCGATCTTCCGGTCGCGCAGGAAGAGGTAGCCGTCCTCGTCCAGATAGCCGAGGTCGCCGACGGTGAAGAAGTCGCCGATGCGGTTCTTCTGCGTCTTACCCTCGTCCTTGTGGTAGCGGAAGCCGCCGGTGGTCATCTTCATGTAGACGGTGCCGAGTCGGCCGGCCGGCAGCCGGTTGCCGTCGTCGTCGAAGACGGCGAGTTCGCTGATCGGCCAGGCCTTGCCGACCGTTCCGGGCTTCTTGAGCCAGTCCTCGGCGGTGGCGAAGGCACCGCCGCCCTCGCTCGCCGCGTAGTACTCCTCGACACAGCCGCCCCACCAGTCGATCATGGCGCGTTTGACGTGGTCGGGGCAGGGCGCGGCGCCGTGCAGGGCGTGCCGCATGGCGCTGACGTCGAAGGACTCCCGGACCTCGGCCGGCAGCGCGAGCAGCCGGTGGAACTGGGTGGGGACCATATGGGTGTGGGTGCAGCGGTGCTCCTCCATCAGGGCGAGCATCCCCTGCGGCGTCCACTTGTCCATCAGGACGACCCGGTGGCCGAGGTGCAGGGAGGCGCCGGCGAACTGCAGCACGGCGGTGTGGTAGAGCGGCGAGCAGACCAGGTGGACGTTGTCGTCGAACGGGGTGATGCCGAAGATGGCGAGGAAGCCGCCCAGGTAGGCGTCCTCGGGCGGGGTGCCGGGCAACGGGCGGCGGATGCCGCGGGGGCGCCCGGTGGTGCCCGAGGTGTAGTTCATCACCCAGCCCAGGGTGCGGTCGCCGGGCGCCGACTCCGGCTCTCCGTCGAGGAGTTGGGCGTACGGGCGGAAGCCGTCGATGTCGCCGACGGCGTAGCGCTGCGCGGCGGGCAGCTCCGCCTCGTCGGCGGCCTGACGTGCCGCCTCCGCGAACCGCTCGTGGGCGATCAGCACCTTGGCGCCGGAGTCCGCGACGATCCAGGCGATCTCCGGGCCGACCAGGTGGTGATTGACCGGGACGAGGTAGAAGCCGGCCTGGGACGCGGCGAGGTAGGCGGTGAAGAACTCGACGCCGTTGGGCAGGACCACGGCGAAGGCGTCGCCGCGCTCCAGGCCGGCCGCGCGCAGCCCGTGGACCAGTTGGTTGCTCGCGGCGTGCAGCCTTCCCGCGGTCCACTCCTCGCCGTCCGGGGCGATCAGCACGGTGCGGTCGGGGTCGGCGGTGGCCTGCGCCCAGAAGCCGTTGGGCGGTGGGGAGTCCTTGGTCATTCCGCTGTCCTCCTGTGAGTTCAGGCGCGTCCGGCGATGCGGTTGATGCGGTCGATGGCCCGCTCGAAGCCACGGGTGAGGTCGTCGAAGACCGCCTGTACGCTGCGTTCGCTGTTCATCCGGCCGACGATCTGGCCGACGGGGGTGCCCAGCAGCGGCTCGACCTCGTACCGCTGGATACGGGAGTTGGCCTCCGCGACCAGCAGGCCCTGCAGGGGCATCGGGAGCGGGCCGGGCCCTGCGGGGTCGTCCCAGGCGTCGGTCCACTCCGTACGGAGCTGGCGGGCGGGCTTGCCGGTCAGGGCGCGGGAGCGGACGGTGTCGCCGGGCCCGGCCGCGAGCAGCTTGGCGGTCAGCCGCCGGGAGTGCAGCTCGGCCTCCCGGGTGGTCAGCCAGACCGAGCCGAGCCAGACACCCTGGGCGCCGAGGGCGAGGCCGGCGGCGATCTGCTCGCCGGTGCCGATGCCGCCCGCTGCGAGCACCGGCAACGGGTCGACGGCGGCGACCACTTCGGGGGTCAGGACCATGGTGGCGATCTCGCCGGTGTGCCCGCCGGCCTCGTACCCCTGGGCGACGACGATGTCGATGCCGGCGTCCTTGTGGTGCCGCGCATGCCGGGGGCTGCCGGCCAGTGCGGCGACCAGGATGCCGCGGTCGTGGGCCCGCGCGATGACGTCGGGGGGCGGGGAGCCGAGGGCGCTGGCGAGCAGTTTGACCGGGTACTCGAAGGCCACATCGAGCTGGTTGCGGGCGACCTGCTCCATCCATCCGGTGATCCGCCAGCCGGACGCCTCGCCCTCGGCGAGCCGCGGCACCCGGTGCTTGTCGAGCAGCTCGGTGACGAACCGGCGGTGCCCCTCGGGGATCATCGCCTCGACGTCCGCCTCGCTGACGCCCTCCACCTTCCGGGCGGGCAGCACCACGTCGACGCCGTACGGCAGTCCGTCGGTGTGCTGCTCCATCCAGTCGAGGTCACGGGCGAGTTCGTCCGGTGCGGTGTAGCGGACCGCACCGAGCACCCCGAACCCGCCGGCCCGGGTGATCGCCGCGGCGACGGCGGGGAAGGGCGTGAACCCGAAGACGGCGTGCTCGGCTCCCAGCGCATTGCTCAGCTCCGTCTGCATGCGCGCAGGATGCCGCAGGGGGTCGTACGAGGGAAGAGATTTTCTGACGCAGCGTCAGAAAGTTGCGGGGCGCACTGGCGGAGCGGTGGCGGCCCGCCCCGCCGCTGGCTCGCCCCGCCGCGGCCCGCCCCGCCGGTCACCCCTCCTCCAGCACCGCCATCGCCGCGTTGTGCCCCGGGATCCCACTGACTCCCCCGCCGCGCACCGCGCCTGCGCCGCACAGCAGGACGTTGGGGTGGCCGGTGCCGACGCCCCAGCGGGCCGGCGCGCTCCCGGTGTCCCCGGCCTCCGGGTCGGCGTACGGGAAGGCCAGCTCGCGGTGGAAGATGTTGCCGCCCGGCAGGCCCAGTTCGGCCTCCAGGTCCAGCGGCGACCTGGCCTCGATGCACGGCCGCCCCTCGGCATCGCGCGCCAGGCAGTCGGCGAGCGGCTCGGCGAGGTGGCCTTCCAGCTCGGCGAGGGTGGCCGCCAGCAGCCGGTCCCGGACCGCGTCGTTGTCCTCGGCGAACAGCCGCGCCGGGGCGTGCAGCCCGAACAGGGTGAGCGTCTGGTAGCCCTGCCGGACCAGGTCGGGGCCGAGGATGGACGGGTCGGTCAGGGAGTGGCAGTAGATCTCCGAGGGCGGTGCGTCGGGCAGTCCGCCGGCCGCGGCCTGCCGGTAGGAGCGCTCCAGCCGGTCGTAGCCCTCGGCGATGTGGAAGGTGCCGGAGAACGCCTCGCGGGGGTCGACCCGGGTGTCCCGCAGCCGCGGCAGCCGGGTGAGCAGCATGTTCACCTTCAGCTGGGCGCCCTCGGCCGGGGGTGGCGGGGCCTCGCCGAGGAGGCGGGCAAGCTCGTGCGGGGAGGCGTTGACCAGCACCCGGCGGGCACCGATCGCCCCTAGGTCGCAGGTCACCTCGGCGGCGGTGCCGTCCGTGGCGAGGGCGGTCACCGCACAGTCGGTGACGATCTCCGCGCCGGCCCGGCGGGCGGCCTCGGCCAGCGCGTCGGTGAGGGCGCCCATCCCGCCGAGCGGGACGTCCCAGTCGCCGGTGCCGCCACCGATGACGTGGTACAGGAAGCAGCGGTTCTGCCGCAGTGACGGATCGTGGGCGGTGGCGAAGGTGCCGATCAGGGCGTCGGTGAGGACCACTCCGCGCACCAGGTCGTCGGTGAAGGTCCCCTCGATCAGCTCGCCCAGGGGGCGTTCGAACAGCGCGTGCCAGGTGGCGTCGTCGTCGACGGCGGCGCGGAGTGCGGCGCGGGTGGGCAGCGGCTCGGTGAGGGTCGGGAAGACCCGCTCGGCGAGCCGCCGGGTGCTGCCGTAGAACCGCTGCCAGGCGTCGAACTCCCGGTCCGAGCCGGTGAGTTCGGCGAAGGAGGCCCGGGTGCGGGCGTCGCCGCCGCCGACCAGGAGGCCGGTGGGCCGGCCGTCGCGCACGGCGGGGGTGTAGGAGGAGACGGTGCGCTTGCGGACCGCGAAGCGCAGGCCGAGGTCCCGCACGATCTTCGGCGGTAGCAGGCTGACGAGGTAGGAGTAACGGGACAGCCGGGCGTCGACCCCGGGGAACGCCCGGGTCGACACGGCCGCACCACCGGTGTGGTCCAGCCGCTCCAGCACCAGCACGCTGTGTCCGGCGCGTGCGAGATAGGCGGCGGCCACCAGTCCGTTGTGCCCGCCGCCGACGATGACCGCGTCATACGAAGTCCGTTCCGGCATGCCCCTTGGTAGCACGCGGTGATCTCCGTTGCCAGGTGCACGCGGCTGAAACCTTCGGCCGGGCCGGTGCGGCTTCTTGACCGGCCCGGGGGCTGCTCCTAGCGTCCGGCCGTGCTCCGCCCCGGTCCCGCACCCGCGCTCCTCCACCCAGGCCGTCCCGCCCACCCGTGAGGTGACCCGTGTCCCGCCCTTCGGTACCCCGCACCGGCCGTGTCCTCGCCGCACTGACCGCCGTCGCCGCCTGCCCGGCCGGGCTGCTCGCGGCTCCTTCCCCCGCCTCGGCCGCCGCCGAGCCGGTCCGCACCCCCGGCGCCCCACGCGCCGCAGCGCCCTACCCCAACCTGGCCCCCACACCCCCGATGGGCTGGAACGACTGGTCCTACTACATGTGCGGGATCGACGAGAAGACGATCCTGGACAATGCGCGGGCCCTGGTCCGTACGGGGCTGGCACAGCGCGGCTACCGCACCGTCACGGTCGACGACTGCTGGATGAGCAAGCAGCGCGGCCCCCAGGGCGAGCTGGTGCCGGACCCGGCGAAGTTCCCGCACGGCATGGCGTACCTGGGCGAACAACTGCACAGGATGGGGCTGAAGTTCGGGATCTACGAGGACGTCGGCACCCTGACGTGTGAGAAGTACCCGGGCAGTCTCGGCCACTTCCGCGAGGACGCCGAGCTGTTCGCGCAGTGGAAGGTGGACTACGTCAAGGCGGACGGCTGCAATGTGCCCCTCGCCCAGGGACGCAGCAAGGAGGAGACCTACCGCGACCTGTACGGACAGCTGAGCGGCGCGCTGCGGGCCACCGGCCGGCCGATCACCTTCTCCATCTCCGCGCCGGCGTACTTCCAGTACGACGGTGACAGCGTCTGGCACCGGGTCATCGGCTGGTCCGCGCAGCTCGGCAACCTGTGGCGGGTCGGGCGGGACATCGCGGTGCAGCAGAGCACCCCGGCCGCGAAGTGGGCGTCCATCGTCTACAACTTCCGCTACAACGCGAACCTGGCCGACCTCCAGCGGCCCGGCCGCTGGAACGACCCGGACTTCCTGCTGGCCGGCGACACCGGATTGAACCGGCACGAGATCCAGAGCCAGATGTCGCTGTGGGCGGTGATGGCGGCGCCACTGATCTCCAGTACGGCGCTGGACAAGCTGTCCCCACAGGCACGCGAGGTCCTCGGCAACAAGGACGTCATCGCGGTCGACCAGGACGAACTGGGCGTCCAGGGCCGGATCGTGGAGCAGGACCGGGACGCGGTGGTGCTGGCCAGGCCGCTGAAGAACGGTGATGTGGCGGTCGCGCTGTTCAACCCGGGCGAGGCGGCCCGCACCCTGTCCGTCACCGCGGGCGCGGCCGGGCTGCCGGAGGCGTCCGCCTACCGGCTGCGCGATCTGGTGACCGGCCACCTCGCGTACACCCGCGGCAAGATCGTGGCGCGGGTGCCGGCACACGGCACCGTGCTCTACCGGGTCACGCCCGGCTGAGCGCACGGGCCGGGAGCGGCCGCCGCTACCGCCGGCGGCCGGCACGCTCACGGCGCAGCGCCGCGATCCGGCGGTGCACCGCGGCCGCCTCGTCCGGACGGCCCACCTGTTCCAGGCACTGGGCGAGGTCGCCCTGGCTGGCCAGGGTGTCGGGGTGCGCCGCGCCCAGGACCCGTTCGCGGACCTCGGCGACCCCGCGGTAGTCGTCCAGCGCCTCGCTCCAGCGGCCGAGCCAGCCCAGCGCCACCGCGGTCTCCCGGCGACTGACCAGGGTGTCGGGGTGCTCGGGGCCGAGCGCCCGGGCCCGCACCAGGGCCACTTCCCGGGACTCCGCCAGCGCCTCCTGCCAGCGCCCGAGCCGGCCCAGGCTGACGCCGAGGCCGTGCCGGGCGCGCAGGGTGTCCGGGTCGTCGGCGCCCTGGGCCCGGGTACGGTCGGCCACCAGGTCACGGTAGAGCGTCAGGGCCTCCGCGGTGCGGCCGAGCCGGCCCAGGCCGATGCCGGCCTCGTAACGGGTGGCGAGGGTGTCGGGGTGGTCGGGGCCGAGCGAGGCCGCGCGGGCCGCCGCGACCTGCTGCCAGGTCTGTACCGCGGCCGGCCAGTTGCCCAGCCGGCCGAGCACACCGGCGAGTTCATGGCGGGTGGTCAGGGTGTCGGGGTGATGGGCGCCGAGCACCCGCTCTCGGGCCGCGGCCACCTCGCCGATCAGGGCGTGACAGTCCTCCTGTCGCCCCAGTCGGCCGAGGTTGAGCGCGAGGTGGTGGCGGCAGCCCAGGGTGTCGGGGTGGTCGGGGCCCAGGGCGCGCTCCTGGCCGGTGAGCACCTCGGCATAGACCTGGTGTGCCTCGAAGTGCCGCCCCTCAAGGGCGAGTTCATGGCCGGCCTCCAGACGTCGGAGGAGGGCGGCGCGGCGGTCGTCCGGGGGAGCGGGGCTGACGATCGCGGCGGCCGGAGAGGCCTCGGCACGGTGGGGGGATCCCCCGTCGGTCCAGGCATCGGTGAGGACCGTGGCGGCCCGGTCCGGGGCGCGCTCCGGCGGGCGCCGGGCGGCACCCGCCGGGGAGCCGAGGGTGATGCCCCGGGTCCAGGCGGGCGGTCGGCGGTCCGGGACCGTGGCGTCGTCGGGTCGGGCGGTCCGGGCGGCCTGCGGCTGGCGGGCGTCGGCCAGCCGCTTGGCCAGTGCGTCGGCGTCCCGCGGCCGGTCGTCGGGGTCCTTGGCGAGCAGCTCCAGCACGATCCGCTCGTAGGCCTCGGGCAGGTCGGGGCGGAGCGTACGGGGCGGGGCCGGGGCGGTGTCGCGGTGGCCGACCAGCACCGCCCAGGCGTCGCCCAGGTCGAACGGCGGGACCCCGGTGGCCAGCTCGTAGAGCACGCAGCCCAGCGAGTACAGGTCGCTGCGGTGGTCCATGGCGTGTGCGCCGATCTGCTCGGGCGACATGTAGTGCGGGCTGCCCATGGCGACGCCGGTGCCGGTGAGGCGGGCGGTGAAGCCGATGTCGTGGTTGAGGCGGGCGATGCCGAAGTCGCAGATCTTGACCGTGCCGTCGGTGGTGCGGACGATGTTCGCCGGCTTCAGATCGCGGTGCACGATGTCCTGTTCGTGCGTGTAGGCCAGTGCCGCGGTGACCTGCTCGGCGATGTCGATGACGTCCGGGACGGGCAGCGGCTGGCGACGGTTGTCGTCCAGCAGCTGGCTGAGGTTGCGGCCGCTGAGCAGCTCCATGACGAGGAAGAGGGTGCCGTCGTCCTCGCCGAAGTCGTGGACGACGGTGATGCCGCGGTGCTGGAGGGCGGCCGCGACCCGGGCCTCCCGGCGAAACCGCTCCCGCAGCACCTCCAGCAGCGACGGTTCGTGCCGCGGCCCCAGGGGCTTGAGGCATTTGACGGCGACCTGCCGGCCCAGGGACTCGTCACGGGCCCGCCAGACCTCCCCCATGCCGCCGCGCCCGATGGTGCCGAGCAGCCGGTAGCGCCCTTGCACAAGTCTGTCTTCCACCATCGCGATCCGCAGCCCCCGTCCCCGCCTCGCGGTCAGCCGCGCAGCTCCCCCCGCGCGCCTTGGTGCCCGTCCAGTATGGCGGTGCAGGCGGGGAGCTTGTAAGGCGCGGGGCGGGTGTCGGGGCCCAGCCGTGCGACCGCCCGCAGGATGTGGCGGGGTGGCAGCTGCCAGCGGACCGTGGGCGGAATGGCGCGAAGCAGGCGGCCGGTGGCGCGCAGGCGGCGGGTGACCGCGCTCGGCGGGGGTGCGGGACGCCCGTAGAGCTCCTGTGCGTACGCCGGGAGGGCGCCGTAGGCGAGCTGTGCGACCCAGCTCCACAGCAGGGCGCGCGCCGGGACGAGCGGGGCCGGGGTCGGCGGCCGGCGCAGGAAGGCGTCCACTTTCCGGGCCTCGGGCGTCAGCGCGAGCCCGGGCCGCACCCGGTCGAAGTAGGCGGCCAGCGCGGCCCGGTCGCCGGGCACGGTGTCCGGGTCCAGCCCGACCAGCCGCGCGCTCGCCCGCTGCTCGGCGAGGTAGCGGTCGGCCTGGGCAGCGGTGACGGGATAGCCGGAGCGGCGCAGCACGTGCAGATACGAGTCCACCTCGGCGCAGTGCACCCACAGCAACAGCTCCGGCTCGTCGAGGCGGTAGCGCGCGCCGGTGGCCGGGTCGGTGGCGGACAGCCGGCGGTGGATGCCGCGGACCTGCGCGCCGGCCCGTTCGGCGGCGTCGGTGGTGCCGTAGCTGAGGGTGCCGACGAAGGCGGCGGTCCGCATCAACCGGCCCCAGGCGTCCCGCCGGCCCCGCGCGCTCATGTCGAAGGCGGCGGAGTTCTGCACCACGCCGCGCACCGCGCGCGGGTGCAGCGCCTGGAGGTGCAGCGCGCGTACGCCGGCGATCCACATCATCGGGTCACCGTGCATCTGCCAGGTCACCGAGCGGGGCCCGAAGAGCCCGGGGTCGTCCGCCTGCACCACGCCTCCCGGTGGCCGGTGCGGTTCCTCGGCGGGCCGGTGTCCCCCAGGCCCGCTGCGGAGCCGCGGTCCCGATGTCCGGGTATCGGGACGCTGCGATGCTCCGATTCTCCCCGCCCATCGCTCCGGGCAAAGCTCCGCCGGCGAGGACCGGACGCGGGTGAGGGCCGGACCGGGTGTGGACCGGACCCGGGTGAGGACCGGACGCGAGTGAGGGCCGGAGGTGCCTCCCGCGCCTCCGGTGGGAACCGGCCGCACCTCCCGCTCTCCCCCGGCTCCTCCCGCTCTCCCTCGACTCCCCCGCTCCGCCGGCGCGGACCGGGCCGCCTCCCGCACCCCGTGGATCACGGCCCCACACCGCACCCTGCGTACGGTCCGCGGCCGTACGCTGCCCCACCCCCGAACGCCGTCCCCACACGGACCCGCACAGCGCCCCGAACACCGCCCACGAGATGTGACCCCGGAGATCCCTGCGTACGCTCGACCTGTTCCGACACGATGGGGGCGCCATGGTCCTCGACCTGCTGCTCATCGCCCTGGCCATCACGCTCAACCCGCTGCCCTTCATGGCGTTCGTCCTGGTGCTGGTGTCGGCACGGGGCATGTGGAAGGGGCTCGCTTTCATCCTCGGCTGGCTGGCCTGCCTCGTCGCAGTGATCGCCCTGGTCCTGGCGCTGACCGGAGGACAACCCCCACCGCCCCGGTCACCGCCCTCGACGGCGGTCCTGGTGGCCAAGCTCGTCGTGGGGCTGTCGCTGGTCCTCTACGGGGAGTTCCGGCGGCGCCGACTGGGCAAGGACCGGGACCGGGGAAAGGCCAAGGCCCTCGCCCACGGTCCGGCGCCGACACCGTCACCGACACCGGCGGCGGACGACGCGCCGTCCGGCGGCTCGGCCACCACGGTGCGCACCACGGCCCGCCCGCGCAGCTCGTACTCCCTGACCGCCCGGATCGACCGGGGCTCGGCGTGGGCGGCGGCCGGACTCGCGGTGTTCCTCCAGCCCTGGGCCCTGGTGGCGGCGGGCGCGCTCACGGTCGTGCAGGCCAACACCTCCCATCTCACGACGTGGCTGGCGCTCTTCGGCTTCTGTCTGCTCGCCACCGCGAGCCTGCTGGCCACCGAGCTCTACGCGGTGTTCGCGTCGACCGAGACCCGGACCCGGCTGCCCAGGGCGCGGGCGTGGCTGGAGGGCCACGAGCAGCAGGCGATCGTGCTGATCTGCCTGGGGCTGGGGCTCTGGCTGACCGGGAAGAGCCTGTACCAGCTGACCAGTTGACCCGCCGGCGGGACACCGGAACCGCCCCGGCCCCGACGCCGGCCGCCAGCGGCCCGCGGTAACTCGGTCTGCGGGTCCATGGCGCCCGGCCACTGCACCGGAACCGCCAGCTCGAACCAGGTCGTCTTGCCGGTGGCCGTACGGAAGCTGCCCCACGCCTCGCTGAGCATGTCGAGGAGTTCGATCCCGCGACCGCCCTCCGCGTCGAGGGGAACGGTGCGGCGCACCGGGCCGGCGTCGTTGGTGTCCTCCACCTCGCACCGCAGCCGGCCCTCGCACACGCTCAGGTTGAGCCGTACCGGGCCTCGCGCATGGCGCAGGGCGTTGGTGACCAGCTCGCTGACCAGGAGCTCGGCGGTGTCGGCCAGCTCGCCGAGCCCCCACTCGCCGAGCCGCCCGGTCACCAGCCGCCGGGACCAGCCGGCCGAGGTGAGGTCCTGCCTGAGGGGCCAGGAAGCCTCCCGGGCGGTGGCCCGGGCAACGGGGGCGTCGAGGGGCCGCAGTGGCTGCAGGAGACGCTCCCACCGGGTCAGGTGCCGGGCCACCCACGATGCCGGGGTGTCCTGCGCGGCCCACTCCGCCCCGTCCACACCCTTCGGTGTGCCGTCGGCACGTCGTGGCGCGCCGCGCCGGCCCGAGGTGGCCCAGGAGAGGCAGAGGCCGGCGCATCGCAGCTGCATGAGACCGATGGACGGGCTGCCCATGGAGGATCAGTCCCTTCTGTCCCGTCGGAGGCCGGTCACTCGGAGTGAGTCGGTCCACCGCGAACGCGCGGGACATCTCACCCGGAGTCACCATTTATGTAGCGTTTGCTACACGTATAAGAATACACGTAACGGGCGCTACAGTAAAGAGCACACCAAAATTCGCAAAACAGACAACCGTGGCGAGCTGCTGCCGTGGCCCACCGCCCCGGACCTGGGAGGCCCCCATGCCACGACCAGCCGACCCGGCAAAGCGCCGCGACCTGCTGGCCCAGGTGCGCGCCTACCTACGGCACAACGGCCTCGCCAACCTCTCCCTGCGCCCGCTGGCCCGGGCCCTGGGCACCAGCGACCGCATGCTCCTGTACTACTTCGGCACCAAGGAACAGCTGGTCGCGGAGGCCCTCTCGATCGACGAACGGCGTCCGCTGCTGCGCTTCCAGGACGTGCTCGGCGCCGTTGGCACGCCCCAGGACGCGGCGGGCGTGCGGCGCGTCCTGGAGGAGGTGTGGCGGCGATTCAGGACCCCGGACCGCCGCGCCGTACTCCCGCTCACCTTCGAGGTGATGACCGCGAGCATGCTGCGCCCCGAACGGTACGGCCCCCTCGCCCATGAGGCGCTCACGGAGTGGACACAGCTGCTCACCACGCTCTTCACGGGGGTGGGCATGCCCGAGGCACGGGCCAGGAACGAGGCCACCGTCGTGGTGGACGCCCTGCTCGGTCTGCTCTTCGCCTCGGCCGCACTCGGTGGCGAGGAGCACACCGACGCGGCCTTCCACACGCTCCTCGACCGCCTAGAGCCCGCCTGGCGGACACCGCGGTGAGGGCAAGAGCAAGGGCAAGGAGATCGCACCCCTTGCCACTCTCAACGTATAGCGCCCCGGGGGGCTTGCGGCAAGACCGGGGCCGTACCGCAGAATCGGCGGCCGATAGCCGGCAAGTGCGGACATGGGGGGCACGGAATGCGCGTGTTGTTGACGACGTGGGGATCGCGCGGAGACATCGAACCACTGGCGGGACTGGCGGTGGGATTGCGGGAATTCGGCGCGCAGGTGCGGGTGTGCGCGCCACCGGACGAGGAGTTCGCGGCGCTGCTGGCGCGGGTCGGCGTGCCGCTGGTGCCACTCGGCCCGACGGTGCGCTCGGTGGTCGCCGGAGCGAAGCCACCGACCGCAAAGGACGCGTTCCGGCTCGCTCCCGAACTGGTCGCCGCGCGGTTCGAGACGCTCACCGCGGCGGCCGAGGGGTGTGAGGTGCTGCTGGCAACCGGCCTGATGCCGGCCGGCGCACGGGACGTGGCCGAGAAACGGGGCATCCGCTACGTCTACGCGTGCTTCCACCTCTCCGGTCTGCCGTCGCGGCACTTCCCTCCCGGGGCGCGGCCGGGCAAGCCGTCCGCACCGGACGAGACCGACAACCGGGTGCTGTGGGAGCAGGACGCCCAGAGGGTGAACGCGCTGTACGGCGAGGCGCTGAACCGCCATCGGGCGGCGATCGGCCTACCGCCGGTGGACAACGTCCGCGACCATGTCCTCACCGACCGGCCGTGGCTGGCGGCGGACGCGACGCTGTGTCCGGCGCAGGGCAAGACGGACCTCGACATCGTGCAGACCGGGGCGTGGACGCTGCCCGACGACCGTCCGCTCCCCGAGGGGCTGGAGGCGTTCTTGGACGCGGGCGCACCGCCCGTGTACGTGGGCTTCGGCAGCATGGCCGCGCACGCCCCGAAGGACATCGCCCGGGTGGCCATCGAAGCCAGCCGCGCGCACGGCCGCCGTGTGGTCCTCGCCCGTGGCTGGGCCGACCTGGCCCCGGTCGACGACGCCGGTGACTGCTTCGTCGTCGGCGAGGTCAACCAGCAGGCGCTGTTCCGCCGGGTGGCCGCCGTCGTGCACCACGGCGGCGCGGGCACCACGACGACCGCGGCCCGGGCCGGCGCGCCTCAGGTGGTGGTCCCGCGGATCGTGGACCAGCCGTATTGGGCCACCCGAGTGGCCGAGCTGGGCATCGGCTCGGCTCACCACGGCCCGACGCCGACCGTCGACTCCCTGTCCGCCACGCTCGCAGCGGCCCTGACGCCCGAGACCCGCGCACGGGCGGGGGCCCTGGCCGGCACTCTCCGCACCGACGGGGCAACGGTGGCCGCGGAACGGCTGCTCGACGCGGCCGACCGGGAACGGCCGCCCGCGTCCGCGTGAACCACGCCGGTGCTGTCGCGTCGAGCGCCGACGAGACAGCACCGGCTTCCGGAGTCATGGTGTGAGGAGTTCCAAGGGGCGCCGAAGGACGCTGAAAGGCGCTGAAATGCGCCGAAGGGCGCCGGAACGGGCCGTGGACGCGGAGCGGAACGCGGAAGGGTGAGGACGTGACGGATCCTACGAGCGCGGCCGGACCGGCATCCCGGAGTGCGCCGCACGCGCTGTCCGAGGACGACTTCCGGGCGCTGTACCGGCACCTGCGGGACCGGGCCGCGGGCGGCTCGCAGGAGCGTCCGGGCGCCCTGCGCCACCTGACGCCCGCCCGGGTGGCGGCCGCCGCTGCCGAGGTCCGGTCCGGGCGCACAGTGTCGCTGGCCGCGCCCATCGAGACCCGGCCCGGGCCGGACAACCCGCAGCCCGCGGTCCACCGGATGACCGGGCCGGCCGAGCGGGACATCGGGGCGCCCGGGCTGAGCTTCGCCCGCGACCGGTTCGCGATGAACGTCCACGGGGACGCCGACAGCCACCTCGACGCGCTCTGCCATGTGCTGTTCGACGGCGCGCTCTACGACGGTGTGCCCGCCCGCAGCGTGACACCGGACGGTGCGCGGGCCCTCACGGTCGACCTGGTGCGGGACGGCATCGTCGGCCGCGGCGTGCTGCTGGACATTCCCCGGCTGCGCGGGGTCCCGTGGCTGGAGCCCGGCGACCAGGTGACGGCCGAGGACCTGACGGCCGCCGAGGCCGCCCAAGGGGTGCGGGCCGGCCCCGGGGACCTGCTGCTGGTGCGGGTGGGCCACCGTCGCCGGCGCCGGGAACGCGGCCCGTGGGACACCGCGCGGTCCCGGGCCGGTCTGCACCCCACCGCGATGCGGTTCCTGGCCGAACGGTGCGTGGCCGCGCTGGGCTCGGACGGCAACAACGACACCGCCCCCAGCGCGGTTCCCGGGGTCGCCTTCCCCGTGCACGTGCTGGCGGTGCAGGCCATGGGGGTGCACCTGATGGACTACCTGGACTTCGAGGAGCTGGCACCGGCGTGCGAACAGGCGGGCCGGTGGCACTTCTTGTGCGTGGTCGCTCCGCTGCGGCTGCCGGCCGCCACCGGTTCCCCGGTGAATCCGCTCGCCGTGCTGTGAGCGCGGCGGCCCCGTGCGCTCCCCCGGGTGCCCCGCGCCCGGAGGGCGTATACGTTCGTAGGAGGGGGCACCCAGGTCCCGGCGGGAGCGCCGGGCCGCGAGCCCGAGGACGGTGAGCGCCGTGGGCGACTCCCCCCACTACGACGTCATCATCATCGGTACCGGCGCCGGCGGCGGCACCCTCGCCCACCGGCTCGCGCCCTCCGGGAAGCGGGTACTGCTCCTCGAACGCGGCGACTACCTCCCTCGGGAGCGGGACAACTGGGACTCCACCGCGGTGTTCGTCCGGGGCAAGTACCGGGCGCCGGAGTTCTGGTACGACAAGGACGGCAACACCTTCCCGCCCGAGGTCAATTACTACGTCGGCGGGAACACCAAGTTCTACGGGGCCGCCCTCTTCCGGCTGCGGCCCGAGGACTTCGGGGAGTTGCGCCATCACGACGGCATCTCGCCCGCCTGGCCGCTCCGTTACGAGGACCTGGAGCCGTACTACACCCAGGCCGAACACCTCTATCTGGTGCACGGGCGGCACGGCGAGGATCCGTGGGAAGGGCCGGCCAGCGCACCGTACGCCCATGGCCCGGTCGAACACGAGCCCCGCATCCAGCAGTTGAGCGACGATCTGGAGAAGCGCGGGCTGCACCCCTTCCACCTGCCCATCGGCGTCAACCTGACCCAGGACGAGTCCGGCCGGGCCACCCACTCCAGCGTCTGCATCCGCTGCAACCGGGTGGACGGCTTCCCGTGCCTGGTGCGCGGCAAGTCCGACGCCCAGGTGATCTGTGTGGAACCCGCCCTGCAGCACCCCGGCGTCGAGATGGTCACCCGCGCCCGGGTGGTCCGGCTGGAGACCGACCCGGCCGGGCGCCGGGTGGACGCGGTCGTGGTGCGGCTCGCGGACGGCGCGGAGGTGCGGTACACCGCGGACATCGTGGTGGTGTCCTGCGGGGCGGTGAACTCCGCCGCCCTGTTGCTGGCGTCGGCCGACGACCGGCACCCGCAGGGGCTCGCCAACCGCTCGGGCGTGGTCGGCCGTCACTACATGCGGCACAACAACCTCGCCCTGATGGCCCTTTCGAAGGAGCCCAACGACACCCAGTTCCAAAAGACCCTCGCCCTGCACGACTGGTACCTGGGCGCGGACGACTGGGACTACCCCCTCGGCGGCATCCAGATGCTCGGCAAGTCCGACGCCGAGCAGATCCACGGCGAGGCTCCCCGGTGGGCGGGGGCGGTGACCCCCGATATGCCCTTCGAGGTCCTGGCGCACCACGCCGTCGACTTCTGGCTGTGCGGGGAGGACCTTCCGCTGCCGGACAACCGGATCACGCTGGACGGCGACGGGCGCATCCACCTGGCCCTGGACGAGCGGAACAACATCGCCGGCCTGCAACGGCTCCGGCACAAGCTCCAGCACCTGCTCGGCCATCTGGGCATGCACGAGGACCATCTGCTGCCGCACAGCATCTACCTGCACAAGGGCATGCCGATCGGGGCCACCGCGCACCAGGCCGGCACCGTGCGGTTCGGCGACGACCCGGACTCCTCCGCCCTGGACGTGCACTGCAAGGCACACGACCTGGACAACCTCTACGTGGTCGACACCAGCTTCTTCCCGAGCATCGGCGCGGTCAACCCGTCGCTGACGGCCATGGCCAACGCCCTGCGGGTGGGCGACCACCTGCTGGACAGGCTGCGCTGAGCCGCGTCCCCCGGGGCCGCCGGCACCGCCCGGCAGCCGACGCCGGCCGGTGGTCCGACCGGGCGAAGATCCTCCGCCGGGCGGCCCAACGGCCGCTCGCCACGGCGTCCGCGCCCTGACTTCGGTGGTTCTGTGGCGCTCCGTACCCGGCCCGGGCTTCCGGTCGGCGAGGAGGAGAGCAGACGTGAATTCCACCGTGGGCGCACCCCAGGGCGTGATCCCCACCCAGCTCCTCAAGGGCCAGAAGGCGCTGGTCACCGGGGCCAACTCCGGTATCGGCAGGGCCACCGCGGTCGCCCTGGGCCGGGCCGGCGCGGAGGTGGTCGTCAACTACGTGGCCGGCCGCGAGGAGGCCGAGAAGGTGGTCGAGGAGATCGCCGCCTTCGGAGTGCGCGCGGCGGCGTACGAGGCGGACGTGTCGCAGGAGGACCAGGTCGTCGCCATGACCGACCGGATGGTCGAGGAGTTCGGGACGCTTGACATCCTGGTCGCGAACGCCGGACTGCAGCGCGACGCCCCAGTGACCGAGATGTCCCTGGCGCAGTGGCGGAAGGTGCTGGAGGTCAACCTCACGGGCCAGTTCCTGTGTGCGCGCGAGGCCACCAAGGAGTTCCTGCGGCGCGGGGTCGTCCCCGAGGTGTCCAGCGCGGCCGGCAAGATCATCTGTATGAGCTCGGTGCACCAGCTCATCCCGTGGGCGGGGCACGTCAACTACGCCTCGTCCAAGGGCGGGGTGCAGATGATGATGGCCACCCTGGCCCAGGAACTCGCCCCGCAGAAGATCCGGGTGAACGCGGTCGCCCCGGGGGCCATCAAGACGCCGATCAACCGCGCCGCCTGGGAGACGCCCGAGGCCGAGGAGGACCTCCTGCGGCTGATCCCCTACCGCCGCGTCGGCGAACCCCAGGACATCGCCCACGCCGTGGTCGGCCTGGCCTCCGACCTCATGGACTACGTCGTCGGTACCACCCTCTACGTCGACGGCGGGATGACACTCTTCCCCGGCTTCGCCACCGGTGGCTGACCGACCCCGCGCGACCTGCGACGACTCCGAGCGGCGGGAGGGCCCGTATGCACACCACCGTCCAGCTGCTGGCGGCTGCGCCGGCCCAACTGCTCCCGGCCAGGGAGCTGATGGCCTTCACCCTGGCCTCGCACATCCTCCTCGTCCCCATGGGGGTGGCGCTGCCGCTGATCACCCTGGTGATGCACCACCGCGGCCTGCGCCGCAACGACCCGGTCGCGCTGTTGCTGGCGCGGCGCTGGTCGGCCGTGATGGCCGTGCAGTTCGCGGTCGGGGTCGTCACCGGCACCGTGCTGTCCTTCGAATTCGGTCTGCTCTGGCCGGGGTTGATGGGCAAGTGGGGTGATGTCTTCGGCATCGGGTTCGGCGTCGAGGCCTGGGCGTTCTTCCTCGAATCGGTCCTCATCGCCATCTACCTCTACGGCTGGCGCAGGCTGCCTGCGCGCACCCACTTCCTGCTCGGGCTGCCGCTACCGTTCACCGCGCTGCTCGGGGCGTTCGGCATCCTGGCCGCCAACTCCTGGATGAACACCCCCCAGGGCTTCCGCCTCGACGCCGCGGGCCACCCCGTCGACGTGCACATCTGGAAGACGCTCTTCACCCCGATGTTCGGGCCGCAGTACTGGCACTTCGTCGTGGCGATGGTGATGACCGCGGGCTATGTGGTGGCCGGCGTCTACGCCGTCGGCCGGCTGCGCGGCCGGCGGGACCGCTACCACAAGCTGGGGTTCACCGTTCCCTTCACCCTCGCCGCGGTGTGCACCCCCGTGCAGTTCGTGCTGGGCGATTCGATCGCCCGCTCGGTGTTCCACAAGCAGCCGGTGAAGTTCGCCGCGATGGAGATCGTCTGGAAGACCGACACCCACGTGCCCGAGTACCTCTTCGGCCGGATGCATCCGGACGGATCCGTCTCGGGCGGCATCAAGGTCCCCCAGCTCGACTCGATCCTGGCCGGCTTCAGCCCGAACACCAAGGTGACGGGGCTGACGTCGGTGCCCGCGAGCGACCGGCCGACGGCCACTCAGGCCACCATCGCGCACTGGGCCTTCGACACCATGGTCGGGATCGGCTCGGTGCTGGTGCTGCTCGCCCTGTGGTACGGCCTGGTGTGGCTGCGGCACCGCCGGCTCCCCTCGTCACCGTGGTTCTTCCGGGCCGCGGCGGTCGCGGGTGCCGCCTGCGCCCTCGCCGTGGAGTGCGGCTGGATCACCACCGAGGTGGGCCGCCAGCCGTGGATCGTCTACTTCCACATGCGGGTCGCCGAAGCGGTGACCTCGACCCGTCCCGGCAGCCTGTGGACCATGTTCGGGCTGGTGATCGTGGTGTACGCGTTCATCTTCGGCTCGTTCGTCGCCGTGCTGCTGAAGATGCGCACCCGCTGGCGGCTCGCCGACGCAACCGCCGGGGGACGCCGGGGCGAGGCACCGGAGACGGACACGCCCTACGGGCCGCGCTCCACCGCCCCGGCGGGGAACACCCCGTCCGCCGGCGGCAGTTCTGCCCCCTCCGGTGAGGACCGGTCATGACCGCGGGCATCGTCGCCGTCGTCCTGCTGCTCGCGGTCGCCGCCTACGCCTGCGCCGGCGGCACCGACTACGGCGCCGGCTTCTGGGACCTCACCGCGGGCGGCGCGGAGCGCGGCAGGCGGCCGAGGTGGCTGATCGACCATGCGATGGCGCCCGTATGGGAGGTCAACAACGTCTGGCTGATCTTCGTCTTCGTCGTCATGTGGACCGGATTCCCGGTCCTGTTCCAGACCGTGTTCTCCGCCATGTGGCTGCCGCTGGCGCTGGCCGCCGTCGGCATCGTGCTGCGGGGCGCCGGCTTCGCCCTGCGCAAGCCCACCCGGCGGCTCGCCGGACGGCGGCTCTACGGTGCCGTGTTCGCCATCGCCTCGCTGCTCACGCCGTTCTTCCTGGGCGCGGCGGTCGGCGGGGTCGCCTCGGGCCGGGTGGCGCCCGGGACGAGGGCCTCCGCCGACGCCTGGTCCAACCCCACGTCGGTGCTCTTCGGGCTGCTCGGCATCGCGATGGCGGCGTTCCTCGGCGCCGTGTTCCTGGCCGGCGACGCCCGGCGCTTCGGCGCCACCGACCTCGACGGCTACTTCCGCCGGCGCGCGCTGGGCTCGCTCGGCGTGCTCGCCGCACTGGCCGTGATCACGCTGTTCGTCACCCATGGCGACGCCCCGCACGTGTGGCACGGGCTCACCCACGGCCCCGGGCTCGTCTTCGTCGTCCTCGCGGGGGCGGCCTCGTTCGCCACCGGGTGGCTGCTGCTCCGCGGGTCCGTCACCGCCCGGACCCGGGCCGCGGCCACCGCCGTGGTGGCGGCCGGGGTCCTCGCCTGGGGCATCGCCCAACGCCCCTACCTGATCCCCACCTCGCTGACCGTGGACCAGGGCGCGGGCGCTGCCGGCACGCTGCGCTGGCTGCTGCTGGTCACCCTCGTGGCCGTCGTACTGGTCCTCCCCGCGGTCGCCCTCCTGTACTGGCTGGACACCCATGGCGAACTGGAATCCCTCACCGACGCCGACCTGCGGCGCGGCGGCAGCGAAGGCGACGGCTGACCCCAAGGGGCCGCGGCCGGAGCGGAACGCCCCGGGGGCGGGGCCACGGTGACCGGTGACGAGGTCTTCCTCGGCATCGGCCTGACCGTGGCGCTCGCGGTGGGCGCCCAGATCCTGGCACACCGGCTGCGGCTGCCGTCCCTGATCGTGCTGCTGCCCGCCGGGTTCGCCGCCGGCGCGCTGACGGACGCCGTCGACCCCGTGCGGCTACTGGGGCCGGCCTTCTCCCCGCTGGTGTCGCTCTCCGTGGCGCTGATCCTCTACGACGCCGGGCTGAGCCTGGACCTGCGCCATCTACGGGGCCCGGCCCGGAGCACCGTGGTCCGGCTGATCGTGCTGGGCGTACTGCTGACCTGGGGCGCCACCGTGGGCCTGGCGCCGGCCCTGTTCGGGGTGCCGCTGGCGGTGGCCGCCCTGCTCGGCGCGATCCTCGTGGTGTCCGGGCCGACGGTCGTGGGCCCGCTGCTCGACCACGTCCGGCCGACGGAACGGGTGCGGCGGATCCTGAGCTGGGAGGGGTCGCTGATCGACCCGGTCGGCGCCATCCTCAGCGCCGTCGTCTTCCACTCCATCGAGGCCGGCGGGTTCCAGTCCGGCCACGGCTTCCGGTTCGGCGCGTTCCTCGGCAGCGTGGCCGTCGGGCTGGCCGGCGGCGCGGTGGGCACCGTTCTGCTGTGGCTGACCCTGCGCACGCTCCGGCTCGGCGAGACGCTCGGGACGCTGGCGCAGTTGGCGGCCGTCGTCGTGGCGTCCGCGGGCTGTGACATGGTGCTGGACGACACCGGCCTGATCGCGGCGATCGTCATGGGGCTGACGGTGGCGAACCTGCCCGGCTTCGACATGCCGGCGCGCCGCCCGTTCTTCGAGACGCTCGTCCAGCTCATCCTCGGCCTGCTGTTCATCTCCCTCTCGGCGACGGTGACGACGGCGTCCGTCGTCCCGGTGCTGCTTCCGGCCCTCGCCCTGGTGGCGGCGCTGGTCCTGGTGGTGCGCCCGCTGGTCGCGCTGCTCTCCACCGCCGGGACCGCTCTCCCCGCCGGCGAACGGGCCTTCGTCGGCTGGATGGCGCCCCGCGGCATCGTCGCGGCCTCCACCGCGTCGGCCTTCTCGGCGACGCTCGTGGCGAGGGGGCTGCCCGGCGCCGGCACGATCCTGCCGGTCACCTTCTTGGTGATCGTCGGCACGGTGGTCGTCTACGGGCTGACCGCGGTCCCGGTGGCCGCACGGCTGCGCGTCGTCCGACCGGCGGCCACCCGGCCCCTGTTGGTGGGCGGGGCGCCCTGGGTGGTCGACCTGGCGCGGGCGCTCAGCACGGCGGGGCTGGACGTGCTGATGTGGTCCGGACGGGCGGCGGAGCGGGACCGGATCACCGGCGCGGGGCTGGAACTGGCGCCCGGTGAGCTGCTGGCCGCCGTCGCCGGCGCCCGGGCGCGGCTGGAGGGCGTGGCGGCGGTCCTGCTGTTGACCGAGGACGACGACCTCAACGCGCTCGCCTCGGTCGTGGTGCAGGACGCCTTCGACGGGCCGGTGTACCGCATCGGCCCGCCGCCCGGCGGCCAGGGCATCGCCGCCCCGTACACCGGCGGCGAGGTCCTCTTCGGCACCGGCCTGGTCCGGCCCGCACTGGCCGAGCGCCATGCGCGGGGCGCCCGCTTCCTGGTGCGGCCCGCCTCCGCTCCGGTGCCGGCGGACCACACGGTGCTGTTCGTCGTCCGGGCGAACGGCCGGCTGGCCCCGGTCACCGCGCGGGATCCGGGCAGCCCGCGGGCGGGCGACACGGTCGTGCTGCTCGGTCCCGGCACCGCCGCCGCTCCGTCGCCGTCCGGACGGCAGGCCGCTTCCTGACGGCCGTGTGGTCGGGCGCCCTCGGTGCCGTCACCCCCGGGGCCTGGGCTCAACCCCCGTCGCTTCCCGCCCGGTTGAGGGTCTCGTTCAGGGTGAGGGCGGCGTCGATCAGGGCGAGGTGGGTGAAGGCTTGCGGGAAGTTGCCCAGCTGGCGGCCCGTCAGACCGATTTCTTCGGAGTACAGGCCGAGGTGGTTGGCGTACCCGAGCATCTTCTCCAGGACGAGTCTGGCCTGGTCGGTCCGGCCCGCCCGCGCCAGTGCGTCGACGTACATGAAGGTGCACAGCGAGAAGGTGCCCTCGGAGCCGCGCAGTCCGTCGGGTGAGGCCTCCGGGTTGTACCGGTAGACCAGGCTGTCACTGACCAGTTCTGTGTCCATCGCGTCGAGGCAGGACGCCCACATCGGGTCCTGGGGGCTGATGAAGCCGACCGTCGGCATCCGCAGCAGCGAGGAGTCCAGCACATCACTGCCGTAGTGCTGGACGAAGGCGTGCCGTCCCTCGTCCCAGCCCTTCGCCATGATCTGGTCGTACAGGGCGTCGCGGGCGCTGCTCCAGTGTGCCGTGGCGGCCGGCCGGCCGCTGGCCTCCGCGAGCCGTAGCGCACGGTCGAACGCCACCCAGGACATCACCCGGCCGTAGGTGAAGTGCTTGCGGCCCCCGCGGGTCTCCCACAGGCCCTCGCCGGCCTGGTCCCAGTGGTCGGTGAGCCAGTCCAGGAGCGTGCGCAGCGAGGTCCAGCTCCGGTGGCCCAGCTGGATGCCGTGCCGGTGGGCGAAGTGGATGCTGTCCATCGCCTCGCCGTAGATGTCCAGTTGGAGCTGGTTGGCGGCGCCGTTGCCGATCCGTACCGGGGCCGAGCGCTCATAGCCCTCCCAGTGGTCCAGGATCTCCTCCTGGAGGTCGGCGGAGCCGTCGACCCGGTACATGATGTTCAGCGGTCCGGAGCCGCCCGCGGTGCCGGCCCGCTCCTGCACCCGGTCGTCCAGCCAGTCGATGAACGCCGCCGCCTCCTCGGTGAAGCCCAGCCCCAGCAGGGCGTACACGGAGAACGAGGCGTCCCGGATCCAGGTGAACCGGTAGTCCCAGTTGCGTTCGCCGCCCAGTTGCTCCGGCAGCCCGGCCGTCGGGGCGGCCACCAGGGCACCGCTGGGCGCGTAGGTCATCAGCTTGAGGGTCACCGCGGAGCGCTCCACCGCCTCCCGCCACCGCCCGGAGTACCGCGAGCGGCCCAGCCACGACCGCCAGAACTGCGCGGTCTCCTCGAAGAGCTGCTGGAACTCCGCATACCGGACCTCCCGGGGCGGCCCGTCCGCCGCCGACTCCAGGATCATCCCGCGCTGTTGCCCCGCCTGGAGGGTCAGGGCGAAGTGCACATCGTTCCCGCCGTCGAGGTGGTCCACCAGCCGGTCGTCGTGCGGCTCGCGGATCGCGTGCGCGGTCAGCTCCAGCCCCGGCGCGGAGAACACCGCCCCGTGCTCAGTGAGGTGCAGCTCGTGCGGCGCGCGGCCGTAGTCGAACCGGGGGGCGATGTCGACCTCGAAGGTCATGCTTCCGCGTACACAGCGCAGCAGCCGGACCAGACGGTGGCGGGGCGTGGCCGTTGTCCCGGTCACCGGCATGAAGTCGACCACCTCGCCGGCGCCGACCTCGGTCATGTAGCGGGTCACCAGGATCGCCGTGTCGGGCAGGTACAACTGCTTGGTCGCGTACGTCTCGTGGGCCGGCCGGACCCGGCAGTGCCCGCCCTTCTCCCGGTCCAGCAGGGCTCCGAACACGCTGGGCGAGTCGAAGCGCGGGCAGCAGAACCAGTCGACCGTCCCGTCGGTGGTGACCAGTGCCGCGGTCTGCAGGTCCCCGATCACGCCATGGTTCTCGATCAGCGGGTAGTCGGCCATCGCGGCGCCCCTTTCGGCATGCGCTGTCGCCCGGCTGCCGTCCCTTCGCCGTTCCCCGGATGGGGATACCCCGGATGCCGTCCCTCCGCCCAGCGTAAGCCGGGACCACGGGGTCGGCCCGCCGAGCCGGCCCGGCGCCGGCGGGCGGGAGTTCTGCGGTGCCGAAGGACCGGCATTACGGTGGACGGCAGGGCCCCGAATCGATCTGTCGGGCGGAGGCTTCCGTGCTTTCCTGGGCGTCCAGGTTCCGGCTGCGGCAACGCATCAGGGCCAGCCTGTGGGTCGTCCCGCTGCTCGGGCTCGTCCTCGGGTCGGTGCTCGCCCAGTGCGCGATCGCCGCGGAGGGCGCCACCTGGGTCCCCACGTCCTGGCGGTACTCCGCCGCCACGGCCAGCGGGGTGCTCGCCGCCATCGTCGGGGCCATGGTGGGACTGCTCGGGTTCGTGGTGACCATCGGCGTCCTCGTCGTCCAGCAGGCGACCGGGACGCTGTCCCCGCGGTACATGCGCCTGTGGTACCGGGACCGGCTGCAGAAGGCGGTGCTGGCGACCTTCACCGGCACCTTCGCCTTCGCCTTCTCCCTGCTGCGCAGCATCGAACCGCACGCGGTCCCCGACCTCGGGGTCACCCTGGCCGGGCTGGCCGTCGCGGTGAGCCTGGTGCTCCTGCTGGTCTACCTCAACCGGTTCACCCATAACCTCCGACCGGTGGCCATCGCCGACCTGGTCGGCCGCCTGGGGCGGGAGGTCCTGTGCCGCGCGATGACGGCGGCCCGCGGCCCGGTGCCGGCCGACGGCGCCCCCGCCCTCCCCGACGGTCCGGTGACCCCGGTCCGCTCCGAACTCGGCGGCGCCATCCAGGCGTTCGACGTCGCCGGGCTCCGGGCCACCGCCGTACGGTACGACTGCGTCCTGGTGCTGACCCATCCGGTCGGTGACTTCGTGCCACCGGGAACGGTCCTGGTCGAGGTGCACGGAGGCGGGCCGCTCCCCGACCCCCGGCGGGTGACCGGGCGCATCGCGCTCGGCGCCGAGCGGACGGTCGAGCAGGATCCGGCCTTCGCCCTGCGGGTGCTCGTCGACATCGCCATCCGCGCGCTGTCGCCCGCCGTGAACGACCCGACGACCGCCGTCCAAGTCCTGAACCACATCGAGGCGTTCCTGCACGTGGTCGGCGGGGCGGAACTGCGCCACCGCCATGTCCTCACCGGCGCCGACGGCCGTCCGCGGCTGGTGGTGCCCGGCCGGACCTGGGAGGACTACCTCCAGCTCGCGGTCACCGAGATCCGGGAGTACGGGGCGTCGTCCCTGCAGATCTGCCGGCGCCTGCGGGCACTGCTGGAGGGCCTGCTCGCCGCCCTGCCCGCCGGCCGGCGGCCCGCGGTCCGTGCGGAACTCACCCGCCTCGACGCATCGGTCGACCGGGCGTTCCCCGACCCGGTCCGCCGCGCCACCGCCCGCACCGGCGACCGCCAGGGCATCGGCGGCGGGCACCGCCCCGGCGCCGTACCGCCCGCCTGACGGGCCGGCGGGCGGTACGGGGCCGCGCTCAGCGTCGTACGCGGGGCATGCCCAGGCCGATCCAGGTGATGATTTCGCGCTGGATCTCGTTGTTGCCGCCGCCGAAGGTGAAGATGACCGCGGAGCGGTAGCCGCGCTCCAGTTCGCCGTGCAGGACGGCACCGGCCGAGGCCTCCTTGAGGGGGCCCGCGGCGCCGACGATCTCCATCAGCCAGGCGTAGGCGTCGCGGCGGGCCTCGGAGCCGTAGACCTTGACCGCGGAGGCGTCCTGCGGGGTGAGGGTGCCCTGCTGGAGCGCGTCGACCATCCGCCAGTTCAGCAGCTTCATGGCGTCCAGCCGGGCGTGGGTGCGGGCCAGTCGTCCGCGGACCCAGCCGAGGTCGATGACCCGGCGGCCGTCGGCGAGCGTCGTGGCGGCGGCCCAGCGCTGGACGTCGTGCAGAGCGCGGATGGCCATGGTGCCGTGGGCGGCGAGGGTGACCCGCTCGTGGTTGAGCTGGTTGGTGATGATCCGCCAACCCTGGTTCTCCCGGCCGACGCGGCGGGCGGCCGGGACGGTGAGGTTCTCGTAGTAACTGGCGGTGGTGTCGTGCGAGGCAAGGGTGTTGATCACCGTGCAGGAGTAGCCGGGGTCGCTGGTGGGGACCAGCAGCAGGGTGATGCCCTTGTGGGGCGGGGTGCCCTCTTCGATGGGGGCGGTGCGTACGGCGAGCCAGACCCAGTCCGCAGTGTCCCCGTTGGTCGTCCAGATCTTCTGGCCGTTGACGAGATAGTGGCCGGTCTCCTCGTCGCCCTTGCGCACCGCTCGGGTCTTGAGGGCCGCCAGGTCGGTGCCGGCGTCCGGTTCGCTGTACCCGATGGCGAAGTCGATCTCGCCGGAGAGGATCCGGGGCAGGAAGTAGGCCTTCTGTTCGTCGGTGCCGAACTGCATCAGCGTGGGGCCGACGGTGTTCAGCGCCATCAGCGGTAGCGGCACGCCCGCCTGGGCCGCCTCGTCGAAGAAGATGAACTGTTCCATCGGGGTCAGCCCGCGCCCGCCGAACTCCTTGGGCCAGCCGACGCCGAGCCAGCCGTCGCGGCCCAGGCGCCGTACGGTCTCGCGGTAGAAGCGCTTTTGGGCGGCGGGGTCGGCGTGCCGTGCCGCGGCGTCGTCCGGCACCAGCTCGGCGAAGTAGCCGCGCAGCTCGGTGCGCAACTGCTGCTGCTCGGGTGTGTATTCGAGGTGCACGGCCCCTCCCGTGGTTGCGGTCCGGTGGTCCGGTCCGTGGGCCGTCCTGATTCTGACGGTCCGTCGGATGCCGCTTCGGAGGGCACAGTAGAACTTGTTCCAGTAATACGGAAGGGGCTCTCGACGCCACCCCGCCCTGCGCCCCCGGCCCGACACACCCCCGGACGCACGAAGGCCCGGTTCGGCACCTTCGGCACCGGACCGGGCCTCGCCCGGGCCCCATCAGCCCACGGCGTGCTTCGCGGCGTTGTTGCGACCGCCGGGCTGGATGAGCCGGCCGCGCTGTACGTCCTTGCAGTACTTGACGACGCCGCTGTTGGTCACGTACTTCGCCGCGACCCAGGTGCCCCGCTCCTCGCGGGTCAGGTACCACAGGCTGTTGCCGCCGACGCTCTGGGTGCGGACCTTGCACACCAGGCCGACCTGCGCGCGGTGCCGGTAGTACCCCTTCACGGAGGAGTCCGTGCTGGGGTACTGACGTGCACTCAGACCCCGCTTCGCGGTGACCGTGCCGAACGGCTTCATGGTGTCGGCCGGACCGGGCGTCGCCTGGGCTGGGGACGCGAGCGAGAGCGTCGCACCCAGGGCGACAGCCGCGGTCAGTGCACCCGCGCCCGCCGCGAACTTCCTGCCTCGGGCCACGAGGACTTCGGTCGTGGACATAGGAGTCTCCTGTTCTTGACGCGCAATGCCACCCATTGCCGCGAAGCGGACAATACGCGCAAACAACCCCAAGAATCGGGTGAAACGACGAACAGGCCGCCGATCGTGTGACCGGCGGCGCACGGTGCGGCCGACACTCAGCCCTCCGTGCCCGCGCGGTGGATGCCGAAAGAAGCCCCCTGCGGATCCCGGAGCACCGCAACCCTCGGTCCGTCGGGGACGTCCGTCGGCGGCACCAGCAGCAGCCCGCCGGACTCGGCGGCCCGGGCCGCGGTCCCGTCGACGTCGGCGACCGCGAAGTACGGCAGCCAGTGCGCCTCGATGTCGTCGGGGTAGAACTCGTCGAGCGCGCTCAGCCCGCCGAAGTCGGCGCCGTCGACGCCCCATTGCGGATAGTCCTCGTGGGCGCCGCCCACCGTCCACCCGAAGACCCCGGTGTAGAAGTGCTTGGCGGCCTCGGCGTCCCGGGTGGCGAGCTCCACCCAGCCGAGCGAGCCCGGCGCGCTGAACAGCCCGGCGCCGGCGAACGAACGGGCCTGCCACACCGAGAAGACGGCCCCCTCCGGATCGGCCAGCAGCGCGAAGCGGCCCGCGTCGAAGACGTCCATCGGCCCCGTCAGCCGTTGCCCGCCGGCCTCGGCGACCGCGGCCGCCAGCGCATCGGCGTCCCGGGTCGCGAACGAGACGGTCCAGGCGGTCCGCTGCCCCGGGGCGTAGCGCGGAGTCAGCGCGGCGACCGGCACGGCGCCCAGGTACGCCATGGTGTAGCCGCCGGCCTCCTCGCGCGGGTCGGTCTCGATGCGCCAGCCGAAGACCTCCCGGTAGAACCCCGCCGCGGCGCTGGCGTCCGAGGTGCCCAGCTCCACCCAGCAGGGCGCGCCGGGGGTGGGCTCAGTGATCTTCACGGTGTTCCACCCCTCTGCGCCGAGCCGGCCGGGCCGCGCTCGTCCCGCGCTGCGTACCGCCGGCCGCTGCCCCTACGCTGCCGATCGTGCGACGGGCGGGAGCGGGCCGCAACCGGAGCGCGGGAGCGGGCCGCAACCGGAGCGCGGGAGCGGGCCGCAACCGGAGCGCGGGCGCGGCCCGGAGGGCTCAGACGTCCAGGTCGGGCCAGCCCTGCCGCAGCCGCACGAAGACCGCGTCCAGCGCGGCGCCGGGGTCGGCGCAGCCGCCGGCCAGCCGCGGGGCGGCCAGCACGAAGTGGGCCAACGACCGCACCGCCACCTCGTCCGCGGCGCCGCCGACCTCCTCGGTCAGCGCCCCGGCCAGCGCCTCCTCATGGCGCAGCCACATCCGGTGGGCGTACTCGGTGAGCGCCGGGGTGCCCTCGACCAGTGCGCGGAACTCCCGGAACCCCGGGGCCTCATGGACACCCACCAGCAGGGCGCGCAGGTGGGTCCGGAGCGCATCCAGGACGGTGGTGCCGTCCGCGCGCTCGCGTACGGCCGCGAGCAGGGCCGCGCGCTGCTCGGCGTCCTGGTCGAACACCAGGGCTTCCTTGCTGGGGAAGTGCTTGAACAGCGTGGTCACCGAGACGTCCGCGGCCTCCGCCACGTCCTTGACGCCGACCTGGTCGTAGCCGCGCTCCAGGAAGAGGCGGAGAGCGGCGTCCGCCAGCGCCTGGCGGGTCCGGGCCTTCTTGCGTTCCCGGCGGCCGGGCGGCGGCTGTTCCACGGCGGTCACGGGCCCTCCTGCCCGGTCCGCTCCGCCTGCTCCGCCATCCGGCGCACATGGCGCAGCGAGCCCTGCGGGGCGTCGGGGGCGATGGCGTTGGCCAGCCCGCGGGCGGCCCCCTCGGCCGCCTCGGCGGAGCGGGGCAGCATGGCCGCCTCGTACGCGCGCAGTGCGGAGTCCCGGCCGTCGTGCCCGGCCAGCGCCTCGGCGAGTTCGGCGCCGTCGAGCATGGCGAGGTTGGCGCCCATGCCGGAGAACGGCGTCATCAGGTGCGCGGCGTCGCCGAGGAGGGTCAGCCCCGGGGTGTGGGTCCAGGTGTGCGGCACCGGCAGGGCGAACAGCGGACGATTGAGGAACCCGCCGTCGTTCTCCCGCAGCAGCGCCAGCAGCCCCTCGTCCCACCCGGCGAAGGTGTCGAGCAGCACCGCCCGCACCGCTTCGGTGTCCGCCATCCGCACTCCGGCATCCAGCGTCCAGTCCTCCGAGCCCCGGAAGGCGGCGTAGCCGCGGATGTGGCCGTTGCTGTTGCGCTGGGCGATCAGCGCCCGGTTGGCGAAGGGAGCCATCATGCTGCCGTCGCCGACCAGGCGGGCGAGCTCCGGGTGGCGGTTGTCGACGTCGTCGAGGCCGAACTCGACGAAGGTGACGCCGGAGTAGTGCGGGGTGGCGTCGGAGAGCAGCGGGCGCACCCGGGACCAGGCGCCATCGGCACCGATGACCAGGTCGAAGGTCTCGGTGTGACCGCCGTCGAACTCGGCCCGGTGGCGGCCGTCGCCGAGCGGGTGCAGGGTGCGCAGGTAGTGGCCCCAGCGGACGGTCTCCGGGGCGAGCGAGCGCAGCAGCAGCCGGCGCAGCTGCCCCCGGTCGATCTCCGGGCGGGCGTGCTCGTCGGGGGCGGGGTGGTGCGCGAAGAGCACGGTGCCGGCGTGGTCGAGCAGCCGCATCTGCTGCCCCTCGGGGCGGGCGAGGGCGGTGAACTCGTCGTGCAGCCCGGCTGCGTGCAGGGCCGCCTGACCCGTCGTCAGATGGAGGTCCAGCGTGCCGCCTTGCGGCCGGGCGTCGGCGGACGCGTCGCGGTCGAAGACGGTGACCGGTACGCCGCGCCGTTGCAGCACGCGGGCACAGGTCAGCCCGCCGGGGCCGGCGCCGATGATCGCGATACGGGGAGGTGTGGGGTTCATGGCAACAGAAAAGCACAGCGACTCAGAAAGTGCAATGACTACACTTTCTAAGTCACTCATTCGGCGAGCGACGCGCGGCGGCCGGACCGACACCTCACGGAGCGCCGCTGGCCGGTGTGTGGGCGCCGTAACGCCTGTTGATCGCTCGATGTGACACCCGGTTAACGGGCGGTTCGTAGGGTCGTTTCCGAGCTTTTCGACCACGAAGGGGACCGTCCGTGACCGCACCGGAACCGCTGGCAGAGGGCCGCACCCAGGTGCGGACGGCGTGCTCGTACTGCGGTGTCGGGTGCGGGATCGTGCTGGACGTGGCGGTGGACGACAACGGGCGGCGCACCGTCCGCTCGGCCTCCGGGGACAAGGCGCACCCGGCCAACGCCGGCCGGCTGTGCACCAAGGGCGCGACCAGCGCGGCGCTGCTCGGCGCGCCCGGACGGCTCTCGCACGCCCTGGTGCGCACCGACCGCGGCGCCGAACCCGCGCCCACCGCGATGGACACCGCCCTGCGGCAGACCGCCCGGCGGCTGCGCGCGGTCGTCGACGAACACGGCCCGGACGCGCTCGCCCTCTACGTCTCCGGGCAGATGTCGCTGGAGGCGCAGTACCTGGCGAACAAGCTGGCCAAGGGCTTTGTGCGCACCCGGCACATCGAGGCCAACTCCCGGCTGTGCATGGCGAGCGCGGCCAGCGGCTACAAGCTGTCGCTGGGGGCGGACGGCCCGCCCGGCTCGTACCAGGACTTCGAGCACGCCGAGGTCTTCCTGCTGATCGGCGCCAACATGGCCGACTGCCACCCGGTGCTCTTCCTGCGGCTGATGGAACGGGTGAAGGCGGGCGCCAAGCTGATCGTGGTCGATCCGCGGCGCACCGCCACCGCGGCCAAGGCGGACCTGTTCCTGCAGATCGCCCCGGGCACGGACCTGGCGCTGCTCAACGGGCTGCTGCACCTGCTGGCCGAGGACGGCCGGCTGGACGAGGACTTCATCGCCGAGCACACCGAGGGGTGGGAGGCGATGCCGGCGTTCCTGCGGGACTATCCGCCCGCGGTGGTCGCCGAGCTCACCGGCATCCCGGAGGCTGACCTCCGCCGGGCCGCCGAGTGGATCGGCGCGGCGGGCTCCTGGATGAGCTGCTGGACGATGGGGCTCAACCAGAGCACCCACGGCACCTGGAACACCAATGCGCTGATCAACCTGCATCTGGCGACCGGGGCCCTGTGCCGTCCGGGCAGCGGACCGTTCTCGCTCACCGGCCAGCCCAATGCGATGGGCGGCCGCGAGGTGGGCTACATGGGGCCGGGGCTGCCCGGGCAGCGCTCGACGCTGGTGGCCGAGGACCGCGCGTTCGTCGAGGAGTTGTGGGGGCTGGCGCCGGGCACGCTGCGGGCGGACGGCGGCGGCAAGGGCACCGTGGAGATGTTCCGGCAGCTGGCCGACGGGGACATCAAGGCGTGCTGGATCATCTGCACCAACCCCGTCGCCTCGGTCGCCAACCGGCGGACCGTCATCGAGGGCCTGGAGGCCGCCGAGTTCGTGGTGGCGCAGGACGTCTTCGCGGAGACCGAGACCAATGCGTACGCCGATGTGGTGCTGCCGGCCGCGATGTGGGCCGAGTCCGAGGGGGTGATGGTCAACTCCGAGCGCACCCTGACCCTGGTGGGGCAGGCCGCCGACCCGCCGGGCGAGGCCTGGCCGGACTGGCGGATCATCGCCCGGATCGCCTGCGAGATGGGGTACGAGGACGCCTTCGGCTACCGCAGCGCGGAGGAGATATTCGAGGAGATCAAGCGCGCCTGGAACCCGCGGACCGGCTATGACCTGCGCGGGGTGTCGTACGAGCGGCTGCGGAGCACCCCCGTGCAGTGGCCCAGCGCGGCACCGGACGGCCCGGACCGCAACCCGGTGCGGTACCTCAACGACGGGGTCAGCCAGCGGGCCGCCGTACGGCCGGACGGCACCCGGCCCCGGCTGGCCTTCCCCACCGACAGCGGGCGTGCGGTGTTCTTCGCCCGGCCGCACCTCCCGGCCGCCGAACTCCCCGACGACGACTACCCGTTCGTGCTCAACACCGGGCGCGTGCAGCACCAGTGGCACACCCTGACCAAGACCGGCAAGGTCACCAAGCTCAACCGGCTCAACCCCGGCCCGTTCGTGGAGATCCACCCCGAGGACGCCGGGGCGCTGGGCGTGGTGGAGGGCGATGCGGTGGAGGTCGCCTCCCGGCGGGGGCGGGCGGTGCTGCCCGCCGTGGTCACCGACCGGGTGCGGCCCGGGAACTGCTTCGCACCGTTCCACTGGAACGACCTGTTCGGGGAGTACTTGAGCGTCAATGCGGTCACCCACGACGCGGTCGATCCGGTCTCCTTCCAGCCCGAGTTCAAGGCGTGCGCGGTGTCGCTGGCCCGGGTGGCGGGCGAGGCGGGGGGCAGCGGCGGCGGGCCGGCGGCGCGGCAGGAGGGTGCGCCGGAATCGGCGGCAGGGGGCGACGGCGGCACGGAGGCGGTGGTGGCGGAGCTGGCCGCGGTGTTCCGGCTCCCCGAGCCGGCACCCCCGGAGCTGGCCGAGCACGAGCGCCGCTATCTGTCCGGCTTCCTCGCCGGACTGCGGTCCGCGCCGGCCGTCGGCACGCCCGTCCTGCCCGCGCAGGCGCCGTTCACCGCGGAGCGCGCGCTGTGGGTCAACGGCGTGCTGGCCGGGATGTTCTCCCGGGTGCCGGCCACCCCGTCGACGGCGGAGCCGGACGGTGCGGGCGGCACCGGCACCGCGGACGGGGCCCCCGCCACGCGCACGGTGCTGGTCCTGTGGGCCTCCCAGACCGGCAACGCCGAGGAGGTCGCCGCGGACACGGCCCGGCGGCTGAAGGGCAGCGGGCGGGAGGCGACGCTGCTGAGCATGGCCGACAGCGCACCCGCCGCGCTGCCGCGCACCGCCGACCTGCTCCTCGTCACCAGCACCTTCGGCGACGGCGACGCCCCCGACAACGGCTCGGGGTTCTGGGAGACGCTCAACGCCCCGGACACCCCCCGACTGGACGGGGTGCGCTACTCGGTCCTGGCGCTGGGCGACTCCTCGTACGACGACTTCTGCGGCCACGGCCGGCGGCTCGACGCCCGGCTGGCCGAGCTAGGCGCGGTGCGGCTGGCGCCGCGCACCGACTGCGAGCCGGACTACGAGCAGCCGGCCGGGCAGTGGCTGGAGCAGGTGCTGGGCGCCCTGGACGGTGCGGCCGAGCCGGACGGCGAGGCACCGGACACCGCCGGTCCGGCCCCGGCCGCCCCCGCCCCGGAGTCCGCCGCTCCGGCGCCCGCCGCCCCGCGTCCGGCCCGCCCCTCCAAGGCCGCCCCGGCCACCGCCCGCCTCGTCGGCAACCAGCTGCTGAGCCGGGCCGGCGCCACCAAGGAGGTGCGCAGGTTCACCTTCGACACCCAGGACGCCGAGGGCGGCCCCCTGGAGTACGCGGCGGGCGACGCCCTCGGGGTGCAGCCGGTCAACTGCCCGGACCTGGTCGAGGAGTGGCTGTCCGTCACCGGCCTCGACCCCGCCGCGGCCGTGTGCCTCCCGAGCCTGGACGAGGTGCCGCTCGGCGAGGCGCTCCACCGCCACCTGGACCTCACCCGGATCACCCCGGCCCTGCTCCGGCTGCTCGCCGAGCGCACCGGTGACCGGGTGCTCAAGAAGCTGTTGCGCCCGGGTAACCAGGGCGAGTTCGCCCAGTGGGCCTGGGGCCGGCAGGCCGTCGACGTGCTCGCCGAACACCCGGTCCGGGCCGGTGCGCAGGAGTGGGCCGAGGTCCTCAAACGGCTGCAGCCGCGGCTGTACTCCATCTCGTCGAGCCCGCTGACCGACCCCGGGCGGATCGACCTGACGGTCTCCGTCGTCCGGTTCGAGAACCGGCACGGCCGGCCGCGCAAGGGCGTCGCCTCGACGTTCCTGGCCGACGCCGGGCCCGACCTCGCGGTGCCGGTGTTCGTACAGCGCTCCGCGCACTTCCGGCCCCCGGCCGATCCGGCCACGCCGATGGTGATGGTGGGGCCCGGCACCGGCGTCGCGCCCTTCCTCGGCTTTCTCGACGAGCGCCGGGCCCGCGGCCACCGCGCCCCCAACTGGCTGTTCTTCGGCGAACAGCGGCGCACCACCGACTTCTACTACGAGGACGAGCTCGGCCGGCTGCACCGGGACGGGCTGCTGACCCGGCTGGACACCGCCTTCTCCCGCGACCAGCGCGCCAAGGTCTACGTCCAGGACCGGATGCGGGAACACGGCGCCCAGCTGTGGTCCTGGCTGGCGGACGGCGCCCACTTCTACGTGTGCGGCGATGCCTCCCGGATGGCCAAGGACGTCGACCGTGCGCTGCGGGAGATCGCGGTCGACCACGGCGGGCTGACTGAGGACGCCGCCGCCGGATACGTTAAACAGCTCATGGCCGACCGGCGCTACGTGCGCGATGTGTACTGAGGACCGGCCGCCCCTCCGGGCTCGCCGGGCCGCGCTCACAGCAGGACCAACGAGCCTTCTAAGAAGGGCCGTTGACGCAGACCGTCGTTGCGCCGTTGCCCGGCACCGCTGTCCACGTCGGGGCGCAGGCGCGCGGTGAACCGGGCCCGGCGCGGTGAACCGGGCCCACGCCGGTTCGCCCACGAAGCCGGCCCCGCTCTTTCCGTCAAGGGGCCGACCGCGGGCAGGGGACGCACGATGGAGAGGAAGGAGGGCCGCCATGACCGTGCTGACCACCGAACCCCCGCCCGACGGTCCGGGCACCGTGCCGAGCGACCCCGAGCCTTTGCCCCGCGACCCCGTCCCGGCCGAGCCGGAGCCCGAGCCGGACGAGCCGGGCCCGGCCCCCGCGGAGCCACCCGGCGCGGAACCGGACGAGCACCCGTCCCCGGAGCCGCCCGACTGAAACCGGGCGGCACCGGCCTCAGCCGGGCGCCGCCCGCCGTACCTCGTCCACGACCGACGCCTCCAGCGCCGCGCGCACCAGCGCCGAGGCGAAGGCCGCGAGGTCGTCCTCCGCCACCAGCCGCGCCAGCCTCCCCCGGCAGCCCGAGCCGTTCGGCGCCCTGCACGGCCTTGGCGTCGAGGTACGGCGCGAACTCGGGCCATACGCCCTGCACCTCGCGCAGGAAGATGCTCGCGCCGGCCGGACCGATGCCCGGCACCCGGCGCAGCGCGCCGCACAGCGCGCCGGCGTCGCCGTCCGCCGCGTCCCGCATCCGCCGCAGATCGCCGCCGTAGGTGTCCAGCAGCAGCCGGGCGCCGTCCCCGAGCTGAGTGGCGGTGCGCTCGTCGTAGCGCCGGTAGCCGCCCTCGCCGAGGGCGTCGACCCGTTGCTGCCAGGCCGCGTCCGCCATCCGCCGTGGGGTGCGCAGACCCGCCGCGAACAGGGCGCGCGCCGCCGCCACGGCCACCGACGCCCGGATCCGCGCGCTCAGCAGCCCGGCCAGCACCAGCGTCTGGTAGAGCGGCTGTGGGGTGTTCCCCGGACGGATCCCGGCCTGGGCGGCATAGGTGGTGCCGTACCGCTCCAGGAGCGTACGGGCCACGGCCCGCGGTCCGCCCCCGGCGTTCACCGGGCGCCTCCGGGCGGGCACTGCGCACCTCTGGGGGGACTGCCGGTCATGTCTCGCCCTCCGTCCTCTCACCGTTCCGCTTCGCCCGGCACACTCCCCGGTCCGCGGGCCGGAAAACGGCCGGTTGCGCCATGAGGCGCAACGACGGCGGGGGTGCGCGCCCCGGCCCCGGCGGCTACGCTCACCGCGGCCGGCCACCGACCCGGGAGGCGACGCTTGACGGACGACCAGAAGCGCGGGGCGGACGCCAGGACCACGGTGACGGTTTTCGTGGCGCTCGGCGCCAACCTGGTGATCGCGCTGGCCAAGCTGGTCGGCGGGCTGTTCGCGCACTCACCGGCGCTGCTCTCGGAGGCCGCGCACTCGGTCGCCGACAGCCTCAACGAGCTGTTCCTGCTCGCCTCGCTCAAGCGCAGCAAGCGGGCCCCGGACGACCGGCACCCCTTCGGCTACGGCAAGGAGCGGTACTTCTGGTCCCTGCTCGCCGCCGTCGGCATCTTCGTCATGGGAGGCTGCTTCTCCTTCTTCCAGGGCATCGAGGCGCTCCGCTCGGGCAGTTCGGAGACCCGTACGGGCTATCTGGTCGGACTCGTGGTGCTCGCCGTGGCGCTGGTCGCCGAGGGCTCCTCGCTGGTCCGCGCCCTGGTGCAGGTGCACGGCCAGGCCCGGGCGGCCGGCCGCGGGATGCTGGCGACGATCCGCACCGCCGACGATCCGGCGCTGCGGACGGTGCTGGCCGAGGACGCCACCGCCTGCTTCGGTGTGCTGGTGGCCATGGCCGGCATGGGACTGCACCTGGTCACCGGCGAGGTGCAGTGGGAGGCCTGGGCGTCGCTGCTCATCGGCGCGCTGCTGATGTACGTCGCGTACCAGCTGGCCAAGGAGTCCCGCGGGGCGCTCATCGGCGAGGCCGCGGACCCGGCACTGCGCCAGGAGCTGCACCGGTTCCTGGACGAGCAGCCGGAGATCGATGCGGTGACCCGTCTGCTGACGATGCGGCTGGGCCCCCGCTCGACACTGGTCGCGGCCCGTATCGACCTGGTCGGCGGCATGGACAGCGAGCGGGTCGAGGAGGTGCTGGTGCGGATCAAGCGGACGATGACCGACACCTGGCCCAGCGCCGAGCCGATCTTCCTGGACGTCACCAACGCCTCGCCGGCCGACCGGGAGCGGGCCCGCCGGGAGCGCCGGCACCTGGAGGAGCGGGCCGGGCGCGGTCGGGAACCTGGGCAGGACGACTGACCGGGCGCACTCGGCCCGCCACGCCCCCGGTCCGGGCCCGGAGCGGGTACCTACGCATTCCGAGCAATTCACGCCCGGTGCGTCGCATGGGCCGCACCGGAACGGCAAGGAGACCCCGCATGCGACAGCGAGCCACCGCCCGCCTCGGGCACACCCCACGTGACCCTGCGCCACCGACCCCGGGCCCGGCCCCCGGCCCCCCTGGCCCCACGCCCGGTCCGGTACCCGGCCCGGTCCCCGCACCCGGCCCCGATCCGGTACCCCCCGGGCCGCCGCGCCCCGAACCGGATCCGGTCCCGCCGAACCCGGCGCCCCCGACGCCCGGGCCGCAGCCGGGGCCCGCGCCCGATCCGGTGCCGCTGCCGGGCACTGCCGCAGGGGGTCGTAGGGCCGCGGCGTGACGAGGCGTCCGGTGGCACGGGAGGCCCGGATTCGGTGGCGCCTCCCCCACCGGACGCCGGTGCGCCCCCGCCCGTACCGGCCCACCGCGCGTCGTGGAGCCCGGGCCGCCCTGACATGCGGATGACGGGTGCATGTGGAAACGTGGAGCCAGGGCATGGCCACCGGACTGATCGTTCCGGCGGCCAGGTTTCTCAAGTGAGGAGTGACCCATGGCCCCTCAGAAAGAGAACACCGTTGGCGGGTGGACCGCATTCGCCGGAGTTCTGATGATCTTCGGCGGCGCGATGGCCCTCCTGGAGGGCATCTCCGCCCTCGCCAAGGACAACATCATCGTCACGACGCGCAACTACGTCTTCTCCTTCAACCTCACGGGCTGGGGATGGATCCATCTCATCCTGGGCATCGTGATCCTCCTCGCAGGTGTCGCGCTGCTCGCCAGCGGGGCCATGTGGGCACGCATCGTCGGTGTCGCGCTCGCCGGTCTCGGTGCGCTCGCGAACTTCCTGTGGATCCCCTACTACCCGTTCTGGGCCATCGTGCTGATCGCCATCGACATCTTCATCATCTGGGCGCTGTGCGCGGGCGATCACCGACACCGCAACGCGGTGGCCTGACACCACCGGACCCTGCCATGGCCTCGGACGACGCGGTCGCCACCGCGCAGGAGCGAGCGGAACGGGGCAGGGCACTTCGCGCCGAGGTGCCCCGCTCCGCCCACGAGCAGTACGCGCCCACGGACGCCCGCGCCGACCCGGTGGACATCCTGGAAGCCCAGTCGGCGCGCCGCGTACCGGAGTTGATACCGATCCGCTACGGCCGGATGCTGGAGTCGCCGTTCCGCTTCTACCGCGGCGCGGCCGCCATCATGGCCGCCGACCTGGCCACCACCCCGGCCACGGGGCTGACGGCCCAACTGTGCGGGGACGCCCATCTGCTGAACTTCCGGCTGCTGGCCTCCCCCGAACGTCATCTGATGTTCGACCTCAACGACTTCGACGAGACGCTGCCCGGCCCCTGGGAGTGGGACGTCAAACGGCTGGCGGCCAGCCTCGCCATCGCCGGCCGGGCCAACGGCCTCGCCCCGAAGGTGCGGGCGGGCATCGTCCGGGCCGCCGTCTGCGCGTACCGCACGCGGATGCAGCGGTACGCGCAGATGCGCACCCTGGAGGTCTGGTACGCGCACGCCGATATGGCCGACGTCCAGGCCGAGGAGGCGGACGCGCTGGGCCGCGACGGCCGGGCCCAGCTCGAGCGGGCCGTGAAACAGGCCCGCACCCGCGACACCCTGCAGGCGTTTCGCAAGCTGACCGAGGTGCGCGACGGCCAGGTGCGGTTCGCGCCCGATCCCCCGCTGATCGTGCCGCTGGGCGACCTGATGCCGGACCCCGAACGCGAGCAGTTGGCCGGCCAGCTGCGCGACCTGGTCGAGGGCTACGGCACCAGCCTGCGCTCGGACCACCGCAGCCTACTGTCCCAGTACCGGGTGGTCGACATGGCCCGCAAGGTCGTAGGGGTCGGCAGTGTGGGCACCCGCTGCTGGATCGCGCTGCTGCTCGGCAAGGACACCGACGATCCGCTGCTGCTGCAGGCCAAGGAGGCCGATGAGTCGGCGCTCGCCCCGTACGCCGGACCGGGCCCGCACGCCAACCAGGGCGAACGGGTGGTCACCGGGCAGCGGTTGATGCAGGCGGCCAGCGATATCTTCCTGGGCTGGGACCGGACGACCGGCATCGACGGGCAGCAACGCGACTTCTACGTACGCCAGTTGCGCGACTGGAAGGGCATCGCCCGGCCCGAGAACATGACGCCCGCGATGCTCCAGCGGTTCGCGGCGCTCTGCGGGGCCACCCTGGCCCGGGCGCACGCCCGCTCCGGGGATCGGTTCGCGATCGCCGGCTACCTGGGCAGGCGCGAGGTCTTCGACGAGGCGCTGGCGCGGTTCGCGGAGCGCTACGCGGACCAGAACGAGCGCGATCACCAGGCGCTGGCCGAGGCGGCCCGGGCCGAACGGGTCACCGCCCGGGCCGAGTGAACGGCGTCCCCGGCCGCCGAGGGCCCGGGCCGGGGCCGCCCCCGCCACCCGACCCGGTCCATCGCGCTACTCCGCCCGGTCCCTCCCGGGATGTACGGTTCCTCCGCCCCGCCTAGCATGGAGCCGAACGGCAGCGACGAAGGCGGCCCCCATGCGCCCCACGGCGAAGTTCAGCATCAGCTTCGGCCTGGTCACCATCCCGGTCGCCGCGTACAACGCCACGGACAGCGCGGCGTCGGTCAGCTTCGTCCGCATCCACACGGCGGACGGCGGGCGGGTGCGCAATCAGCCGGTGTGCTCCCACGAGGGCGTCGAGGTCACCCAGGACGAGATCGGGCGCGGCTACCGCCCCGGCGACGGGGACACCGTCGTCCCGCTGAGCGACGCGGACCTGGAGGCGCTACCGCTGCCCACCGCCAAGACGCTGACGATCCTGGCCTTCGTGGCCGGCGGCGACATCGACCCGCTGCAGATCGGCAAGGGCTACTACCTGGGCGTCGACAGCCCCGCCGCGGCCAAGCCGTACGTCCTGCTGCGGGACGCCATGGAGCGGCATCAACGGGTCGGGCTAGGCAAGATCGCGCTGCACGGCCGGGAGACGCTGGCCATGATCCGCCCGATGGCGGGGGCGCTGGTGATGCAGGTGCTGCTGTGGCCGCACCAGATCCGCCCGATGGACGGGGTGCTGCCCGAGCGGCAGGTGGAGGTGCACGCCAACGAGGTGGCGGCCGCCGAGACGCTGATGGACTCCTTCGGCGAGCTGTCCGAGGACGATGTGCACGACCACTACCGGGAGGCGCTGGAAGAGATCGTCGCGGCCAAGCTCGCGCACCGCGAGCCGGAGTTCGCCACTGGCGAGGAGCAGCCCACCGGCCAGGTCATGGACCTGATGGCGGCCCTGCAGGACAGTGTGCGGGCCGCGAAGCGGTCGCGCGGCGAGGACGACGCCGAGGCTGGGAGTCCGGCGGCGGGACGGGCGGGCACACAGCAGCGAACGGCGAAGCGGACCACCACGAAGTCCGCCACAAAAACGACCAGCAAGACCGTGGCGAAGGCCCCTGCGAAGGCCCCTGCGAAGGCGTCGAAGACCGCGGCGAAGTCCGGTGCGCAGAAGGCCGGTACGGCGAAGACCTCCACCGCCAAGGCCGCCACCGCCAAGGCCTCCTCGGCGAAGGGCACCACCCAGAAGACCGCCGCGCAGAAGTCCGCCGCCCAGAAGAAGACCGCCGCCCAGAAGAAGACCGCCGGCCAGAAGAAGACCGCCGGCCGCGGCGGCCGACGGGCCGGCTGAGTCCCGGCACCGGCAGGAGCCAGGCATCAGCGTCGACATATGCCGTCCGTCCCCGGGTACGCGACAGTCCACAGTCCTTGTCCACCAACCCGGTTACGGAGGCTCACACCATGGGTATCGGCGGGTGCATCGGCCTGATCGCGGTGGGGGCGATCCTCACGTTCGCGACCGACTGGCACATGGCCGGGGTCAACCTGGACCTCGTGGGCATCATCATGATGATCGTCGGCATCATCGGTCTGGCGACGTACGTCAGCATCCTCAAGCGGCGGCGCACCCAGCCGCCGGCTCCCGGCGCACCGGTGGTCGACGTCGAGGAGAGCCGCTACTACCGGTAGCCCTCTCTCGGCAGCCCTCCCCCATCGGTTGTCCTCCCCTGCCGGTGGCCCTCAGCCGCACGAGGTGTTCGGCTTCGGCAGCACACCGTCCAGGAGGAAGCCGTCGACATACCGCTGAACGCAGCTGTCACCGGTGGTGTACGCGGCGTGCCCCTCTCCGCGGTAGGTCAGCACCACACTGTCGTTGTCCAGCTCCCGCGCCATGTGGAAGGCGCCCTCGTACGGCGTCGCCGGGTCGTTGGTGGTCGCGACGAGCAGCATGGGCGGCGCGCCGGGGGCCGAGACGTCCCGGGAGGAGTCGTCGCCGGCGACCGGCCAGGCGTAGCAGTCCAGCAGGGTCGGGGCGATGTCCGGGCCGAACAGCGGGGAGGCCCGGGTGAGTTCCCGCTCCGCGCGGGGGTAGTCCGCCGCGCCGTAGCGCTCCGAGGTGTCCCGGCAGGAGATCGCCCGCAGCGCCAACTGGTCCTGCGGCGGCAGCTCGTCCTGACCGACGTGCCGCGCCGGCACCCGCCCGCCGCCGGCCCGGTCGGAGCCGGCCCGGTCACCGCCGGCGCTGCTCAGCCGGAGGATTCCGGCGGCGTCACCGCGCCGTAGCTGCGCCAGGGCCTGTTGCAACTGCGGCCAGTCGCTCCTGCTGTACAGCGCCTCCCGCAGCGCATAGACATACGTCGTCTCGTCCACCGTCTCCCCCTTCACCTTCATCGGCGCATCGCTCAACTTCCGGTACCAGCTCTGTAGTTGCTCCTGGGCACGCGCCTGGTCGATGCCCAGGGGGCAGCCCGCGGTGCGGAGGCAGTCGGTGGTGAAGTCGTCCAGCGCCCGCTGGAATCCGTGGGCCTGTGCCACCGCGGTCTGCCAGGCGTTCTTGGTCGGGTCCTCGACGCTGTCCAGCACCATCCGGCCCGCCTTGCCCGGGAATTCATGGGCGTAGACGGCGCCGAGCTTGGTGCCGTACGAGAACCCGAGGTAGTTGAGCTTGTCGTCGTGGACCGCGGCGCGCAGCACGTCCATGTCCCGTGCGGCATCGGGCGTGCCGACCCACCGCAACAGCCCGCCTGAGTACCGTCCGCAGGCCTCGTTGATGCGCTTCTCCTTCGCGGCGAGGCTGTCGGTGCCGTTGGCGGGGGGCGGTGCCATCTTGCTGCCGCAGGAGACCGGTTCGCTGTGTCCGGTGCCGCGCGGGTCGAAGCTGACGAGGTCGTAGCGCTGTCCCAGCCGGGCGAAGGCGCTGCCGTTGTCGATCAGGTAGTTGACGCCGGAGGCACCCGGCCCTCCCGGATTGATGACCAACGAGCCGAGCCGCTCCCCCGGGCCGGTGGCCCGCAGCCGGGTCAGCTGCACCTGCAGCGTGCCGTCCCCGGGATGGGCATAGTCACGTGGCACGTTCAGTCGGGCACACTCCAGCCCGCCCGCAGCACCGGGCGGCGGTGTGGTCTGGGGGCTCGGGGACGCGCTTCCCTGCACATCGGGTCCGCACGGTTCCCAGGAGAGCTGCTGTTGGTAGAAGGGCGTCAGGTCCGGGTCATCGACGGCCGTGGCGGCCGGAGTTCCCCCGAAGAGGCACAGCAGCGCGGTCACCACGACCGCCGCCGCCCAGCCGACCGGCGCCCCGCGCCGGCGAACACACCGCGCTCCCCCTACTCCCACACGAGACGGTGCACGGCGTGTTCCCGGCATATACCGAGCCTAGGTCCGTCACTCCGCTTCCGCACACCTGTATCGGGCGCCCCCGCATGGCCTGCGGGGGGGGGCGCCAAGCGGGGTTTCCCCTTGCCCAGGGGCGACGCCCATCCGTACGGCGCGGCGGAGCGGATCCCCACGTTCGGCCCGCTCGGGATGCGCGGGTGCGCACACGAATCACCCTTGAGGTATGGGGCCGATCGGCAGCTGCCCGGAAAGGGTGACGCATCCATGAACGCGACAACCAAGCTCATGCTGGCCGCCGCACTGGCAGGAGGGTACGTACTGGGCCGTACGAAGAAGGGCCGGCTCGCTCTCACGGCGGCGTCGTACCTGGCCGGCCGGCAGCTCGGGCTGGAGCCGCGTCAGCTGGTGGCCGAGGGGATGCGCCGGCTCGGGGAGATCCCCCAGGTCGCCGAGCTGGGTGAGCAGCTGCGCGGGGAGGTCATGGACGCCGGTCGGAAGGCCGTCACGGCCGCCGCCAACCGCCGCCTCGCCGATCTCGCCGACACCCTCCACGACCGTACCCGCGCCCTCGAAAGCGGAGTGCCGCTCGGAGCGGAAGAGGAAGAAGAAGAGGAAGAGGCGGAGTACGAGGAAGAGGGCGCGCCGGAGGAGGAGTACGAGGAGGGCGAAGAGTACGAGGAAGAGGAGCCCGAGGAGGAGTACGAGGGCGAGGAGTACGAAGGCGGGGAGTACGAGGAAGAGGAAGAGCCGGAGGAAGAGGAGCCGGAGGAAGAACCGGAGGAGCTGCCCCGCCGCCGGGCGCCCCGCCGTACGGAACGGGAGGGCCGGGCGAAGGGGGCGGCGGGCCGCAGGGCCGCGGGCGGGAAGCGCAGGAGGCGTACGGAGCGGCCGGAGAAGCCGGAGAAGCCGGAGCAGGCCGCCGGGAAGAAGGCCGCTGCGAAACGTCCCGCGAAGAAGGCCACGGCCAAGAAGGCTCCGGGCAAGAAGACCCCGGGCAAGAAGGCGGCTCCCGCGGAGAAGACACCGGGCAAGAAGACCGCGGCGAAGAAGGCGCCGGCCAAGAAGGCAGCGACCAAGAAGGCGGCGGCGAAGAAGACCGCCGCAAAGAAGACCGCCCCGTCGGCGGCGAAGAAGAGCACCCGTCCCGCCGCGCAGAAGACCGCCAAGAAGGCCGCCAAGAAGGCCACCAAGAAGAGCGCCGAGAAAACCAGCAAGAAGACCAGCAAGAAATCCAGCAAGCAGCCCGCCACGAAGTCCGCGCAGAAGACGGCCAAGAAGACGTCGTCCCGCGGCACGAGCCGAAGGTGACCGGGCATGGCCAAGACCGGACAGGGCAATACGGACTCGGGGCTCGATCGGCTGCGTGCGGAGCTCGGCGACTATGTGACCACCTGGGTGGGGAGCATGGCCGAACGCGCCGGCGACAAGCTGACGGACGTGACGGAGCAGCTCACCGACGTCGTCGACAACGGCGGCTCGCTGGGCAAGATCGCCTCCGGTCTCCTCGGGGGCCAGTCCCCACTCAAGGCCTTGGTGACCGGTAAGGCCAAGGACGTCAAGGACAGCGTGGTGGAGAAGGCCAAGGAGGCCTTCGGCGGGGGCAAGGGACGGGCGTCCGGGAGCTCCAAGGTCACCAACATCATCGAGGTCCTCGATGTCGGCGTCCCGCTGCGCACCGCCTATGACCACTGGACGCAGTACGACAAGTTCAGCAGCTTCACCAAGGGCGTCCGCAGCGTCTCGACCAGCGACGAGACGAACAGCGACTGGAAGGTCAAGGTCGGCCCCTCGACCCGGGGCTGGAAGGGCACGGTGCTGGAGCAGATCCCGGACGACCGCATCGTCTGGACGTCCGAGGGCGCCAAGGGCACGACCCGGGGCGCGGTGAGCTTCCATGAGCTGGCGCCCAATCTGACCCGCATCGTGCTGGTCGTCGAGTACTACCCCTCCGGGTTCTTCGAGAAGACCGGCAACATCTGGCGTGCTCAGGGCCGCCGGCTGCGGCTGGACTTCAAGCACTTCCAGCGCTACGTGACCCTCACCGACAAGGAGCCGGAGGGCTGGCGCGGCGAGGTACGCGACGGCGAGGTCGTACGGACCCATGAGGAGGCCGTCGAGGACGAGGAGCGCGAGCGGGAGGAAGAGGGCGACGAGCGGGACGCGTACGACGCGTACGAGGAAGGCGACGAAGCGGAGGAGGACGCGGAGGACGCCGGAGACGGCGAAGGGGACGAGGGCGCAGAGGGAGAAGCGGAACCCGACGAAGGAGCGGGAGAGGAAGACGAAGGAGAGGAAGGAGAAGAGGAGGAGTAGCCGAGGTCGGGCCCGGCGGGCCTCGCGGGGAGCGGGTGGCCTGCCGGCCCCGGACGGGGCGGGACGGGCCGGGCGAGGCCGGTGGCCGGGCTCCGGTGGTCAGTGTCTGAGCGATTCCTTTCCCCTCTCCACGGCCTGTTTGACCTTCCCCACGGCCTGCTCGGCCTTTCCCTTGCGCGCCATTTTCGCGTTCCCGAGCGCCTTTCCGGTGATTTCCTTGGCCTTTCCCTCGGCAATCTCGCCGATGTTCCTGGCCTTCTTTCCGATGCTCATGTCGCACTCCTCTTCCGGTGGTCATTCGGCCGGCGGCAACAAGGTCCCGAGAGGTCCGAGATCCAGGTTGAGGTCCTGCATGGTCAGGTCGTAACGGGCGCAGAGGTCCACCATCCGGCTGTGCAGGATCATCAGCGTCGCGCCGAGCCGTTCCTCCTGTTCCTCGGTGAGGTCGCCGGCGTCGACCCGCTGGAGGGCCTGCCGTTCCATGAGCTGCCGCAGCAGCTCGACGAGGGTGAGGACGAGCTTGATCAGGTCCCGTTCCACGGTGTCGGGGTCGGTGCTGATCCGGTGTGCGGGACGGCGCGGGCCCGGGCCGGCCGGGGGCAGGTCGTCCTGCGGGGCGGCGGGCAGCAGACGGAAGGCGCGGGCCGCCGCGTCGGCGACATCGTCGAAGCGGTTGCCCGGCCGGCGGCCGTCAGCGTCGTCCGTCATGACCCGCTCGCAGGGCCTTGTGCGCTTCATCCGCTTCGTCCGTCAGGGCCGTCTCCCAGGGGGACGGGGCGGGCGCGCCGACAGCGGACCAGGGGCCGGGGTTCCGCTCGCTGATGGAGACGATCAGTGCCCGCAGCGAGATGCGCACCAGGTCGATGTCGGCTATCGACAGCACCACGTCGCCGGTGAGCACCACACCACCGCTGAGCAGCCGGTCGAGCAGGTCGATCAGGGCGATCTGCCGGTCCGGGAGCGGCTCGTCCGCCAGGGCCCGCGGCCTGTCCGCCGTCGTCACGGCGTGGCCCCCTTCAGCGGTTCGGCCTCGGCGGGCGTGGCGAAGGAGTACGGGGCCCAGGGCCCGGTGACCTCCACCCGGACGCCGGGAAGCCCTTCCGCGGCCCGCAGTACCTCGCTGCGGAAGTCCTCGGCGTCCCGCTGGGGGACGAGGTAGGCGTCGTTGACGACGTTCTCGCCGGGGCCGCGGGCCAGTTCGCCCTGCTGTGGCCGGTGCCGGACCCGTTCGACCGCGCGGGAACCGGCGGCGGTCTCCACGCGCCGGGCGGCCTCCTCGGCATCGTGGTAGGCGTCCTCGCGGGCGTGCCGCTGCGCCTTGCGGTGGCTGAGGTAGGCCCGCCCGGGGCTGAGGCCGGCATCCGGCGGAGGCTCGGCCGGCGGCTCTCCCGACGGGGCCTCGACGTAGATCTTGACGCCCCACTCCACCTGCGCGTCCAGTGCCACCAGCCGGTCCGCGAACGCCGCCCGGCGGTCTTCGAGCATCAGCCGCACCCGTTCGTCATCGAGGTAGACGGTGGCCAGCCGGAGCGGCAGGACGGTGGTGCGGGCGGCCAGCGCCTCGATGACCCTGTGGTGGGCGCGGGCCACCGACTCCAGCCACTCCAGGTCCTCCAGGCGCTCGCGCAGCGCGGCCTCCTGGAAGTCCTCTTCGGGCACCGGACTGACCGCGACGACCACGTCCGCGTCCTGTGCCGGACGCACCAGCCGTACCGGCGCGTCGGCCACTCCGGGCAGCCCGGCCAGCGCGTCCTCCAGCGAGCCGTCGGGGTCCCGCGCCACCGCGTAGGCATAGCTGACGGTGCCGGTCATGCGTCGTCCCGCTTGGTGCTGCGGCTGCCAGACCCGGTCCGCTTGGTCTTGGAGGTGCGGCGCCGCTCCTCGGCCGGCGGCAGCTCGGCGGCCTCGCGCAGCTCCTCGACCTCGGCCCGCAGCCGCCGGTTCTCCTCGGTCAGCGAGCGGTAGCCGTCGGAGGCTCGGGACGACAGCGCCGGGTCGTGCTCCCACCAGTCGATGCCCATCTCCTTGGCCTTGTCGACCGAGGCGACCAGCAGCCGCAGTTTGATGGTGAGCAGTTCGATGTCCAGGAGGTTGATCTGGATGTCGCCGGCGATGACGATGCCCTTGTCCAGGACCCGTTCGAGGATGTCGGCGAGGTTGGCGGAGGACCCCTGGCCGTACGGGGTCGACCTGGACGGGTAGTCGCCCAGCCTCCTGGCTACGGGTTCGCTCACGGCCGCTCCCTCGGTTCGCGGTCAGGCCTCGGTTCCCCGGATGTGCGCCCGGATCTCCTCCAGCCGGTCCAGCAGTTCGTCCTCACGCCGGTCAAAGGTCTTCTCGTCGATCTCGCCCGCCAGCAGCTTCCGCTCCAGCTCGGCGAGTTCCCGCTCCACCGGCTCGGGGTCGTAGGCCTCGCTCTCCGCGGCCTCGACCACCCGCTCCAGCACCCAGGACACGCCGCGTACCGGCGCCAGGGGAAGCGTGGCGAGGTGGGTCAGCAGGCCCATGGTGATCTCCTCCTCAGACGAAGCTGTAGGCGGGCAGCGGGCCGCGCAGCCGCAGGTCGAAGTCGCCGCCCAGCTCGTCGGCGAGCTTCTGCTCGGCGGAGCGGAAGGCCTCGTCGTGTTCCTGGTCGACCAGGAAGGACACGCTGAGGAAGTCGTTGCCGGTCGCCTCGGACATCCGCTCGTCGCGGGCGAAGTCGCGCAGCACGGCGGCGACCGAGTCGGCGAGCTGTTCCTGGCGGGCCTCCACCTCGTGGGCGACCAGTTCACCGAGGGCGAGTGGGGCGTCCGGGCCGCCGTGGCCGCTTCTGATCTGTTCGTTGAGGCCGTGTGCCTCGTCGGACTCCATGAGGATCTCGCGCAGCAGGGCGTCCTCGTCCTGGGCGGCCTTGAGGTGGTACTCGGTGCAGTCCACGAGGTGCGCCAGGCGTTCGGTGAACTCCTCCGCCCGTTCGTCGAGGACCGCGCGGACCGCGTCGTCGTCCTCGCTGGTGAAGCCGAACTGCAGCGGCAGGACCGTACCGTCGGCCATCAGCCGTTCCTGGACGGCCTGGTGGGCGGCGAGGTCCCGGCGTTTGGCGCGGAGCTCGGCGGGGGCGTCGCTGACGATCGCGGACAGCTCGCCGGCCTGCACGCTGCGCAGGGCGGTGGGCGGATCGCCCACGCCCTTCAGGTCGTCCAGGCGCTGCGGGTGGCTGCCGGCGACGATGGAGTAGACGTACACGGCCATGGCTCAGTCCTTCCGGTGCCGGACGGGCCGGCGTGCCGGGCGCTCCCGCCGTCCCGCCGGCTCCTTGGGGCGCTCCTCGGTCTCCTCGTCCTCCTCGTCGTCCCCTCCCTTGAGGGCGCCGGCCACCGCCTCCGCGGCCCCGCTCAGGGCCCCCTTGGCCTTGCCGTGCGCACCGCCCTCGGTGACCTCGCCGACCAGGTCGGTCAGCTCCTGGGGCTTCTTCTCCCCGGATTCCAGGTCCAGTCGGTTGCAGGCCTCGGCGAACCGCAGGTAAGTGTCCACGCTGGCCACCACGATCCGGGCGTCGATCTTCAGCAGCTCGATGCCGACCAGTGACACCCGGACGAAGACGTCGATGACCAGGCCACGGTCCAAAATCAGGTCGAGGATGTCGTAGAGATTGCCGGAGCCGCCTCCGCCGCCCCGGGCGAGGGCCCCTTGACCTTGCGGCACCACAGTCACGGTGCCTCCTTCCCCGGCGCGCTCCGGTCGCGGAGCGGCCGTCCGTTCGCCGGGCGAACGGTGGTGAGCGGTGCTCGGGCGCCCTCAGGCACGGGGGTCGATCTGCCCCCGTGTGTAGCGGCGGGTGCGCTCGTACGCCACCAGTTCACCCTCCTCGTCCAGCATCACCCGGTAGCTCGCCATCACGCTGGTGGTTCCGGGGACGCGCTCCAGCTCCAGGACCTCCACGTCCGCCTGCCAGCCGTCCTCCGTCGGTCGCACCGCGGAGACGGACTCGGGCGCCCGACCGAGCAGCTCCTGGAGCTGTTCGGCCGCGTAGCGCATGGCACGCGGTGCCGAAACGCGGCGGGCGGCGCGCTGGGTGCCCTGCTCGCGCGTGCGGCCCTCGGCCGACGCGCTGCTGGTCTTCTTGGCGGTCCTGTCGCCGGTCTTCCGACCGGCCGGGCGCCGGGCCGACGCCCTCCCGCCCTCTTCGCCTGCGGCCATGCTCCCTCTCCGGTATCGGAGACGACATGCTGCCCGCGCCACTCCAAAGGCGCCATTACATGATATACGCCGCATTCGACAACACATCTGGAGCGCATGTCAGGCGCACCTGGGCCGGTCGTGCTTCCGGGGCGCCCCTTCGGATCGTCCCTCCGGACCGCTCCACCGGTCCGCTCCTCCGGCCGGCGCAGCGAGCCCGCTCACGCGCATGCCGCGGGCCGGCGGGCGGCGTAACGTCAACACTGTCCGGCGGCACGGCCGGCCGGGCCGGAGTGGTCGCGAGGTCATGACGACCGCGGTGTGGACGACAGCGGTGTGAAGGTGCGAGATGACCGGCGGAACCGGTTCCGATCCGCTGGACGGGGCGCTGCTCCGGGCCATGCAGGAGACCGGCGCGTCCGCTGCCGGGCTGTATGTGCTGGCGCCCGACGAGCCGGTGTTGCAGCTGACGGTCATGAGCGGGGTGCCGGCGCCGTTCCTGGACCCCTGGAGCCGGGTCGCCCTGGCGGCCCCGATCCCGGTCGCCGTCGCCACCCGCCGCCAGTCCCTGGTGTGGGCGGGCGGCCACCAGCAGCTGGCCCGCGACTTCCCCCGGACGGCGGTGGCGGTCCCCTACGACTTCTCGCTGGCCGCGGCGCCGGTCAGCGACGGGACCGGCAGCCGGGGCGCACTCCTGCTGCTGTGGCCCGCGGGGCACAGCCCGCAGCTGTCACAGGAGGAGCGGACGGCGGTGGAGACCGCCTGCCGCCGCTTGGCCGTCGTCCTGGCGGAGCACCCCTGGCCCAACGGCGAGGCCGCGCCGCGGGTCCTGTCGCCGCCCCCGGTCCGCACCCTCGGGACGAAGGCGACCTCGGCGGCGGTCGACTACCTGGAGCGCCTGCCGGGCGGCTGTTGCGCGCTGGACCTGGACGGACGGATCACCCTGGTCACCTCCGGCGCGGAGGAGCTGCTCGGCGAACAGGCGTCCCGGCTGATCGGCGCGCGCCCCTGGGAGGTGCTGCCGTGGCTGCGCGACCCGGTCTTCGAGGACCGCTACCGCGCCGCGGTGATCAGCCGCCGGCCGGTGTCCTTCACCGCCTGCCGCCCCCCGGACCACTGGCTCACCTTCCGGCTCTTCCCCGACGGCCGGGGCCTGAGCGTACGGCTCAGCCCCTCGGGCGAGGACCACGGGCCGCCGGCGGCCCACCCCACGGAGGGCGAGGCCGTACCGGTGCGGGCCGGGCAGATCTACCACGTGCTGCACCTGGCCGCGGCCCTCACCGAGGCCGTGGGCGTCCGGGACGTCGTCAACCTGGTCGCCGACCAGATCGTGCCGGCCTTCGGCGCCCAGGGCGTGCTGATGTACGCCGCGGAGGGCGGCCGGCTGCGCACCATCGGGCACCGCGGGTACCCCGCCGAGGCCGTCGCCACCTTCGAGGGCGTGGCCCTCAGCGCCGCCAACAGCCCGGCCGTGCACACCCTGGCCACCGGCGAGCCCGGCTTCTTCTCCTCCCCCGAGGAGATCGAGACCGACTACCCCGGGTTGCCGCACCTGACCGGCAAGGCGGCCCGGGCCGTACTGCCGCTGATCGTCTCGGGCCGCCCGGTCGGCTGCTGCATCCTCTCCTACACCCGGCCCCGCATCTTCAGCACCGAGGAGCGGCAGGTCCTGACCTCCCTGGCCGGACTGATCGCCCAGGCGCTGGACCGGGCCCGGCTCTACGACACCAAACAGCAGCTGGCGCACGACCTACAGGCCGGGCTGCTGCCGCACAGCCTCCCGTCGGTGCCCGGCCTCGCCGTCGCCGCCCGCTATCTGCCGTCGGCCCGCGGAATGGACATCGGCGGCGACTTCTACGACCTGATCCGCCTGGACGAGGACTGCGTCGCCGCCGTCATCGGCGATGTGCAGGGGCACAACGCGGCCGCGGCCGCACTGATGGGGCAGGCGCGCACGGCCGTGCACGCCCACGCCACGGCCGGGGCCTCACCGGCCGAGGTCCTGGCCCGCACCAACCGGCTGCTCACCGACCTCGACCCGGACCTGTTCACCAGCTGCCTCTACGTCCACATCGACCTGCGGACCCGGCGCGCCTGCCTGGCCAGCGCCGGCCACCCGCCGCCGATCCTGCGCCACCCCGACGGGCACACCACGGTGCCGCACGTACCGCCCGGCCTCCTCCTGGGCATCGAGCCCGACGCCCGGTACGAGGCCATCGAGATCGACCTGCCGCCGGATTCGGTGCTCGCCCTCTACACCGACGGCCTGATCGAGGCGCCGGGCGTCGACCTGGAAACCTCCGTCGCCGACCTCGCCAGACGCCTGCACAACGCACCGCCCCAGAGCCCTGACCGCCTCGCCGACGCCCTGCTCAAGAACCTGCACGGCGACCTGGAGCGGCAGGACGACGTGGCCCTGATGCTGCTGTCCGCCGGCGCCCGCCCCCGGGACTCGTAACCTCCGCGCCCCGGCCGCCCCTCGCCTTCCTCACCGCACCCGCTCTCGTCCGCCTGTCGTCGTTCGTCCGTCTCTCCGTCGTTCGTCCGCCTCTCCGTCGTTCGTCCGTCTTTCGTCGTTCGTCCGGTCGCGTTTTCGCGTTTCCGCTCGGCCCGGGCTCAGCCCCGCGTCTCCACCAGCTCCTTGAACTGCTGCAGATCGCTGCGTACGCCCCGTTCGATCGCGGCGGCCTGGGCGAACCCCTTCGGCCCGCCGAAGGTCTCCGTGATGGTGCCCGGCTGGTACTCGAACCGGGCCTGGAGCCGGGTGTGGCCCCCGTCGAGCGGCAGCAGCGAGAAGGTCCCCGCCAGCTCGGGACCGCTCGTGGTCTGCCAGACCATGACCTTGTCCTGGTCACGGTCGACGATCTCGACCTCGAACTCCTGGGCCCGGCCGCCGGCGTCGACGTCCAGATGCGTCACCGCGCCCTCGGCGCGGGCCTCCCGCACGCCGTCCAGGAACCGGGGATAGGACTCCGCACGATGCAGGCATTCCCAGGCCGTATCCAGCGGAGCGCTGATGTCGATGTGTTCTTCGAGAGTGCTCATCAGGCCCACCTCACCACTCGGCGCACGGCTGCGCGCCCACCTCTCCAGGGTGCTCCGCACCGGACCCGCAGTCGACCCCGTCTCCGTCGGTGGTCCCCCTCCTCTCCACACCTGCGCGGTCCGCCCCCGCCCCGCAGAGCCTGGCGGGTGCCCCGGGGCGGAGTGCACCCGGCGACACAAAAGGAGATGCCACACCCCCACTCGGCACGTAATATGCCCAGCCGTGTAGTGCCTCTTACGCACTACTCGTGCACACTGTCCCGCACCTGGGGAGGGCTTGATGAAGGCGGACATGATCACGGACGTGCCCGGCAGGACCGGCGGCACGCCGCTCGCCTCGGCGACCACCACCGCGACGATCCCTGCAACCACCCCTGCAACCACCCCTGCCGCCACCTCCGCATCGGCAGCCACGGCGCCGGTGGCGGACCTCGTCGAGGCCTGGGCGGTCGGCTGGGCGCTGTCGCGCCACCGGCCGCGGCCAGCCGAGCACCCCTGGGGGCGCTATATCGACGTGGGCGCGCCCCACGAGGTGGGCCGCCATGTACTGCCGTACGCCGATGGGGCGGCGGTGGGCCGGGCCACCGCCTCGGTGACCGTGCCGCGCACCTGGCTCAAGGCCCCCATGCCGTCGGAGGACCTCGCCCGGTGGCTCCCCGCGGACTGGGTGGTGGACCTGGAGGACGCGGGCCATCTGATGACCACGGACCTCCGGCCCACCCACCCGCTACCGCCCGCCGACTACGTCACGTCGGTGGAGACCCGAGACGGCGTCGCCTTCGTCGAAGTACACGATGCACAGGGTGAGTTGGCGGCGCAGGGCCAGGTGGCGCTGCTCGGCCGGTCCGCCGTCGTCGACTGCGTCATCACCCAGGAGGCGCACCGCCGCCGCGGCTTGGGCAGCCTGGTGATGCGCACCCTCGCCGACCGCGCGGTGGCCGAGGGAGCCCGGCTCGGCATCCTCGGCGCCACCGACGAGGGGCGTGCGCTCTACGAGACCCTGGGCTGGCAGGTACGCGCTCCGCTGGCGGCGTGCACCTACCTGCCCTAGCCGCGCCGCCCCGGCCCCACCCGGCCCACCATTGACCTGACCGGCCCGTCCGTGTCGCGTACGGCGCCGGTCCGGGGTGAAGTGGAAGGGGCGCGGTGGCGGCCGGTGGCATCCGCCGGCCGAGGCAGGCGCCCGGTACCAGGAAGGGGTTGCATCATGCCGGCAGGTTCCAGCAGGAAGCGCGAGCGGCAGTACGAGCACATCAAGCAGAACGCGATGGACCACGGGGTCTCCGAGAAGCGTGCCGAGGAGATCGCGGCGCGCACCGTCAACAAGGAACGGGCCCGCTCCGGCGAGGCCGAGTCCCCCGGCCAGGTCTCCCTCCGGGACCCCAAGTCCGCCCCGCAGCGCGGCGGCGAGCGCTCCCACAGCGGCCCTGGGGGACCGACGAAGGACCAGCTGTACGAAGAGGCCCGGCGGAAGAACATCGAGGGCCGCTCGACGATGACCAAGGAAGAGCTGCGCAAGGCCGTCGGCCGCTGAGTGCCGCCACTCGCCGCCGAGTGCCGCCGGTCCCCTCGACCACTGACGCCGGCCCGGCGGCTCAGCGGCCCGGCGGCGCGGGCCGGCTCCGGCCGCCCGGCCCGCCCCGACAAGGGCCTTGCCCGACCCACCGACAGATACTGCCCCGCCCGGTCGTGACGGGCGGGGCAGCGGAGCGTCGAGGCCGTACGCCCCGGGTCGGCCTACTTGAACCAGTACTTCACTCCACGGTGGTGGGAGCAGGTGCCGGAGAAGTGCTTGGAGTACGACCAGGTGCCGTCCTTGCACTTGGCCATGACGCCCTTGGGGTGCTTGACGTGGGTGCCGCAGGTGCCGGTGGTGTGGTGGGCGCAGTGGACGGTGGCGGCCTGAGCGACGCCAGCCCCGAGGGTGACGGGTGCGATGACGGCGGCGGCAAGCGTGGCGGCGGCGAGAGCACTGCGGATGCGGAGCGCCGGACGCGTGATGGTACGAGACAAAAGTCCCCCCTTGCTTTGAATGGTCTGCCGAGCTTGGCAGCGCCCCGTCACCGTGTCGACGGCATGCAGATTCTGTGATGGATATGTGACGGAAAGTTCGACGTTGAACGAATACAAGAGCTCGCCGAAGAGCGCTCCCCGCATGGCCCCACGGCCGGACGGTGGTCCGGACGAGTCCCTGACCGCCGGCTGGAGGGAGCCACTGGGCGCTGGAGGGCGCTCGCTGACTTCCCGTCATCTGACGCCCGCCGCAGGGAAAACGGACCCTATGGAGCCCGGGTGATGGACCGCCAGGAACGACGTGCGGGGGCCGGACCGCGCCCCCTTACCCCCCCGACGGAGGCGCCACGGAGCACACTGTGCGGTGCCACCCCGACCACCGGCCTCGGACGGCTCGTGACGCCGGCCGGTCGGCCGTGGGGCGCGAGGCCGAGTCTTTCTCGTGCGCGCGGGCCTCCGCCCGGAACGGTGTCGGGCGGTGCCGCTCACGCCCGCGGGTCCGTCGAATGCGGCTGCACCCCGGTCATCAAGAAGTCCAGGCCCCGGCGGGTGGAGGCCACCACCACCCGGTCGCCGGCACGCAGGATCCGGCCGTGCGGCGGGCGCCAGTCGAAGCCCGGGCGGTCGAGACGGAGGCCGCCCAGAGTGTCCGGCGAACCGGGCGAAGTCGACTCGACGGCGGTGCCGACGGCCAGGACGCGCCACTCGTTCTCGCGGAACGCCCGGTGGACGGAGCGCCCCTCCAGCTCCGGGTGCCCCGCGACGTCGACGGTGGTGAACAAGAGCGAGCCCCGTTCGACCGGCATGATGCCCAGGACATGGCGTCCCATCATGGCGGCGGCGAAGGAGGGCGCGGCGAGGGCGGAGACGGAGCGGCTGCGGGTGGTGGCGTCCGGGTAGGAGGCACGCATCGTACGCGAGACGGTGGCGGCGAAGTCATCGTCGTAGAGCCGCATCACCACCCGTACCTGGGGGTTGTTCTCGCGTGCGGCCATCCCGATGTCGAGATTCTCGCCGTCGTCGCGGGTGAGCACCAGCAGCGCCTTGCTGTGCCGGATGCGCGCGCGGTCGAGGACGCCGGGGGCCACGGCGTCCTCCAGCAGCAGCGGTACGCCGAGGTCGCGGGCGAGGGCGACGCCCCGGGCGTGCGGATCGCGTTCGATGACGACCACGTGGTGTTCGGTGGTGCGCAGTTGGGCCAGCACCCGGGTGCCGATCTTTCCCAGGCCGACCAGCACGATGTGGTCGGTGAGGTCCTCGGCCGGCGGGCGCCCGACGGAGGCCTTGCGGAAGGCCTCGGTGGCATTCATGGTGGCGGCCACCACGAGCGGCAGTACGGCCAGACCTACGAAACCGGCGATGAGCTGGAGCACCCGCCGGGCCGGGGACTCGTCGGTCGCCGGGTCACCCATGGTGAAGATGTCCAGCAGGGGCAGGTACACCGACTTCCACAGCGGTCCGGGCTCGGCCAGCGCGGTGGCACCGGCCAGGACCAGCACGATCGCGGCCAGCGCGCCGAAGACCGCGAGGACCTCACGGGCGAGGAACACCTTCCAGGGCAGATGCGCCAACCGGGCCCGGAGCCAGGCCGCATGACCGTGCCGGCCCCGCGGCGGCGCCTCGGGCGGATGGTGGTGGGTGACCTCCTCCAGCATCAGCCGGCCGTGGGTGAACTGCCGGTGGTAGGAGGTGACGGTGTCGGGCAACAGCTGGGTCCCGTCCTCACCGGGGGTCTCGGGGCTGTCCTCGCTGGCCGGGTCGTCCTGATGGGTGCCGGACAGGACGGCGAGCGTGGCCAGGTCGGCGGTGCGGGGCGGGGTACGGGCGGGGCGCACCACGCCGCGGAAGACCTGGCCCTCGGCCTGGATCGTGTGACCCTGACCGACCGCGGCTGCGGCCACCAGCTCGGGGACCGCGGTATCGGTGTCGGACAGCACGGTGGTGGACGCATCCAGCGTCCGGCCCTCCTCGGGCCGGCCGAGCGTCAACACCGCGCGGTCCAGGAGCCGTTCGAGGTGCCGGCCGCGCTCCCGGTTGTACATGCGGATGACCAGGCGGATCGTCGGGTTGAGGGTGCGGGCCAGCAGCGCCGCGGTGACATTGGCCTGGTCGTCCCGGTAGGTGAGCGCGAGTGCGGCCGCCCGCTCCACGCCCGCCGCGCGCAGCGTCTGCTCGTCGGGGCGGGCGGCCACCAGCAGCTCGACGGGCGACTGCGGATCGCGGTGCAGCGCGGCGATCTCCGGCGCATGCCCCTCGCGGCGCGAGGGCAGGACGACCGTGACCGCCTCACCGCACACCGCGTCCAGGGTCACCGCGAGCCGGTGGGCGAGCCCGTCGTCGCCACAGATCACCATGTGGTCGGAGCGCTGCCCAAAAGGCGTACGCAGAGGGAGAGTTGACGTCACACCGGCAAGATTGCCGGGGCCGGACCCGGGGTTCCCGGTACGCACATCAGTTCGGCGTCAAAGTCGCGCAAAGATGCAGCCGTAGACTCCCCGACTGAGGGGAAGCGGACGGTGCGGCCTACGCAGAGCGGCGCCGCGCGGCCGCCGTCGCTCACCTGAAGGTTCACCGGGACGGCCGTCCGGGTGTGGAAGGCGAGCGATTCCACGGCCGCGCCGGGCACCGCGGCCAGCTCCGGCTCGCACTCGAGGGACCGAGGCGTGCGCCGGAGACCACGGGTCCCGCCACCGCTGCAAAGCCTCCCCGGACGGAGCGGTGCAGACCAGCCGGGGCCGCAGGCCCGCAGGTCGCAGGCACGCAGGTCGCAGGCAGGCAGGTCGTGGCCGATCGGAGCGAAGAGTTCCACGGGCTCCCTCGCCGTCAAGACGCGCCTTGTCCCGCACCCACGCCACGGGCCGGGGGCTGCCCGGCCGGGCTGAGGGCGCGACCGGCCATGATCGTCAAGAGTGCGTCAAGATGCCGGCGAGAGCGGCGTACGGAGATCCGCGGTTCCGGCCGGGGGGGCGGTCGTCCTGCACATTCCGACGCCTGGGGGAAGGAGCCCGCCCGCTGGTCGGCCGTCAACGGGCCGCTCGCCCCGTCTCTGACACTCGCTTCCGCCGCATCACGTGACCTGGGGGTCGGGAGCACGGATACTGCCCTCGGAGCAACGCCAATCCACCCTGGACCCCCATCAGGAAAGTCAGTATCAGGTCACTGTCAGCCCCATCGGATCCCGCTCCCGACCGCCAGCAATCCGCAAGATCAAAAAAGCCACACCACCTGTCCTGACGTGGTAGAACGCAGGTCAAGGACCCAACTGCCAGTCTCTCCGGGAGGTCCCCGTGAAAATGCTGATCAACGTTGCCGAGACCGTGGTCGCCGATGCACTGCGCGGAATGGCCGCGGCGCACCCCGACCTGGTGGTGGATGCCGAGAACCGGGTGGTGGTGCGGCGGGACGCGCCGGTGGCGGACAAGGTGGCGCTGGTATCCGGGGGCGGAAGCGGGCACGAACCGCTGCACGGCGGGTTCGTGGGGCCCGGGATGCTGGATGCGGCGTGCCCCGGGGAGGTGTTCACCTCGCCGGTGCCGGATCAGATGGTGCGGGCCGCGGCGGCCGTGGACAGCGGGAAGGGCGTGCTGTTCGTCGTCAAGAACTACACCGGGGACGTGCTCAACTTCCAGATGGCGGCGGAGCTGGCCGAGGACGAAGGGGTGCAGGTCGCCAGCGTGCTGGTCGACGACGATGTGGCGGTGACCGACTCGACCTTCACCGCGGGGCGGCGCGGCACCGGCGCGACCCTGTTCGTGGAGAAGATCGCCGGCGCAGCGGCCGAGGAGGGGATGCCGCTGGAGCGGGTGGAGGCGCTGGCCCGGCAGGTCGTGGCGTCCTCGCGGAGCTTCGGGGTGGCGCTGAGCGCCTGTACGACACCGGCCAAGGGCAGCCCGACGTTCGATCTGCCGGCGGGCGAGCTGGAGTTGGGCGTCGGGATCCACGGTGAGCCGGGGCGGGAGCGGCGCGCGATGATGACCGCTCGGGAGATCGCGGACTTCACGGTGGACGCGGTGCTGGAGGACCTCCAGCCGCGGCTACCGGTGCTGGTGCTGGTCAACGGCATGGGCGCCACACCGCTGCTGGAGCTGTACGGGTTCAATGCGGAGGTGCGCCGGGTGCTGGACGAGCGGGGGGTGGCGGTGGCCCGTACCCTCGTCGGCAACTATGTGACGTCGCTGGACATGGCGGGCTGCTCGGTGACGCTGTGCCAGGTGGACGGGGAGCTGCTGCGGCTGTGGGACGCACCGGTGCAGACGGCAGCGCTCCGCTGGGGGCGGTGAGGTCCCGCCCCCTCCCGGCATCGACCCCGCCGCCACCTTCTCTTCCCCTCAGTGATCCCAGACCGAAGGAGTATGTCCGTGTCCGAAACGGCCCTGGATTCCGGGTTCTTCGTACGCTGGATGACGGCCGCGGCCGCCGTCATCGACCGGGAGGCGGAGCAGCTCACCGAGCTGGACTCGGCCATCGGTGACGCCGACCACGGCAGCAATATGCAGCGTGGCTTCGCGGCCGTGGTGAAGACGGTGGCGGAGGGCGCGCCGCCGGCCACCCCCGGTGCCGTACTGATCGCGGCCGGACGGCAGCTGATCTCCACCGTGGGCGGGGCGTCCGGACCGCTGTACGGGACGCTGCTGCGGCGCACCGGGAAGGAACTGGGCGACGCCGCACAGGTGTCGCCGGAGGAACTGCAGGCGGGACTGAGCGCCGGGGTGGCCGCGGTCGGTCAGCTCGGCGGGTCGGCGCCGGGCGACAAGACGATGCTCGACGCCCTGACCCCGGCGGTGGCGGCGCTGTCGACCTCGTTCCGGGCGGCGGCCGAGGCGGCGCAGGAGGGCGCGGTGTCGACCGTACCGATGCAGGCCAAGAAGGGCAGGGCGAGCTATCTGGGCGAGCGCAGCATCGGGCACCAGGACCCCGGCGCGACCTCGTCGGCGCTGCTGTTCGCGGCACTCGCGGAGGTGGCGGGATGAGCGCGGCGGAGGGGGCGCCGGTCGGTGTGGTGCTGGTGTCGCACAGCGGTCCGGTCGCGGAGGCCGTGGCGGCGATGGCGGCGGGGCTGGCCGGGGGTGCCGCCGGGGTGCCGGTGGCGGCCGCGGGCGGTACGGAGGACGGCGGGCTGGGGACCAGCGCGGAGCTGATCGCCGCGGCGGCGCGCGGGGTGGACCGCGGCTCGGGGGTGGCGATCCTGGTCGACCTGGGCAGCGCGGTGCTGACGGTCAAGGCGCTGATCGCCGAGGGGGACGAACTCCCCGAGGGCGCCCGGCTGGTGGACGCGCCGTTCGTGGAGGGCGCGGTGGCCGCCGTGGTCACCGCCGCCGCCGGCGCGGACCTGGACGCGGTCGCCTCGGCGGCCGGGGAGGCGTACGGCTACCGGAAGGAGTGAGGCCGGGCGGGCAGGGCTCCCCGTGGGGTGCGCCTGCCCGCCCGTACCGCCGTCGTCACGGTTTGCGGGCCAGGCCCGCGTAGCAGGCGGCCTCCGCGTCCGTGACGTGGGTGGCGTCCTCGGGACGGTCGGGGCGCCACTGGTGGGAGAGGGTGACACCGGGGTCGAGCAGCTCCCAGCCGTCGAAGAAGCGGAGGAACGCGGCGCGGGAGCGGAACTGCAGGACGGTCCCGGCGTCGCCGTAGATCTTGATGATCTTGTTCATCGCCCCGGGGTCGAAGTCGGCCGTCGCATGGGTCATGGCGAGGACGGAGCCGCTGGGGAGTGCGGCCTTGAGGGTCTCGACGATGGTGTGCGCGCGGTCCCGGCCGTCGTCGGGGACGAAGTGCATCAGCGCGTTCAGGCTGAGCGCGACCGGGCGGCTCAGATCGAGGGTGTCGAGCAGTTGGGGCGCGCCGAGGATCCCCTCGGGGTCGGTGACATCGGCCTGGACGTAGGCGGTGCGGCCCTCGGCGGTGCTGCGCAGCAGCGCCGCGGCGTGGGCCAGGACGATGGGGTCGTTGTCGGTGTAGACGACCCGGGCGTCGGGGGCGATGCCCTGCGCGATGTCGTGGACGTTGGGCGCGGTGGGGATGCCGGTGCCGATGTCGAGGAACTGCCGCAGACCGGATTCGGCCAGCAGCCGGGTGGCCCGGTGCATGAACTCGCGGTTGATCCGGGCGGCGACCAGCGCGGCGGGGAAGACGCCCAGCACGCTGCCGGCGGCCATCCGGTCGGCGAGGAAGTTGGTCTTGCCGCCGAGGAAGTAGTCGTAGATCCGGGACGAGTGGGCCCGGTCCAGTTGCAGGTCCACCACGGGCTCGTGGTCGTTCATCGTCTGCGCCTCCCCCAGTACGGCATGCCGGTCCCGCACCGGCCGGCCCGATCACAGGGGGCGCACGCCTGGAAATCGTGCGCCCCTGATGCGCACCATGACACGATGCGCCGGGCCCGTGAACCACTGCCCGGTCCGCCCCGGATCATGCAAGGCGCGCGTCCGACAACCGACGTGACAGCCCGTCCGGTCGATGCCACGGTTCCTCATATGACATTGTCATGGGTAGTCGGATGAATACGCAGCGAAAGATTTTTGCGCCCCCCGTGCCACATTCGGGGCCGTTTTCCTGTTCATTGGAGGGTGAGGGCAAACCGTCCTCCCGCTGCCGCCGGCGCCACGGAGCCCCGTCAGCGGTGCACGGCGAACGGAACGAGGACTGCACGTGAGCGCAGACCGGGACCGAGTTCTACCGGCGTGCGCCCCGGCGCATGTCCGTACCGCGGAGTTAGCCGCACTGGCCCGCTGCCCACCACTGCCCGCCGTGCCGGTCCCGTCCGACCGTCAGCTGTCGATAACCTTCGAGGCGTTTCTCGCCACCCATGCGCGCAAGTGGTTGACGTACGCCTACCTGCACACGGGGAGCGAGGCCGCGGCCCGCGAGGTCACCCGGGCCGCCTACACCGAGCTCGGCCGGCTGTGGGGGCATGCACTGCGGCAGGCGTCGGTGGAGGCGTACGCCTGGTCGGTGCTCAAGGAACGGGTGGTGGAGTGGCTCTACGACCACCAGCAGCCCACCGCGCTCACCGAGACCGCCGCCTTCGCCGTCGTCACCCACGCCCTGTTGCGCGAGTGCCAGCAGCAATTCGCCATGCTGGAGAGCCAGTTGGGGCTGTATGCGGCGATCGCCCGGCTGCCGGAGCGGCAGTGCGACGTGATCGTGCTGCGGCATGTCATCGGTTACAGCGACGCCCAGATCGGCGCGCTGCTCGGCGTCGACGAGGTCACCGTGCGCTCCTACGCGAGCCGCGGCAAGCGCAAGCTCGCCGCGGCGCTGGGCATCGACCAGGGGAACACCAGGGGGAACTGAACCATGTTGCACAACCGACCGGCCGGCCGCCGGGAGACCGTCGAAACGCTGCTGAACGCCGCCGCCGCGGTGTCCGGAACCGACGCCCTGGCCGGCTTCTGCGACCCGCACGCGACGGGGGCGCCGGGCGCGCCCGGGGTCCGGGTACCGGCGGGGGCGCCGGTGGAGGGGCCGCGGGTGGCGGTGCTGCCGCCGCGTACCGACCGGGGTGCGCCCAGCGCCTACCCGAGCGCCCGCGACGAGGCCACCCATGAACTCCAGCTGGCCTGCGCGCTGGTCGTCAACGCCGCCGCGGCAGCGGCGAGCCTGGAGCGGCTGGTCAACGACCACCGGATCGACCCCGAGGGCGCCCTGGTCTTCGCGTGTCTGCTGCACATCACCGGGCGCACCGACGCGGCGCACTTCTGGTGGCACTTCGGCGCCGGTGCGGGCAGCCGCACCGCCGCCTACTGCCTGTACCTCTCGCACCGCCGCAACGGCGAGTACCGCGACGCGGCGTACTGGCGCGAGCAGGCGGCCCACGGGCCCGACGAGGAGCGCCGGTCGGTGGCCGCGTTCGACGAGAAGCAGTTGCTGCCGGACGCGGCCCGCCACAACCTCCTCGTGCAGTGGCACAGCGGGCTCGCCCCGACCCTGCCGACCGCGCTGGAGAACGTGATCAACCGGCTGGTGGTGGACGGCGACGACGAGGACTTCGGCGAGATCCCCCGCCCCTCCCCCACCCTCGTCCGGGACCTCGGCCGGGCGACGTAGCGGAACGGGCCCGCCGGCGTCCGCTTGCCTGCTTGCCTGCCGTCCGGAGCGGGTCCGGGGGCCGTCTCAGAGGAAGTTGACGCCCTGGGCGAGCGGCAGGGCGTCGGAGTAGTTGACGGTGTTGGTGGTGCGGCGCATATAGGCGCGCCAGGCGTCGGAGCCGGATTCCCGGCCGCCGCCGGTCTCCTTCTCACCGCCGAAGGCACCGCCGATCTCCGCTCCCGAGGTGCCGATGTTGACGTTGGCGATGCCGCAGTCCGAGCCGTCGGCGGCGAGGAAGCGTTCGGCCTCGCGCTGGTCGCGGGTGAAGATGCTGGAGGACAGGCCCTGGGGCACGCCGTTGTGCAGGGCCAGGGCCTCGTCGAAGGTGCGGTAGGTCAGCGCGTAGAGGACGGGGGCGAAGGTCTCGGTGCGGACGGTGTCGGTCTGTTCGGGCATCCGGACGATCGCCGGCCGGACATAGGCGGCGTCCGGCGCCTCGGCCGCCAGGCAGCGTTCGCCGCCGGTCAGCAGCTTGCCGCCGGCGCGCTGGGCGGCGGCCAGCGCCTCGGACATCGCGGTGTGGGCCGCGGGGCCGATAAGCGGGCCGACGAGGGTGGCCGGGTCGAACGGGTCGCCCAGCGGCAGTTGGCCGTAGGCGTGCACGACCTGCTCCAGGAGCTGGTCGGCGATGTCCTCGTGGACGATCAGTCGGCGCAGCGTCGTGCAGCGCTGGCCGGCGGTGCCGGCCGCGGAGAAGACGATGCCGCGGACGGCGAGTGCGAGGTCCGCCGAGGGGGCGACCACCGCGGCGTTGTTGCCGCCGAGTTCGAGCAGGCAGCGGCCGAAGCGGGCGGCCACCCGCGGGGCGACCTGGCGCCCCATGCGCGCCGATCCGGTGGCGCTGACCAGCGCCACCCGGGGGTCGTCGGCCAGCCGCTCGCCGCACCCCCGCCCGCCGAGCAGCAGGTGGTGCACGCCGGCCGGTGCGCCGACGTCGGCGGCGGCCCGGGCAAGCAGCCGGTCGCAGGCCAGCGCGGTGAGCGGGGTCAGCTCGGACGGCTTCCAGACGACGGGGTCGCCGCAGACCAGGGCGACGGCCGTGTTCCAGGACCACACGGCGACCGGGAAGTTGAAGGCGGAGATGACGCCGACCACGCCGAGCGGGTGCCAGCTCTCGGAGAGCCGGTGGCCGGGGCGTTCGGAGGCGATGGTCCGCCCGTAGAGCTGCCGGGACAGGCCCACCGCGAAGTCGCAGATGTCGATCATCTCCTGCACCTCGCCGAGCGCCTCCGAGCGGATCTTGCCGGCTTCGATGGTGACCAGGTCGGCGAGGTCCTCCCGGTGCGCGGTGAGGAGTTCGCCGAGCCGCTTGACCAGCGCGCCGCGCTGCGGGGCCGGGACGGTGCGCCACTGCTGGAACGCGTGGTGCGCCCCGGCGATCGCCGCGTCGGCCTGTTCGGGGGTGGTGGCGGGGAGGTACGCGAGGGTGCCGCCGGTGAGCGGCGTACGGGCCGGGAGGTGCTCACCGGACCGCGCCGGGGGCGCCTCGGGGTACGCCCCGAGATCGGCGCCGCAGCGGCCGAGGGCGGTGGCGGCGCGGGCGCGCAGGGCGGCGGTGTCGGGGAGCGTGGGCACGGTGGCGGGCATGACGGGGCTCCTTGGGGTGGTGCGGGGGCGGTGGACGGTCATCAGGGGGGCCGGGGGTCAGAGGGCGGGGGCCGGGTCGGGAGGCGGGTCGGGGGCGATCAGTTCGCCGTCGTCCAGCGCCTGGAGCGCGGGGCCGGCCCGGAGGGTGTCCAGCGCCTGCCGCAGCGAACGCTCCTGCTGCTGTGCGGAGAGCGTGAACGGATCGAGCACCGGGCGGCCGATCGCCTCGGCGAGGCGACGTGCGTCGAAGGGGGTGCCCGCGCGTCCCGCGTCGCGGGTGCCCTCCTCGGTCAGGTTGGAGCGGAAGATGCCGGCGGCGGAGCGGGGCAGGAAGTCCTCGTAGACGACGGGGTGGGCAGTCAGCCAGCCGTGCCGGAGCAGCCCGGCCAGGTCGGCGGGCGGGCACCGGCCGTCCCGGGGGCGCCCGGTGACCGGACGGTAGGTGAAGAACGCCTGGTGCTCGACGGCGAGTTGGTGTTCGGTCGCGGGGAAGCCGCGGCGCCACAGGGCGCGGGCCGTCTCCTGCCGGTCGGCGTCGGGGTCCAGCGCCATCCGGCGGTCGGTCTCGGCCATCAGGTGGTCGTAGCGGGCCCGGCCGGCGCGGGTCAGCGCGATGCCGCGGGCCTCGACCTCGCCGAAGCGGACCCGTAGCGAGCCGTCGGTGTGGCCGCCGTCGGGCTCGCGGAACGTCCGACGTTCGGCCAGGGCCCGGAAGGAGGTCTGGCGCAGCAGGACGTCGGGGCCCTCCCAGCGCGGCGGCCCCTGGATCCGGTCGATCATGGTGATGCCGCGCTCGCCCATCCGCCGGTAGAGCGCGTCGATGTCCAGGACGCGGGGCGTGAGGTGGTTGATGTGGGTGGCGGTCACCCCGCCGATGTCGGCGGCGACGGCGGAGACCCGCTCCAGCTCGGTGTACCAGGCGCGGTCGACGGGCTCCGGGGAGAGTTCGAACGCGGCGACCGCGAGGGTGAGGAAGCGTTCGGCCTGGGCCGGTGGGAGTCCGGCCGCCTCCTCGGCGCGTTCGGCGAGGGTGAGCAGCTCCGGCGGGAAGAGCGTACGGCGGGCGAGGAAGGCCTCGAGGCGGGCTTGCAGGTCGGGGTCGAAGAAACGGCGGTCGCCGGTGGTCAACAGGGAGGTGAAGACCCGGAAGGGGTTGCGGTCGAGTTCCTCGCCGTCGGTGGGCCGGAAGGCGGTGGAGACGACGGGTACCGCGCCCTCGCCGTCCCGCAGGTCGTAGCAGCCGACCGGCCGCATGCCGAGGGCGGCGAAGATCTGGGCGGCCTGCCGGAGTTCGTCCGGGGTGCCGACGCGGATGGCGCCGTGGCGTTCGGCGGTGACCCGGTCCAAGCTGCCGAGCCGGGCGGCGTCCGGGTCGCGCGCCGCGACCTCGTCGTTCACCCGTCCGGCGACCTCCAACAGGGTGGTGTACGCGGGGACTTCGGTGCCGTACATGGCGGAGAGCCGGTGGGCGAAGGCGGCGCGCAGTTGCCAGGTGGGGACCATACGCAGCTCCGGGGGTGAGTGGGCGGACGGGGTCAGATGATGTGGGCCTCGGGGCGGGCGACGGGCGCCGCGGAGTCGTCGAAGCGGGTGGCGGCGAGTGGGCCGACGTCGAGGTCCGGCTGCCGGCCCAGGTAGAGGTCGCGGACCGTCTCCCCGACGGCGGGGGCCTGCAGGAAGCCGTGGCCGGAGAAGCCGGTGGCGTACAGGAACCGGCCGGGGCGGGCCGCCTCGCCGATCAGGGCGTTGCGGTCGGGGGTCATCTCGTAGAGGCCGGCCCAGCCGTCGACGACCGGGAGGCGGGCGAGGTCCGGTGCCCGGCGGGCGGCGGCGGCCCGGAACGGGGTCAGCCACTCCCGGGTGAACTCCCGCTGGAATCCGGGCTGTTGAGCGGGGTCGGAGAGGCCCATCAGCAGCCCGCCGGCGGTGTCGTTGTGGAAGTAGAGGGTGGAGGAGTAGTCGAGGGTGAAGGGGATGCGGGGCGGCGCCGGGCGCAGCGGGCCGGTGAAGGCGATCTGCCGGCGCAGCGGGGTGACGGGCAGCTCGACCCCGGCCATCGCGCCGACCGCGGCGGACCAGGCGCCCGCGCAGCAGATGACGGTGTCGGTGCGGACGGTGCCGTACGGGGTGTGCACCGCCTGGAGGGCGCCGTCCGCGGTCTCCAAGGCGGTGACCGGGCAGTGGCTGCGGACGGTCGCGCCGAGCCGGCGGGCCGCACGCAGATAGCCGGTGACCGCGGCGCCGGGCAGCGCATAGCCGTCGGTGGGCGAGTAGGCGGCGGCGACGATGCTGCCCGGGTCAAGATAGGGGCACAGCGCATGGGCCTCGTGCGGGGTGAGGATGCGGCTGGGCACGCCATGGGCGTTCTGGGTCGCTACTCCCTCGCCGAAGGTGGCGAGTTCGTGCTCGTCGCCCAGGAGGAAGAGGTACCCGACCGGGCACAGTCCGACATCGGCGCCGGGCCGCTGGGCGAAGTCCCGCCAGGCGGCCAGGCTGCGCAGGCCGAGGCGGATGTTGAGCGGGTCGGAGAACTGGGCGCGGACGCCGCCGAGCGGTTTGCCGGACGAGCCGGACGCGGGCCGGTCGCGCTCCAGAAGGAGCACCCGGGCGACGCCCGCCTCGGCGAGGTGGAAGGCGATGCTCGCCCCGATGACGCCGCCGCCGATGATCACGACGTCGGCGCGTTCGGGGAGGGGGGCCTGGGCCGGGGCCGAGGCGGGGGTGGGAGCCATCCGGGCCGCCTTTCCCGTCTGCTTGTTCCGGACGGACGGAGGGAGGGGACGGAGGGGGACGGAGGAACGGGGAGGTACGGAGGATTGGGGGATGTGCCGGTCCCGGTGGCGCGCCGTGCACCGGTGGACTCGATGGTGCCGGGCGGGTCGGGCCGCGTCCATGCAGAGTTGCTGGACGTGATCTGTTAACGGTTCTGCGCATTACGGGGTTTCGCCGAATGCCGGGGGCTCGGGCCGGGCGGCGCCCGCGGGTAGGGTGCGGGCATGGAATTGCCGGCGGTCCAGCTCAGGACGCTGCTGGAGCTGACCCGCAGCGGCACGATGACCGCGGCCGCCGCGGCCCTGGGCTATACGCCGGGCGCGGTCTCCCAGCACATCGCGGCACTGGAGCGGGCCACCGGCACCGAGCTGGTCCGCCGGAGCGGTCGCCGGGTGGCGCTGACGGACGCCGGGCTCACCCTCGCGGTCCACGCCGAGCGCATCCTGGCCGCGCAGGCCGAGGCGGTGGCGGCCCTGGAGCACAGCAGGGGTGAACTGCGGGCGCGGCTGCGGCTGGGCGTCTTCGGCACCGCGGCGGCGGTGCTGCTGCCGCCGGCGCTGCACCGGCTCTCCGTACGGCACCCGGGGGTGCGGGTGGAGAGCCGCGAGGTCGAGGTCGACCAGGCGTACGCGGAGGTGTGCGCCGGACGGGTGGAGTTGGCCCTCGGGCTGGACCATCCCGATGCGCCGATCGTCCGGGACGGCGCGGTGGAGCTGGTGCGGCTGCGCACCGAGCGGTTCTCGTTGGCGGTGCCCGGTGGGCACGCGCCGTGGGAGGCGCGGGCCGCGGGGAGCGGCGGGGCGCCGCTGCGGCTGGCCGAGGCGGCCGGGTGGGACTGGATCCTGCCGGCTCCCGGGTCGTACTACGGGCAGGCGATCCGGGCGGTGTGCCGACGGGCGGGTTTCGAGCCGCGGGTGGCCCATGAGGTGACCGACACCGCCACCTCGCTGGCGATGGTCGGGGCGGGGCTGGGGGTGGCGCCGCTGACCGAGCTGATGCTGCGGCTGCGGTCGGAGGGCATCGTCCCGGTGCCGCTCAGGGACCGGGTGGAGCGGCACATCGTGGTCGCGGTCGGTGCCACGGCGCGCCGGCGGCCCTCGGTGGCGGCGCTGATCGACGCACTGCGGGAGGGCGCGGCGCCGTAGCGCGTGGGCGGGGGCCGGCGAGCTGGCGCGTCGGCAGGCCGGGCGGGTCGGCAAGACGGGTGGATCAGCCGGCTGGGCGGGTCAGCCGGCCCGGGCGGATCAGCCGGCCCGGGCGGATCAGCCGGCCGGACGGGTCGACGGGGCAGTCGGCGCCCAGCCGGGTTGAGCCTGTCCGTCGCCCGGACCTTGGCGCGGAGCCTTCGCCCGGACCGTCACCCGCGCGAACCGGCCCTTCACACGGACGGGTCGCCCTCCACCGGCGGCCAGGCGGGGCGGCTTCCGTCGGGGACCGCGGCGAGGGCGTGGCCGACCGTCGGGTAGCAGGAGAAGACGCCCAGGGACTGGGTGCCGACCAGCAGCCGCAACATCCGGACGCCGAGCGACGCCAGCAGCAGCCGCCCCTCCAGCCGCCGGCACAGCCACTCCAGGGCGAGCAGACAGCTCAGCCCGCGGGAGTCGCAGAAGCGCAGGGCGGTCAGGTCGAGCACGAGGAAGCGGTGCCCGGCCGAGACCACCGACCGGGCCTCGGCGAGAAAGGCCTGCTCGGTGCGGAGGTCCAGCTCCCCGCTGACGCGCAGCACCGCGCACTCCTCCGCCTGAACGATCGCAGTGACCGCCAACGACCGCATCTCCGAGCTCATGGCGTCCAGAGTAAGCGCCGCCGGGCACCGCACCACCGCGGCGGCTCGGCAGCGTGAGCGGGGTCCCGGGCCGCCGGCGGGCGCGTCCACGGGGCGTACCGGGCGGGCGTCGGGCCACCGACCGCGCCCGCTACAGCGAGAAACGGGCAAAAACAGTCAGGATTAGTACGCCGACGGGCAGCTACTCACAGGACCCCGGTTGCTATAAACCTGAGGCGGGCGGAAACGGGCACCCCCGTGACCGAACGGACGACGGACATCCCCCAGCAACAAGGCAGGAGTGCGCCATGAGGGCCGAGGAACGCCAGCACCGCATGCTCGCCCTCGCCCGGCAGTCCGGCCGGGTCGAGGTCGCCGAGGCCGCGTCGGAGTTCGGGGTCGCCCGCGAGACCGTCCGCCGGGACCTGAGCGAGCTGGAGCGCCGGGGCCTGGTCCGGCGCACCCATGGCGCGGCCTACCCGGTCGAGAGCGCCGGCTTCGAGACCACGCTGGCCCGGCGGGAGACCGAGCAGGTGGCCGAGAAGCACCGGATCGCCACGGCAGCGGCGGCGCTGGTCGGCACGGCCGAGACGGTCTTCGTCGACGAGGGCTACACCCCGGAACTGGTCGCCACGCTGCTGCCGACCGACCGTCCGCTGACCGTGCTCACCGCCTCGCTGCGCACCGCGTCGCTGGTCGCGGAGGCCGAGTCGACGACCGTTCTGCTGGCCGGCGGCCGGGTCCGCGCCGGGACGCAGGCGACGGTCGGGTCCTGGGCCCGGGACATGCTCGCCCGGTTCGTGATCGACCTGGCCTTCCTGGGCGCCAACGGCATCTCCCGGGAACACGGTCTGACCACCCCCGATCCGGCGGTCGCCGAGGTGAAGGAGCAGGCCGTCCGCTCCTCGCGGCGACGGGTGCTGGTCGGGGTGCACCACAAGTTCGGCGCCAGCAGCTTCTGCCGGTTCGCCGAGGTCGGCGACTTCGACACGATCGTCACCGACGCGGGGCTGTCCGCGCCGGAGGCACACCGCTACTCCCTGCTGGGACCGCAGGTGCTCCGGGTCTGACCCGGAGCGGGCCCGCCCGGCCCACGGCCCCGTAACCCCACCGCTCCCCACCGACACACCACACTCCACACCGCCCCCGTACCGCACGCAGGCCGCCCCGGGCTCCGCGCGTCACCCCGACGTACCCGGACGCGGCTCCGCGCCCGCCGCCGGGCCCACCACCCCACGCAACACCCACCCCCATCCCCACCCCCGTCCCCTCCTCCCCGTCCCCCAGAGAGGTAAGAGCCGTGCGAGCACGATCCCCCGGAGCGCGCCGCGGCCGACGCGCCACCGCGCCGGCCGCCGTCGCCCTGGCGCTGTCCCTGTCCCTGTCGGCCACCGGCTGCTACCGCGGCGCCGGCGACGTGGGCAACAGCGGGAAGAACACCCTCAACGTCCTGATGGTCAACAACCCGCAGATGGTGGACCTCCAGCGGCTGACCGCCGCGCACTTCACCAAGGAGACCGGCATCAAGGTGAACTTCACCGTGCTGCCGGAGGACGACCTGCGCGACAAGATGAGCCAGGACTTCTCCAGCCAGGCCGGCCAGTACGACGTGGCCAGCCTGAGCAACTACGAGACCCCGATCTACGCCCGCAACGGCTGGCTGACCGACCTGGGTGCCAAGGCCGCCCACGACCGCTCCTTCGACCAGGGCGACCTCCTCCCGCCGGTGCGGGCCTCCCTGACCGCCGCCGACGGCAAGGTCTACGCCCAGCCGTTCTACGGTGAGTCCTCGTTCCTGATGTACCGCAAGGACCTGCTCAAGGCCGCCGGGCTGACCATGCCGGCCCACCCCACCTGGCACCAGGTCGCCGCCATGGCGGCCAAGTTGGACGGCTTCCGCACGGGCATGAAGGGGATCTGCCTGCGCGGCCAGCCCGGCTGGGGCCAGCTGATCGCCCCGCTGACGACCGTGGTGAACACCTTCGGCGGGACGTGGTTCACCAAGGACTGGCGGACCGGCGTAGACCGCCCGGAGTTCGCCCGGGCCACCCGCTTCTACGTCGACCTGGTCCGCCGGCACGGCGAGGCGGGCGCACCGCAGGCCGGGTACACCGAGTGCCTCAACGACATGCAGCAGGGCAAGGTCGCCCTGTGGTACGACGCGACCGCCGGCGCCGGCTCGCTGGAGAGCCGCGACTCCAAGGTCGCCGGCAAGATCGGCTACGCCCCCGCCCCGGTGGAGCGGACCCGCAACGCGGGCTGGCTCTACACCTGGGCGTGGGGCATCCAGAAGGCCAGTACGCACCAGGACGCGGCGTGGCGGTTCGTCCGCTGGGCCTCCAGCGCGTCGTACGAGCGTCTGGTGGGCCGGGAGCTGGGCTGGTCCAGGGTCCCCGGCGGCAAGCGCGCCTCGCTGTACCGCAACCCCGACTACCTCCGCTCCGCCCGGGCCTTCGCCGGTCCGACCGAGCGGGCCATCACCGCGGCCCGGCCGGACGCCCCCGGTGTCCAGCCGCGCCCCGCACCCGGGATCCAGTTCGTCGGCATCCCGGAGTTCTCCGACCTGGGCACCAAGGTCTCCCAGGAGATCAGCGCGGCCCTGGCCGGCAAGCAGAGCGTGGCCGAGGCCCTCCGCAACAGCCGGCGCCCGGCCCAGGAGGTGACCGATGCCTACGCAGACCACTGAGCCGCCCCGCGGCACCGCGCCCACCGCCCCCGGCCGTCCGCCGGCCACCCGTACCCGCCGCACCGGCCGGGCCGCCGACTGGGCCCGCCGGGCGCCCCTGCTGCCCGCGCTGGTCTTCCTGATCGTCGTCACCCAACTCCCCTTCGTGGCCACCGTGGTGATCTCCTTCACCCGTTGGAACGCGCTGGCGCCCGACCACCGGGGCTTCGCCGCCTTCGACAACTACCGGGCGGTGCTGACCGATCCGGCGCTGCGCAGCTCGGTGGGCACCACGGTGCTGCTGACGGTGACCGTGGTGCTGGTGAGCCTGCTGCTGGGGCTGGGTCTGGCGCTGCTGCTGGACCGGAAGTTCCGCGGCCGGGGCATCGTCCGCACCCTGCTGATCACGCCCTTCCTGGTCGTACCGGTGGCCTCCGCCCTGCTGTGGAAGCACGCCCTCTACAACGCCTCGTACGGGCTGATCAACGGCGTACTGACCTGGATATGGGGGCTGTTCGGCAGCGACAGCCCGCCGCAGCCGGACTGGATGACCCACGCCCCGCTGGCCGCGGTGGAGCTGTCCCTGATCTGGCAGTGGACGCCGTTCATGATGCTGATCCTGCTGGCCGGGCTGCAGAGCCGGGCGACCGACGCGGTCGAGGCGGCCCGGATGGACGGGGCCACCGCCTTCGACATCTTCCGCTACCTGACCCTGCCGCACCTGCGCCGCTACCTGGAGCTGGCCGCGCTGCTGGGCACCGTCTATGTCGTCCAGAACTTCGACGCGGTGTTCACCCTGACCTCCGGCGGTCTGGGCACCGCCAACCTGCCGTACACCATCTACCAGACCTTCTACCAGGCCCACGACTACGGGCGGGCGTCCGCACAGGGCGTGGTCGTGGTGGCGTGCTCGCTGGTCGTGGCCACGCTGGCGCTGCGCACCGTGTCGTCCCTGCTGCGCGAGGAGTCCGTCCGATGAGCGCCCTGCCCACCCCCGCACCCCCGCGCCGACGGCGCCCCGGACGGCTGCTGGGCCTGGTGGCCTGGCTGTGCGGGACCGCCTTCTTCCTGCCGGTCGCCTGGATGGTGCTGACGTCCTTCCACAGCGAGACGGACGCGGCGACCAACCCGCCGAGCCTGGGTGCCGGGCTCACCCTGCACGGCTACCAGGCGTTCTTCGGCGCGGACGGCGGCGTCAGCCCCTGGCCACCGCTGGTCAACTCGCTGACCGCGTCGGTGGTCGCCACCCTGCTGGTGCTGGTGCTGGCCGTGCCGGCTGCCTACGCGCTGGCCATCAAGCCGGTGCGCAAGTGGAGCGATGTGCTCTTCTTCTTCCTGTCCACCAAGATGCTGCCGCTGGTGGCCGGGCTGCTGCCGGTCTACCTGGTCGCGCAGAACGCCCACCTGCTGGACAGCATCTGGCTGCTGGTCATCCTCTACACCTCGATGAACCTGCCGATCGCGGTGTGGATGATGCGCTCGTTCCTCGCCGAGGTCCCGGCGGAGATTCTGGAGGCCGCCTCGATCGACGGGGCGGGCCTGACCACCACCCTGACCCGGATCGTCGCTCCGGTCGCCCTGCCCGGCATCGCCGCCACGGCGCTGATCTCCTTCATCTTCAGCTGGAACGAGCTGCTGTTCGCCCGGGTGCTGACCGGGGTCGTGGCGGGCACCGCGCCGGTGTTCCTGACCGGGTTGGTCACCAGTCAGGGCCTGTTCCTGGCCAAGGTGTGTGCCGCCGCCACCGTCATCTCCCTCCCGGTGATCGTCGCCGGATTCGCCGCCCAGGACAAACTCGTCCAGGGCCTGTCGCTTGGAGCCGTGAAATGAAAGCCGCAGTGATCAGCGCCCCCGGTGAGGTCGAGGTCACCACCGTCGAGGACCCCACGCCCGGCTCCCGCGAGGTGGTGGTGGAGGTCGCCGCCTGCGGGCTGTGCGGCACCGATCTGCACATCCTCCAGGGCGAGTTCGCGCCCACCCTGCCGGTGGTGCCGGGCCATGAGTTCGCCGGGACGGTCGTCGCCACCGGCAGCGCGGTCACCGAGCTGGCCGAGGGCGACCGGGTGGCGGTCGACCCGTCGCTGTACTGCTACGAGTGCCACTACTGCCGCATCGGCCGCAACAACCTCTGCGAGCGCTGGGCGGCGATCGGGGTGACCACGGCCGGCGGCGCCGCGGACTTCGCCGTCGCCCCGGTGGCCAACTGCGTCCGGCTGCCCGACCACGTCCGCACCGAGGACGCCGCCCTGATCGAGCCGCTCTCCTGCGCGGTGCGCGGCTACGACATCCTGCGCTCCCAGCAGTTGGGCAGCCATGTGCTGATCTACGGTTCGGGCACCATGGGCCTGATGATGCTGGAGCTGGCCAAGCGCACCGGCGCGGCCGGCGTGGACGTCGTCGACATCAACCCGCAACGGCTGGCCACCGCCCGCACCCTGGGCTGCAGCGGCGCTGCCGGGTCAGCGGACGAGCTGGACCGCCCGCGCGGCTGGGACGTGGTCATCGACGCCACCGGCAACGAGCGGGCCATCCAGGACGCGCTCGGCCGGGTCGGGAAGGGCGGCACCTTCCTGCAGTTCGGGGTGGCCGACTACGCGGCGCGGGCCACCATCGAGCCGTACCGCATCTACAACCAGGAGATCACCATCACCGGCTCGATGGCGGTGCTGCACAGCTTCGAGCGGGCCGCCGAGCTGTTCGCGGCCGGTGTCCTCGATCCGGAGGTCTTCATCAGCGACCGGCTGCCGCTGGACCGGTACGCGGAGGCGCTGGAGCGGTTCCGGCGCGGGGAGGGACGGAAGATCCAGGTACGCCCCTGAGCCCACCTGCGTCGCTCGCCCGGTCTTCTCCGGCCCGGCCATGTCCGGCCCGGCCGTCTCCGGGTCAGCCGCCGCCGGGTCAGCCGCCGCCGGGTCAGCCGCCGCCCGCGAGGTGCTCCGCGAGCCTTTCCAGGAAGGCTCGTTGAGCCGTCACCAGCCGGGCGGCGGCGTCCTCGGGCCGGAACCACGCCACCCGGTCGATCTCCGGGAAGCTGCGGACCGTCCCGGACCCGCGCGGCCACTCCATGATGAAGGTGCCGGGCACGATCCGCTCCGGGTCGAGATCGGCCTCGACGGCCCAGACCGTCACCACCTTGCCGCCCGACTGGCGGGCGTCCCCCAGGGGCACGTACCGCCCGTCGGGCGGCGGCAGGCCCAGCTCCTCCTCGAACTCCCGGCGCGCCGCGTCCAGCGCCTCCTCCGGGGGTGCGTACTCGCCCTTGGGCACCGTCCAGGCGCCGGCGTCCCGACGGGACCACAGCGGCCCGCCCATGTGCGCCAGCAGCACCTCCACCCCGTCGCCGGCCGAACGGTGCAGCAGCAGCCCGGCGCTCCGACTAGCCGTCACCGGCCCCTCCCCCTCCGGTGTGCGCGGCCCGTACGGTCTCCACCGTGTCCGCCTCGGCCGCGGTCTTGTCCTCCCGGTAGCGGACCACCCGCGCGAAGCGCAGGGTCACCCCCGCCGGGTAGCGGGAGGAGGTCTGCAGTCCGTCGTAGGCGATCTCCACCACGAGTTCCGGACGGACCGTCACCACACGGCCGTCGTCAGCCACCGCGAGCTGCTGCAACCGCTCGGTCTGCCAGCCGAGCACCGCGTCGGTCAATCCCTTGAAGGTCTTGCCCAGCATCACGAACCCGCCGTCCGGGCCGCGCGCCCCGAGGTGCAGGTTGGACAGGGTGCCGGTGCGCCGACCGTGGCCCCACTCGGCGGCCAACACCACCAGGTCGAGGGTGTGCACCGGCTTCACCTTCAGCCAGCCGGCGCCCCGGCGGCCCGCCTGGTAGGGCGCCTGGAGCCCCTTGACCACCACGCCCTCGTGGCCCCGGCGCAGCGTCCGGGACCAGAAGTCCTCGGCCGCGGCGCGGGCCGCCGCGTCGGCCGGGTCCGCGACCACGCAGCGGCGCACCCGCAGCGGCTCGGGAACCAGCCTCGCCAGCTCCACGTGCCGCCGCTCGCCCGGCAGTTCCAGCAGATCGCTGCCGTCGACCGACAACAGGTCGAAGAAGACCGGGGAGAGCGGCAGCGCGGCCCGCGCGGCGGAGACGTCGGCCCGGGAGCCGAAGCGGCCCGCGACCCGCTGGAACGGCACCGGCCGTCCGGCGTCGTCCAGCGCGATCACCTCCCCGTCGAGGATGAAGCGCTCACCCGGCAACGCCCGTGCCACGTCGACGACTTCGGGCAGCCGTACGGTGACCTCCTCCAGGGTGCGGGTGTGGATGCGGACGTCCGGGCCGTCCCGGTGCACCTGTACGCGGATGCCGTCGAGCTTCTCCTCGACGGCGCAGGCACCGAGCCGGTCGATCGCCTCGGCCACCGACCCGGCGCTCTGCGCGAGCATCGGCCCCACCGGCCGGCCCACGGTGAGCCGGAAGGCGGCGAGCGCCGGCGGCCCCTCGGCCAGCAGCGCCCGTGCGACGTCCGGCAGCGAGCCGGCGAGCATCACCGCCCGCCGGACGTCGGCGGCGGGGGTTCCGGTCGCCGCGGCGAGCCCTTCGACGGCGAGCGCGTCCAGCGCGCCCTGCCGCACCTCCCCGGTGAGCAGTCCGATCAGGAAGCGCTGTTCCTCCGCGGTGGCCGCGGCCAGCAGCCGCCGCACCCGCCGGCGCCGTTCGGCCTGTGCGCCGGCCCCGGCGACCTGCGCCAGGCCGGTCAGCGCGGCGTCCGCCTCGCGTACGGTCAGGGTGGGCCGACCGGCCGGCGGCACCGCCTCGCGCAGCACGCTCCAGCCGACGCCGATCCGCCCCTGGGGCAGCCGCCCGGCGAGGTAGGGGATGACCACGGGCACGTCCTCGGGCGTGGCGGCCCGGAACAGCCCGGCCAGCAGCGCGGTCTTCCGCGACCGCGCGGAGACCGACGCGACCTCGGCGGACACCCGTGCCAGTTCGGCGAGGAGCACAGCACCATGGTGCCCCCACGGCGCCGTCCCCGCCCGCCCGACGGCCGGATCCCGGCGGTGGGCCCGCCCGCACGGGGCCGAGGTACGGGGCCGAGGTACGGGGCCGAGGTACGGGGCCGAGGTACGGGGCCGAGGTACGGGCCCGCCCCTACGGCGTGAGCCCTCACGGGTAAGCCAGGTCCCCCCACAGGGTGAGTCCCTCACGGGGCGAGGTAGGAGTGGAACCGGCCCTCGGGGTCCCAGCGCTCCCGGACCGCCTGGAGGTGCTCCCAGGTGGCGGGCGGGTAGCAGCGGCGGGCCCGGGCGGGACCGGCCTCCAGGTCGGTCTCCGCGATGTAGTGCAGCCCCTCGCCGTCCGGGTCGGCCGCGGCCATCGTGTCCTGCAGCCAGTGCCCCTGCGCGGTGTCCTCGTCTGGGTCGTCCCAGACCGCGTACGCCACCAGGTAGGACGCGCCGAGCGGGGCGAACGCCATGTTCCGCAGCAGCGCCGGGTCCTCCGACACCGGCTTCACCGGCGCCAGCACCAGGGACCGGTCCGAGGGGGCGTGCGCCACCGTGTCGGCGATCCGGCTGAGCTGGGTGCGGTAGCCCTCCCGGGACCACAGAGTGTCCGCGGCGTACCGGTGTCCCGGCGGCCAGAGGGACCCGGCGCCCTCGTGCAGGCCGGCGTAGGTGGTCGCGACGGGCGGCTGCTCGTCGACGGCCAGGCCCACCAACGGGCCCTCGGCGAGCGGCGCGAGGGCCTGCCGGGCCTGCTCGGCGGACGCGGCGAAGGCGGTGGCGGACAGGGTGATCCGCGGTCCCGCGGGGGCGGCCTCGGTCGCCGGCCCCCAGGACGTCAGCACGAAGGAGGTCTCGACGTACGGCGGGAGCCCGCGGACGACCGGCTCCGCCCAGCCGGTCAGTACGGGCGTCTCCGCGATCCGGAAGGTGTAGCGGGTGGTCATGATCGACGCGGGGTGGGGGTGCAGGGCGAGCCGGAAGCGGGTGACCGCGGCGCAGAACCCCGGCCCGGCGCCGCGGGCGGCCCAGAACAGGTCGGGGTGCTCGCGCTCGCTGCAGTCGACGGTCCGTCCGGCCGCGGTGACCACCCGGATCTCCCGTACGTCCGCACAGGAGACGCCCCAGTCCCGGGAGTTCCAGCCGAGACCGCCGCTGAGCAGGAAGCCGCCCAAGGCGACCGAGGGGCAGTGGCCCACCGGGAAGGCGAGGTGCTGCGGGGTCAGGGCGGCGACCAGGTCCCGGCCGGTGGCCCCGGGTCCGACGGTGGCCGTCGCCGGGCCGCCGTCGGACCCGGGGGTGAGGGCGAGGTCCCGGAGCCCGGAGACATCGAGCAGCAGCGCGTCGTCGCGGAGCGGTGCTCCGGACCAGTTGTGGCCACCGGAGCGGACCGTCACCCGCAGGCCCCGTTCGCGGGCGTGGGCGACGGCCCGTACGACGTCGTCCTCGGAGGCGGCCCGCACGAGGGCGGCGGGGAAGCGATCCGGCTTGCGGTCGTTCCACACCGCGGCGGACCGGGCCTCCTCGTAGCCGTGCGCGCCGCGGCGGAGCAGGGCGGTTCCCAGGTCCGTGGCGGGGGTCGTGGTCCATCGGCCCATCGGGACCTCCTCGGTGCACGGCCGGTGCGGGCCGGCGGCGGGTCAGTGGATCAGATGGTGGGTGATCAGACCGAAGGCGACGAGGGACACCAGGTAGCAGAGCACCACCACCACCGAGCCCAGCACCTGCATCCGGCGGGTGCGGATCCGGCCGGGTGCCATCCAGAAGGCCAACGCCCGGTTCACCAACGGCATCAGGATCCAGGTCAGCGCGCTGACGCTGAGGATGTTGCTGAGGAACAGGGCCAGGTACAGGGGGAACTTGACCGAGTTCAGCTGCTCACCCACCGTCAGGGTCAGCACCATCACGGTGGGGTAGAGCGCCAGCAGCACCGACATCGCCTGTTTCCAGTTGGGCGGTACTTGGGCACCGGCGCCGCTGTCGAAGCGGAACCAGCCGCTGAACGCCGAGCCGACCGTGCGCACGTCGTAGGAGACGAAGTAGGAGCGGCCCTCCTCCAGCAGCGCCTTGCGGGTGTCGGACCCCAGCCAGTCGTCGAGGTGTTGGCGGGAGTCGAACCGGAAGACCACGACCCAGTGCTTCTGGACGTTCTTGACCGGTTTGAAGAGCTCCGAACCCATGTAACCGGGCGCCTTCTCCTGCGCCTTGAGCGCCTTCTCCTGCCACTGGAGGAAGGCCTGCTCCTTCCCGGGGCGGACCTCGTGGGAGATGACGGCGGTGACGACCTCGGGGGACTCCTCGGCGGGGCTACCGCCGCGGAGCACCTCCATGGTCGGGGGGCCCTCGAAGAGTCCGCTTGCCTCGTCGAGGAGTTGCCGGCGCCGGGCCGAGTCCAGCCAGACCGTCAGCTCGTCGATACCGGAGAAGCGGAAGACGGCGACCCACTCGTGGGGGTCGCCGGCGCCGGGCGGGTACACCTCGGCACCCATGAATCCGTCGAATTCGCGGGCGGCGTCATTGGTGCGGTCCTGCCAGCGCTGGTACTCGTCGAACCGACCGTCGCGCACCTTCTGCGAGGTCACGACGGTGGCGTGGTCAGCCGTGGCAGCACGGCTTGCACGAGTTCTCACCTTCGGTAGCGTAGTACATAAGCAATTTACAGGGCAAATGGGGCGATTGGTCGATCGGGGGCGTACGGGAACCACGCCGCGAGGGCACACAGTGCCGATCGGAGAGTCCGAGATGGATCACAAAGAGCTGATGACCGAGGCGGTACGGCTGGCCACCGAGTCCGTGGACCAGGGCTGGGGCGGCCCCTTCGGAGCGGTGCTCGCCCGCGATGGCGAGATCGTCGCCCGCGGACAGAACCGCGTCCTGCTGACCGGCGATCCCACCGCGCACGCAGAGGTGGAGACCATCCGCAAGGCGGTGCAGATCCTGAACCCCGAGGCCCCGTCAATCTCCCCGGCCCGCGCGAACGAGAGCACCCTGGAGTACGTGCCCCGCCCCGAGGGCTCACCGGACCCGGTGCCCGAACGCGCCCGGATGCTCCAGGGCTGCTCGATCTACATCAGCGGCGCGCCCTGCCCCATGTGCATGAGCGCCATCTACTGGTCCCGGATCGACGCGGTGTACTTCAGCTGCGACCTGGACGACACCCGGAAGATCGGCTTCGACGACACCTTCCAGTACGAGGACTTCCGCAAGCCGCTCGACGAACGCCGCATCAAGGTCGAGCAGTTGTACCCCGAGCTGGGCGCCAACGCCTATGCCACCTGGATGAACCGGGCGGAACGGCACGCGTACTAGGCCCCCACGTCACAGCCCTGGGTACGCCCCACCGCCCCGCCCCCGCGTCTCCGGCCGCCGGTCACTCGTACATCACGTACTCCGGCTGCGGCCGGAGACGCAGCACCTCCTTGGGCGTCATCAGGCGGCTGCCGCCCTCCGCGTCCTCCTCGTAGAACAGCTTGAAACCGGTGTGCAGCCCCTCGGGCAACTCCTTCACCAGCCGCCGCCAGGTGCCGCGCTTCATACCCGGCGAGCCGATGCCGTCGGCACTCTTGATCAGCGCCACCCCCGGCTGCGGCCGCAGCGCGGACTGCTCCCGTACGACGGACGTGGCGACCTGGTGGAACACCAGCGGCTTCTCCGGCAGGTCGTGCTCCGCCACCAGCCCGGACAGATAGCGGGCCACCCGGGTCAACTCACCGCCGTCGGTGCGCCCGTAGGTGTCGCCGGGCACCTGGCCGGGCCCCATCTCCCACTCCGGGTCCAGCGCGATCCCCACGTCCGGATGGACCAGCCAGTCATGCAGCGCCTTGACCTCGTCGAGGACCGGCGCCCGACCCGGCTGGATGTTCAGCAGCAGCAGCGCCCGCCGCCGGCGCGCCAGCCGGTGGAAGCGGCCGATGGTGGCGGCCGGCGTACGCGAGCGGTACCTGCCGTCCGGCCCTGGCGCGGAGTTGGCGACCACCGCCAGCAGTTCGAGCACCGGAAGCGGCTCGCGCCCGGCGGCGTACGCGCGGGCCACCTTCTCGATCTCGGCGGCCCGCTCGTCCGGATCGCCGGTCCCCAGCCGCCCGAGTGCGGCCGCCCCCGGCAGGCCGCAGAACCCCACCAGCCGGTAGCGGGGGAACAACTCCCGCCCGCCACGCGGGAGTTCGGGCTTCCCCCGGGGCGGTTCGGGGCGGGCGGTACGGCCCGGGGACGCGGTGCCGGACGGGCTCCCCGGCCGGCCGGACGCCTCCCCGACACCGGACCCGGACGAGGGCGTCCGCGCGCCCCCGGACCCGGATGAGGGGCTGCGTGCAGGGGCCGCCCCCGGTGCCCGGGCGGCCCCCTCCCCGCACCCGGTGAGCAGCCCTAATCCGGCCGCAGCCGTCGCGGCGAGCAGCCCTCGCCGGCTCGCCGCCCCAGATATCGCTCGTCCGCTCCGCTCTGACCTGGCGTTCGTCACAGCGCCTCCGCCCCTCGGTGTGTTCCGGTCCGTGCTGTGCGCATCTCCACCGCGCCCGCGGCAAAACCCCCGCGCCGGTGCCCGGAAGCGGGCACCGCCGTCGCATACCGTGCGGATGTGATCCGGCCCCACCCCCTCGAACCCCTGGACGCCACCTCCGGCACCGTCCACGACCTCAGCCGCACCTCGCACCTCTGGTACGCCGCGTACGGCTCCAACATGCACCTGGACCGGCTGACCACGTACCTCACCGGCGGCCGGCCGCCCGGCGGGCTACGCAGCCACCCCGGCTGCCGGGACCCGCGCGGCCCGGCCCGCTCCGCCCCGGTGATGCTGCCGGGACTGCTGTACTTCGCCACCGAATCGCGGGTGTGGACCGGCGGCCGGGCCTTCTACGACCCCGACCGGGCGCCCGCCGACGGCGCCCCGGCCGAACTCCCGGCCCGCGCCTACCTGCTGACCACCGAGCAGGTCTCCGACATCGCGGCCCAAGAGATGGAGCGCGCGCCGGGCGGCACCCCCGACCTCGCCGAGGTCCTCAGCGACGTCCTCACCCACGGCCGCGCCCGGATCGGCCCGGGCCGTTACGAGACCCTGGTGTGCGCCGGGCTGCTGGACGGCACACCGGTGCTGACCTTCACCGCTCCCTGGAGCAGTGCGGACGCCTCCGTGCACCTCAACCCGCCCTCCGCCGCCTATCTGGAGCACATCGCGGCCGGCATCGTCACGGCCCACGGCTGGAGCCCGCTACGGGCGGCGGCGTATCTGGCGAGCTGCCCCGGTGCCCACGGCTACTGGGCGGCGGAGGACATCGTCACGCTACTCAGCACCCCGGGCACGCCGTAGGGCGCCTCTTTCGGAGCTTCGGCGAGCCGACGAAGCTCCGAAGGAAACGCCGTCGCTCAGCAGGAAACGCCGTAGCTCAGCGCGCGAGCAGGGCGGGCAGCTCGGCGAAGGAGTCGATCACGTGGTCCGGGGACCCGTCGGCCGCCCGGTGGGTCTCCGGAAGGTACTTGCCGGTCCTGACCAGCACGCCGGTGATCCCGCAGCGCTGGGCGGCCAGCACATCGGACTCGATGTCGTCGCCCACCATCAGCGTCCGGGAGGCGGGGACGCCCAGATGTGCCAGCGCCGCGGCGAAGAACGCCCCGGAGGGCTTCCCGGTGACCACCGCCTCGGTCCGGGCGGCCCGCTCCAGGCCCAGCAGGAACGCCCCGGTGTCCAGATCGAGCCCGCCGGCCGTCCGCCAGTACAGGTTGCGGTGCATGGCGACCAACGGGGCACCGCGCTGCAGGCACCGGAAGGCGGCGTTGAGCGCCGCATAGCCGAACTCCTCCCCCGCCCCGCCGAACACCACCACCTCGGCCTCCGGGGCCGCGCCGGCGACCTCGCCCCGGGTGCCCGCAGCGACGATCTCCACCTCTGCCAGATCGTCCGCCACGTCCCCGCTGCTGATCAGCAGACAGCGCGCCCCCGGATGGTGTTCCCGCAGGTAGGCGGCGGTGACGGCGGGGGCGGTCAGGATGTCGTCGGGCCCGACCGGGAACCCCTCGTCGGCCAGCCGCGCGGCGATCGCAGCGCGGGTCCGCGAGGTGGTGTTGGTGACCAGCGCCAGCGGGAGCCCGGCGGCGCGCAGCCGCTCCATGGCCGCGACGGTTCCGGGGAGCGCCCGCCACGACACGGTCAGCACACCGTCGATATCGATCAGAACCGCTCCGATTCCTTCCATGTGCCGACGGTAACCACGGCCGGCCCGGAGTCACCACGGCTCGCCGGCGGCCACCACCGCGCGCCGCCGCGCGTACGGGCCCGGCCGCCCCGGCGCTGCTCGGCCGACTTGCAGGGCCCCGGTATCTGCGGTTTCGTCGAAGTGAGGTGTGGACGTGGCTTCCGTCTCCCCTGGGGTAGGGGGTGCACACACTGTGCTGTTCACCGACCGTACGGACGCGGGGCAGCGCTTGGCTGAAGCGCTACGGCACCTGGCGGGGGAGGATCCGATCGTCCTGGGCCTGCCGCGCGGCGGCGTCCCGGTGGCGTTCCAGGTGGCGCGGGCGCTGCGGGCCCCGCTCGATGTGATCGTGGTCCGCAAACTGGGGGTCCCCTACCAGCGCGAGCTGGGCTTCGGCGCGATCGGTGAGGGCGGGGTGCGCGTCATCAGCGACGACATCGTCCGCCGTGGCCGGCTGGGACAGGCCGATCTGGCCGCCGTGGAGCAGGCCGAGTCGGCGGAACTGGTCCGGCAGGCACACCGGTTCCGCGACGGGCGGCCCCGGCTGGCCCTCGACGGCCGGACCGCGATCGTGGTGGACGACGGGATCGCGACGGGCGCCACGGCGGCGGCCGCGTGCGAGGTGGTACGGGCGCAGGGCGCGGCCCGGGTGGTGCTGGCCGTGCCGGTGGCGCCACCGGACGCCGCAGAGCGGCTGCGCACCGCGGCCGATGAATTCGTCTGCCTCTCCACCCCGTTCGGGTTCTCCGCCGTCGGCGAGTGGTACCAGGACTTCTCCCAGACCCCGGACGAGGACGTGGTGTCCCTGCTGGCGCGGGCCGCGAGCGGGACGGACACCGACTCCGGCGCGGCGTCCGTGCCGGACGGCGGGGACGTGATCGAGGAGGTGGCCATCGACGCCGCCGGGGTCCGGCTGACCGGGGACCTCCATCTCCCCGACGGGTCCAAGGCCGTCGTGATGTTCGCGCACGGCTCGGGCAGCAGCCGGCACAGTCCGCGCAACCGGCTGGTCGCCGAGGCGCTGAACCAGGCCGGTCTGGGCACCCTGCTCTTCGACCTGCTCACCCCGGCGGAGGAGGCCAACCGGGCGAACGTCTTCGACATCGAGACGCTCGCCGAGCGGCTGACCGACGCCACCGCATGGCTACGCGGCCGGGCGGACGTCCCGATCGGCTACTTCGGCGCCAGCACCGGCGCCGCGGCGGCGCTGCGGGCCGCCGCCTCCCCCGAGGCCGACATCGGCGCGGTGGTCTCCCGCGGCGGCCGGCCCGACCTCGCCGGGCCGCTGCTGGCCGGCGTACGGGCCCCGACGCTGCTGATCGTCGGCGGCAACGACCCCTTGGTCCTCGACCTCAACCGCGAGGCCGAGGCCGCCCTGCGCTGCGAGACCCAGCTCGAAATCGTGCCCGGTGCCACCCACCTCTTCGAGGAGCCCGGCACCCTGAACCGGGTCGCCGACCTCGCCCGGGACTGGTTCCTCGGGCACCTGGTGGGCTGAGGGGCCCGGGTGGGCTGAGCGGGCTTCTGCTGCGCTGCGGGGGCCTTCGGCGGGCTGAGGCGGCTGCGGCGGGCTGCGGTGGGCCGGCGCGACGGAACCGCACGGCCGGGCGTCCCGTCGAGCCCCGGCCGTGCGGTTGCCGGGTCGTGCGCCGTCGGTCACCCGCCGTGCGGAGGTCCCGGCCGTGCGGAGGTCCGGTCGCGCGGAGGTCCCGGTCGCGCGGAGGTCCCGGCCGTCAGTCGAGGGCGAGCTCGCCCATCGCGCTCCAGCCGTGCGCACCCTCGATGGTGGTGCTCACGATGTCGGGGGTGCGGCGCAGCAGCGGGCGCATGGTCTCGAGCCCCGCGCGGAAGTGGTCGGAGTTGACGTGCGCCTCGCCGGCGCCGTCCTCGAACGCCTCGACCAGGACGTAGGTGTGCGGGTCCTCGATGCTGCGGGACCACTCGAACCACAGGTTGCCGGGCTCGGCGCGGGTGGCGTGGGTGAACGCCTCCACGTGACGGGGCCACTCTTCGGCGTGCTCGGGCTTGACGGGGAACTTGACGACAATGAAGATCATCCGGCGATTCTAGGACACCGACTGGCAACCCTCATCAACCGGGGCATAAGGGTCCGGGTTTCCTCCGGCGCCACGCACGACCAGCGACGAAGCCCCGCGGTCCCGGCCTGCCCCGGCCCGTTCACCCGGCCCATTCACCCTCGCACACCGGGTTCGGCCGACGGCGTCCGGCTCAGCGATCTGACCAGCAGTACGCCGACGACGATGAGCGCGACGCCCAGCCAGAGCGGGCCGGCGTCGAAGGCGAGGACCGCGATGCCCACCGGCGTCAGATAGCCGGCCAGCGGGATGAGCAGCGCGCTGAGCGGCGGTTCCGGAGGTCCGGGCACCCCGCGTTCGCGCCGCGAACGGGCGCGCACGACGTCCGGGTACCAGCGGGTGAACTGGAGCGCGACGATGATGGCCGCGATCTGGATGATCCAACCGGTCCACACGTTGTTCGAGTTGTGCAGCACCAGGTCGCCGAAGGCACCGGCTATCGCGGCCACCGCGAAGGCGGCTCCCCAGGCGCCGGTGATGAGGTAGTTGGTGCGCAGGAACCCCGGCTCGTTCCAGACCTCGGGAGGCGTCTGCTCACGGGCGTACTGCAGCGTGAAGGGGACCCGGAGAGCCATCGACCCCAGGGCGATCACCGTCAGGGCGATGCTGGAGACCTCGCCGGAGTAATTCTCCAGCCAGCGCAGCATGCCCGGGGAGGCGAAGATGCCGATGACGGCCATCGCGGCGAAGAAGACCACATCGGCGACCTCCAGGATCTTCAGCGAACGTCCACGGTGGTGGATCCGGCCGACCACGACCAGGGCCACGGCGAGCGCGAGGGACACCCCGACCGCCACTTCATAGCGGCCCGGCCCGACCAGTATCGACATCGCGATCCACGGCGACATCCCGATGACGGGGCTGTCGAGCAGTTGGGACAGCTTGCTGTCGGCGGCCGGCGCCTGCTGCTGGGCACGTGACATCACAACACCCCTCCGCGCCCCTCGCAAAGGAGCACTCCCTTCCACGCTAGACCGGGGGCAGGGCAACCTCTACTCGGGGCGCGGCGGGGGCTTCTCAGGGACGCGTCCGGGGCGGGTCAGGGGCGCATCGGGGCAAGCCCTGAGGTCCCGGCGCAAGTGCCTTGGAAGGCTGAGGGTCATGAGACATGAGCGTTCTTCTTCCTTGTCACGCAGGGCAGTTGTGGGGGCCGCGCTCTCAGGTGCGGTGGTCGCCGCGACGGCGGGCCCCGCGCGGGCCGCCACGCCCCGGCCGGCGGCGCGGCCGTCGGGCGGGCCGGTGCCGAGGCCGGTGCCGCCCGCCGCTGCCGTCCCCCCGCTGAACGTCCCCGCGCTCCGGGCCGCCCTCGCGGATCTGGAGCATCCCCGGCTGACCTCCGCCCAGCTGCGGGTGAGCGGCTCGGCCGGGCGGTGGTACGGCACCGCCGGGGTCGCCGACCGGGCCGAGGGGCATGCGGTCCGGGCGCGGGACACCTTCCGCATCGGCAGCATCACCAAGGTGTTCGTGGCGACGGTGGTGCTGCAACTGGTCGCCGAGCGCCGGATCGGGCCGGCGGAACCGGTGCAGCGTCATCTGCCGGGCCTGCTGCCGGCGGAGTTCCCACCCGTCACGGTGCTGCAGTTGCTCAACCACACCAGCGGACTCCCCGACGAGCAGGGCGTACCGGACCTGTCCACCCCGGAGGCCGTTGCCCGGCACCGCTACGACCGGTGGACGCCCCGGCGGATCGTGGCCACCCTCCCGCCCGGCCCGATGAAGTTCGCCCCGGGCACCGCGCAGGAGTACCGCGGCATCAACTACGTCCTGCTGGCACTGCTGATCGAGCGGCTCACGGGCCGGCGGTACGGCGAGGTGATCGGCAGCCGCATCCTGCGCCCGCTGGGCCTGCGGCACACCTCCGTGCCCGGCGACGACCCCCGTATCCACGGCCCGCATGTGCACGGCTATCTGGCGATGACCGACGGATCCCTGCTGGACATCACCGAGTTCAACCAGTCGGAGGCCTGGGGCGAGGGCGAGATGATCTCCAACACCGGCGATCTGGACCGCTTCGTCACGGCCCTGTTCGCCGGCGAACTCCTGCCGCCCCACGTACTGCAGCGGATGTTCACCCTGCCGCCGGACGAGGTGCGGATGCTCGACGGCAGCCCGGCCCGCTACGGCGCGGGCCTGCAGACCGTGACGATGAACGGGATCACCTTCTGGGGCAAGACCGGTGAGCGGTACGGCTACGCCTCGGCCATGGTCGCCACCCGTGACCAACAGCGCAGCGCGGTGCTGTCGTTCACCCCCGTCCGCCGCGACACCACCCAGCAGCAGGTGACGATGCGGGTGGCCGAGGCCCTCACCCGGGCCTAGGGTGCGTCGTTCGGAGCCTAGGGTGCGTCGTTCGGATCGCGTCGGGCTCGCGGGGCCCGCCTCGTAGGTGGCCCGGAAACGCGGTGGGCTCCCCGCGTCCCGCTGGTGGGCGGGGACGTGGGGAGCCCATCGGGGCCCGGGGGTGTACGGGCCGGACACGGACTTCGGCTCAGGACTGCGGCCGCTTGCCGTGGTTGGCGCCCTTGCGGCGTGCCTTCTTCTTACGACGGCGCTTCGAGGACATGGCGTCTCCCTTCTCCGTACATCCACCTTACGTTTCGCGGAATTTCTACCACTTCAACGCGGCATCCCGCGCTCCGTCACAGATCCGCTTGCGGTCACGGATCCGTTTCCCGGTCATAGATCAGCTTCCTCACCCAGATACAGGTCGGCAAACGCCTTTGCCGCGGACGGTGAGCCCAGCAGCCGCCGCAGTCGGGCCGAGGCCGTGCCCGCGCGGAAGCGGTCGCCGGACGAGGCGCCGTGCAGCACCTCGGACAGCCACTGCGAGAACTCCAGGTACTGCCAGACCCGGCGCAGAGCGGCCTGCGAGTAGCCGGCCAGGCCCCGGTCGTCGCCCCGGTAGTGCGCGATCAGCGCCTCGGCGAGCAGCAGCGCGTCATTGAGCGCGAGGTTCATGCCCTTGGCGGCGATCGGTGCCACCAGGTGTGCCGCATCGCCCGCCAGGTGGAGGCGGCCGTAGGACATCGGCTCCACGACGTAGTTGTGCATGTCCAGCACCACCCGTTCGCGTAGCGGTCCCTCGGCGAGCGGCCGGGCCACGGCCGCGGCCAGCCGGAGCTGGAGTTCGTCCCACACCCGGGTGTGCGGCCAGTCCTCGGCCCGCTCCCCCGGCCGGACCTCGAGGTAGTAGCGGGTGACCTCGGGGCTGCGGGCCATATGGGCGCCGAACCCGCGCTCGTGGATGCCGAAGACCACTCCGTCGGCGGACGGCGGCGCCTCGGCGAGCAGGGCGAGCCAGGCGGCGCCGTGGTCGTAGCGGGTCAGCCGCGTCCGGCCGGCGGGGATCGCGGCCCGGCTCACCCCGCGCGCGCCGTCGCACCCGGCGATGAAGTCGCACTCGATGCGGTGCCGGGCCCCGGTCTCCGGGTCGGTGTAGGAGACGGCGGGCCGGGCACCGTCGATGTCGTGCAGCCGGACCTCCCGTACGCCGAAGCGGACGTCACCGCCCGCCCGGTCCACATAGGCCGCGGCGAGGTCGGTGACCAACAGGGGCTGCGGATAGACGAAGTGCCGCCGACCGGTCAGCTCCGCGGTGCGGAAGGTGTGCCGCTCACCGTCGAAGCGGAACTCGAACTCCGCCTGGGTATCGGCACGTTCGAGGATCCGGTCGGCCAGCCCGTGCCGGGCCAGGGCGTGCACCGCCCACTCCTCCACGAACCCCGCCCGCGGCCGCCGCTCGATGAACTCCCGGCTCTCCGCCTCCAGTAGCACACAGTCGATGCCGGCGGCACGCAGCAGGTTCGCCGTGGTGAGCCCGGCGGGACCGGCTCCGATGACCGCGACCGAGGTGCGTGTGAGGGCGGGTTCGGCAGGAGAGGACACGGCGTGCGTTCCCTTCGGGGCGGGGAGCAAGATCGCACGCAGTATGGCGGTTGCCGGCGCGGGGCCGCCGGGCGGGGCTCAGTGCTGCCAGACCCGGACGTAGTCGACCAGCATGTCCCGGGGCAGCACGGTCGGGCCGCCAATCGACGACGACACCGTGTTGTCCATGATCAGGTACTGCGGAGAGCTGGTGACGCCGGTGGTGATCTGGCCGACCCGCACCCCGTCGTAGTAGTAGGTCACCCGCCCCGGCTCCCAGTCGGAGGCGAAGGTGTGCCAGCCGGTGTAATTCCCGGGGGCGCACTTACCGGGACCGCCGGACGGGGAATGGAAGTGGAAGCAGGCGCTACCGCCGAGCCCCTCCATGGTGTCGTTCTCGCCGTCCTTCGGCCAATTCTGACCGTTGGACCACAGGCCCGGCCAGTTCGCTATGCGCGTGCCGCTGGCGGGGATATAGGCCCGCCATTCCACGACACCGTAGCGGTACTGGAACTTTCCGTTGGTATTGACCAGCGAGCCAGTATTCGGCTTGGATTTCCCGCCGCAGACCGAGGGGCGCGCAGCCGCCTTCAGGTGGAGGGTGCCGTCACCCGGCAGGGTCACCTGACGCGAGTCGTAACAGGCCTGCTCAGCACTGTTGACCGGGGAGGTGACCCCGGATCCGAACCATCCGGGGGTCCAGGTTCCGGCCAGATTCGTGCCAGTGAACTCATCGGAGAATTTCTTTGTCCAGGCGCCGGGTATACCGACGGGACCAGCCGAAGTGGGGCTCGGTACGGAGGTCGACGACGCCCCAGTTGTGGCGCCTTCGGCGAAAGTGGGAATGGAAACGAGGGCTCCGACGGCAAGTGTGGTTGCCGTGACCTTCAGACGATTCACGATTTCGTGACGCCCCTCTCTTGATTCCCCCCATCGACCTGATCGGAATTCGTGATCCATAGCGCGAGCAGGTACCAGGAGTACACGTGTCCGCGGGGAATCCACCAGCTTTTTCGCTGTGATGTGCGGGGGCTCACAGCGCCGTCCCGGCGTCCACCCGGACCACTCCTCCCCGCGCGGACGCCCGTGACCTGCGCCTTTCTACCCGGAGCGGGGATGGCGAAGGCGCCTGCACCGGGTCGGTCCGGGCAGGCGCCTTCAGTCGGGGTGCGGTCCGCGGACCGCGGGTTCAGGCCGGGGGCAGCTTCCCGTGCCCGAAGAGCTTCCGCTCGTCGTGCAGGGCGAACGGCGTGGTCCTGAGGTCGGCGATCTGGATGCCGAAGATCTTCAGCTGGAGCATCAGCTCGGTCTTGAGGTCGTAGCCCGCGCTGAGCGCCCACGCCGGGTCACCGCCGCCGGTGGCCGCCGCGGCGCGCCCCGTGAGGTGCACGGAGAGATCGCCGCCCACCCCCGCGGTGTCGTACAGGAACACCTCGGCGTGCGCCCCGACCTGCGCCTTCGCGGTGGCCGCGCCCTCGACCCGGGGCTTGCCGCCCTTGGTCTGCTGGTGCGCCTCGTGGAGCGGCTGCCAGCCGTGCCCGCGGTCGTACCGGGCGCCGACGGCGAACGAGCCGGTGGTGCGCTGGTCGGCGTCGAGCACGATGCGCCCGCCGGCGGTGAAGCGGTAGGTGAAGGTCACCTCGGTGCTGACCACGACCGGAACCGGGCCCACCCAGAAGACGTGCCGGCCGGTGACCGCCGCCAGCGGCACCGCGACCTGTCCGGTGTCGGCGGTGCCGCGCACCTTGCCGTGCACCTGCCAGCCGTAGGCGTAGGAGCCGCCGAGGCCGACGGCCGCGCGCTCCGGCAGCGGGTTCAGCCCGCCCCGTCGGTCGTACTGGAAGATCAGCTCGGGCCGGAAGCTGACCTCGCCGGCGAGCCGGGCGGGGGACTTGCCGGTCGCCTCGACGCCCTTGGGCAGGGGCACATTGACCCCCAGCCGCAGGGTGCCCAGGCCCTTGGCGGCGCTGGGCGGCAGCGTGCCGCGCGGGGTGGCGTCCGCCGCGGGGGCCGCGGCACGGTCGAGCTGGGCGTGCATACCGTCAGCCGAGGCCGACGGGGCGGGCGAGGCGCCATCGGCGGTCCCACCGTCCCCGGCGGGCGCACTCGCCCCGCCGGAGGGGGCCGGGCTCGCACCCTGGGACGGCGTGGCGGAACCGTCGCCGCCCTCGGCACCCGAGCCGCTGCCGTCGGCCGGCTTCTGCACGGTGACGCCGGAGGAGAGCGGCTTGACGGTGAGTTCGCCGCTGCGCAACGCCGCGCGGCGGTCCACCTTCTGATCGCCGAGCAGCTCCGAGAGGGTCGCGGGCGCGGTGGTGACCCGCACCTCGCCGTCCTGGGAGCCGGTGACGGTACGCACCTTGAACAGGGCGCCCGCTGGGGCCTTCCGGCTCGGCGCCGCGGCGATGACATCGCCCGAGCGCACGGACTTGCCGCCGGACGGCTTGAGCACCGCCCGCTTGCCCTGGGCGTCGTACGACGAGAGCCGTACGGCGACCGAGCGGCCCGAACCGGCGGGCGCACCCGAGGGCTTGGCGACGACGGCGGCCTCCGGGCCGGGGGCTCCGCCGTCGCTGTCCGGCTCGGTCTCCGGGCCCGGGGAGCCGGCGGCCCGTATGCCGGCCGAGGAGGTGCCGGAGTCCGGCGAGTCCGAGAGCAGTGCGTAACCGCCGAGGGCGGCGGGGACCAGTACGCCAACCGCAGCGGCGGGCACCGCGATACGGCGCCAGGAAACAGCCATGGAATTCCTTGGGGGGTGGGGGTGGCCGGGGTGGCCGGTGAGAGGAACGGCAGGGCCGCGCACCACACCACGGACGGATCCTGACAACAGCCCAGAAGTCGTTCAGGATCGAACATCTGTAGGGGTTTCGGGCGGCTTCCTCGTAGCATGGCGGCGAATGATCGCTTTCGCCATAGGGAAAGACACCGAGTCGGGAGGGGACGGGTGGAGAGTTCCACAACGGTGCCGGAGGCCGTCGCCGCGCTGCACGCCCGGATCGGCGCCCTCACCGACGAGGTCATCGACGCCCTCCGGGGTCAACTCCCCTCCTACGCGGCGCTGCCGGTCGACCGGATCCGGCCGCGGGTGGCGGTGGCGGTGCGCAACGGCCTGGCGCTGGTGCAGCGCTGGGCCGGCGAGGAGCACCGGTCGCCGCGGGGCGGCGGGCGCTCCTACGTCCTCCCCGCCGGGCACCTGGACGAGGTGGCCGCCCTGGCCCGGACCCTGCCGGTCGAGGACATCATCTCGGCGTACCGCATCGGATCAGACGTCGTCTGGCGGCGGTTCGGTGAGGAGATGGCGGCCCGGAACGCCACCGCCGAGGAGTTGCTGCCGATCGCCGAGACGCTGCGGGCCTGGGCGAACGCCACCACGCTGCGCATCGTCCGCAGCTGTCACCTCGGAGCCCGGCGGGGCGCGCCGACCGACCGCCGGCGCGCCGCGCTGGTCCGCGCGCTGCTGCTCGGCGAGGCGCGCTGGGACGATCCGGACGGCGGGGAGGCGGACGCCGCGTGCGACCGGAGCACCCTGCGCCTGCCCTTCCGCGCACGGCTGCCCGTCGCCGGCCCCGAGGACGCCCCCGCCTCCCGGCCCGGGCCCGGCGCGGACCCGGGGGACGAGGCCCTGGCCCGCGCCCTCGATCTGCTGCGCCCCTGGCTCGCGCGGGACGCGGCGGGCCGGCCGCTGGTGACGACCGTGGACGGGGACGCGGCGGGGCTGCTGGTCGGGCGGCCGGGCGGGCTGTGCCGCGGCCTGCTGGTGGGCCTGGGTGCCCCGGCGGCCCGGTCCGCCCTCGCCACCGAGTTCACCCGGGCCACCCATGCGCTGCGCGCCGCGGCCGACTCGGGGCTCGTCGGGGCCTTCACCCGCGAGGAGCTGGGGCTGCGGGCGACGGTCGTGGCGATGCCGGCCGTGGGCGACCAGCTGGTACGGCTCCGCTTGGAACCGCTGGCCGAACGCGGCGAGGACGGCGCCCAGTTGGAGGAGGCGGCCGCCGCCTACCTCCGCCAGGGCATGCGCCTGGAGGCCGCCGCACGCAGCCTGTACGTCCACCCCAACACGCTGCGCAACCGGCTCCGGCGCTTCGAGGAGCTCACCGGCACCAATCTGCGCGACCCCGCCGACCTGGCCGAGGTCTGGTGGGCGCTGGCCCACCGCCGGATCCACGGTCCGGCCGAGTGAGGCGCGCCCCGGGGCGGCCCCGGTGTGCGCTCAGCGGGCCTGCCAGCTGTCCGGCTGTCTGCCGTCGAGGTCGGTGAACCCGTACTCCCTGGCCAGCTGCGCGGAGCTGACCGACCGTTGGTTCCACCGGTGCCGCGCCGGGTCGGCGGCCAGGGCCACCGCCGCGCGGCCCACGTAGCGCGGTGACTCCGACTCCGCGAACCCGGGCGGTGCGGTCGGGAGCCCGTCGTCCCGGTCCGGGGCGAGCGCCGCGCGCCAGTTGTCCTCGCGAACGCCGTAGGCGTCCAGCATCATCTCCGAACGGAGCCAGCCGGGCGTCAGGGCGACCGCGGTGCCGCCGTAGGGCCGCAGCTCGTGTCCCTGGGAGAACGCCAGCCGGTTCACCGCGGACTTCGCCAGGTCGTAGAAGACCGAGATCCGGTACGACCCGGCGTTGAACTCCGCGGTGCCGTCGGTGACTTCGACGAGCAGGCCGCCGGGCTCCTCGATCAGCAGCGGGAGGAGGTGGTGGGAGGTGATCAGGTGCGTGTCGACGGCGAGCCGGAGGATGCGCAGGCCGTCGTCGAGACCGTGCCGCCAGACCGGGGTGTTCCAGTCCGCGGGCCCGCCCTTGAGGCGTTCGGCGCCCCAGATGTCATTGACCAGGACGTCGATGCGGCCGAACTCGCCGCGCAGGCGCACGGCCAGGCGGCGTACCTGCTCCGGGTCGAGATGATCGACCTGGACGGCGATACCGCACCCGCCGAGCCGGGTGACCAGCTCCGCGGTCTCCTCGATCGTCTCGGGGCGGTCGTAGTCCGACCCGCCGCGACCGGTCACGCTGCTGCGTCCGGTGCAGACCACGGTCGCGCCCGCCTCGCCCAGCGCGGCGGCGAACCCGCGTCCTGCGCCCCGGGTCGCTCCGGCGACCACGGCGACCTTCCCGCGCAGGGCTTCGGGGTCCGGCATCCACACCATGCCCCGACTATCGCAGCCGGTCCCGCCGGGCGGCGTCCGCCGCTCCGTGCGGTGCGGCGGACGCCGTAGCCGGTCACCCGGGCCGGGTGGCGGCCTCCCGGCGCCGGACCACGGCGTCGAAGTGTGTCCAGCCGTCGATCTCGCGGCCCGAAGGGTCGTCGGGGCACCACCCGTGCCGCAGCGCCTCGTCGAGCAGGGCCCGTACGGTGCCCGGCTCGTGCAGGTTGAGGTGGCGGCCCCCGGAGCACACCTCGCCCGAGGACATCGGGAACCCGCTGGCCGCGAGCCGGCCGGGGCCCTCCCGGAACAGGATGCGGAGGTGGCCCCTGGCCCGGAGCCGGCGCAGGACGACGGATTCGCAGCAGTCCTCGTACCGACCGCTCTCCCCGGCGCGGTGGGTGTGGTTCAGGGACCACAGGAAGGTCTCCCCGCCGACGACGAGGCGTCGGGCCTTCTTCGGGTTGCGCGCCATCCGTCGAGGGTAGCGGTACGGCCCCGCCCGGCGGGACGGGCGCCGAACCCGACCGGACCGGGCACAGGATGTCGGGTCCGGCAGGGTGGGTCCTTCCTAACGTGAGGGAGCGAAAGGGAAGGAGACCGGGGTGCTGGAGCAGCTGAACCAGGCCATGGCGCACATCGAGTCGCGTCTCGACCAGCCGATCGAGGTGGCCGAACTCGCGCGGATCGCCATGACATCGGAGTACCACTTCCGTCGGATGTTCTCCGCGCTGGCGGGCCTCCCGCTGTCGGAGTACATCCGCCGCAGGCGGCTGACCGTGGCGGGCGCCGAGGTGCTCGCCGGTGAACGGACGCTGCTGGAAGTCGCATTGCGCTACGGCTACGGCTCGGGGGAGGCCTTTGCGCGTGCCTTCCGTGCCCTGCATGGCGTGGGGCCGGGCGAGGCCCGGCGGACCGGTGCGGCGCTGCGCTCCCAGCCCCGGATGTCCTTCCGCCTCATCATCGAAGGGAACAGCAGTATGCGATACAGGATCGTGGACAAGGACGCCTTCCGGGTGGTCGGCAAGAAGGCCCGGGTCCCGCTCGTCCACGAGGGGGTCAACCCGGCGATCGCCGAGTTTATCCGGGGCATCGCCCCGGAGACGATACGGCGCCTCACGGCACTGGCCGACCAGGAGCCGCGGGGGATCGTCGGGGTGAGCGACCAGCTCGACCCGAGCCGGGCCGAGGGCACCGAACTCGACTACTACCACGGCGTGGTGACGCACGCCGAGGCACCCGAGGACCTGGACGCCCTGCCCGTCCCCGCGGGGACCTGGGCCATCTTCGAGAACTCCGGCCCGTTCCCACAGGCGCTGCAGCACCTGTGGCGGGACGTCTACACCCAGTGGTTCCCGTCGAATCCGTACCGGAGCCGGCCGGGGCCGGAGATCCTGCGGGTGAGCGTGTCGCCGGACGGCGCGCACGCGGACGCGGAGCTGTGGATCCCGGTGGAGCGCTCCGCCGCCTGAACGGGCGCCAGCTGAACGGGCACCGGCCGCACGGGCATCGGCCGGCGGCCCGGGCTCTTGCCCGGGCCGCCGGCGCGTGCCGGATGTCCTTCACCTCAACGCCCTCGGCGACGGAGCCGGCCCGCGCGCCGGCGAGCCGCGGCCGGCCGACGGATGGTTCACGGGCGGTTCACGGGCGTTCCACGGAGTCCATGAAGCGCAGCATCCGGCGGTTGACCTCCTCCGCGTGGTCGATCTGCGGACCGTGGCCGGTCTGCGCCACGATCTCGGCCCGGGCGCCGGGTATCAGCCGTGGGACGCGCTCCTCCTGCCGCCGCGGGTGGACGAGCAGGCTTCGCTTGCCGAGCACCAGGTAGAGCGGGGTGCGGATGGTGGCCAGTTCCTCGTCGGACAGCGGCAGCGGAGCCGGCCGGCGGATCCGGTACGCCCGGACCCCTTTCCTGACCATCGTGCGTAGCTCCGGCACCACGAGCACCGGCTGCTCCAGCCAGGACGCCAGCCGGGGCCGGAGGGCCTTGGGCGCGAAGGTCGCAAAGAGGCTGACGAAGATCCAGGTGAAGAACCGCAGCCCCACCTTCTCCAGGCCGCCGGGGTCGAGCAGGGTGACCGAGGCGAGCCGGCCGGGCCTGCGGTGCGCCTGGTTCAGGGCGAGCCATCCGCCGTAGGAGGTACCGACCAGATGCACCCGGTCGAGCCCCAGCCCGGCCAGCGCCTCGTCCAACCACTGGGCGGCGCGTTCGGGCTGGTGGATGGGGGCACTCTGCACACTGCGCCCGGGGTCGCCCGGGGTGTCGAGGGCGTAGACCGGGCGATCGGCGCTGAGCGCTGGGGTGTTGGGGTACCACATGGCGGAGCAGCTCCCCGCTCCGTGCACCAGGACGACGGGGGTGCGGGAGCCGGCGGCCGGGTCTTGGGAACCGTAGCGGTAGACGTGCGTGGTGCCGAAGGACGTCGCCACGTCCGCCTCCGCGCACGCGTCCGCCCCCAGCGCGAACACCGCGTCACAGGCCGCGAAGTAGCGCTCCCGCCGGGCATCGCTCACATATCGGCCGACATCGGCCTGGGCACGGCTACGGGTCGTGGGCACGGCCACCTCCAAAGGGGGGTCGATTCTTCGTGATACGAACGTACCACGATGTTGATACAGCGGTATCATCAAAGGGAAATGGCAACCCCGGAGGGAACGACGAGAGGAGCGGCGGCCGATGCCCAAGCGCGTGGACCACGCAGAACGGCGCACCGAGATCACTGAGGCGCTCATCCGGGTCGCCGGACGACGCGGACTGCACGCCGCCGGGATGCGCGAGGTGGCGGCGGAGGCGGGTGTCTCCCTGCGGCTGGTGCAGTACTACTTCGAGACCAAGGAGAAGCTGCTGCTGTGCGGGCTGCAGCGGCTGGCCGAACGGTTCGGGGAGCGGGTCGCCGCCCGGGTCCGGGCCGCCGGGGACGCCCCGGGGCCCCGCGCGGTGATCGAGGCACTGCTGCACACGGCGCTGCCCACCGACGAGGAGAGCCGCACCTTCCACCTCCTCTACACCTCGTACGCCGTGCTGGCCGTGCACGACGAGGCGCTCGCCGCCCAGCCGTTCATCCGGAACCCCGATGCCGCCGAACGGACCCTGACCGAACTGCTGGGGCAAGCACAGGAGTTGGGGCTGGTGGCGTCCGAGGTGGACGCGTCGGCGGAGGCGGTCGGCCTGCTTGCGATGTCGGCGGGCCTCGGCACCGGCGTCCTCGTCGGCCAGCGCAGCCCGGAGTCCGCCGCCGGGGTCCTGGACCACCACCTGAACCGGATCTTCCGGGGCCGGCTCGTCCAGGACCACGGCCACCGCTCACCGGCGCGGCGCGACCAGGCGTGACGGCCGCCCCCCGACCGCGCGCCCGGACCGCACCGGCGGCCCGTCGGCGCCGCCCGCGGCAGCACGGCCGGGGTGACCGGAGGCGTACGGCCGGGGTGACCAGAGAGGCGTACGGCCGGGGTGGCCAGAGGCGTAGGGCCGGGGTGACCAGAGGCGTAGGGCCGGGGTGACCAGAGGCGTACGGCCGGGGTGACCAGAGAGGCCTACGGCCGGGGTGACCAGAGGCGTACCGCTATGCCCCGGCCGCCGCGCCCGCGGTCGACATCAGCTCGGCGAGGGTGCCCACGAAGTCCGGCAGCAACTGCAGACAGACCGCCCAGGCGTCCGGGTTGGTGCCCAGTCGCTCGGGGGCCAGCTCCGCGACCTTGTCCCGGAGCCGCCGCCGGTCCTCCTTGGAGGGTCCGTCCGCGAGGTACCGGCATATCAGGTCGAGTCCGGTCCGGGCGGGCGCCGCATGGGTCACGAAGTCCTCGGGGCGCAACGTGCCGCGCTCCAGGGCCTTGTCCAGCAGATAGCCCAGGATGCTGTCGGCGCGCCCCAACCAGGCGAGGAACAGCTCTCGCGGACAGCGCGGGAGCATCACGAGTTCGGCCACCAGCTCCGGAGCGAACGGCGTGGACCGGTGGGCCGCCACCAGCTCGGCCCAGGGCACCTCCAGCTCCTCGCTGAGGAGCCACTTCAGCCGCTCCTCGGGACGGCTGCCCGGCCTGAGGACGTACGCCGCGAGGCGTTCGGGGGACTTCTCCTCGGCGAGCCTGGACCGTAGTTGTACCAGGCCGTCGGGGGCCTCCAGCAGTCGCTCCGTCCAGCGGGTGAGCGCGGCCGGGAGGCGGTCCATGGCCAGGATCTCGCGCACCGCGTCCGGCCCGCCCCGCTCCCACACCGCGCTCAGCAGCCGCAGCCGAGTGGCCGGGAGGTGCAGCCGCAGACGGCCGACGACCCGGCGGGCCACGCCGAGGTCGCCGGAGTCCACTCCGGACAGCAGCTTGTCCCGGTCCTCGCTGACGATGAGCTCGTCCAGCACCGCGAGCAGCTCGTCGGGCACCGGGCGGGTACCGCCGCCGCGCAGCCGCCCGGCCAGCAGCCGTTCCTGTTCCGGCCCGTTGAGCCAGCCGGCGAGGTACCGGGCGTCGATCTCCGGGTCGTTGAGATTCAGCAGGTAGTCCCGCTTCTCACCGCCGGGCTGTCCGGCGGCCATGGCCAGCTGGGCCGGACGGCCGTGGGCGGCCACCGCCGCGTCGCGGACCGCCGGGGACGGGTTTCCCCGCACCAGGAACTGCTGGACGCCCAGCCCGTCGAGGTGCGGGACCACGGCGGTCTGGGCCTCCTGCGAGGCGGAGTCCAGCAGGGCGAGGAAGGCTTCCCGGGCGCTCTGACGTACCTCGCCGAGCGGGAACTCCGCCTCCCGTGGCTCCGGCCAGTCGGTGCGGCGCTTCACCCGGGCCCCCGGCCCGGTGACCTCCGCGATCAGCTCGGTGGGGCTGCCCCGGAAGCGCCGCAACCGGGCGTAGCACGTCAGCCAGTTGACGGGGTCCGTGCCGAGCGGGGCCACCAGAGCGGCGAGGGCCTTGCGGGTCGGCTCCTCGTCGTACGCCAGGGCGCACAGCACGCCCTTCGCGGGTGCCAGCTCGGCCAGCACCCGGTGCAGCGGCGCCTGGCCGTCCCGGACGCGGTACTTGAGGACGTCGAGGTCAGTATCGAGAGTGGCGGGCTCCTTCAGGACCTCGAAGGGCAGGTCGGTGGCATGCCGCACGGTGTCGCTGGGGTCCTCGCGCAAGCGCGTCATCACCAGGTCGTCGGGGCAGCCCTCCCACCGCATGAGCCGGCGCAGGTCGAGGGGCCGGCGGGCGTGCTCACGCCGGATCAACTCCCAGTCGAGGCCATCGGGCTGCACCGCGTCACCGCGGCAGTAACGGAGTTCGAGCAGCCCGCGGAGGTGGTCGGGGTCCTCCCACTCCCCCGCGGCCCGGTGCTCCCTCAGGAGGGACTCCGGGTCGGCGGCGTCGACGGCCCGCCGCAGCAGGTCCGGCAGCCAGGGGTGCCCGGTGTCCAGGTCCGGTTCCTCGTCGAGCAGTTCGAGGAACCGCGTGAACGGCTCGGTGCCGCCCCACTCCTCCAGGAGGCTCAGGCAGGCGTCCACGACGACCGGCGGCGGGAAGTGCCCGGCGAACAGGGCCAGGGCACCGACGTGCAGCCCGATCAGGCCGCTGGTCAGGACGGGCAGGAGACCGGGGCCGGGGCGCTGCGCATACAGCAGCGGGAACAGGCCGTCGTCCTCGTACCAGCGGGGGTCGCTGAGGTCGGCGGCGTGCACCAGTGTGGCCAGCAGATCGGGGATCTCCTGCACCGCGCGGTGTTTCCCGCCCTCGTCGTCCCGGAAGTACGCGTTCCACAGCGCCTTCCCGACCACCGGATCGCCGAGCTCGGCGGCGCCCAGGAGCCACTCACCGGGGTCGATCGTCAGCGCGGCCCGCATCTGCCGGGCGTCCCCGCCCAGGAGCTCCTCCACCATCCGCTTCGGCAGCCCGAAGCGATGGGCGAGGGCCCTCAGCAACCGCGGCTGCATCCGCTCGGCGAGCGCATCGGCGGTGGCCGGGTCGGCGACGCTCAGCGCGGTACGGAACGCGAGCTGGATGCTGTCGGTCACGAGTGGATTCCCCTTCACGGAACGGTATTCGGGCCGCGGGCCGATCGGCACCGACCCCGTGCCACCGATCGTGACACGGACCACTGACAACGCCTCGACGGTGAACCCCTCTGCGGCGAGGGGCCGTTCGCGCGGAGGTGACGGCCAGTGCGGCCGGTGCGGTCGGTGCGGTCGGTGCGGTCGGTACGACCGGTGCAGCCGGTGCTGATGGTGATCTTGTGCAGTTTCTCCGTTGGTCACCCGGTTTCGTCAGATGTCCGCAAAATCATGCTCCCCTTCCCTTGTGGGAGAGGTTGTCGGACCCGTAAGAATGGCACCGCTCCGCGGACCGTTCATTCACCCATCAAGGATGTCGATAAGGTTGGAAGCGTCAGGGCTGCCGAAGTTGAGCGCAGTGGGCATCACCCTCTACGAGCTGGCACTGAACAGTTCGGCCGTGCTCCCCGCCTCCCTTCCGGGCCAGTTAGGCAAGACCGTCGAAGAGGTGGAGGAGGCGCTCGCGGAGCTGAGCGCGATGGGGCTGCTGTGCCCGGCCGACGACAAGCCCGGGATGCTCACGGCCGTCAGCCCCGACAGCGCGGCAGCCCAGACCCTCTTCCCGATGGAGCAGGCGCTGCGGGACCAGCAGAGTGCGGTCGCCCAGGTACGTGCCGAGTTGGAGCGACTGCGCCCCCTGTACGCCGCCACCCGGGCCAAGTGGCTGCGGAGTTCGGGGATCGAGATCCTGCTGACGCTCAAGTCGGTGCGCAGCATGCTCACCGAACTGGCCGCCTCCTGCACCACCGAGATGCTCACCTCACAGCCCGGTGGCGGGCGCCCCACCCCGGTCCTCGAAGAGGCGATCGTGCGGGACGAGGACCTGCTGCGCCGCGGTGTCAAGATCCGCACGCTCTACCAGCACACCGCCCGCTACAACCAGCCGACCGTCGCGTACGTGGAGCGCGTGGCGCGGCTCGGGGCCGAAGTCCGCACGCTCAGCGACGGGTTCGCGCGTCTGATCGTCTTCGACCGGAAGACCGCGGTGATCTCCTACCACGGCCATCCGCACGGCGGTGTGCTGGTCCACGACCAGAGCATCGTCGACTTTGCCGTCGCCTCCTTCGAGCGGACCTGGCTGACCGCCACGCCGTTCGCGGCGGACTATCAGGTCGAGCAGGTGCGGGCCCTGTCGTCGGAGGTCAAGCAGGACATCATGCGGCTGTTGGTGTCCGGGCTCGACGACCGCGCCATCGCCCGGCGCCTCGGCATGGGCCTGCGCAGCTGCCAGCGCCATATCGCGGAAATAATGGACCAGTTGGAGGCCCGCAGCCGGCTGCACGCGGGCTATCTGATCGGCCAGCGCAATCTGCTCGGGTCCCCGGACCACGGCGCGGACGGGCCGGCCGACGACGACGCGGCCGGAGCACCCGGCGGCACCAAGGATCCGGTGCGGACCTCATAGGGTTCTCCCCGACCGGGAGCAGCGGCGCCGGCCTTGCCCGCTGCGCATGCGTCAGAGCGCGCCTCCCCATGAAGTGGCTCTCGACGCATCAAGATCCACTTCCGAACGCACCCTAGATGCCCCGCCGACACGTATGCGCTTTCGGGTGAGCCCGCGTCCGGAGCGGGTCGCCCCGCCGCCCGCCGTGCTGACCGCACCCAGGTCACCGACTTATCCCTGGCGCCCCAGGGTGGCCCGGGGCGAGGCCCTTCGGATCGGCCCCGGGCCAGCGCCCGTCTCCGGGCGCGTGTACTCACCGGCCGTCGGCGGCGGCGTGGAAGACGCTGCCCATGGAGGCGCCCGCGCTGAGGTTGATGACGTCGGCGCCGGAGCCGGTGCGGGTGGCCCGGATCCAGGCGCCGCCGGTGACCGTGGCGGTGGTGAACACCCCCCACACCGGGGTCCATTCGACGAGGGCGCCGTTGTGGTCGGCGCACAGTTCGGAGACCGGCCGGATCCGGCGCTGCAGCACGAACGGTCCATCCACCGCGGCCCGTACCCGCTCGGCCCACTCCCCGGCGGCCAGTCCGTCCTGCCAGCCGAGCACCACGCCCTCGCCGCCGTGCGCCAGGGTCGGCTTCAGGGCCAGTTCGTGCTGGGCGGCCAGGGCGTAGGCGACCAGGTCGACCCGGCGGCCGTCCTCCAGGGTCACCTCGCCCTCGCGCAGCGTCCGGGTCCACGGCAGGAGCCGGTCCAGGCTGGCCAGTTCCCGGTCGGTGAAGAGGGGGCGGTTGGCCTCGTCGGAGAGCATCGCCATGGCGGCCTTGCAGCCGTACAGTTCGGCGTCGAGCGGTGTGAAGAGCTTCACCTCGCCGCGCTCGGCGGCGTCCAGGATGGGGTCCATCAGGGCCATCGCCCCCGGGCCGGACAGCACGTCCTCCAGCATGAACAGCCGGTTGACGATGTCGATGCGGCGCTCACCCAGCCAGATGCCGCCGTCCCGCGCGGCCAGCTCGCCGATGTGGCAGGCGTGCGCCTCCACGCCCAGCTCGCTCCAGCGGCGGGCGACCGCCTGTATATAGGGGGCGAGCGAGGTGTAGCTGCTGGGCCAGTCGGTGAGCGCGATCACCGGCCGGCTGCCGGGGGCGACGCCCGACTCGATGCGGAGGGTGTCGATGTGCGACCGGAGGGTGTCGACGTGGGTGAGGCGGTGCTCCTCGACGAACTCCCGGAAGGGGGCGTGCTGGAGCTGGCCGCGGGCGATGTCGACCGCGTCCGAACCGCCGATCGCACTGCCCATGTTGTATTCGAGCAGCCGGAAGCCGGCGGCGTCCGCGTACAGGTCGGCGCGGCTCAGCCGGGTCACACCGCTGTTGCGGCCGCGCAGCACACAGCTGATCTGGTCGTCGTTCATGCCCAGGGCGCGGGCGAACGCCGTGAGGTCGCCGCCGAACAGCCGGTCCGGCAGGCTGGTCAGGGACGCTTGCAACACCTCGAGGTCGCCGACGAGTTGCTGGTGCTCGTCCGCCTCTAGGAAGAGCGGGCGGGTCAGCAGGGCGTCCTGGTAGAGGACCTGCAGGAGCTCCGACCGGGGATCCACCGGAACCGGCTCGGGCACCGTCTCCAGGAACTTGGCGCTGAGCGCATTGCGAGCCACGTGATAACCCTTCGGTGAGTGGGGAGCCGGCCGGCGGTGGAGTGGACGGGACTCCCTCGCCGGCCGGCCCGCGTCTACGGGGTGCTCCCGCCGTCGACGGTGAGGGCGAGGTAGCAGTAGTCGTCGAGCATCTTGGGCAGGGGGCGGGCCGGGCGGCCGAGGCCGGCGGCGAGCTTCAGCGCGCCGTCGAGGTCCGGGCCGAGACCGGCCTCCTGCAGGAGGCGGGAGGCCCAGGTGCGGCCGAGCCGCTGGTGCGCGGCGTACGCGGTGTGGTCGCGGGCGCCGTGCAGGTGCGCGGCGATCGCCTCGTCCCACGGCATCAGCGTCTGGGGGCGCAGCGCGTGCAGGGCCTTCGCGGCGGCGGTCGGCCCGAGGGTGCGGGCGCGTCCGGTGGCCGGGGACAACGCGGCCGGGGTCGCGGCCAGTTCGGCGAAGCCGGTGCCCAGCAGGTCGAGGTCGTCGTCGGTGAGCTGGGCCAGGGTGCACTGCGGGAGCGCCGTGCCCCAGGTCCCCCACCAGGCGGCCAGACCGGTGTCGAACGGGTCCGGCTCGCCCGGCTTGGGGTAGCGGATGCGGCAGCCCGCGAGGTTGAGCCAGCGGTGCAGGGCCGTGCGGTGCGCGGGCCGGGACAGGTCGGGCCGCGCACCGGTGGCGGCGAGGTAGTCGTCCCAGATCTCGTCGACCCTGGTGAACTGCGCGAACCGTGTCACGGCCGCGCTCAGGACGGCCTGATTCATGGGAAGTTCGGGCATACGGGTCTCCTCGGTGCGGGACGTCCCGGGGTCAGCGGGACAGGACGTAACTGTCGTCGGGGCGGTGGTCTCGCGAGCGGCGCAGGTCGGTGAGGACGAAGGTGCGCTGGAGCCAGCGGTCGTTGCCGTCGTAGCGGGGGGTGAAGGCGGTGCGGCCGTGCAGCGTCACCCGATTGTCGACGATCGCCAGGTCGCCGGCGCTCAGGCGCACCGTGTACGACACGTCGTCGAACGCCTTCTCCAGGGCGGCCAGCGCCTCCTTGGCCCGGTCGGTGATGCCGGTGGTGGCGGCGAAGTCGACCCGTACGTCGGGGTCTTCGGGGTCTCCGGAGAGGATCGGGTGGGCCGGGACCGTCCCGTCGGACGTGCCGAAGGAGGGCGGCGGCTGGGTGGCGAACTCCGGGCTCGACAGCGTCTCGACCAGGTCTTCGGGCAGCAGCGGCAGCGCCTCGCGGATGCCGGCGGTGCGCAGTCCGGCGGCGCTCTCGTGGTCGGCGCGCAGGCACAGCAGCATCACGTAGTCGGGGCGGTGCGGGTGGAAGGCGTTCTCGTTGTGCATCATCAGGGCCACCGAGCCGGCGTTGCCCTGGAAGGTCTCCTGGCCCGGTACCGGCACCACGTCCTGGACGAGGGCGCCGGACTTCTCGGCGCGGAAGGCGGCCGGGTCGCCGAGGCCACAGGCCGTCATCAGCAACACGGCGGCGGGCACGCTCACTTCGCGCTGTACGGAGCCGGGCACGGTCGGGGTGAGCGGCAGGCTCTGCTCGTCGACGGGCAGGCCGCGCACCAGGAGTGCGCCGGAGGGACCCGAGTGCCGCCGGTAGGTGCGCGCCCTGCGCCGCAGCGCAACGGGCAGCTCTTCCCAGGCCGACCGGGCCTCGGCGACCCAGCGCGGGTCGTCGACCTCGGGCAGCCGGTCGCACAGGGCGCGGGCGGCGGCCTCGACCTGGGCCGACTCCTCCGGCTGAAGGGCGAAGACCCCTTCGGCCGACCGATCCGGTATGACGGTGGTTACTGACATTTCATGGCCATTTCTGTGCGCGGTGCGGAAGGCGTCCGGCGCGCGGACACCCGGTCGATCAGGTGCAGTGCGGGGGCGGTCAGGACCGTGGTCACCAGCGTCATCACCACGAGCATCGCGAAGACGGTGGGCGTGATGACCTTCAGTTGGAGGCCGATGCCGAGCACGACGAGTTCGGTCAGGCCGCGGCAGTTCATCAGCGCGCCCAGGGAGACGGAGTCCTGCCAGCCGAGTCCCGTCAGGCGGGCCGCGCCGGTGGCTCCGGCCCACTTGGCGACGATGGCGACGGCGGTGATCAGTGCACACCAGCCCCACAGCCCGGCGTCCCCGCCGAGCAGCCGGAACTCGGTGTGCAGCCCGGAGTACACGAAGAACAGCGGGAGCAGCAGGACCAGGGTGAGCGAGCGCATCCGGTCCACGGCCGCCGCCACCGCCGGCGCGTCACGCGGTACGGCCGTACCGAGCAGGAAGGCGCCGAAGATCGGGTGGATGCCGATCCAGTCGGTGGTGTAGGCGGCCAGCAGGACTGCGGACAACATCACCGGGAGGACGGCGCGTTCGGCGTGCCAGGTCCGGCGGGCGGCCAACCGGGCGAGCAGCGGCCGCAGTCCGTAGTGCACCGCGACGATGAACACCACGGTCAGGGCGAGGGTGACCAGCACCCCCGCCGGCGAACCGCCCCTGGCCAGCGCGGTCACCAGGGCGAGCAGGCACCAGGCGGTGATGTCGTCGATGGCCGCACAGGTCAGGGCGAGCGCCCCGACCGGGGTGCGGTCGGCCCCCCGGTCAGCGAGGATCCGGGCGATCACCGGGAACGCGGTGATGCTCATGGAGACGGCGATGAACAGGGCGAACGCCGGGAACCCGACGCCCGGCCCGGCGAACTGCCGGTACATCGCCAGGGCGAGCAGCAGTCCGCCGAGCAGGGGCAGGGCGATGCCGACGTTGCTGACCAGCACCGCGGTGCGGCCCCGGCCCCGCAGGTGGCGCAGGTCGAGCTCGTAGCCGACCAGGAACATGAACAGGGCCAGGCCGATCTGCGCGAGGGCGTTGAGGATCGGCAGCAGTTCCGCCGGGAACAACCACCGCTGCCCCTCCGGCCAGAGGGCCCCGAGCAGGGAGGGGCCGAGCGCGATGCCGGTGAGGATCTCCCCGATGACCGGGGCCTGCCCCACTGTGCGGCACAGCCGCCCGGCGAGGTGCCCGCACGCCATGATCAGGGGGAGGGCCAGCAGGAGGTGGGCGACCGGGTCCACCGCTGGGAGGGCTGCCGCGAGGTCAGTGGGCGCCATCGGAGCCGTCCGGCTCGTCGACGAAGTACCAGTTCTCGGGGTTGATGAAGCCGAGTGGGTTGATCGGCTCGACGCCCTTGAGCTGGTGGGCCACTTCGAAGACCCGCAGCGGGAAGTTGGGCATCCAGACGACCGGGACCTGCTCGGCGAGGTAGTCCTGGTAGGCGTACAGGTCGGCGGGGTCGTCGCTGGTGACGGTCCGCTCGATCAGCTCGTCGGCGACCGGGTCGGAGTAGCTGCCGAAGTTGCAGCCGGCGCCGGTGCGGTAGAGCAGTTCGCCGGTCGGGTGGAAGTTCGGCCCATACACCCAGCCGCCGTTCCAGCAGGACAGCTCCCAGCTGGTGGTGCCGGTGGTGTCCTGGCCGACCAGGACGGAGGGGTGCACCTCCTCCAGGACCAGTTCGATGCCGGCCCGGGCGGCGTCGTCGCGGAACTTGCGCATCACCCGGGTCAGCGTCTTCTCGTGCCCGGAGGCGTAGCGCAGCGAGAGGGTGAGCCGGGTGCCCTCGGGGATGCCCTCACCGGCCTGGCCGGGTCCGGTGCCGGGGTTGACGCAGACTGCGGGGGTGACCGAGGTGTCCCAGCCGTTGTCCTGGAGCAGGCGGCGGGCGCGGTCCACGTCGAAGGGGAACGGGTTGGACTTCTGTGCGGGTGAGAGCAGCCCGGTCTCCGGGAGGGCGGGCACCGGCCCGTAGGTCGGATAGCCGTAGCCCTGGTAGATCTCCTGGAACGAGCCGTCCTGGTCCAGGGTGGTCTGCAGGGCCTGCCGGAAGTAGAGCTGCCGGAAGATCTTCCCGGCGACGGTGGGGTTGGCGAAGTTGAACGGGAAGTAGTGGATGGCGTAGAGGATCTGCGGGACGATCCGGTAGTGCTCGGCGAGTGGGTTGGGGCCGCCGGTGACCGGGTCCGGGGCCGGCTCGGTGATCTTGTCAAAGGGCAGGAAGCCCAGGTGGAGGGCGTCCGGCCCGTGCGGGCCGCGCTCCAACTCCCGGTACTGCTCCTCGTCGCTCTCGGTGGGCACCAGGCGGAAGGCGTCGGCGTACGGCTTGTTGGGGCCGGAGTAGGACGGGTTGGGCACCATGGTGACCAGCCCGTCCTTCGCGTAACTGGCCAGCTTCCAGGGGCCGTTGACGATCGACCAGACGGGGCTGTCGGCCCAGCGGGTGCGCGCGGAGTTGTCCTCCGCGTAGACGTCGCCGTTCTCGGCCATCAGGTAGTCGTAGACCGCGTACGCCTCGTCCTTGTTCCCGGTGGCGTTGGCGGGGCCCTCGGCGGTACGGTCCCAGGCCTTGGGCAGCGGGGTGATCAGGCTGAACTGGTTCATCAGGACCCAGTTCTGCGCGTACGCCTTGTCGAAGGTGAAGCGGACCCGGTCCTCGGCGACCTTCTCGTAGCCGGTCAGGTTGTCCGGGAAGTAGCCGGGCACATAGCCGCCGTACTCCTCCTTCTTCGCCTCCAGCAGGTGCATCCAGAGCATCACCCCGTCGGCGTTGACGGTTTCGCCGTTGGACCACTGGTAGGGCTTGACGGTGAGGGTGGCGGTGCGCCCGTCCTCGCTCCACACGGGGGCCTCGGCGAGGCTCAGCTCGGGGTCGACCCGGGCGTCGCCCTTGGTGCCGTACCAGTACAGCGGCCGGTACATCAGCATCTGGAACTCGTACAGGCTGCGGGCGCCGAAGCGGCCCGGGGGCAGCAGGGGGAAGATGGCGGCGGGCGGGAAGCCGGGGGTGCAGGCCCAGCTGATGGTGCCGCCCTTGCGGGGTATCGCGGTCATCTCGGTCCTTGCTCGATGAGGGGGTCGGTGGCGGCGAGTTCCTCGATGCAGGAGGTGCCGGTGTCGGCGTCGGGGCCGTAGCGCTCCCAGGTCTCGTGCAGCCGGACGCGGCCGTCGGGGAGGATCTCCGGGACGCTCACACAGTGCCCGGCGACGGTCCGGCCGCTGGTCAGGACCATGGTGTAGGCGAAGGTGAGGGTGCCGTCGGGGGCGGCGACGCCGGTGAGCGAGCCGCGCCGGACGTCCCCTCCGGCGGAGGAGCCCCAGAGCAGGTCGCCCTGCTGGCGGTAGTGGGCGACGGGGGCGTCGGGGCCCGCCGTGACCTTCCGGAACCGTTTGCCGTCGTAGTGGATCAACATGCCCTCCGTGGGTGGTGGGGGCTGCTCAGGCGCGGTCGCGGAGTTCCAGCGTGCAGCACTTGACGCTGCCGCCGGCCTTGAGCAGCTCGGACAGGTCGACGCCGCGCGGCGCGAAGCCCCGCTCGCGCAGTGCGTCGATGAGGTGGGTGGCCGCCTGCGGCAACAGCACGTTGTGGCCGTCGCTGAAGGCGTTGAGGCCGAAGACCGCGGCGTCCGCTTCGGTGGCGAGGATCGCGTCCGGGTACAGCTCGCGGAGCACGGCGCGGCTGCCGGGGGTGAAGGCGGCCGGGTAGTACATGACCTCGGAGTCGGACAGCACCGCGAGCGCGGTGTCCAGGTGGTAGAACTCCGGGTTGACCAGGGTCAGTCCGGTGACCGGGACGCCGAAGAACTCCTGGGCCTCGGCGTGCGAGCGCGGGTCGGTGCGGAACCCGGTGCCGGCCAGCAGCCGGCGCCCGACCAGGAGGTAGTCGCCCTCGCCCTCGTTGATGAACTCCGGCCAGCACAGCTCCTGGTAGCCCTGGTCGCGGAACCAGTCCAGGTAGGCGGGGCCCTCCGCGGTGCGCTCGACGTGGCGGAAGCGGGCGCCGAACACCTTGCCGTCGACGACGGTGGCGCCGTTGGCGGCGAACACCATGTCGGGCAGCCCGTCGAGCGGGTCGATCAGCTCGACGGTGTGCCCGAGCTCCTCGTACAGCGCGCGCAGCGTCTCCCATTGGGCGAGGGCGAGTTCCGCGTCCACCGGCTTCTCGGGGTGCATCCACGGGTTGATGGAGTAGTGCACGTCGAAGTGGCTGGGGCGGCACATCAGCAGCCGGCGCGGTATCGCGGTGCGGGTGCGCGGGGCCTCGGCGGTCAGCAGCGGCTCGATGGGCTGTGGGTAGGGCATGGCGATCTCTCCTCGGGTGCGGAAAGGGGGGAGCCGGGCCGGCCGGGTGACGGGCCGGCCCGGGGTGCTCGTGAGGGTCCCGCGGGCCCGGTGGGCCCTGCGGCGACGGGGTGCGCTAGCGGGTGAACGTCACGTCGATGGAGCGGGCGAGGTCGGTCGCGGTGTCCATGGCGTCCTCGAAGGAAGTGCCGGTGACGCCGAGGAAGCCGAGGATGGAGTTGCCCTCGGGGGGACGCCGGATGACGTCACCCGGCCGGGCGGTGATCTTGAAGAAGAACACCTTGTCGGAGTCGCCGACCTCGGCCGGGACGTCGACCCGCTCGATCCGTCCGGAGGCGCACAGCAGGGCCATGCCCGCGATGTGCACCCCGGTCGGGGTGTACGGACCGACCTGCGGCCGGACGCCGCGCGCGGTGTCCATCAGGGCCCGGATCGGACAGTGGCCCGCGGTGAGCCGGGCGATGTGGTCGAGCCCACCGCCACCGGGGCGCACCGCGATCTCCAGGATGTGCGGGGCGCCCTGGTGGTAGCGGACCTCGGCGTGCAGCACACCGTGGGTGACGCCCTGGGCGCGTACGCCGGCCCGGACCGCGTGGTGCAGCTCCTCGATCTGGTCGGGGGTCAGCGAGGTGGGGGCGGCGTGCACATCGTCGTCGAAGGTGTCGCCCTCGACGGTGACCCGGTCGACGATCGAGCCGAGGTACACCTCGCCGTCCCAGGCGACCGCCTCGCACAGGAACTCCCGCCCGTCCAGGAAGGATTCGACCAGCAGGCCCTGGGGGCCCAGGTCGATGCCCTGTGCCTCCATCCGGTACCAGGACATCGTCGCGATGCCGTCGAGGGCCTGGCCGAAGCGCTCGGCCATGTCGTCGGCGTCCTCGATGCGGAAGACAAAGTTGCTGGCCGCACCCAGCGTCGGCTTGAGGATGACGGGGTAGCCGAACTCCTCGCCGGCCGCGAGCGCCTCGGCCACGTCGGACACCAGACGGAAGGCCGGGATGGGGGCGCCGCCCTTCTCGTGGGCCTGGCGCATCAGGAACTTGTTGCGGCTGGTGCGGGCCGCCTCCACCCCGATGCCGGGCAGCCCGAGCGCCTCGGCCACCGCGGCGACGGTGACCACTCCGGCCTCGGAGAAGGTCAGCACGCCCTCGAAGTGCTCCTGCGCGTGCCAGTCGCGGGCGGCGGCGATGATGTCGTCGATCTCCTGCGAGCCGGCGACGCGGTAGCGCTCGGCGGGCCAGTAGTCGTCCTCGCCCCGGCCGTTCAGGACGTACAGCTCTGCCCCGAACTCCTCGACCTGCTGGTAGCGGGACAGGTAGTACTGGGCGTTCTGGAGGGCCTCCAGCGCGAGCAGTTTCATGGTGCAGCTCCTCGGGTCAGTCGGCGGGCCGGGGCACGGGCGCGGCGGTGGCCGGCTCCCGCTCGGCGTAGAAACGGCGCATGGTGGCGAGCGCGGCCAGCGGGACCACGCCGATCAGGATCGACAGGCTCCAGAAGGCCAGGGCCACGGATTGGTGGTCGGCGAGGTAGGACAGGGTGATCGTGACGACCAGGCCGGCCGCCAGGCTGACCGCGTTGACGGTGCCGAACACCCGGCCCGAGCGGCTGTCGTCGATGGCCCGCATCAGCAGGGTGCGGGAGGAGATCGAGGCGAAGCCGAAGGCGAAGGCGGCGAACGGGATCGCGCTCATCAGCGCGGCGATGTGGAAGGGCTCCACGGCGATCAGCGCCGCGTTCCCCGCGAAGCCGAAGGCCGCCAGCGTCAGGTTGGAGACCCGTGCGGAGATCCGTTTGTAGACGGCCGCGCCGACCAGCATGCCGGCCCCGGCCAGCGCGTCGACCAGGCCGAAGATGCCCGCGCGCTCCTTGAACACCTGGATGACCAGGACCACCAGCAGCACATTGCTGACGGTGATGTTGACGCTGCCGACGGCGAGGAGCAGCCCGAGGCGCTTGACCGGCCCGCCCGTCGCCGCGGTGGTCGCGGCCTCGTCCTCGGCGGTCTGCTCCGTGCCCACCTGCGGCTTGCGGCCGAGCAGTATCCAGCACACCGCGGAGAAGGCGAAGGTGACGGCGTTGAAGTAGAACATCGGCATCAGGCCGAAGCCCTGGATCAGGAAGCCGCCGACGGCCGCCGACAGCAGCGAGCCCGCCTGCGTCGACATCGAGAAGTTGGCGTTGAACGGTCCGAGCCGCTCGAACCGCACCCGCTCCCGCACCAGGGCGTTGCTGGCCGGGTTGAACGCGGCGGAGATCAGCGACAGGACGAAGGTCACGACGTACGCGGTGACCTGGGTGGGGGCCCCGAGCGCGAGGGCGACCGGCAGCGACAGGGCCGCCAGGGCGCTGGCCACATCGCACACCAGGCACATCGTCCGCCGGTCGAACCGGTCCACGAGCCGCCCGAACACCATGGAGAGCAGCACCTGCGGAATGGCCACCACGATGAACAGCCAGCCCACCGACAGCGCGGTCCGCTGCTCTTCGAGGACCAGCAGCGAAGCGCCCATCAGCTGGATGCCGTTGCCGAGGAAGGTGACGAAGTTCGCCGGGAGGATCAGCCACTCGGACCGGTCCGGGCCGGGTGGTTTTGCCGCCTGCCGTGCCCCGGGGGCCAGTGAGGTGGTCATGGTGCAACTCCTGAGATCAAGTGGTCGGGGACGCGCAGCCGGCCGGGCATCCGCACCGGGCGGTCCACGGCGGCCAGGCCGGTCGGCACGCCGGGCCCGGTGCCCAGTGCCCGGCGGGCCAGTGAACGGGCTATCAGGGGGGCGAATTTGAACGAGGAGCCGCCGCAGGCCGCGTAGATCCATGCGTTGTCCTCGCCCAGCTGCCCGAGGACCGGGCCGTGGGTCGTGCGGTCGGCGAGGTAGTAGCTGTCCTCGGCCCGCTCGATCCACTCGGCCCGGAATCCGCGCAGCAACGCGCTGAAGTGCAGCACCAGCCGGGTCTGTTGGTCGCGGGGGGCCACCCGGTCGGTCACCTCGTCCACGGGCCGGCAGGCGACGGCCGCGCTGAGCTTGAGGGGGGTCCCGGCCACCGGCGGGACCAGCCAGGCGCCCTGCGGGGTGCCGAGCGACGGGATGGTGGGCGTGCGCTCCCACACCTCCCGCAGGGTCGTGGGCACCGCGCACATCAGCTGGGTCTGCCGGTACAGGGTCAGCCCGTCGGACCGCTCGCGGCCGAGCAGCTCGCGCGACCACAGGCCGGCGGCCACCACGACCGCGTCCCCGCGCAGCGCGGTGCCGTCCGCCAGCTGCACCAGACCGAACGGCGCCTCCACCCCGATCACCCGCCGGCCCGGCAGCAGCCGCACCCCCGGCCGGCCAGCCAGCAGCGCGGCGGTGCCGGTCAGGATCCGGTCGGCGAGCAGCACACCCCCGTTGCGCTCCAGGACCGCGCGGCTGCCGCGGGGCGGCAGCAGCTGCGGGAAGCGCTCGGCGGTCTCCCGCTCGTCGAGCCGCACCGCGCCCGGCACCTCGGCGAGTGCGGCGGCCGAGGCCTCGGGCTCGCCGGGGCCCAGGACGGTCAGGGCCCCGACCCGGTGGTAGACCTCGGCGCCGAGCCGGGACTCGACCTCGGCCCACCGGTGGTGCGCCTCGATGGCCGCTGCGGCCTCCGGCGCGCCCGCGTGCAGGGCCCGCAGGACCCGGTGCCGGTCGTAGGAGGTGGCCTCCGGGTTGGGGATCCCGCCCCGGTCCACGACGCTCACCTCGGCGCCCGCGAGCGAGCACTCCAGTGCGGTGAGGAGGCCGATCACTCCGCCCCCCACGACGATGATCCGCACGGCGTCAGCCGGCCTGGGCGGTGGTGGTGCCGAGCGGCGGCAGGGCGAACGGCTTGACCTCGGAGAGCGCGTAGGTCTCGAAGCCGAGCGAGCCGTCGAAGCCGTCGGCCAGCGCGGCCGCCTCCGCCAGGTCGATCAGGATCGGCGAGGCACAGGCGATCAGGGCGCGGACCTCCAGGAACAGGTCGCCGAGCGCCGTCCGGTCCAGCTTCTGGCAGCTGAGGTCGAGCTCCTCGGCCCACCGGGCCAGCCGCTCCAGCTGTACGCAGATCAGGTGGGCGGCCCGGGTGAGGCTGTAGCCCTCCAGCTCGTAGCAGGCGGCGAAGCGCTCCAGCATGATCGCCGCGTGCCGGCGGGCCCGGTCGGAGACCGGCAGGGTGGTGACGCCGACGGTCCCGGCCGCCTCGGCGAGCCGGGCGCGCAGCCGCTGCCACGGCTGGACCAGGCGCTCGCCGGCGACCTTGTCCAGGGCCGCCCGGCTGAAGTTGGTGCGCTGGTTCTCGGGGTTGGCCAGGGCCAGGTAGAACCGGACGAGGTCGCGGGGAACCTCCTGAAGGAGTTCCTCGGCGTACAGGACGTGGCCCCGGCTGGTGGAGAACTTCTCGTTCTCCAACTCGTAGAACTCGTTGACGATCATGGCGTCGGGGACGATGTACCGGCCCTCGTGGGCCATGATCAGCGCGAGGTGGGTCAGGCCCCAGAACCAGATGTTGTCGAAGCCGATGAAGTAGACCAGTTCGTGGTCGCGGTCGGTCCGCCACAGCTCGTCGGAGGCCTCGGTCTCCTCACCGAGCTGCCGGGCCGCGTGGTCGGTGGTGTACATGACCGCCGGAATGCCCTCGACCCAGGCGTTGATGACCTGTCCCGGCGTCTCGGGGAACGGCGCCTCGATGCCCCAGGCGATCGGGTAGGTGATCGCGAAGTCGGGGAGCGGGCGGTCCAGCAGCTCGCGCACCAACTGGGCCATGTGGGGCCGCAGATAGGGCAGCTTCTCGGCGTAGTAGGTGGTGAGGCGGTCCCGGTAGTCCTCCATCGGCAGGACGAGGATCTCGGCCTCGCGGGTGGTGAGCCGGTCGGTGGGGTCGACGGTGGAGCGGGCGCCGATCAGCTCGTCGAAGTTGTTGGGGTGGCCGCAGGTCTCGCACAGGCCGCCGCGGCTCTCCGACAGGCAGATCGGGCAGTCGCCGCAGACCAGGCCCTCGACGAGGAACTCACCGGTCTTCTCCGAGTACGGCAGGCGCACCGTGCGCAGCTCGAACTTGCCGGCGGCGTGCAGCTCCTGGACGAACCTCAGGACGGTGGCGCGGTAGCCGTCGTCGTACGGCGCGAAGCCGTCGACGGACATCCCCATCGTCTCCAGGGTGTCGCGGATGCCGGTCCACGAGCGCCGGGCCAGCTCCTCGGGGGCGATGCCGAGCTTGCGGGCGCTGGCCAGCACGTAGGTCTGGCTCTCGTCCGTGCCGGAGGAGTACAGCACGCCGCGCCCGGTGGCCCGCAGGTAGCGGGCGTGCACATCGGCGGCGATGAACGGGCCGGCGAGGTGGCCGATGTGCAGGCTGCCGTTGGGGGTGGGCGGGGTGTCGATGACGATGACGCGCCGGTCACCCAGCTCGTTGCGGGACGGCATGGCTCAGCCCTCGCTCTCGTGGCGGGCGGTGAAGACCGCGCTCATGTCGCTGTCCCACCAGACGCTGAACATCTCGAAGTCGGTGTCGGTCTCGTTGATGACCTGGTGTTCGTGACCGGGCGGGAAGTGCACGATGTCGCCGGCCACGAAGGGCAGCCGCTCACCGCGGGACTCGATCTCGGCCTCGCCCTTCACCGCGATGAAGATCTCGTACTCGTGGTGGGCGTGCTTGGGCGAGGAGGCACCGGCCCGGATGACGCTCTGGGCGCCTTCGAAGGGCGCGTTCAGCGTGGGCCACGGCAGCAGCCGTTGCGACCAGCTGTTCTCCGCGCCGAGCGCGGCGCGGTCGAAATGACGGATGTCCAAGGGGAGTTCCTTACGGAGGGAAGGGCAAGGGCGGGCTTGCCGGCGGACACGGGGTGAGCGGCGCGTACGGCGTTCAGAGGCCGGCCGGAACCGGCTCGCGGTCCCCGGCGGCGGGGCGGGGCGCGGTCTGGGCGGACTGCGCGGCGTGACCGATCAGGTTCCGGGCGATCTCCTCGCTGCGGGTGGCGAGGATGCTCAGCAGTGAGTCGGCGATGCCGTGCGTGGCCTCGTTGACGCCCTGCAGGTAGCAGCTGGCGGTGGACTGTTCGCCGATGTCCAGCCGGTAGTCGCGGCCGACCTCGATCTTCTCCAGGCCCAGCGCGTCGGCCAGGTGCCGGATGACGGCGGGCTGCTCGGGGCGGAATCCGGTGCCGAGCAGTACGAGGTCGCAGGAGAGCTCCTCGACGGCGCCGGTCAGCCGGTTGGCCAGGGTCAACACGACCTCGTCGCCGGTGTCCCGGGCGTCGGTGACCTGGGTCATGGTGCGGATCGACAGGCCCTTCTCGCCGCGCATCCGGTCCAGGTAGACCTGCCGGTAGAGCTGCTCCAGCATGACCGGGGTGAGCCCCGCGTAGTTGGTGCGGTGCATCTCCTCCAGGATGCTGCTGCGGGCGGCGGGGTCCGCGTCGTAGAAGTCGTCGACGAAGCCGGAGTAGAAGAGCTCGTTGGTGAACTTGCTGGTCTCGTAGTGGTTGAGGCCGATCGAGCGCATGATCAGCGTCGGTACGCAGCCGGGCAGGTCCTGCTGTACGGAGTGGAACATCTCGGCGGCGCTCTGGGCCCCGCCGATGACCACCACCCGCTCCCCCGCGCGCCGGGGCCGGGCGGCGATGCGGTCCAGGTACGCGGTGCTGTGGATGACGCGGTCGGCGTCGAGCCCGCGGAAGACCGCGGGGACGTTGGCGTCCCGGCCGGCGCCCACGACGAGGTGCCGGCCGCTGATGACCGCGCCGTCCTCGGTGTGCGCGAGCCAGCCGTCGACCCGGCCGTCCTGGTCCCGGTGCGGGGTCAGCGAGGTGACCTTGGAGCCGTACCGCACCCGGACCCGGTCGAGGGACTCGGCCACCCAGCGCTGGTAGTCGGATATCTCGCTGCGGTACGGGGTGAAGGTGGAGAGGTTGACGAACTCCTCCAACCGCCCGCTCTCGTGCAGGTAGTTGACGAAGGAGAACTTGCTGCGCGGGTTGCGCAGGGTCACCAGGTCCTTGAGGAAGGAGACCTGGCTCTGGGACCAGGGCAGCAGCATGCCGCGCTGCCAGGCGACGGTGTCGCCCTGCTCCAGCAGGAGGGTCTCGCCGGCCAGGTGGGGCGGCGCGAGCTCCTCCAGCGCCACGGCCAGCGCCAGATTGGCCGGGCCGGCCCCTATGGCCAGGACTTCGACGTCGTGCTTGGACATGAACTTCCCCTCGTGCAGTGGCGTGACGCCCCGGCGGTGTGCGCCCGGAGCCGGATGGGTGGGTCAGATCCGCAGGTCGGCCACCGGTCTGGCGTCGGTGGTCACCGGGGCCAAGCCCCAGCCCGAGTCGTCACCTCCGGCTCGGGCCGTGCCCCAGCCCGAGTCGCCCGGGCCGGAGGTGGTGGCGCCGGCCAGGACCGAGACGAACGCGGCGAGCGCGAGGGCAGCTGCGGCAGTACGGATACGGGACATGCGGACTCCTCGTGATGCGGCGTGCGGAATGGGAGGGCGGGGGCCTCGAAGGGCGAACGGGCCCGGGCCGCCTCGGCAGCAACCATGGCAGCGCGTGGGCCGGTTGGCGGGCCATGAGGACGCCCGGTAAACCGCCTGGCAGAAATACGCCCCTTTGACAAAACCCACCGAAACGCCGCAAACAGCAATGAACCACCGCTTCCGCGTGCGAAACGGAGCCATATATGCCGCATTCTTGTCATGGCTTGTCGTGTTCTTGGCGAACTCATCCCGCTTACTCGAATTCCTCCCCATGGCAGGTTTCCGCCTGGCGGATTGCCGCTGTCGTCCGGGGGCCGTCAACCCGCCCGCGTCCGGCGATGGTTGGTGCCGGGCGGGCATCCGCACCGCCCCTGTCACGGCTGAGGAGTCAGGAAGATGACCGCACCCACCGACGTACTGCTCGTGATCGGCAGCGGCCAGCAGCGCTACCGCGAGTACCTGCTCGCCGGCGCCGCCGAGCGGCACCCGCTGTGGCTGATCGACGCAACGGAGCCGACCTGGCAGCTGCCGCACCTCACCGGCTCCAGCGTGGTGCCGCTGCTCGACCGCACCCGGCTGATCCCGGACCGCGACCGCCTCCTCGGCACCGCCCTGCGCCTCGCCACCTCGCACCGGATAGCCGGTGTCCTCACCTACGACGAGACCCTGGTGACGACCGCCGCGTTGATCGCCGAGAAGCTGGGCCTGCCCGGCCTGACCACGGACGGCGCCGACCGATGCCGCAACAAGCACCGCACCCGCGCCGCCCTCACCCTGGCCGGCCTTCCCCAGCCCCGCTACGCCCTGGCGCTCACCCTGGACGAGGCCCGCGAGGCGGCCACCGCGATCGGCTTCCCGATGGTGCTCAAGCCGCGCGGCATGGGCGCGAGCATCGGCGTGGTGCGGGTGGACGACGCGGACGGCCTGGACGACGCCTTCACCATGGCGGAACGGGCCGGCCACGGCGGCTCGCCCGACTATGAGGGCGGGGTGTTGCTGGAGGAGTTCCTGACCGGCCCGGAGATCAGCATCGACGGCGCCTGCCTCGACGGCACGTACCGGCCGATGTTCCTCGCCCGCAAACAGACCGGCATGGAGCCGTACTTCGAGGAAACCGGCCATGTCGTCGACGCTGACGACGCACTGCTCCGCGACCCCGAGCTGCTCCGGATCCTGACGACGGCCCACCAGGCGCTGTCGGTGTCGACCGGCATCACCCACACCGAGGTCCGCTTCACCACCAAGGGCCCGGTCATCATCGAGGTCAACGCCCGCCTCGGCGGCGACCTGATCCCCTGGCTGGGCGAGCTGGCGACCGGCATCCGCCCCGGACGGGTGGCCGTCGAACTCGCCCTGGGGCTGCGCCCCGACCTCACCCCCACCGAGCGCCGCGCGACCGGCATCCGGTTCAGCTACCCGCCGCAGGACTGCCGCGTCGAGGAGGTCTCCGTCCCGGCGGCGGCCCCGTCCCGGGGACTGCTGTACGCCGAGCCGATCGCGGACCCCGGCGCCGAGCTGCGGCTACCGCCGCACGGCTACCTGGGCCGCTACGCCTACGTCGTCTGCGCCGGCGAGGACCGCGCCGAGTGCGAGCGGCGGCTCGACGCGGCCTCGGCGGCCACGAACCTGACGTACACCCCGGCCACCTGACCCCGCGCCCGGCAGGCGCCCCTCACCCACATGAGTACTTCTACGGATGGCCCGCCGTCACCACGCCCGACAGGCTGATCCCGTGATCGAACACAACGGAGAAGATCCCGCCTTCCCCTCGCACCCCGCCCGCGACCGCCGGACCGCGGAGAGCGCCATCAAGGCCGTCCTCGTGGTGGCGGCCGTAGCAGGCGCGATCCTGCTGTTCTTCTCGGTCCTCTTCATCGGCGGCTATGCCCTGTCCGGCTGACCGTCGACGGTCCCCGTCATGGTCGGCCGGATCGACCAACGGGGCCGCACCGGGCACCGGTTGACAGGACACGAAGTTCCCGAGGCACCGAGTGCGGGGTGCCGGTGCCGGACAGCGCGCCGTGCTCGACGGGGCGGACATCGCCCGATGCGACACTGAATGGCGCGGGTCAGGAGGCGGTTGCCGGCACTCCGATCTGAGCGGCTGCGTCAGCGATGCGCATCCGTGGCCGGCCCCTCCTGACTTGACCTTCATACTGATGTGAAGGTTGATGCTAGCCCGCATGCGGAGAACTTCCTCACCCACGCTGGTGGTCATCGTCCTGGCAAGCTCACTGTTCGTCGTCACCAGCAGCGAGTTCCAGGTCGCGGCGATGCTGACCGCGATGTCGGCCGACCTCGGGGCGCCGGTGGCCGACCTGGGCCTCCTGGTGACGGTCTACTCGCTCGGCATGGGATGCGGAGGGCCGGTGGTGGCGTGGGCCCTCCGGCGACTCCGGCCCAGGCGCGCACTGGTTCTGGTGATGGCCTGCTACGCGGTCGCCGAGGCGCTGGCGGGGGCCACGTCGGAGACGAACCTGCTCATCCCGCTGCGCCTGGTCGCCGGAGCGTTGTCCGGGGCGACCTTCGGGATGGCCCTCTCGACGGGCATGCGCCTCAGCGATGAGCGCGGCCGGGCCCGTATGTCAGCCGGCGTGCTGACCGGCCTCATGGCCGGAACGCTGCTGGGCCTCCCGCTGAGCCATGTGCTGGCGACGACCGTCGGCTGGCGAGCGTCGTTCGTCGTGCTGGCGGCGGCTGCGGCCGCCATGGCTCTCGCGGTACGCCTTGCCGTACCCGAGGCACCGGGAAGGTCCGGTGAACGGCCGGCGTCTCTCGGCGCGTTGCGCAACGGACACCTGTGGCTGAGGTACCTCACCAGCTTCCTCACCATCGGCGGTGCCTTTACGGCCTTCACCTTCATCGACCCGCTGCTCCAGCGAGCCGGCCTCACCGCACCCCAGGCCACTCTGACGATGTTCGGCTTCGGTGCCTCGGCGTTCACCGTCAACCACCTCGCCGGCCGCGTCCCGGCTGGGGCCGCCCGAGGGTGGCTGGTCTCAGGCGTCATCGCCCAACTCGCCGCCCTGCTCGTCTTCCTGCTGGCACCCGGGCTCTCGCCGTTGATCGTGACGGCGACCGTGTTCCTCGGAGGGGCAGGAATCGCCTTGAATCCCCTTCTGGTGAACCGGGTGATCACCGTCGGGGAGCCGAACGTCCTGGTGAACACCGTGCACACCTCCGCCATCACCCTCGGGGTCGCGGCGGCCACCACGCTCGGCAGCCGAGCCATCACCGTCACCGGCGATCTCGGCGGAACCGTCCTCGTCGGCCTCGCCTTCAGCGTGGCGGCCGTGCTGATCACCGCCACCACGCGTGGCGGTGATCCTCTTGGCCCGTCACGCGACCGGGCGGGGCGGCCCTGACAGCGAACGGCGGCACGTCGCACCGGCGTTGGCCAGCCACCACGTCACGACCAGGGCAACGACAAGGACGGTTCGGAAGCGGTCGTCCCCGCCGACGCCGGCTATGCGCCGGCCGGTCGGCGCGGCTCGCGCCGCATCGCCCACAGCGCAGGCCCGCCGCCCGGCAGCTTCAGCTCCTCCTGCACGGTGAACCCGAAGTACTCGTAGAACGGAAGGTTCGACGGCTTCGACGACTCCAAGTAGGCGGGCAGCCCCGCCGCATCGGCCCGGGCCAGGCCCGAGCGCAGCAGGGCGGCGCCGTGTCCGCGGCCCTGGGCGGCGGGGTCGGCGCCGACCACCGCCAGGTACCAGTGCGGTTCCTGCGGTGCGTGCCGGGCCGCCGCCTCGACGGCGTCCTGGAACAGCGAGGCCCGGTCGCCGAGGAGGTTCTGCAGTTCCTGGACGGTCTCCTCGTCGGGCACGGCCTTGGCCTGCCCCTCCGGCGCCACCCAGAAGGCGGCGGCCGCCTCGGTCCGCTCGCACACACCGTGCCGGGCGTACTGCCGGGTGAAGAGCGTGGTGAAGTAACGACCCAGCTGCGCCGGGCGGGAGGCGTCATCGGGGAAGAACCAGCGCATCATCGGGTCGTCGACGAAGGCACCGGCGAGGAGGCGGCTGACGACACCGGCGTCCTCGATCGCGGCCGTCACCGGGGCGTTCACCGGGGAGTTGGCGGAGTCGTTCCTGTTCGTAGTCGGCATACGGCCCATTCTGCCCGTTCGGTGATCTTGGGCAGAGGGTGGGGGGTTCCGTACGCCGTGGGGCAAAGTCACGCCCCGACAACCGAGTTGGCCTCGCACGACGTCGACAGGACCGGCGGCGTCCAGCGGAGCAGGCCGTGGCTGTCAGCCCCCGGAAGAAACGACCGCGTCGAGGGTCCGGGCGAGTTCGACGGGCGCGGACAGCATGGGCCAATGCCCGGTGGGGAGCGGGAAGCGCCGCCACGGTGACTGGTTGAGGAAGGCCAGCGTCGGCGTCCCGGCATCCAGGAGAGCCTCGGTATCACGGCAGGTGACCACCACGTGGTCGACGTCAGGGCCGAGCTCACCGGGTCGGGGCAGCCGCTGCGCGAAGGTGCAGAACGGTTGGGGCGTGGCCCGCGTCCGCAGCAGGTCGAGCTGGTCCTCGGCAAGCCCGTCGAGAGAGCTGAACGCGCCGAGCAGCTCGAAGGGCGGCAAGGGCAGCCGCCATCCGTCTCCACGCTCGGCAACCTGCTCGTGCAGTTGGTCCACCACCTCGTCCGGCATGACGTCGAGCAGACACGTGCCCTCGGCAAAGGGAGCGCTGTCGAGATAGACCAGGCGCTCCAGTCGCGGTCCGAGGCTGCCCGCAGCGCCGGTGACGGGCACCGCCGCGTAGCTGTGCGCCACGAGGGTGACATCACGCAGGTCCTGCTCCACGACGAACGCGGTGATGTCGGCGATGTGCGTGTCCAGGCCCACCTCCGGGGTGGCGAGGGCAGATCGTTCGCCCAGGCCGGTCAGCGTCACCGGCAGCGCCGTGTGCCCGCGGTCCCGCAGCACCTGGGCGGTGGCCTCCCACGCCCAGGCTCCGAGCCAGGCACCGGGGACGAGTACGAAGGTAGCCATGCGGTTTCTCCTTGGATTTAAGGGGTCATGGCGAGAGTAGGGTCCATACAGGACAGTTTCCGCCCTGAAATGCCGAGTGATCCATGTCATACCCCTTGACGCGCGTACTGGCCCTGCTGGAACTCCTCCAGACACACCCAGGACTGACCGGCGCACAGCTGGCGGACCGCCTGGGGACCGACGTGCGCACGGTGCGGCGCTATACGGCACGCCTGCGCGAGTTGGGCATCCCGGTGGAATCGGACCGAGGCCGCTTCGGTGGCTACCGGCTGGCCCGTGGCTACCGGATGCCACCGCTGATGCTCACCAATGAAGAAGCCCTCGTGGTCATGCTGGGCCTGCTCGCCGGGGAGCGTCTGGGCATGAGCACCACCGCGCCGGCCGGCGCCGGCGCCCTCGCCAAGATCGAACGAGTGCTCCCGGACCCCCTGCGTGCACCGCTGGCAGCCATGCGGGACACCCTGTCCTTCACCACCAACACCGTGCTCGCGCAATCCCCCGAAGCAGGCGTCCTGTTGACCCTGGCGCAGGCCTGCCGCTCCGGTCACACCGTCGGCCTGCGCTACCGCTCCTGGCACCAGGAACACACCGAGCGCGACGTCGACCCGTACGGGGTGGTCTTCCATTCCGGGTGCTGGTACCTCGTCGGTCACGATCACCTCCGTGACAGCCTGCGCACCTTTCGCATCGACCGGATCGCGTCCGCCTCGCCCAGCGCAGCGACGTTCACCGCGCCCGACGACTTCGACCCGGTTACCCACCTCACCGCGTCCCTGGCCCGGACACCCGCGCCGTGGCAGGTCGAGGTGCTGATCGAAGGCCCCCTCCAGGACATCGCGCGCCGGCTGCCCCGCACGATCACCACCCTCACCGCCACACCCACCGGCGTACTGATGCGCGCACAGGCCGCACAGCTGGACAGCGTGGCTCGCCTGCTCGCCTCGCTGGAATGGCCCTTCACCGTCCATGGCCCCGACGAACTGCGCCAATCGCTCAAGGACCTGGCCCAACAGCTCACGGCCGCCGCCGAACGACCCTCCGGTGACACTCCGAAGTAGGTGTCGGATCTCATGTGGGGAGCCGGCGGCAGGGGACGGCGCGGCCCACGCACCGCCCGTGGCGTCCGTGGGGGCCTGACCGTCTCGGGGGCGGCCGCGGGGCCGGCTGCCGTACGGGCAGGGCCGGCGCGGCGGGTCCGGAGGTGCGGCAGGACCATCCGGCGGGGCGTGGCGGGTTCTTCTGATGTGCGGCGGGGGCGTGGCGGGCCGGGGACGCTCCGGGAGACGGGGCAGTACGCCCGCCACGCCCCCGCCGGACGTCAGTCCCGCTTGCCCTTCAGGGAGTCCTTGACGCCGCGGATGTTCTCCTTGGCCTCGTGCATGGCGCCCTTGGCCTTGCCCTTGGCACGGTCGGTACGGCCCTCGGCCCGCATCCGGTCGTTGCCCATGGCCTCGCCGGCCTTCTCCTTGGCCTTGCCCTTCATCTTGTCCATCGAACCGCTGTCACCCATTGCCGAACTCCTTGTTCCGTAGGTAGGGATGCGTAGGTAGGGAGCGAAAGCTCCGAGACCACGCTGGCGCAGCAGGCCGCGGTACGCACCCGGAGCACCGGCCCGTTACTCCTCCGTATCGCCCGCGACGGCCGCTGCGAGCTGGTGCAATCGCAGCGCCAGCTGGATCTCCAGGGCGCGGGCCGGGCTCTGCCAGTCGGGTCCCAGCAGCCGGCCCACCCGCTCCAGGCGCTGGGCGACGGTGTTCACATGGACGTGCAGCGCGTCCTTGGTGCGGGCCGGGCTCATCCCGCAGGCGAAGTACGCGGCGAGGGTGCGCACCAGCTCGGTGCCGCGACGGGCGTCGTAGTCGGCGACCGCGCCGAGGGTGCGGTGGACGAAGCCGTCGACGTCGCGGGTGTCGGACAGCAGCAGCCCCAGGAAGCCGAAGTCGGCGGCGGCCGCACCCTGTCCGGCACGGCCCAGCGCGCAGAGCGCCTCGCGGCAGCGCCGGGCCTCCGCGTACGCCTCGGCGACCGCGGCGGGCCGGGCGGCGGGGGACGGGACCGGGGCTGAGGCGCCGACGGTGACCGGGACGTGGAGGGCGGAGCCGAGGCGGGCGGCGACCTCCCGGGCGGTGTGCGCCGGGTCGTCGCCCGGGGCCAGCGGCAGCAGCAGGACGGCCCCGCCGTCCCGTACGGCGGCCAGACCGTGGCGGGTCGCGGCGAGGTGGCAGGCCGCCGACCACAGCCGGCGGCGGTCGGTGCCGTCGGGGCGGGGCGGACCGTCGCAGCCGGGTATCCGCGGACCGGCCATCCGCGCGGCCAGCACCACATGCGGTACGTCCAGGTCGGCGCCGACCCGGGCGGCGCGTTCACCGAGCAGCCGGGGGTCGCGGGCGGCGGCGTCCAGCAGGTCGTCCAACAGCTCGCCGCGCACCCGCTGTTCGGCCTCGCCGGCGGTCCGGCGGGCCAGCAGGAGCAGGGAGGTGACCATGGCGGCCCGCTCCAGCGTCCGCTGGTCGACCGGGTCCAGCGCGGGGTGGCCGCGCAGGACCAGGGCGCCGAGGTCCTCGCCGCCGGCCCGGACCACCGCGACCCAGGTGTCACCGTCGGGTACCGCGCGGCCACCGGCGCGCGAGCGGTCCAGGGCGGCGGCCGGCAGCTGCCCGGGCTCGGCGAACTCCACCGCGCCGTCGAGCACTTCGGCGACCGCACGGACGACGTCCTGGACCCCGCCGCCGCGCAGCACCAGCTCGGTCAGCCGGTCGTGGATGCCCGAGGCCCGCTCGATGACCGCGCTGCGGTCGCGGATGATCTCGTTGGCGGTCGCCAGCTCGGTGAGCGTCTTCCGGGTCTCGGCGAGCAGGTTGGCGGTGTCGATGGCCACCGCGGCGTGCGCCGCATGTGCGGCGAGCAGCGCGATCTGCCCCGGCTCGAAGACCCGTTCGCGCCGGTCGGCGGCGAAGAGCACACCGATGACGCCGCTGCCGAGCAGCAGCGGCACCCCCAGGATGGCGACCAGCCCCTCGTCCCGGACGCCCGAGTCGATGGTGCGGGTGTGCCGGAACCGCTCGTCGTGCAGGTAGTTGTCGGTGACGTACGGGCGGGCGGTCTGGGCGACCAGGCCGCCCAGCCCCTCCCCCATGCCCAGCCGCAGCTGCTGGAAGCGCGCCGAGACCGAGCCGTCGGTGACCCGCATCCAGGTGTCGCCGGCGGCCGGGTCGTGGAGGGTGAGGTAGGCGACCTCGGTGCCCAGCAGAGACCGGGCCCGGCGCACGATCGCCCGCAGTACGGCATCCAGGTCGCGCAGTCCGGCCAGGTCGTGCGCGGTGGCGTAGAGGGCGGACAGTTCGGCCTCGCGGCGCCGCCGGTCCTCCAACTCGGTACGGACCCGCAGCGCGAGCAGCCTGGCCCGCTCCAGCGCGGCGAGCCGACCGGCGGACGCCCCGTCGGCGCGGGCGCTGAGCAGCGGGCGGTCGTACTCCTCGGCGGCGGCCCCGCCTGCCAGCAGGTCCAGGAAGGGGGCCTCGGCCGGGTCGTCGGCGCACGCCGCTGCGGGCGCGGGGCCGGGCTCGGAACCGGGCACGGGCGGCTGCTGGTGATCGGGCATGGTCACAGGCATACCTTCGGGTCGCCGGCGCGCGCCAGCCCCGGCCGCCGTCCCCGGGGACCGCGCACCGTCCCACGGGCGCTCAGTGCGCGGTCCAGCCCCCGTCGAGGGCCAGCGAGGCGCCGGTGACGAACGACGCCTGCGCGGTGCAGAGGTAGGCGACGGCCTCGGCGACCTCCTCCGGTTCCAGCAGCCGCTTCAGCGCGGAGTCGGCCAGCAGGATGTCGGCCAGGACCCGCTCCTCGGGGATGCCGTGTACCGCGGCCTGGTCGGTGATCTGCCGCTCGACCAGGGGCGTCCGCACATAGCCGGGGTTGATGCAGTTGCTGGTGACGCCGTGCGGGGCGCCCTCCAGGGCCGCGGTCTTCGACAGGCCCTCCAGGCCGTGCTTGGCGGCGACATAGGCGGACTTGAAGGGCGACGCCCGCAGACCGTGCACCGATGAGATGTTGACGACGCGGCCCCAGTTCTGGGCGTACATGTGCGGCAGGGCCCCGCGCAGCAGCCGGAAGGGCGCCTCCAGCATGACGGTCAGCACCTGGTGGAAGACGTCGGGCGGGAAGGTCTCAATGGGGCGGACGAGTTGGATGCCGGCATTGTTGACCAGGACGTCGGTGCCGGCCGCGACCTGTTCGGCGGCGTCCAGGTCGGTGAGGTCGAGGACCCGGGGCTCGATGGTGCCGTGGCCACCGCCGGGGAACGCGGCGGCGGCCAGGGCGGCGAGGCCGGGCGCGTCCCGGTCGACCGCGCGCACGGTGGCGCCGGCCGCGGCCAGCCGCAGGGCGCAGGCACGGCCGATGCCGCCGGCCGCGCCGGTGACGAGGGCGGTGCGGCCGGTGAGGTCCAGGGCCACCGGTCCGGGGGTGCCCGGGGTTCCTGGGGAGTCGGGGGTTCCGTGGGCGCCGATCATGGTCATGTCCGCACCCTAGGCAGCCACCGCTCCGTGCACCGATGTGCCACGACCCCACACTTCGCGGCCCGGGTATGGCGAACGGGCACGGGCCGTGCGCGCCCCGGGCCCGTTCGCGACGGTCCCAGGCGTCGCCCTCCGTACGTCGCGGCCCCTCCGTCGCCGCCCGGGGCCCGTACGCGACCGCCCGTACGTTGCCCCCGTACGTCGCGGCCCCGCCCATCACGCCCCGCCCATCACGCTCCGTTCGTCACCGCCGCTGTCCCTCACCGCCCGTCCCTCGCCGCCCGCCCGGAGTCCGGGCCACTCCGGCTCCGCTCCGGACCGCGCCGCGCCGCGCCCGCCCCACCCGAACGGCCCGCGGTGCATCGCCACCCCGCCGCGGGCCCCCTAACGTCGTACGACGCAGCGTGCCGCCCGCGCACCGCCGCCCCGAGGGAGTCCGCCATGCGGAGGCTGATCACCGTGCCGACTGTGCTGCTCGCCCTGGCCGCCGCGGGCTGTGGCGAGGCGGACGAGGGCGGGGCGGCATCGGCCGGGGCGTCGTCCGGCGGGAGCGGTCCGGGCCCGCAGCGTTCCGGTCCCGGCACCGCCGCGCCCCCCGTACCGGGCCAGCCGGTGAAGTGCGGTGTGCTCAAGGACGCGCTGGGCGAGAAGGGGGACGTCACGCTGTTCGCGGATCCAGACGCCGGCGGCACGGTGGGCTGCGCGGAGGCCCGGAACGTGATGTCGGAGTTCTTCCTGCGCGCACCGCGGGAGGCCAGTGACGACCGGGGCACGCTGACCGTCCGTGGCTGGCTCTGCCAGTACGAGAGCGGCCCCACCGGCACCTGGATCACCAGCTGTCACAAGGACCGGCGGGAGATGCACACCGAGGAGCCGTCCGGGTCGGACTCCGGCCCCGGATCCGAGGAACCCGGCGGTCCGAGCGCTCCCGGCGAGTCCCAGCTGCCCACGCTCCCCGGTGAGCCGTCCGGCCCGTTGGACGAGCCGTCGACGGAGGAGCTGTGACCGGTCTCCGGACCGGGTGACCCGCCCGAGCCAGGTTGACCCGCCCGAGCCGGCAGCGCTCAGGGCTGCCCGGCCTCCGGCTCCTCCCCCTTGCCGTGGAACCACGTCGGGGCGCCCTCCAGCGCCCGCTTGATGCGGCTCAGCGCGTACTCGTTGACCTCCGGCAGGTCGTCCAGGGCGAACCACCCCACGGCCAGCGACTCGTCGTCGTTGACCCGCGCCTCGCCGCCGACCGCGCGGCAGCGCAGCGTCACGTCCATGAACTGGCAGACGTCGCCGTTGGGGTAGTGCGTGGGCGGCATGGTCTCGATGAGGACCACCTCCTCGGCCACCGCCCGCACCGCGGTCTCCTCGAAGACCTCGCGGACCGCGGTCTCGGCCGGCTGCTCACCGGGCTCGGGGATGCCGCCGATCACCGACCACTCGCCGGAGTCGGCCCGCTGCCCCAGCAGGACCCGGCCCCGGTCGTCGAAGACGACCGCGGTCACGCCGGGCAGCCACAGCAGCTGCCGACCGATGGACTTGCGGAGCTCACGGATGAAGTCGGGGGTTGCCATGTCCCGACCCTACGGGACCGGGGCCCCGGTCCCGTAGGGCCCGGGAATTCCCCTGCCGGGGGGACGCGGACCGGCACAGGGACACGGACCGGTCCCGGAGCGCGGATCAGGGCCGGGGCGCGGATCAGAGCCGGGTGCGCGGGTCAGAGCCGGGTGCGCGGGTCAGGCCCGGGGCGCGGACCAGGGCCGGTGGAATTCCCGGGCCCACACGCACCGCCCGGCGCCCGTGGGCCCGTTCCGCGCCCCGACGTCCTTCAGGCGCCGGCCGGGGAGCCCTTGCGCAGCCGCAGCATGCGGCGGATCTCGCGGACCGCGTCCTCGGCGTCGTCCACCGTGATGGTGAAGGTCCGCCCGTCGCCGAGGCTCAGCACCAGGCCCTCACCGCGCCGTACCACCACGGCCGTGCCCTGCTCGGGCCGCCACCGGTAGCCCCAGCCGCCCCAGTGGCGGGGGGTGACCTGGGGCGCGAAGTCGGCGGCGACGACTGTGTCGAGGGGGATCCGGCGGCGCGGTACCCCCATGTGGCCGCACCGCACCTCCAGGCAGTCCTGGTCGACCCGTACCGCGACATGGACGAAGGCGAGCGTGCCGAAGAGCACCAGCAGACCGGCCGCGACACAGCCGACCACCGCCATCACCAGCGGTGCCAGGCCCGAGGTCCAGCTGCTGTCGACGGCCAGCTCGATGCCCAGCGCCAGACAGGCCGCGCCCACCGCGGCCAGCAGCCACTGGACGCGGTTGGTGGCACTGCCCTGCCAGACGTCGGGGATCTCCGCGTGGGAGCCGCCCGCGCGGGCGGCCGTGCGACCGCCGCCGTCGCTGCTGCCGTGGTCGTCGGGGGCTGCTGCCCCCTCGTGGGGGTGGTCCCTCATGAGACGCAGCGTACGCGCCTTCGCACGCTACGGCAGTGCGTCGGACGGGCCGTTGCGCCGCTCAGCCGCGCAGCGCGCCCGCGGTGTCGGTACGGCCGGCCAGCAGCCGACCCTCTGCGTAGGCGAGCGCCGCGGCCGGCAGTCCGCCCGGCCGCCCGCTGAGCAGGACGCGGACCGCGCCGGTCGGGGCGGCCGCGGGCGCCGGCTCGGTGCCGGCCCGGCGCAGCGCCTGGGCCGCGACGGCCTCGGCGGAGCCGTACAGCACGAGGGCCGGGGCGCCCGGCTGCTGGACCGCGGCGCGGATCCGCTCGGCCACCAGCTCGTAGTGGGTGCAGCCCAGGACGACGGCGCGTACCTCGCGCGGGGTGCGCGCCGCGGCGGCCGCGACGGCGGCGTCGATGGCGGCCTCGTCGGCGTTCTCCACGGCGTCGGCCAGCCCCGGACAGGGCACGCCGGTGACGTCCACGCCGTCCGCGAAGCGTGCGATCAGGTCCCGCTGGTAGGGGCTGCCGGTCGTGGCGGGGGTGGCCCAGATGGCGACCGGGCCACCGCCGGCCGCGGCCGGCTTGATGGCCGGGACGGTGCCGATGACCGGGACGGCCGGCTCCAGCTCGGCGCGGAGCGCGGGCAGTGCGTGGACCGACGCGGTGTTGCAGGCGACGATCAGCGCGTCGGGGCGGTGTGCCGCGGCAGCGCGGGCCACGGCCAGCGCGTGCTCGGTGACGTCGTCGGAGGTACGCGGTCCCCAGGGCATGCCGTCGGGGTCGGAGGAGAGGACGAGATCGGCGTCCGGCCGCAGGCGCCGCACGGCGGCGGCCGCCGCAAGCAGCCCGGCTCCGGAGTCCATCAACGCGATCTTCACCCGGACACTCTACCGGCCCGGCCGCAGGGCTTGTCATACCGGGCGGGGCCGGGCGGGCGCCCTTGGGACGTTGCGGCGGGCCGGCCGGCTTCCGGTGCGGCAGACTGCGGCCGTGGGAGCGATGGAGTGGATCGGTGCCGGGTCGCTGCTGGCCTGGGCGTGGCTGCTGCTGGGGCAGGGCTTCTTCTGGCGGACCGATGTGCGGCTGCCGACCCGCCGGGATCCGGAGCGCTGGCCGTCGGTGGCGGTGGTGGTCCCGGCGCGGGACGAGGCAGCGGTGCTGCCGGTGAGCCTGCCGTCGCTGCTCGGGCAGAAGTACCCGGGCCGGGCGGAGGTGTTCCTGGTCGACGACGGCAGTACCGACGGGACCGGCGCGCTCGCCCGCGAACTGGCCGCCGCCCGGGGCGGGCTGCCGCTGACGGTGTCCTCGCCCGGCGAGCCCGGGCCGGGGTGGACCGGGAAGCTGTGGGCGGTGCGGCACGGGATGGCGCTGGCCCGGGAGCGGATCGCGCCGGAGTACCTGCTGCTGACCGACGCGGACATCGCCCACGAGGCGGACAGCCTGCGGGAGTTGGTGGCGGCGGCCCGGTCAGCGGACCTCGACCTGGTGTCGCAGATGGCGCGGCTGCGGACGGTGACGCCCTGGGAACGGCTGATCGTGCCGGCGTTCGTGTACTTCTTCGGGCAGCTCTACCCGTTCCGCCGGGTCAACCGCCCCGGCGCGCGGACCGCGGCGGCGGCCGGCGGCTGTGTGCTGCTGCGCCGGGAGGCCGCGGAGCGGGCGGGCGTCCCGGAGGCGATCGCGCACGCGGTGATCGACGATGTGACGCTGGCACGGGCGGTCCAGCGGTCCGGCGGCACGATCTGGCTGGGGCTGGCGGACCGGGTCGACAGCGTACGGCCGTACCGGCGGCCGGCCGAGCTGTGGCGGATGGTCTCGCGCAGCGCGTACGCCCAGCTGCGGCACCAACCGCTGCTGCTGCTCGGCACGGTCCTCGGTCTCGCACTCGTCTACCTGGCGCCGCCCGTCGCGCTGGTGGCGGGGGCAGCCGCCGGGGATCCCGTGGCCGCGGTGTTGGGCGGTGCGGCCTGGGCGGTGATGTGCGGGACGTACCTGCCGATGCTGCGCTACTACGGGCAGCCGGCGTGGGCGGCGCCGCTGCTGCCGTTCACTGCGCTGCTGTACCTGCTGATGACGGTGGACTCGGCGGTACAGCACTACCGGGGGCGCGGTGCGGCCTGGAAGGGCCGGACGTACCGGGCGCCCTGAGCCGGTCCCCCGGCCTGTGCCGTCACTTGCTGGCGGGCGACCAGTTCAGACCCCAGCCGTAGGCGTGGTCGACGGTGCGCTGCGGGCTGACGCCGGGCTCGGGGACCAGGTACCGGGCCTCGCGCTGCACGACCAGCTCGCTGCCGTTGCGGGTGATCAGGGCCAGTGCGCAAACGGTGGAGGGCACCGTGCAGGCGTCGAGTGAGAAGTCGACCGGGGCGCCGTGCTGCGGCTGGAGCGTGACCGTGGCGTCGAGGCCGGCGAAGCTACGGGCGCCCGCGTAGACGGTGACGAAGATCAGGATGCGCTTGATGTGCGCCTGGTGGTCGAGGTTGATGGTGAGGTTCTCGCCGGAGGCGACCGCTCCGGTGCGGTCGTCGCCGTCGAGCTGGATGTACGGCGGGGCGTGCAGGGAGCCGAAGTTGTTGCCCAGCGGGTGGACCACGCCGGCGGCGCCGTCGGTGAGCTCCCAGAGCGCGCACAGGTCGAGGTCCAGCTCGCCGGACGCGGGCAGCAGCGCGCCGCGGGCGCCCATGGCCTGCATCGCCTTGCGGCCGAGCGTCTTGGTCAACCGCTTTCCGGCGCCGGGTCCGCTCCAGTTGAGGTTCACCCGCATCGCCCCGGAGGTCCCACCCTGCTTCGTCAACGAGACGGCGGGGGCCTCCTTCGTGAGGGTGACTTTCGTCAGACGAACGGGAGGGGGCGCGGGGGCCGGCGCGAACCGCCCCGGCGGGGGCGGGGTTGACGCCACCGGTTGCCCCATCGGCAACGGGGGCGCGGGCGGCGCAGGAGGCGGCGCGACCGGGGGCGTGGGCGCCATGGGAGACGGCGCGGGAGGGGGCACGGGCGCCACCGAAGGGGGCGCCGGCGGCCCGGCCGGGGGCGCGACGGGCTCCTCGACGCCTGCCGCGGGCTCCTCGACGCTGATGCCGAAGTCCGTGGCGAGGCCGGCGAGCCCGGTGTCGTAGCCCTGGCCGACCGCGCGGAACTTCCAGGCGCCCTGGCGGCGGTAGAACTCGCCGAGCACAAAGGCGCTCTCGGTGGTGGCGTCCCGGCTGTCGAAGCGCGCGACCTCGGCGCCACCGGCGGCGTCCAGCACCCGGATGTACAACGCCGGGACGCTGCCGAACGAGCCGCCGTCCGCGGAGGCGGCGAGCACCACCGTCTCGACGGCCGGCTCGACCGCGTCCAGGGCGACGGTGAGGCAGTCGGTCATCCCGCCGCCGACGGGGCGCTTGCCCTCGTGCCGTACGGCGCCAGAGGCGTGCGCGGGCTGGTTGTAGAAGACGAAGTCGGCGTCGTCGCGGACCTTTCCGGACACCAGCAGCAGCGCCGAGGCATCCACGTCCGGCGTCCCCGGGGCGGGCTGCCAGCCCAGCTCCACGCGGACTGCCGGCACCGGGACCGGGACGTTGCTGCCCTTGAGCATCGACATCGCTGCGCCTTCCCCTCTCCGCCGTGTCCTGCCGTGCCCCGCCCGTGGTGACACCTGTGGCGATGGCCCTTCCAACCTACTGGGCCCGGTGCGCGCCGAACGCCCCCCGTTCATCGGGGAGAAGCGAGGTCTTTACCTGATTCCTACGGGTGATCACGACCGATTTTCCCGTGTTCGCTCGCATTGGGGATCCGCGACCACTCCGATCACGCAAAACAAACGCTTTCCAGGCTCCCCAATCGACACATCGTGGGCTTAACTTATGAGGCATGACCTCCCCCCGCTCTACCTACGGCGGCGGCTACTACGCTTCGCCCTCCTTCCCGGACACCCCGATCTACGACAGCCTCGTCGCCGAGCGCGGCACACCGCAGATCGCCCCGATCCGGGTGAACCCCTCCCCTTACGACACGGGTTCGTCCTATCTGCCGGCGCTGCCCTCGGCGCTGCCGGCGCTGCCGGCCGCTCCCTCCCAGCCCGCACCGGGGCAGGGGTATCCGGGTGCCGCCGCGCAGCCGGTCACCCCGCTGCAGCACACCCCGGCCCCGTACATCCCGCAGCAGGCCGGCGGGCGCGGCGGCTACCAGCCCCCGCAGCAGCAACCCCAGCGTCCGGCCGCGGGCATGGGCACGGGGTACGAGGCCATGCGCCCCGCCGCCCCGGTCGCGCCCCGACCGGCCGCGCCGTACGACGATCCGTACGGCCGGCAGTACCCGCGGGGGTACTGAGCGGGCACCGAACCGACCGAGCGGGTACCGAAGCGGGCGGCCGGGCAATTGTCCGAGGTGGCTGGCAGGATGGACCACATGTCCACGCCTGCACTCCGCTCGATCCACCTCTATCCGGTCAAATCCATTGCGGGGTCCGAACCCGGCGAGGCGGTCGTGGAGCCGTGGGGGCTCGCCGGGGACCGACGGTGGCTGCTGGTCGACACCGAAGGCCGGCAGATCACCCAACGGCCGCAGCCCGCACTGGCGTTGGCGCGTGCCGAGGAGCTGCCCGGCGGTGGCATCCGGCTGACCGCGCCCGGGATGCCGGCGCTGACGGTCGGGGTGCCCGAGGGCGGTGGAACCGTCCCGGTGGAGGCCTGGAAGGACACGGTCGAGGCGGTGCCCGCGGGCCGGGCGGCGGCCGAGTGGTTCAGCGGCTATCTGGGGCTGGCGTGCCGGCTGGTGCATCTGGACGCCCCGGAGAAGCGCCGTCCGGTCGACCCGGAGCACTCCGAGCCGGGTGACACGGTCAGCTTCGCCGACGCCTTCCCGCTGCTGCTGACCACGACCTCGTCGCTGGACGCACTCAATTCCCTCATCGCACAGGGCGACCACGCCGATGAGGGCCCGCTGCCGATGAACCGTTTCCGGCCCAATGTGGTGGTGGACGGCACGGCCCCGTGGGCGGAGGACGACTGGCGGCGGGTCCGGATCGGCGAGGTGGTGTTCCAGGTGGCGAAGCCCAGCGCACGCTGCGTCGTGACCACCACCGACCAGCACACCGCCCAGCGCGGCAAGGAGCCGCTGCGCACCCTGGCCCGCCACCGCCGCTTCGGCGACCGGCTGGTCTTCGGCCAGAATCTGATACCTCGCGGGGTCGGCACGATCCGTATCGGCGACCCGTTCGAGATACTCGACTGACGACCGGCCGGCCGTGGCGGCCGCCCGGCACCTCCGACGGGTGACGGCGACGGGAGACAGGGGCTGCGTGGCGACGCCTGCGAAGGGCACCGGGAGCGGTGGCCGTCTCCTTCCTGTCCAGCATCTGCGGCCCGGGGACCACGCGTTTGTGAGTTACGGGAACGACGAGGTGCGCTGGGAGGTCATCACGGCCTTCGTACGGCTGGGGCTGGCTCGGGGCGAGAAGGTCCTGGTGCTGCCCTGCCCGGGGGTCCCCGCCCAGGAGGTACTGGCCAGGCTCGACTTCCCCAGCGCCAGCACCGTCGCGGCGCGCGAGCGCGGCCAGTTGGTGGTGAGCAGCATGCGTGAGGTGATCGCACCGGACCCGGAGTTCACCGCGGCGCGGCAGATGGGTTGGCTGTCCGCGGAGACGGACCGGGCGACGGCCGAGGGGTACGCGGGCCTGCGCGCGTTCATCGACATGGGCTGGGTGGCCGCGCTGGGCGCCGAGGTCGAGGTGATGATGCACCGTGAGACGGGCGCGGAGGAGCTGTTCACCGACCGGCCGTACACCGAGATCTGCGCCTACGACCGGCGCCGTTTCAACCGCACGGTGATCGACGCGATGGAACGGGCGCATCCGCGCACCCTGCTGGAGGGCCTGGGCGGTCTGCGCACGGTGCGCGACGGGGACGGCGTGCTGCGCTTCATCGGCGAGGCGGACGCCGCCAATCAGGAGGAGTTCACCCGCGCCCTCCGACTCGCGCTGGCCCACACCGCGGCGGCCCGGCGGCTGACGGTGGATCTGACCCGGCTGCACTTCCTGTCGGTGGGCTGCGCGGTCGGTCTGCTCACGCTGGCTAACGGGGCCGCGGGCCATGAGCTGATCCAGGTCCGCTGCGACCGCGGACAGCGCCGGATGCTGCGACGGCTGGGCGGCGGGTCGGTGCCGTCGCTGGCGTTGACGGAGGTGGTGGGTCCGTGGTGATCCCGGAACCCGCGGGCCCGGCCGAGGAGCCGGGCCGCCGGCTGCTGCAGCGGCGCTTCACCGCCCGGCTGCTGCCCCAGCTGCGGCTGCTGGTCGAGGAGTGCGCCGCCCGCGAGGGCCTGTGCGAGCCCCGGCGGGGCGAGTTCGTGCTGGCCGTGGACGAGATCGCGGGCAACGCCGTGGAGCACGCGGGCGGCTCGGGCCGGCTGGTGCTGCGCCGGGTGGGCGACGAGTTGGAGTGCCGGATCAGCGATGCCGGCCCCGGGTTCAGCGAGACGGTGATCCCCGAGTTACTGCCGGGCCTGGACGGTGCGCCCAAAGGCCGCGGGCTGTGGCTGGCGCGCCTGGTGGCGGACCGGTTCGCGGTCTCCGGTGCGGCACCGGGGGCGACCGGTGCCGTGGTGACGGTGGCGGTCCGGCTGCGCTGACCACGGGCGCCGGCCCCGCCGCAGCCCCTTCCGTTAGTCCGAAAGCCGCTCCCCGTACCGGGTGATGTTGCTCTCTCTTGGCAGAACCCTCGCCTCAAGCCCCCCGGATGCGGTATTCACGGACACACCGAGAGGGGCGACGATGCGAGCGATGACAGGCGTATGGCGCTGGCGGCGCAGTCCGCTGCAGCGCCGGACCGACCGGATCGAGGCCTGGCTCGCGCTGGCCGCCGCCCTCATGATCGTCTTCGGGGCTCCGTGGGCGGGTTGGTTCGCCGGCCGGGCGGCGCACGGCGCGCTGCTGCAGACCGTACGGCTCCAGCACCAGCAGCGGCACCTGGTGTGGGTGACCGTCGACCGGCTGGTGTCCCGGGCCCCGCTGGACCCCGATCCGGAGACCTCGTCGCAGCGCGATGCGCACCGCCGCGTCGTGGCCCGTTGGACGGCGGCGAACGGCAGCCCGCACCTCGGGCAGATCTCGACGCCCCGGCCGGTGGAGCCCGGTGAGCGGTTCCGCATCTGGACGGACTTCCAGGGGCGGGTGATGCCCCGCCCGATGGACACCAGCACGGCCGGCACCCATGCGGTGCTCGCCGGCCTGGGCACCGCGGCCGCGGTCGGCGGTCTCATCGAGGGCGGGCGGCGGCTGGCCGTCGGGCAGTTGATGGCGCGTCGCTACCGCCGCTGGGACCGGGAATGGGAGCGCGCGGGCCAGGACTGGGGCCGGGCCGACGCGGGGAGTTGACCGGTCCGGCCGCCCGCGGCCGACCAGGCTCTGACCGTGTCAACTGCGACGCGCCGGGCGCGCTACGGTGGTGCCCCCAGCCTCCCGGCTGGGGCCCGGGGAACCCCCATGCGGACATCTGCGGACGGATGGTTGCCGGGCCGACATCAGCCGCACGAGGTGGGGGCACGACAGCGCCATGGCACAGGGCTCGGTCCAGGTGACGCACTCCGGAACATCGCGGTGGCGGCGCCGCACGGGGGAGTACAGCTCGCTCGCCGCAGCCCTGGAGGCCGCCGGGGACGGTGATGTGCTGACCGTGCCGGCCGGTACCTACCGGGAGAACCTGGTGCTGCAGCGCGCGGTGACGCTACGCGGTCCCGACGGCTCGCGCGGCTCGGTGCGGATCGCGCCGGCCGACGGCGTCGCGCTGACGATACGGGCCTCGGCCACCGTCCACGATCTGCATCTGGAGGCCACCGACTCCGCGGCGCCCGCGCTGCTGGTGGAGGACGGCGCCCCCGAGCTGACCGGGCTGCGGGTGGTGACCCGCTCCGCGTCCGGCATCGAGGTGCGCGGCGGCGCCCGCCCGACGGTGCGGCGCTGCACGGTCGACAACGCCGGCGGAGTGGGCATCAGCGTCCTGGACGGGGCCGGCGGCCTCTTCGAGGAGTGCGAGGTGGTGGCCGCCGGGCAGGCCGGGGTGGCGGTGCGCGGCGGCGCCCATCCGCGGCTGGAGAACTGCAAGGTCCACCACGCCTCGGGCGCCGGCCTGTCGGTCAACGGCGAGGGCAGCGCGGTCGAGGCGGTGAGCTGCGAGCTCTACGAGATCAAGGGGGCGGGGATCCAGGTGGCCGCACGGGCCACCGGCCACCTCACCGACTGCACGGTGCACCGCACCTCCGCCGACGGCGTCACCCTGGACACCGACGCGGTCCTCACCCTCGCCGACTGCGACATCCACGACATCCCGGAGAACGCGGTCGACCTGCGGTCCCGTTCGGTGCTGACGCTGACCCGCAGCACGGTGCGGCACTTCGGGCGCAACGGGCTGTCCGTCTGGGACCCGGGCACCCGGGTGGACGCCAACCAGTGCGAGATCCACGACAGTACGGGCGACTACCCGGCGGTGTGGGTCAGCGACGGCGCCACCGCCGTCCTGGACGCCACGCGGGTGCACGACGTCCCGGACGCCCTGTTCGTACTGGACCGCGGGTCCCGTGCGGACGTCGTCGACTGCGACCTCGCCCAGGTCCGCAACACCGCGGTGTCGGTGAGCGACGGGGCCACGGTGCAGCTGGACGACTGCCGGATCCGGGACGCGGCGACCGGGGCGTGGTTCCGCGACCACGGCAGCGGCGGCACCCTCGCCAACTGCACCATCGACGGGGCACAGACCGGGGTGATCGTCACCAAGGGCGCGGACCCCACCATCGAGGGCTGCACGGTCGGCTCCCCCCTGGAGGCCGGGTTCTACGTCTCGGCGGAGGGCCGCGGCACCTTCCACGGCTGCCGGGTCACCGGCAGCTCCGGCTTCGGCTTCCATGTGATCGACGGCTGCCGTACGACGCTGACGCGGTGCCGCACCGAGCGGTGCGCGCGCGGCGGCTACGAGTTCGCCGACAGCGGCGCCGGGCAGGGCGACGGGCCGACGGTCCAGGACTGCACCAGTGACGAGAGCCGGTCGCTGCCGGCGCCGTCCGCGGGCGCCACGGCGCCCGCGGTGCAGCATGCGACGCAGACCGCCGGGCTGCTGGGCGGCGTACCGGCGCAGACCCCGCCGCAGGCGGTCACGGCGGCCCCCGAGCCGGCGGTCAGCAGCCGGCCGTCCGACGAGGTGCTGGGCGAACTGGACACCCTCGTGGGGCTGGAGAGCGTCAAGCGCGAGGTGCGCAGCCTGATCAACATGATCGAGGTGGGCCGCCGGCGCCAGGAGGCGGGTCTGAAGGCCGCCTCCGTCCGCCGCCACCTGGTGTTCACCGGCTCCCCCGGCACCGGCAAGACCACCGTGGCCCGCCTCTACGGCGAAATCCTGGCGTCCCTGGGGGTGTTGGAGCGCGGGCACCTGGTCGAGGTCTCCCGGGTGGACCTGGTGGGCGAGCACATCGGCTCCACCGCGATCCGCACCCAGGAGGCGTTCGACCGGGCGCGCGGCGGGGTGCTCTTCATCGACGAGGCGTACGCCCTCTCCCCCGAGGACTCCGGCCGAGACTTCGGCAAGGAGGCCATCGACACCCTGGTGAAGCTGATGGAGGACCACCGGGACGCCGTGGTGGTGATCGTCGCCGGCTACACCACGGAGATGGAGCGCTTCCTCGCCGTCAACCCCGGTGTGGCGTCCCGCTTCTCCCGCACCATCACCTTCGGCGACTACGCGCCCGAGGAGCTGCTGCGGATCGTCGAGCAGCAGGGCGAGGAGCACGAGTACCGCCTCGCCGAGGGCGCCGGCGAGGCGCTGCTGAAGTACTTCACCGCGCTCCCCAAGGGCGCCTCCTTCGGTAACGGCCGTACCGCGCGCCAGACGTTCGAGGCGATGGTCGAGCGGCACGCGGGCCGGGTGGCACAGCTGACCGACCCGAGCACCGACGACCTCAGCCTCCTCTACGCGGACGACCTGCCCGAACTCCCCTGAGCCGCACGGTCGCCCGGGCACGCGTCGGCGGGGCCGGGCTGACCCGGCACCTGCGGTGCGAGCCGGGCGATCAGCTCGGCCCGTACCGCGCCGAAGACCGGGTCGGCCTGGTAGTCGCCGTGGCCCAGGATCTGCGCGGGCAGCGGGTCGTACAGGGTGCGCCCGAAGGCCAGCGGGTCCCGCAGCGGCCCCTCGTCGATCCGGCGTCCGTCCTCACAGGTGAGCCGGATCGGCCCGCCGATGGGGTCGGTGAAGCGCCACAGGTTGCGCCAGTCGTCCATCTCGCGGTGCAGTCCGGTCAGCGCGGGCGGCCCGAAGAACGCGGGGAACCAGCGCCCGTAGAGGCGCTCCAGCGGGCTGCCGTACGTCAGCAGCGCCACCCGGCTGCGGGTGACCAGGTCCAGCTGCCACACGGCGGCGGCCGCCAGCACGCTGCCCTGCGAGTGCCCGGAGATCACCAGCCGGCCGTCGAACCGCTCGGTCCAGGTGGCCATCCGCCAGGTGAGGTCGGGCACCGCCCGCTCCGCGTAGCAGGGCGGGGCGAACGGGTGGGCGGCGCGCGGCCAGAACGTGCCGACGTCCCACAGGATGCCGATGGTGCGGCGGGCGGAGTGGTCCCGGTAGGCGCGCCGTCCCATGGCGATCAGCAGTATGACGCCGGCGCCCATCAGCCAGGAGCCGAGGGACTCGGCGGTCTCGGCGGCGGCGTGCACGACCGGCGAGGCGCCGGCGGTGGCGCGGCCCGGTGCCCGGTCGGTGAGCCAGGCGCCGGCCACCGCGCCAGCGCCCAGCACCAGGGTGACCGCGGAGGTGGCCGCGATCAGTACGGGCGCCGCGTCGGTGAGGCCGGCCCGGGCGATGGTGCCGGCGATCCGCTCGGTACGGCGGGCGTCGGGCCGCTCCCGCGGGTCGTAGAGCCCGGGCACGTCCTGGGCGACCCGCTTCCTGACGATCACCACCCGGACCGCGGCGAGCACGATGACGAGCACCACGACGACCAGCAGCACGGGGATCACGGACGCCTGCCAGGACAGCAGGACCGGAGGGCCGGGGATCGGGGCGTGCGCCTGGCCCGGGGTCGCGCCGCCGTCCATCCAGTCCGCGAACCGCTGTGCCACTCCCCCGGACAGCACCCCGCCGACCGCACACGCCAGCAGGGCGACGGCGGGGCCGCCCATGCCGCGCAGGGCGGTCCGCGCGTCATCGCGGGCGGCGCGCTGCAGGACCCAGGCGGTCACCGCCAGCGCCAGTACCAGGACGCCCTGGAGGACCGCGATCCCGCCGAACGCGGCGGCGCCGGGCAGCGGACCACGGCTGTGCGCCTCCGGACGGACCCAGCCGCTGTGCACCGCCACCAGGACCAGCACCCCGAACGCGGCGAACGGCAGGGTGCGCACCACCAGGTGGTCGGAGTCGTCGTCCGGCGCGGCCTCGCTGCGCGCGGTGCGCCACACCACGACGAGGGTGACCGCGGCGAGCAGGACCACCAGGGCGGTCAGGGCCCGCCCGGTGACCGCGAGCGCGGTGGGGACGCCGGTGTTCCGGTCGGCCTTGGCGCCGGCGGCGAGCAGCACCACGGCGATGGTCAGCAGGCCCGCCGTGGTGTGTGCGGCACGCAGCCGGGCGACCAGCCGGCGGCCGTACCAGAAGCCCTGCAGGCTGAGCGCGGTCCGCTCCTCGTGCGGGGTGTAGCGGGAGCTGCCGGGCTCGCGGGGCGGCGGGGAGGCCGACTCGTACGCGCTCCAGGTGCGGTGCGAGAGCCACGACAGGAAGCCGATGACGAGCAGCGGCACCACGGCGGCGAGCGCCAGGCGACGGCCGGGGCTGCTCCACCAGCCGCCGCTGTCGGGGCTGAGCCAGCCCAGCCAGGACTTGCCGTCGGCGCAGACCGGGGTGCCGGCGCACTGCCAGGCCGTGAGGTCGAGGGCGACCTCGCAGGCCGCGGCGGCGAGCAGCACGGTGAGGGTGAGGGCGAGGAGGCGCACCAGCAGGTCGTAGATCCGCTGGGCCCGGTGGTCGGCCGGTGCGGCGGGCCGCATCCAGTGGGCGAGGTTGGCGACCATGAAAGGCAGCAGGACCAGCCAGAGGGCGCGGGCCCCGTTGCCCGAGGTGAGGTTGGACCAGCAGTAGGCCTCCCGCACCGGCTCGTCCCGGTAGTCCCCGGGCCGCTCCTCGGCGTCGGCGTCGTCGGTACGGCGGTAGCAGGCGGCGGTGTCGTCGCCCGTGATCAGCTGGACGCGCGGATCGCCGAGCATCTCCTGCGCGGTGGTGCCGCCGACGCCGTGCACCAGCAGCTCCAGGGAGAGCTGGGGAGCGGGAGCGGGAGCCGGGGCCGTTGGCGCGGTAGGTGAGGGTTCGTCATCCGTGCGTCTGGATAAGGCACTTCCTGCCGCTGTGGTGTCCACCGTGGCAGGTGCAGCGGTGCCTGCTGCGGCGTGTCCTGCGCTGCCTGCTGCCGCGTCCGTTGTGGTGTCTGTGAGCCTTGCGTCGCCCTCCGGAGGCTCCGGCGGGCGCTGGGGCTCGTCGTGTCCGGCTGTCCGGGCGTGCGGTGTCGGTTCTGCGGTGTCCACTGGCTCTCCCCCGATGGTCGTCTGGCGCCTGTGGTGCAGCGCACGGGTCATGGGTGGTCGTGGTACTGCGGTGCATGACGGCCCGGCGCCGCAGGGATTGTCTCCTGCCGCACGGGGGCAGTTCCAGCGCGCCTCGGTGACGGAGGTGACGGATCGTACGTACGGACCACCGGGGCCGGGGACGCTCCCCAGGGCGGCGCAGCACGGAGAGGCCGGAGAGCCGAAGAGGCCGGAGGCGGGCGACGCAGGAGGGGCGACGTCGGAGGGGTGACACGTACCCGCCGGACAGCCGTCCGGCCTGCCCGGAGGGCGCCACGACGGCGGAAGGGGCCGGAGGCCGTCACGGGGGCACCTGAAGGGGCACCGGTAGAGGTACGCGCCACCGCCGGACCCGACGCTGCGCGGTGCGTCACGTGCGCGGGGTCGCTGTCGGTGGCTCGTGCGAGGATGAGTGAACCAGTGATCGCAGGCAGTGGCCGGCGCAGACGACCCGACGTGGCGAGCCGGGCAGAAGGGACGGGCCGGGGTGAGCGACAACCAGAACCTCCTTGCGGAGCAGCGGCGTGCCCTGATTCTCGACGAGGTCAGGAGGCGCGGCGGGGTACGGGTCAATGAGCTCACCCGCAAGCTGAGCGTGTCGGACATGACGGTCCGTCGCGATCTGGACGCGCTGGCGCGTCAGGGCATGGTGGAGAAGGTGCACGGCGGCGCGGTGCCGGTCAGTGAGCCGAGCGCGCATGAACCGGGCTTCGAGGCGAAGTCGTCGCTGGAGCTGAGCGCCAAGGAGGACATCGCCAAGGCAGCGGCGCAGATGGCCGCCCCGGGCAGCGCCATCGCGTTGGCGGGCGGGACCACCGCGTTCGCGCTGGCGCAGCAGCTGCTGGACGTCCCGGATCTGACGGTCGTCACCAATTCGGTGCGGGTGGCCGATGTGTTCTACACCGCGCAGCGGGCCGCGGCCAGTGGTGGCGGCGGACCGCGCGCCGGGGCCGCGACGGTGGTGCTGACCGGCGGGGTGCGTACGCCGTCGGACACGCTCGTGGGCCCGGTGGCGGATGCCGCGATCCGGTCGCTCCACTTCGACGTGCTCTTCCTCGGGGTGCACGGAATATCGGTGGAGGCCGGGCTGTCGACGCCGAACCTGGCGGAGGCCGAGACCAACCGGCACTTCGTACGGTCCGCTCGGCGGGTGGTGGTGGTCGCCGACCACACCAAGTGGGGCACGGTCGGGCTGAGTTCGTTCGCGACGCTGGACGAGGTCGATGTCCTGGTGACGGACTCGGGGTTGCCCGCAGAGGCGCGCGCGGAGTTCGCCGAACTGCCGCCGGAGCTTGTGGTGGCCGGCGAACCGCCGCTGGACACCGAGCTCTGACGCCGAGCGGGACGTGAGGCCCCGCCGCGAAGTCCCGCTCCTGGGCAGAGAGCAGACAGCTGACGGTACGTCAGCTAGGGTGGGCGGCGCGCCGGCAGAACCCGGCCGCCGACCGTCCCGCAGGGGGTGCACATCCCATGGCACGCCGACTCCGCCCCGTCGAACTGGACTTCGTCGAGTCCGCCCCGCTGCGGCTGATCTTCGCCGCCGAGGTGGCCGCGCCACCGGAGGCGGTGTACGCGGCTCTGGCGGTCGATGTGGCGGGGTGGTCGAGCTGGTTCACGGGCGTGGCCCGGGCAGCCCCGACGCACGGGGGCCACGGCCGAGAGGTGCGGCTCACGGGCGGCACCCGCTTCACCGAGACCGTGCTTGCCGCCGAGCCCGCCGCGCACTACGCCTACCGGGTCGACACTTCCACCAACACCCCGGGCCTGCAAGCCCTGTTGGAGGACTGGCGGCTGACGCCCACGGACGGTGGCACCCGGCTGCGGTGGATCTTCGCGGCGGACGGCCCGGCCCCGTTCCGCTGGGTGATGACCCTCGCCAGGCCGGGCCTCGGCCGCGCCTTCCGGGAGTCCGTACGGGCACTGGACCGGCGCCTCGGCCCGGCCTGAACCCCGCCACCCGGCCTTGCCCCGCCGTGCCGCACCACACCGTGCTACGCCACGCCATGCCCGCCGGTGCCGCCCCCGGCCTTCGGCTTCCGGCGCCGACATCCGCCCCCGGCCCGGCCGCCCGCTCCAGCCCCGGCTCCGACTCTGGGCTCCGACGTCCGGTGCCCGTACCCGTGCTCAGGCCGGCCAGGCGCCGGTGGTCAGGAACTGGTCGAGGGTGCGCGCGTACGGCGCGATGTCCAGCCCCTGGGCCGCCAGCCACTCATCGGAGTAGTACTTGTCGAGGTAGCGGTCACCGGGGTCACAGAGGAGCGTGACGACGGATCCCGTACGGCCCTCGGCGACCATCTCCGCGACGATCTTCAGCGCGCTCCACAGCCCCGTCCCCGTCGAGCCGCCGGCCTTCCGGCCGATCGCCGCCTCCAAGGCGCGCACGGCGGCGATGCTGGCGGCATCCGGGACCTTCATCATCCGGTCGATGGCGCCGGGCACGAAGCTCGGCTCCATACGGGGCCGCCCGATGCCCTCGATCCGGGAGGCGGTGGCGCAGCCGGTGCCCTCGTCGCCGGTGAGCCAGCCGTCGAAGAAGCAGGAGTTCTCCGGGTCGGGGACGCAGATCCGGGTGTCGTACTGCATGTAGTGGACGTAGCGGGCGATGGTCGCCGAGGTGCCGCCGGTGCCCGCGGTGGCCACGATCCAGGCGGGTTCGGGGTAGCGCTCGAGCCGCAGCTGCTGGTAGATCGATTCGGCGATGTTGTTGTTGCCGCGCCAGTCCGTGGCCCGTTCGGCGTAGGTGAACTGGTCCATATAGTGGCCGCCGGACTCCGCGGCCAGTCGGGCGGAGACCTCATAGACCGTCCGCGGGTCCTCCACGAGGTGGCACTGGCCGCCGTGGAACTCGATCAGGCGGGTCTTCTCGCGGCTGGTGGTGGCCGGCATCACCGCGATGAACGGCACGCCGATGAGGGAGGCGAAGTACGCCTCGGAGACGGCCGTGGAGCCGCTGGAGGCCTCTATGACCGGTTTGCCGGGGCGGATCCAGCCATTGCACAGCCCGTAGAGGAACAGCGAGCGGGCCAGCCGGTGCTTGAGGCTGCCGGTGGGGTGCGTCGACTCGTCCTTGAGGTAGAGGTCAATGCCCCACCGCTCGGGCAGCGGGAAGCGCAGCAGGTGGGTGTCGGCGGTGCGGTTGGCGTCCGCCTGGACCTTGCGCACGGCTTCGTTCAGCCAGCTGCGGTAGTCCGGATCCGAGCGGTCGACGTCCACGGTCGGCATCGGGGGCCGCCCCGCGGCCTCGTCCTCCGGCTGGCTCTGCGGCTGCTGTGCGGTGCTCACCGGCGCTCCTCAGGGGTGGCGAAGCCCGCACGGAACCGCCGGGCCGCTTCCGACTATAGCCACCCTCAGCACCCTTCTCACCTGCATAAACATCCCTTTGAGAGTCCCCAAGAGGTCCCTGGGGCGAGCGCCTTGCGCACCCCGCCGGTTCGGGCATGCGCCGGCGGCCACCAGGGATACTGGCGCACCGGGCGCGGTGACGGCACACTCCCCCTAGGGGCGGTGAAGGGCAACTGCCCGTTTCACCGAGGAGGTGCCGGCCATGGCGGAACCGGAGTTCAACGCGACCGGCGTACGGATCGAGCGGTGGCTGCGGTCGCTGACCCACGCCGGACAGGTCGTCATCAAGGACGGCCGGCTGGCGCTGCTCACCAGCTACGGCACGGAGATCGACAGCGCCCCGCTGGGCGCCGTACAGGCCCACAAGCCCCGGTTCGCGGCGCGGGACCGGGCGTTCGCCCGACTCAACGGGCACCGGTACTCCCTGACCCTCGGCACGCCGGAGCTGTTCCTCAAGGCCCTGGAGGCGGCCCGCCCGCCGCGCGCCTGACACCCTGCCCCCGGCCGCCCCGGTGCGGTTGCGGGAGCGCACCGTCTGACCGACCCTGAACTCGTATCACTCAGGGTTCACCAGCGGTGACGCTGTGGTGTGGCGGGCATCGCTGGATCCGATCTTCGCCCCTGCCGATACGAGGGGCGCCCGACCTCATCAGGGAGTCGCGGTCGTGATCAGGCAGCCCAGCAGGCACTGCACGGTGGAGCTCCAAGCCGCCCCGGCTCGCATCGGACATGTGCGCAGAATCATCTCCGCCCAGCTGCGGTACTGGCGGCTCGACGCCGTCATAGACCCCGCCGCACTGGGGGTGACCGAGCTGCTCGCCAATGTCCACCGGCACGCCCGCCCCAGCAAGCAGTGCACCGTCGAACTCAGCGTACTGCTCGACCAGTTGACGGTCTCGGTGTACGACGAGGATCCCCGGCTCCCCTGCGTCCGGGCCGCCGGCACCTGGGAGACCTGTGGGCGCGGACTGGCGCTGATCGCCGCCCTGAGCGAGACCTGGGGAGTGCGCCCGGACGGCGGCGGGAAGGTCGTATGGTTCACCCTTCCGGCCCTCACCACCGCCCCCGAAGAGGCCCGAGCGACCCCCGGACACCGGGAGTCGCTGCCGTTCGACGAGCTCCGCACGGCGGCGGACGCCGGGGCCCCGCCCGGGGTGCGGGGCGCGCGGGTCGGCTGACGGGCGGAGCAGTCACGACGGACACGGCGGCCCCGCTCACCCCAGCATCCCCACCCAGCCCAGCATCCCCACCCAGCCCGGCAGTCACGTCGCGCCGCCGTTGCGCCGACTTCGTCTGCACCCCGTGGGAAGTACCCGGCGACCGGGCCCCGTTCCGACCGACACCCCCTCCCCTTGAGGTTTGTAACTACCAGTATGTACAGTGCCGCCATGGGCACTCAGGAACGACTCGGCACCCGGGAACGGCTCGGCACTCAGGAACGCCTGGTGCGCAGCACCCAGGAACTGCTCTGGGAACGCGGCTACGTCGGCACCAGCCCCAAGGCCATCCTGGAGCGTGCGGGCGTCGGCCAGGGCAGCATGTACCACCACTTCTCGGGCAAGGCCGATCTGGCGCTGGCGGCGATCCGGCGCACCGCGGAGGAGATGCAGCAGACCGCCGAGGAGTGCCTGGGCGGCCCCGGTACGGCGTACGACCGCGTGGCGGCCTATCTGCTGCGCGAGCGGCAGGTGCTGCGCGGCTGCCCGATCGGCCGGATGACCCAGGACCGCGATGTGGTGCACAGCCCCGAGCTGCGCGCACCGCTGGACGAGATGTTCGGCTGGCTGCGGGGCCGGATCGCCGAGGTGCTCACCGAAGGCCGACGGCGCGGAGAACTGGCTGCTGAGCTCGACCCGGTGGCCACCGCGGCCACCGTCGCGGCGGTCGTCCAAGGCGGCTATGTGCTGGCCCGGGCGGCCGATGCCACGGCGCCGTTTGACGCCGCCGTCCAGGGCGTCCTGGCCCTGCTCGCCGCACAAGCCACGCCCCCGGTACCCCCGGCGTCCGCCTGACCCTCCCTCGGGCACCGCCACGGCGCTCCGCTCCCCCTCCGGAACCCGCCCCTCACCTCTCTGGAGCCGAGCCCCCTTCCCACCCTCTGGAGCCCCCTTATGCACGCCATGCAGTACGCGATCACGCTGCCCGCCGACTACGACATGGGGATCATCCGCCGCCGTGTGGCCACCCGGGGTCACCTCCTCGACGACTTCGCCGGACTGGGCCTGAAGGCGTACGGAATCCGCGAGCGCGGCAAGGACGGCGCCCCGGCCCATCAGTACGCGCCGTTCTACCTCTGGGCCGACCCGGAGGCGATGAGCCGCTTCCTCCTCGGTGCCGGATTCCATGGTGTGATCAGCGACTTCGGGCGGCCGGTCGTCCAGCACTGGCAGGGGCTGTTCCATCGGCCCGGCCCGGCCGCGCACCGCCGTCCCGGTGCCTTTTCACGGCGCACCGAGCGCCTCGCCGAGGGAGCCGATCCGGACACCGCCGTCACCGCCGCGGTGGCCAGGCACGAGCGGCTGGCCGCCACGGACGGCGTCCACTCCACCTCGCTGGCGCTCGATCCGAGCCGGTGGGAGCTGGTCCACTTCACCCTCTGGACGGATGCCGTCCCGGAGGAGGCCGGTGACCGCTATCAGGTGCTGCACCTGTCCGCACCGGGCATGGACCGACTGAGGGCGGGTCAGCAGTGGTGAGCGCCTCGGGAAGCCCGGTGGAGCCGGACCCCGCCGCCGCGGTGGGGCGGACGTCCGGGTCCCCCGGGGCGGGGGAGCCCGCGCCGGTGGCGCCGACCGTCCGTACGGTGCTGGGCGATATCGCCCCGGCGGACCTCGGCGTCTGCGACGCCCATGACCACCTCTTCCTGCGCAGCCCCCGCCTGCCGGGCGAGGAGCTGGCCGATCCCGTTGCGGCGGCCGCGGAGCTGGCCGCCTTCCACCGGGCGGGCGGCGCCGCGGTGGTCCAGTGGACGCCGTACGGCATGGGCCGCGGCGCCGCCGAACTGCCGCGGCTCGCACAGGAGTCGGGGGTGACGATCGTGGCGGCCACCGGGCTGCACCAGGCGGTGCACTATGCGCCCGCGGTGCTGGAGCGGGTCCGACCCGACCTTGCCGGGGTGTTCGTCACCGAGCTGACCGAGGAGATCGGCGCCACGGGGGTACGCGCCGGAATGATCAAAGTGGCGGGGGGATTCCACGGCCTGGACCGGCACGCCCGCTACACGATGGCGGCGGCGGCCGAGGCCCAGCACGCCACCGGAGCGGCCATCGGTGTCCACCTGGAGCTGGGCACCGGCGCACTGGACGTACTCGACCTGCTCTGCGGCGCGTTGGGGGTCGCGCCGGACCGGGTGGTCCTCGGCCACCTCAACCGCTCCCCGGATCCGGTGGTGCACCGGATGGCCGCGGAGTCCGGGGCGTACCTGGCTTTCGACGGTCCCTCCCGGGCGCACCACGCGACCGACTGGCGGCTGCCGGATGCGCTGGCCGGGCTCGCCGGGGCGGGCTTTGGCGACCGGATCCTGCTCGGCGGGGACACCACGACGGCCGGTGCCCGCTCGGTGAACGGCGGCCCCGGTATGCCGTATCTGCTGGGCCGCCACCGTCGGCGGCTCGAACTCGCCCTGGGGGAAGACCTGGTGACGCGATTCCTGACGGCCAATCCGGCGCGGGCCTTCGCCGCCCGGTGGCCACGACCGGCCACCGGGAGCTGAGGACCTGCCCAGGCGGCCCCGCTCCGCCACCGTCACCGCCACCGGGAACCGCGCTCCGCTCCGCCACCCCCGGCCCCACCGCCGCAGGGGACCGTTCCCGTCACCGTCCCCCTCCCCCACCGGCTCGGCCCGTCCCGTCCGGCCCGTCCCGCCCGCCCCGCTACCGGTCGAGTACCACCAGCGGATCGTCCAGCACCGGCTGCCAGGCCAACTCCGCTGCGCCCACCAGACTGTTGTGGTCGAGGCTGCAGGGCAGGATCGGCACCCCGCCGCTGCGGCCCCACAGGCTGCGGTCGGCGACCACCGCGCGCAGCCGCTCCGGGTCCGCCTCCAGCAGGGCGCGGTGCAACCCGCCCAGGATGATGCGGTCCGGGTTGAGGATGTTGACGAGCCCGGCGATACCGAGGCCGAGCCGGTCGATGAGGAGGTCGGCCGCGGCGCGTACGGCGGAATCGGCGTAACCGTCCCGCAGCAGGTCGGCGGCCTGCTGGAGCAGCGAGACCTCGGGGCCCGGTTCGCGGCCAGCCGCGACAAGGAAGGCGAGCGGGTCCGCCTCGACGTCCAGGCAGCCGCGACTGCCGCAGTGGCAGGCCGCGCCCTCGGGGTTGACGGTCAGATGGCCGACCTCCAGGGCCAGGCCCGAACTGCCGCTGTGCAGCCGCCCGTCGAGGACCAGCGCGCCACCGACGCCCCGGTGCCCGGAGGCCACACAGAGCAGATCGCGGGCGCCGCGACCGGCGCCGTGGCGGTGTTCGGCGAGCGCCATGAGGTTGACATCGTTGCCGGTGAAACCGATCGCCTCGGTGACGCCCGGGAGGCCGGCGTCGGCGAGCGCCTGCCGGAAGAGTGCGCGCACCGGTGCGCCCGGGGGCCAGGCCAGGTGGAGCGGGTTGAGGGCCTCGCCGTCCGGTTCGGCGACGGCGGAGGGGACCGCGAGCCCGGCGCCCAGGCAGCGCCGGCCGGTCCCGTGCAGCAGCGCGGCACCGGCCGCCACGACCTCGGCCAGTACGTCCGCCGGGTCGGCGGGGATGGTGCCACAGCCGGGCGCGGTCGCCACGATGCGGCCGCCGAGTCCGACCAGGGCCGCCCGGTACCCGTCGGCGTGGATCTGTGCGGCGAGCACGACCGGGCCGTTCTCGTCGACGAACAGCCGGTGGGAGGGCCGCCCTTGGGAGCCCGCCGAAGCGGTGGGCCGGGAATCGACGGTGATCAGGCCGAGCGCTTCGAGCTCGGCGGCCACCGCGCCCGCGGTGGCGCGGGTCACACCGAGTTCGGAGGTCAGGACCGCACGGGTGGGCGCGCGTCCGGTGTGTACAAGCTCCAGTGCTGGTCCGAGGGCACCACGGCCGCGGTCCAACCTGGTTGTCCGAGTCTGGGTCACACCTCTATTCTGACTTTGTGCCGATGTTAAACAAAATACGGAGGGTCCTTACGGGGGACCTCGGCTCCGTCACTGCCGATCGACACCCCCGCACCCGACCCCACGCCCAGGCCCACACCCCACCCGACTCCTCTCTTCACTCCCCACCCGACTCCGCCTCCGACCTCACCTCTCGCTCCGGCTCCGATGCCCGTCCCCGGTCGGCCCACTCGGCCCCGCCTGCCGGGTCGCCCCGGTCGGACCAGTCGGCCCAACTGACCCGGCTGCGCATCGCCGTCACCGCATTCTTCGCCATGGACGGCTTCCTCTTCGCCGGGTGGGTCGTCCGCATCCCCGCGATCAAGGCGCAGACCGGCGCCGGGGCGGGCGCCCTGGGGCTCGCCCTGCTCGGCGTGTCGGCCGGCGCGGTCGCCTTCATGCTGCTCACCGGACGGCTCTGCCGGCGGTTCGGTAGCCACGCCGTGACCACGGCCTCCGCCGTCGCCCTCGCCCTGAGCATCCTGCTGCCGCCGCTCACCCGCTCCGCCACCGCGCTGGGCCTGGTCCTGCTGGTCTTCGGCGCCGCGTACGGCTCCCTCAACGTCGCGATGAACAGCGCCGCGGTGGACCTCATCGCCGCGCTACGGCGGCCCGTGATGCCCAGCTTCCACGCCGCCTTCAGCCTCGGCGGCATGCTCGGCGCCGGGCTCGGCGGACTGGTCGCGGGCCACCTCTCCCCCACCGTCCACCTGTCGCTGCTCTCCGGTATCGGCCTGCTGGCGACGGCCGTTGCAGGACGCACCCTGCACACCCACCCGGCTCCGTCCGTGCCGGAGCGGCTGCCGGCGGAGGACGAAACGGCGGAAGAGGACGAGCCGGGGGCCGCCGCACCGGGCCGACGACGGCGTCTGGTGGCCGTCTTCGGCCTCATCGCCCTGTGCACCGCGTACGGCGAGGGGGCGCTGGCCGACTGGGGCGCGCTGCACCTGTCGCAGGACCTGGCCGCCGGGCCCGGCCTGGCCGCCGCCGGCTATGCGGTGTTCGCGCTGGCGATGACCGCGGGCCGGCTGTCGGGAACGGCCGTGGTGCAGCGCTTCGGACCCACCCGGGCCCTGATCGCCGGCGGTACGACGGCGGCCGCCGGCCTGCTGCTCGGCGCGCTCGCCCCGAGCGCGGGCGCGGCCTGCCTGGGCTTCGCCGTCGCCGGGCTGGGGCTCGCCAACATCTTCCCGATCGCCATCGCCCGGGCCGGCGAGACCGGCGGCTCGGACGGCGTCGCCGTGGCCTCGACGATCGGCTACGGGGGCATGCTGCTCGGCCCGCCGGCCATCGGGTTCCTCTCCGAGGCCTGCGGCCTGCCCGTCGCGTTGACCACCCTCGCGCTGCTCGCCGCGGTCGCGGCCGGCATCGCGTACGCCACCCGCGGGGCGCACCGTACCGGGCGGCCGTGACACGGCGAGGGGCACGCCCGGCGTTCGGGGCACAGCGGGCGCACCCTGCCCGGCGGTCCTGACACGGAGCGCCGCCGGCCGCGGGGCAGCCCCGCCGCGGCCGGCTGTCAGTGGCGGCTGGCACACTCGTGACCATGGAGATCACTGAGTTCGTCGAAACGCTGCGACTGGACGGGGGCCTGCTCGCAGACGCCGCCGAGGAGGCGGGCCTGGACGCCACGATCCCGGCGTGTCCCGACTGGCAGGTGCGGGACCTGCTCACCCACGTCGGGCGGGTCCACCGCTGGGCGGCGAGGACCGTGACACAGGGGGCACAGCAGCCCACCCGGCCGGACGCAGCACCGGAACTGTCCGACGACCAGCTGGTCGACTGGCTGCGCGAGGGTCACCACGAGCTCGTCCTGGCGCTGCACGCCGCCCCGCGGGACCTGGCGGCCTGGAGCTTCCTGCCCGCGCCGTCGCCGCTGGCCTTCTGGGCCCGCCGCCAGGCCCACGAGACGTCCGTGCACCGTGTCGACGCCCAGCAGGCCGCCGGCGCCTCCCTGACCCCGCTGCCCGCCGCCTTCGCCGCCGACGGCATCGACGAACTCCTGACGGGCCTGCACTCCCTCGAGCGCAGCCAGCTGCGTACGGAGGTGCCCCGTACGCTCCGGGTGCGGACCACCAACGCCCGCGGCGCCGAGTGGACCGTCCACCTCTCCGACGCCACGCCGCGTACGGTGCGCACGCCCGTCCCGGGCTCCGGTGCCGACGCCGGCGAGGCCGCCGCGGACGCCGCGAAGCCGGCCGACTGCACGATCGAGGGCCCGGCCGAGGAGCTCTACCTCGCGCTGTGGAACCGCCTGCCGTGGGACGCGATGACGGTCACCGGAGACCCGGCGCTGATCGATCTGTGGCGGGAGCGCGCGGGCATCTGAGCGCGCGGCGGCATGCGGGGCCTACGTCTGCGGGACCGACGGCTGCGGGGCGGACGCGTGCCAGGGTGACCTGTACGGGCCGACGCGTGCCGACGCGTGCGGGCCGACGCCAGAGATCGAAGGGATGGCCCGCACCTACCGGGTGCGGGCCGATGCGTGCGGGCCGACGTGTGCGGGGCCGAGGCGTCCACGGCCCCGTGTCACGGCGGCATGGTGCCGTCCCGACAGCCCGGCGCCCCAAGGACACCCGACCGGACGGCCGCCCCTCACGCCCGGTCCATGGCCTCCATCGCCCGGCGGGCCAACCCACTCGTGCGGACGATCTCGCCGAGGGTCGTCGTCCCCCGGGTGATCTTCGCAAAGATGAGCCAGGCCGGACGGAAGCCGGTGAGGGTGGCGTGCAGCAGGCCGGGGCGGCGGGAGAAGATCTTGAGCATCCGGCGGCCGACGCCCATCTCCACGCCCAGGCCCGCCTTGATGGCGAAGGCGTAATTGAGCGCCTGGCGGCGGGCGTCGACGGCGTCATGCGCCTCGGAGACCCGCACCGCCCACTCGCCGGCGAGCCGCCCGGAGCGCAGCGCGAAGGAGATGCCCTCCCGCGTCCACGGCTCCAGCAGTCCGGCCGCGTCGCCGCACACCAGGACCCGGCCGCGGGAGAGCGGCGAGTCGTCGGCGCGGCAGCGCGTCAAATGCCCCGAGGAGATGCTCGGTTCGAAGCCGGCCAGGCCCAGGCGGCCGATGAAGTCCTCCAGATAGCGCTTGGTCGCCGCGCCCTCGCCACGTGCGGAGATCACACCGACGGTGAGGGTGTCGCCCTTGGGGAAGACCCAGCCGTAGCTGCCCGGCAGCGGGCCCCAGTCGATGAGCACCCGGCCCGCCCAGTCCTCGGCGACCGGCGCGGGCACCGGGATCTCCGCCTCCAGGCCGAGGTCGACCTGGTCGAGCTTGACGCCGACATGTGCTCCTATCCGGCCGGCACTGCCGTCCGCGCCGACCACCGCGCGCGCCAGCAGCACCTCGCCGTCGCCCAACACCACCGCGACGGTCCGTCGGTCCGGCACCTCGGCGCCGTGCTGCTCGACCCGTGAGACGGTGACGCCGGTACGGACCGTGGCGCCGGCGTCCTTGGCCGCCTCCACCAGCCGGGCGTCGAACTCGGGACGGTTGATCAGCCCGAACAGCATGTTCTTGGAACGGCGGGTACGGGCCAGCCGTCCGTTGAGCGAGAAGGTCACCGCGTGCACCCGGTCGCGCAGCGGCAACTCGAAGCCGGGCGGCAGCGCGTCCCGCGAGGGGCCGATGATGCCTCCGCCGCAGGTCTTGTAGCGCGGGAGCTGCGCCTTCTCCAGGAGCAGCACCCGGCGTCCCGTACAGGCCGCGGCGTGCGCGGCCGAGGCGCCCGCCGGCCCCGCGCCCACCACCACGACGTCCCACACCTGCTGCTCGTCCTCCGCTGCCCGCTCGCTGCTCACCTGTGCTACTGCTCCCGTTCGATGGCTGGCTGCGCGTACCGCCCGCATCCTACGGGCCGCTCCTCGGCGGACGGCCTGTGGGAAGATCGGTGGCACTCTTGCGTACGTCCGGCTCGTCCGGCTCACACCATCGGACGGCCCGTATCTCACAACGCCGCGCCCACAAGGAGCGTTCCATGTCTGACAGCCCGCTCGCGCAGACCGTCGCCGCACTGCAGCCCCGCGCCAGGACCGAGCTGGCCGAACTGGTGGCCTTCAAGTCGGTGGCCGATCCGGCCCAGTTCCCCAAGAGCGAGTGTGAGGCGGCCGCCGACTGGATCGCCGAGGCACTGCGGTCGGACGGCTTCCAGGACGTGGCGCTGCTGGACACCCCGGACGGCACCCAGTCCGTATACGGCTTCCTGCCCGGCCCCGCCGGCGCCCCCACGGTGCTGCTCTACGCGCACTACGACGTGCAGCCGCCGCTGGACGAAGCCGCCTGGGTCTCCCCGCCGTTCGAGCTGACCGAGCGGGACGGCCGCTGGTACGGCCGCGGCGCCGCGGACTGCAAGGGCGGCCTGATCATGCACCTGACGGCGCTGCGCGCGCTCAAGGAGCACGGCGGGGTGCCGGTCAACGTCAAGGTGATCGTGGAGGGTTCGGAGGAGCAGGGCACCGGCGGACTGGAGCGGTACGCCGAGGCGCACCCGGAGCTGCTGGCCGCGGACGCCATCGTCATCGGTGACACCGGCAACTTCCGGGTCGGGCTGCCGACCGTGACCGCGACGCTGCGCGGGATGACCCTGGTGCGGGTCCAGGTCGACACCCTGGAGGGCAATCTGCACTCGGGCCAGTTCGGCGGGGCGGCCCCGGACGCACTGGCGGCGCTGATCCGGGTCTTGGACTCGCTGCGCGCGGAGGACGGTTCGACGACGGTGGCGGGGCTGGCCGCCGACGCCACCTGGGACGGCCTGCAGTACGCGGAGGAGGACTTCCGCAAGGACGCCAAGGTGCTGGACGGTGTCGGGCTGCTGGGTAGCGGTTCGGTCGCGGACCGGATCTGGGCGCGGCCGGCGGTCACCGTGCTGGGCATCGACTGCCCGCCGGTGATCGGCGCCACCCCCTCCGTGCAGGCGGGCGCGCGGGCGCTGGTGAGCCTGCGGGTGCCGCCGGGCACCGACGCGGCGGCGGCGGCCAAGCTGCTGACCGCGCACCTGGAGGACGCCGCCCCGTGGGGCGCCCGGGTCACCGTCGAGCAGATCGGGCAGGGCCAGCCGTTCCGCGCGGACACCAGCAGCCCGGCGTACGCCTCGATGGCGGCGGCGCTGCAGGAGGCGTACGACGGCGCGGAGATGCAGACGTCCGGTATGGGCGGCTCGATCCCGCTGTGCAACACCCTCGCCGGGCTCTACCCGGACGCGGAGATCCTGCTGATCGGGCTGAGCGAGCCGGAGGCGCAGATCCACGCGGTCAACGAGAGCGTCTCGCCGGAGGAGTTGGAGCGGCTCTCACTGGCGGAGGCACTCTTCCTGCAGCGGTACGCGGAGGGCCGCGAGTAGGCAGCAGGCACGTAGACAAGCCGGGCGCCCGGCCGGGCCGTACGGACGACGGACCGGCCGGTAGACGCCCCCGGGGCCGTACGTACGAGCGCCCGGCCGGCCGTACGGCGACCACCGGGGACGTACGACGACCACCGGGGGGCGTACGGCCACCCGGGCCGCCGAACGGCCGGAGGGTGCGGCGCCCGAGTCTCCCCCCGGTCAGCCGACCGGCACTCCGGCCTCCAGGTAAAGCGGGCAGCCGCGTTCCCGGGCGCGCAGGGCCCAGCGCAGCCGGTTCCAGCGCACCGGCGGCAGCAGGAGCTCCGCCTCTGCCTCGGTGACGAAGCGCCAGGCGCGCAACTCGGCGCCGGGCAGCAGCAGTTTGCCGATCCGTTCGTCGGTGAGGGTGCCGCCGTCGTAGAGGAGTCTGAGGCCGCCGAAGCCGGGGGGCTGGGGGGCCTCCCAGTCCAGCACCAGGAGCCGGGGGGCGCGCGGCAGCTCGATGCCCAGTTCCTCGGCGACCTCCCGTACGCCGGCCTGGGCGGGCGGCTCCCCGCGCTCGACGACCCCGCCGGGGAACTCCCAGCCGGCCTTGTAGGTGGGATCGACCAGCAGCACCCGGTCCTGGTCGTCGAAGAGCAGGACGCCCGAGGCGAGGGTCTCGGCCGTCGGTTCGGGGGTCTGCACGATGTCGCAGGCGCCGGCGCCGGTGCGGAGGGCCTCGGCAACGCGTTCCGCGGTCTGCCGGGGCGTGAGCCGGCTGGTGTCCACCAGGTGCGCATCGCCCTTGAGCCACGACAGCGCGTCGGCGTAGGGCTCTAGGTGCGCGAGGGACCAGCGGCGGACGGCGGTGGGCTCCTGCGCCTCCTCCGCGTTCTCCCCGTTCTCCGCGTTCTCCTCGCGGTGCGCCATACGCTGCCGAAGGATCGTTTCCTCCGCATGCAGCAGGATGTGCCGGACGGGTATCCGGCGGGCCGCCAGGGAACCGAAGATCTCATCGCGGTACTCCTGGCGCAGCAGGGTCATCGGCGTCACCAGCGGGCCGGGCACCTCGGTGAGCAGCGCGGCCGCGGTGTCGACGACCATCCGCCGCCAGGACGGCAGGTCCTGGTAGTCGTCGACCTCTTCGAACCGCTTGGCGGGCAGCATCAACCGCAGCCCGTCGCCGAGGAGTTCAGGGTCGTAGAGCGTGCTTCCGGGAAGCAGGTCGAGCAATTCATGAGCCGCAGTGGTCTTGCCCGCACCGAACGTGCCGTTCAGCCAGACGATCACGGTTTCCCCTCTTCCCTAGACCCAGGTGAGTTGCCCGCCACACCCTGCCACGGAAACGCTGGGGGTCCACGGGCTGCGCGCACACCGGGAACGCAGCGCATTCGGTCACCGGCCCGGCCGGGGGCGCTCCGTTTCCCGCCCCCGTGGACGCATCGATCGTGACGTGGCATCGCGAGGGGGACGCCGGTCACGTGTCCCCCGCCGCGAAGTCCCCGGCAAACAAGCGCTCCCCAGCCCCTCCTGCACCGAAACCCTCACCCGCACACCGGGTGTGCGCACCTGCGCCGGCACCGCGAAATCCGCATATGACGGCGGCGCATCGAGCCGCCGGAGGGTGGCGGCGGGCTCGCCGCCGCCCCGGCCCGCCACTCCCGCCCCGCCCGCCGCGTCCCGCCGCACGGTCCGGGACATCCGAGCTCCGTCTCCGACGGCCCTTCCGCATCCGTGGGCCTCAGCGCCGCCGTCGCGGAACGGTACCCGGGCCGCACCCCACGCCCCTACGGAGGGGAACCAAACAGAAACAAACGCCAGGGACGGGAAGGCACTCCGAACAGCTCGGCACATCCAGGGATTTGACCGACGGATTCCGCACCCTCACCACCCCTCTTCCAACAGTCTCCAACAAGCCCTACCGTAAACACTCGCCAGTGACAGGTACACGCCCTCACCACACCTCTCACGAAGACGGAGGACGCGAACCATGCGCGTTCGTATCCGCACCATGCACCGCCGAGGACACCGAAGAATCATCGGAGTGCTGTCCGCCGCGCTGTTGGGTACGGCAGGGGTGACCGCCCTGCCCGCTGCGGCGGCCGTGCCGCACGCCCCGGCCCCCGCCGCGGTCCCCCACACCACCGACGCCGGGCGCACCACCCCCGCACCCCGCCTTCCGGGCGGACTCGCCGCGGCGCCCCCGATGGGGTTCAACAACTGGAACTCCACCCACTGCCGGGCGGAGTTCAACGAGGAGATGGTCAAGGGCATCGCCGACCTCTTCCTCACCAAGGGCCTCAAGGACGCCGGCTACCAGTACGTCAACCTCGACGACTGCTGGGCGCTGCCCTCCCGCGACGCGAACGGCAAGCTCGTACCGGATCCCCAGCGCTTTCCGCACGGCATCAAAGCGGTCGCCGACTACGTCCACTCCAAGGGGCTGAAGTTCGGCATCTACACCAGCGCCGGCACCAAGACCTGTAACGAGGCCGGATTCCCCGGAGGCCTGGGGCACGAGCAGTCCGACGCCCGGCAGTTCGCCGACTGGGGCGTTGACTACCTCAAGTACGACAACTGCAACAACTGGGGTGTGGACGCCAAGCAGCGGTACCGCACCATGCGCGATGCGCTGAAGGCCACCGGCCGGCCCATCGTCTACAGCATCTGCGAATGGGGCGAGAACAAGCCCTGGGAGTGGGCGTCGGACGTAGGGCACCTGTGGCGGACCACGGGCGACATCAGTGACTCCTGGTCGAGCATGCTCGCCATCGCCAAGCAGAACCTGCCGCTGGCGCAGTACGCCGGCCCGGGGCACTGGAACGACCCGGACATGTTGGAGGTCGGCAACGGCGGGATGACCGACACCGAGTACCGCAGCCACTTCTCGCTGTGGTCGATGATGTCCGCGCCCCTGCTGATCGGCTCCGACCTGCGCAAGGCGGCGCCGGAGACCTTCGAGATCCTGTCGAACAAGGACGTCATCGCGCTCGACCAGGACCCGCTCGGCAAGCAGGCCACCGTGCTGAACTCCGACTCCGGCCGGTGGACCCTGGTCAAGCAACTGGCCGACGGCGCCCGCGCGGTGGCGCTGTTCAACGAGACCGACCGTCCGCAGCGGATCTCCACCACCGCCAAGGACGTCGGCCTCCCGCAGGCAGCCGGCTACCGTCTGCGCGATCTGTGGCAGCACCGCGACACCCACACCGCGGGCGACCTCTCCGCGACCGTGCCCGCCCACGGCACCGTCGTCTACCGCGTCACCGCCGACCGACAGTGGGCGCACTACCCGCCGGCGGTCGAGCCCGGCACCGACGGCAGTCCGCTGGTCGAGGCCGGCACCGCCGGCGGACTACGCTCCACCGTCCGTAACCTGGGCGGCACCCCCGCCCGGAACCTCACGGTCACGCTCAACGCCCCACAGGGCTGGCGGATCAAGGCCACCTCGCCGGCCACCACCCGCGCCCTGCCCGCCGGACGGACCCTCACCACCAGCTGGCGGATCACCGCACCGGCCGGCACCAAGCCCGGCGCGTACGCGCTCCCGCTCACCGCGGACTACCGCTCACCTGGCGGCACCCGCGCCACCGCCGCCCTCCCCGGCACGGCCCACGTCGTGGTGCCGCCGCCGTCCGGGACCGCGGACGCCGCCGAACTGCCCTGGCTGACCTCGTCCAACGGCTGGGGACCGGTCGAGCGGAACTCCAGCGTCGGGGAGCAGGGCGCCGGAGACGGCAGGCCGCTCAGCATCGGCGGCAGCGGCTTCGCCAAGGGCCTGGGCGTCCACGCACCCTCCGAGGTCAGCTTCTACACCGGCGGGCGGTGCACCGCCTTCAGCGCCCGGACCGGGGTCGACGACGAGGTCGGCGACCGCGGCTCGGTCGGCTTCGAGGTGTGGGCCGACGGCCGACGCGTCGCCCAGAGCGGCACCCTGACCGGCGCCGACGCGGCAGCCACGATCGACGCTCGGATCACCGGCGCCACCACCGTCCGCCTGGTGGTGACCGACGGCGGGGACGGCATCGACTACGACCACGCCGACTGGGGAGACGCCAAGTTCACCTGCTGATACCCGAGTTGAACGCGGGCCGCCGGGGCACGGCGCCGGGCGCGGCAACCCCGCCCCCTTCTGCCCCGGCGCCCGTCCGTCGCCCTGCTCCGGGGGCCGCTCGCACACTCAACGCTGATCTTCGAGGTCCGGATAACGAGCGCTGTCCAAGGGGGCGATGTCGGCCTCCACCCCGGTCAGGGCTCTGGTCATCGCCTTGATGGACAGCAGCGCGGCGGACGACTCGCGGTGGAGGGCCCTGGCGTTCCTGGCGGCGGCCATCGCGTTGACGTAGTCGTATTCCGCAGCGGAGTTCTCAACGGTCAGAGCCGGAGTCCTGCCGTACTCGTACACCTCCCCGTATATGGTGAACAGTTCGGTCTGGATCGCCATGTACTGCCGGAACCTGTGCAGGGCGTCGTCGACTCGGTCGTGCACGGTGGGCGCCCGGTTTCCGAGCAAGAGGTAGATCCATGCATTGATCAGAGCGATCTGACTCGCCGACTCCGCGGCCTCGCGGAAGTGTCGCAACTTCTTGGTGCCTTTGAGGTGCTCGGGCAGCCATTCCGAGGACTTCAGCCGTAGCCGCTTCAACCTCCCGGTCTGCTCCCAGCGTTCAGGCAGCCATTCCCAAGGCCGGTACGGATCCAGCTGTTTCTCGCGAGCGGTGAACGCCACCTCAAGGCAATTCGCCACCGCCTCCAGCTTCAGCGCCCGCTCCGTTCCCTCCAGTTTTCTGACATCGAGCCACTGGCGGCGAGCTGTCTCCCAGTGAACCTCTGCCACGGCACCGAGGATCTCCGACATGCGCTGTGCCGACTCGTCGGCCACCAGTTGTTGCACGGTCTTCGCCGCTGTGACGAGACCTCGTAACAGAGCCCAATCCACCGCCATGACATCAGTCTGCTGCACGGCGAGCACGTGGCAACGGCTGTTCAGGGAAGCGTGGCAAGCCCAGTGGGAACCGCAGGCAAGCGGGATCCACCGGTTGGCCGGCATCGCGGGGTCGGCCGGCTCCTTGCGGGAGCTGCGGACGCAACAGGCCAAGGGGCGTGCGGGAAGGGCGTCGTGGTGGGGTCAGGGAGCGGGGACGAACGCATCGAGGCGGGAGTGTTGCGCCGCGGCCGCGGCGGCACCCACCACACCGGCGTCCGTACCCATCTGGGCCGGTACGACCGTCAGGTCCGCGAGGAACGAGAGCTTGGCGTAGTCCCGCAGGGCCGAGCGCAGCGGGGCGAACAGGACGTCACCCGCGCCCGCGACGCCGCCGCCGATCACCGCTATGTCGATCTCGACGAGGGTGGCGGTGGCGGCGATCCCCGCGGCCAGCGCCTGGGCGGCTCGCTCGAAGGAGCGACGCGCCACCGGGTCGCCGGCCCGCGCCGCGGCGGCCACGGCGGCGGCACTGGTGTCCCCGTCGGGGCCCGGCAGCCAGCCGTTGGCCAGCGCCCGGCGGGCGATATTGGGGCCGCTGGCGATCCGTTCGACGCAGCCGCGGGCCCCGCAGGGGCAGGGGTCGCCGTCGAGGTCAACGCTGATGTGTCCGATGTGGCCTGCGTTGCCCGTCGGTCCGGGGTGCAGCCGCCCGCCGAGGACGAGCCCGCCGCCGACTCCCGTGGAGACCACCATGCACAGGGCGTTGGCATGGCCACGCGCCGCACCCTGCCAGTGCTCGGCCGCGGTCATCGCCACACCGTCGCCCACCAGCACCACCGGACGGCCCCCGACCAGCGCCCGCACTCCGGCGACCAGCGGGAAGTCCCGCCAGCCGGGGATGTTCACCGGGCTGACCGTGCCGGCCTGGGCGTCCACCGGGCCCGCGCTGCCGATGCCGACCGCCGTCACCCGGCGCCAGTCCGGCTCCGCGGCCAGCTCCCGGACCACCTCGGCCACCGCACGCATCACGGTCGCCCCGTCCCGGTCAGCCGGCGTGGGCCGGGCCGCCCGTACGAGCAGTCTGCCGTGTGCGTCCACCAGAGCGCCGGCGATCTTGGTGCCGCCGATGTCCAGGGCTGCGCTGAGGTCCGTCTGCATCGGTGTGGAATCTCCTGGTGGGCCTGGGGCCGGGGCGTACGTACCCGGCGCGAGAACGCCAGTCTTTCGCCCTTTGACAACGTTGTCTAGAGGCTATGCTCGACGCCACACTCGACGCCGAAAGAAACAGGGCCGCATCCGTGACCGACTCCGCCCGAGGCACCTCTCGCCGCTATGGCACCCGGCCCACGATGAAGGATGTCGCGGCGCGTGCCGGGGTGGGCCTCAAAACGGTCTCCCGTGTGGTCAACGGCGAGGCGGGCGTCACCCCCGACACCGAACGCCGGGTCCAGGAGGCCATCACCGCCCTCGGCTTCCGTCGCAATGACTCCGCCCGCATCCTGCGCAAGGGCCGCACCGCCAGCATCGGCCTCGTACTGGAGGATCTCGCCGACCCCTTCTACGGGCCGCTCAACCGCGCCGTCGAAGAGGTCGCCCGGAGCCACGGCGCACTGCTGATCAACGGGTCCAGCGCCGAAGACCCGGCCCGCGAGCAGGAGTTGGTCCTGGCGCTCTGCGCACGGCGGGTGGACGGGCTGGTCATCATCCCGGCCGCCGACGACCACCGGTATCTGGAACCGGAGATCGCGGCCGGGATAGCGACCGTGTTCGTGGACCGCCCGGCGGGCCGGATCGACGCGGATGTGGTGCTCTCCGACAACTTCGGCGGCGCCCGGGACGCGGTGGCCCACCTCATCGCGCACGGCCACCGGCGGATCGGCTTCATCGGCGACCTGCCGCGGATCCACACCACCCGGGAGCGGCTGCGTGGCTATCGCACCGCAATGGCCGCCGCGGGCCTGCCCGTTGACGACTCCTGGGTGTCGCTGGGCTCCACCGCTCCGGACCGGGTCCGCTCCGCCGCCGACGCCATGTTGGAAGGGCCGCAGCCGGTCACCGCGCTCTTCGCGGGCAACAACCGCGTCACCGTCACCGCCGTACGTGTCCTCGGCGCCCGTCTGCGCCCGGTGGCGCTGGTCGGCTTCGACGACTTCGAGCTGGCCGATCTCGTCCGGCCGGCGATCACCGTCGTCGCCCAGGACCCGGCCCGCATGGGCCGTACGGCCGCCGGTCTGCTCTTCCGTCGCCTCGACGGCATCGCCGACCCCACGCAGCGCACGGAGATCCCCACCCGCCTGATCGCCCGCGGCTCCGGCGAGATCCCGCCGGCGGAGGACTGACCGCAAGAGGCGGACCACGGCAGCGCGCCGTACGACGCGTACGACGCCCGCGACCCGCGCCGCACGGAGTCGGCCCCCGGCACGGTCCCCGGCGGAGTTCCCGGCGCGGCTCGCAGCAGGGGCGGCCGTGCGACGGTCGCCGACCGCCCGGATCAGCCCCCGGACCGTGCGACGTCCGGCGTGCGGACACCTTCCTGCGCGGCCGGCGCGCCCTCGCTCAGCGCGGCCGAACGCCGGCGGCCCGGCCTGCTGTTCCACCGTCAACTGCCCTGTGACAGCGCCCGTTCCCGACCTCATGGCTCCCCCCGCTGTGGCTCCGTTTCCACCGCAGAGCCATGCTCGCACGCGCCACTGACAACGCTCCGGCGACAGCGTCGCAGCGGCAGTTGACGGCGCGCCGGCGCCCGGGCAAAGCGGCACCCACGGCACGGCAACGGCCCGTCGACGAACCGCCGATGGGCGTACCGACGCGCCCGCCGCCATGGGCCGTTGCCGTACGCACGGACGGAGGGGACCCGCGTCCTGAGGAGCCCCCGGAGGGAAGCACCATGAGGGAGCGCCGCGCCAACCGCACGGGAGGGGACGGCGGCCACGCGTCAGCCCACCGTGGTCACGCGCCCCCACCGGCCTCCGTCACGCGCCCCGGCCGGCTTCCGTCATGCGCCCCCGCCGGCCTCCGTCACGCCCCGGCCGGTCTTCGTCACGCGCCCGCGCCGGCCCCCCTCACGCGCTCCACCGCTCCCCGTCACGCACCCGCACCGGCCCCCGTCACACGCCCCGCCAAGACCTCCAGGTCCCCCCGCGTCAGCCCGGTGAGGCCGGCCACCTCGGCGGGGTCGACGGCGCCGCAGTCCAGGCCGCGCAGGAGGTAGCCGCTGAGGGCCTTGGCGGTGGCCGGCTCGTCCATTACATCGCCGCCGGCCTTGGCCACGTACGCGGCGAGCCGGGCCGCGGCCGGTTCGAGGCCCTCGCGGTAGAAGGCGTAAACCGCTGCGTAACGGGTGGGCAGGTGGGCCGGGTGCATATCCCAGCCCTGGTAGTACGCCCGGGCCAACGAGCGGCGGACCAGGCCGTGGTGCAGCCGCCAGGCGTCGTGCACCTGGGCGGTGGCGCCCACCGGCAGCACATTGGTCGAGCCGTCGGACAGCCGCACGCCCGTACCCGCTGCGGCCACCTGCATCACGGCCTTGGCGTGGTCGGCCACCGGGTGGTCGAGGGACTGGTGGGCGGCGCTGACACCGCAGGACGCGCTGTAGTCGAAGGTCCCGTAGTGCAGGGAGGTGGCTCGGCCCTCGGCCGCCTCGATCATGCGGGCGACGGTGGCCCGGCCGTCGGCGCCGAGGATCGACTGGGTGGTCTCGATCTGGATCTCGAAGCCGATCCGGCCGCTCTCCAGGCCGCGCGCCCTCTCGAAGGCCTCCAGCAGGCGGACCATGGCGGTGACCTGCTCGGCGTAGGTGACCTTGGGGAGGGTGAGGACCAGGCCGTCGGGCAGGCCGCCGGCCTCCATCAGCCCCGTGAGGAAGATGTCCAGGGTGCGGATGCCGCGGTCGCGGACGGCGGCCTCCATGCACTTCATCCGGATGCCCACATAGGGGGACGCGGTACCTCCGCCAGCCCCCGGCCGGGAGGTGCCCCCACCGTAGGCGGCGGCCACCAGGGCGGCGGCGCGGGCCGCCGCGGCGTCCTCCTCGGCGTCCGGGCGCGGGCCGTAGCCGTCCTCGAAGTCGATCCGCAGGTCCTCGATGGGCTCGCGGGTCAGCTTGGCGCGGACGCGGTCGTGGACCTCGGCGGCGAGGCCGTCGGGGAGCCCCAGTACGGCGGCGAGCGCGCCGGCGTCGGGGGCGTGCTCGTCGAGGGCGGCGAGCGCCTGGTCGCCCCAGGAGCGGATGGTGTCGGCGGCGAAGACATCGCCGGGGACGTAGACCGTGTGCACCGGCTGACGAGTGCCGGGGTCGCCCGGGTAGCGCCGGGCCAGGTCCGCGTCCACCTGGGCGAGCGCGGCTCCGATCCCCTCGCGTACGGTGTCCGCAAGGCTCGTCGCCACGGTCTCCTGCTGCCCCATCGATACCCTCCCGGTGCGCACGCCGGCAGCCCGCCGGGCGTTTTTCCGCCTAATGGAATCAACAATCCGTAGAGCGAAGCTATCCGGGTCGATTGCCGAGGTCAACACCCTCCCGCCCGGGGCGGCGCAGGTCACCGGCGCCCGGCGGGGCCGACCGGCCAGAAGCGCGCTCCCACGGGGCCGGTAAACCCGTGGCGCGCCCGGCCGGGGCACGCCAGACTCCCCGTCATGACATGGACCGCACCCTCCATCCAGCGCAGTGCACTTCCGGCCGCCGTCGGCGAGCGGGAGATGCTGCAGGGCTGGCTCGACTTCCACCGCGACACCCTGTTCACCAAGTGCGCCGGTCTCACGGCCGATCAGCTCGTCCACGCCGCCAACCCGCCGTCCGGCCTCACCCTGCTCGGGCTGGTGCGCCACATGACGGATGTCGAGCGGAGCTGGTTCCGCCAGCGTTTCCTCGGTGAGCGGGTCGGCGAGCACTACTACACCGAGGAGAACCCCGACGCCGACTTCGACGACCTCGACCCGGCCGCCGCCGAGCGGGACTTCGCCGCCCTCCGGACCGAGATCGAGGAGTGCGACCGGGCGGTGGCGGACCGCGGCCTGGACGAGACCTTCATGATCCGGGGGCACACCCGGAACCTGCGCTGGATATACGTCCACATGATCGAGGAGTACGCGCGCCACAACGGCCATGCGGACCTGCTGCGCGAGCGGCTCGACGGCTCGACGGGCAGCTGAGGCCGGACGCCCCCGCCCGGCCGACGAGCCCGGACCGCACGAGGCCCCGTACGCATGGTGCGTACGGGGCCTCGTGCGAGGGCCTGGTCCGGGTGCCGTGACGGCCCCGGTGGGCCGGCCGGGTCAGCCCTTGCGGGACTTGACCTCGTCGGTCAGGGCCGGGACGACGTCGAACAGGTCGCCGACCACGCCGTAGTCGACCAGCTCGAAGATCGGCGCCTCTTCGTCCTTGTTGATGGCGACGATGGTCTTCGAGGTCTGCATGCCGGCGCGGTGCTGGATCGCACCGGAGATGCCGGCCGCGATGTACAGCTGCGGCGAGACCGACTTACCGGTCTGGCCGACCTGGTTGGTGTGCGGGTACCAGCCGGCGTCCACGGCGGCGCGCGAGGCACCGACGGCCGCACCGAGCGAGTCGGCGAGCGCCTCGATGACCGGGAAGTTCTCGGCGCCGTTGACGCCGCGGCCGCCGGAGACCACGATCGCGGCCTCGGTCAGGTCCGGGCGGCCGGTCGACTCGCGCGGGGTGCGCGAGACGATCTTGGTGCCCTTGGAGGAGTCGGCCACGGTCACCGCGAGCGGCTCGACCGTACCGGCGGCCGGCGCGGCCTCCGGGGCGGCGGAGTTGGGCTTGACGGTGATGACCGGAGTGCCCTTGGAGACGCGGGACTTGGTGGTGTACGAGGCCGCGAAGACGGACTGGGTGGCCACCGGGCCCTCGTCGCCGGCCTCCAGGTCGACGGCGTCGGTGATGATGCCGGAACCGATGCGCACCGCGAGGCGGGCACCGATCTCCTTGCCCTCGGCGGAGGACGGCAGCAGCACGGCGGCCGGCGAGACCGCGTCGTAGGCGGCCTGCAGCGCGTCGACCTTGGGGGCGACGAGGTACTCGGCGAACTCCGGCGCGTCGGCGGCCAGCACCTTGACGGCACCGTGCTCGCCGAGGACCTTGGCGGCCTCCTCGGCGTTGGCACCGAGGTGCACGGCTACCGGCTCGCCGATGCGGCGGGCGAGGGTGAGCAGTTCGAGGGTGGGCTTGCGGACGGCGCCGTCCACGTGGTCGACGTAGACAAGGACTTCAGCCATGGGATTGCTCTCCTGCGGGAAGAATGAGGGCGGTTGTGATGAGGACGGGCCTGTGGTGCGGTGACGACCCGGGGCGGGTGGTGCGGCGGCTGCGCCGCGGGCCCCGTGCCCCGGCCGCTAGATGAACTTCTGGCCCGCGAGGAACTCGGCCAGCTGCTTGCCGCCCTCGCCCTCGTCCTTGACGATCGTGCCGGCCGTACGGGCCGGACGCTCGGCCGCGTCCTCGACCTTGGTCCAGGCGCCCTCGAGGCCGACCTCGTCCGCCTCGATCTCCAGGTCCTCCAGGTCCAGCGACTCCACCGGCTTCTTCTTGGCGGCCATGATGCCCTTGAAGGAGGGGTAGCGCGCCTCGCCCGACTGGTCGGTGACGGACACAACGGCCGGCAGCGCGGCCTCAAGCTGCTCGCTGGCGGTGTCGCCGTCCCGGCGGCCGGTGACCTTGCCGCCGGCCACGGAGACCTCGGAGAGCTGGGTGACCTGAGGGACGTTCAGCCGCTCGGCGAGCAGTGCCGGCAGCACGCCCATGGTGCCGTCGGTGGAGGCCATACCGCAGACGACCAGGTCGTAGCCGGTCTTCTCGATGGCCTTGGCGAGCACGAGGGAGGTGCCGAGCGCGTCGGTGCCGTGCAGGTCGTCGTCCTCGACGTGGACGGCCTTGTCGGCGCCCATCGAAAGAGCCTTGCGCAGCGCGTCGTTGGCGTCCTCGGGACCGACGGTCAGGACCGTGATCTCCGCGTCGTCGTCGGCGGCTTCCTTGATCTGCAGGGCCTGCTCGACGGCGTACTCGTCGAGCTCCGAGAGCAGACCGTCCACGTCGTCACGGTCGACGGTCAGGTCCTCGGCGAAGTGCCGGTCGCCGGTGGCGTCGGGCACGTACTTCACACAGACAACGATCCTCAGGCTCACGCCGGCTCTCCTACCTGCTTCGTCTCTTCAGAACTGCCTTGTGCTGGCAGCATAGGCGCCTCTCGGGGCGACTCCCGGCCGGAAGCGGATCCCCACGCCGACCGTCATATTACTCGCCAGTACATCCAGTCTCGTGCCCCGAATCAAGGCCGTCGAAATGTGACCTTGCCAACGACCCTGAACGGGGAAAGAGCAGCCGGAGAAGGAACCCGTCAGTCCCGCAGAGCGTTGAAGCGCCCCTGGTGGTAGAGGAGGGGGCGGCCGGGCCCCGCGGGGTCGCCGACGACGGGCTCGGCCAACACGATCCGGTGGTCGCCGGCCGGCACCCGCGCCACGACCCGGCACACCAGCCAGGCCAGGACGTCGTCCAGGAGGGGCACGCCCTCCGGGCCGGTGCGCCAGGAGGTGGCGGGGCCGAAGCGGTCGGCGCCGCTGCGGGCGAAGGTGGCGGCCAGCTCCTGCTGGTGCTCACCGAGGAGGTGGACGCCTATGTGCGTGGCCTCGGAGACCGCGGGCCAGCTAGAGGCTCCGGTGCCGATGCCGAAGGACAGCAGCGGCGGATCGACGGCGACGGAGGTGAGGGAGGTCGCGGTGAAGCCGACCGGGGCGGCGCCGGGTGCGGTGATCACGGCGACGCCGGCGGCGTGCTGCCGGAAGACGGAGCGCAGGAGGTCGGGGGAGGCGGTGCGGGGCGTGCCGAGGTCGGGCGAGACCGTCATGGAGTTGTCCTTCTCCTGGGGTGAACGAGCCGGGGTGGCGCCGCAGAAGGCCGGGGAACGGCCGGCGGCACGGGTGTCGTCGCTACTCACACGCCCGGACAGCGGGCGCTGGCGGTGCGCAGCAGATCGACGTGGGCACGTCCGTGCAGAAGGGGGAGAAGGGGTCCTGGCCGCATCACGTCAGGGTGACGAAAGGCGCGCCACAGCGTCAAGGGGCGCCCACCCACTGGGAGATCAATCACGGACCGCCGACCCCAGCGCCGCGATGACATCGGCCTTGCGGGGCTGGCCCGCTGCGCGGCGCACGATCCGGCCGTCCGCGTCGAGCACCAGGACCGTCGGGGTGCGCAGCACCTTCAGCTCCCGTACGAGGTCGAGGTGCGCCTCCGCGTCGAGCTCGACGTGCGCCACCCCGTCGACCATCCCGGCGACCTCGGCGAGGGTGCGCCGGGTGGCGCGGCACGGTTGGCAGAAGGCGCTGGAGAACTGCAACAAGGTGGCCCGCTCCCCCAGCGCGGCACCGATCCTGGCCGCACCCAGCCGTCCCTGGTCGCCCTGCTCCCGCACCGTCAGCCTCGCTTTCCCAACGTGGTGCCACACGCCGACGCCCGCCGCCGCGGGCACCGCGCCGCACACCGCGCATCCTCGTCGTCCCCGGGTGCAGCGTTCCGACCGGCGCAAAGATTCCCGGTTCCGGCGAGCGCAAGGATTCCCGTCGGAGGCCGTCCACGTGACGAGGATCTCCCGTCCGGGGCGCCCCATGCGCTGGCCGCTTCGGCTTCGATGGGGCACGATCTCCCGAAAGCCGCAGTTACGACTGCGTAGGTTTCCGCCGGGAGAACCCTCCCCAGGCATGGAAAAAGGGGTCCTCCGGACAATGGCAGAACTGGTCTATCCGCCCGTGATCGGCGCCGCGCGCACGCTGTTCAAGGCGCTCGATCTCAAGTTCGACATCGCCGGGACGGACCATATCCCGCGCCGCGGCGGAGCGGTGCTGGTGAGCAATCACATCGGCTACCTGGACTTCGTCTTCGCGGGCCTGGCGGCCCGGCCCGCCAAGCGCCTGGTGCGCTTCATGGCCAAGGAGGCGGTGTTCCGGCACAAGGTGTCGGGCCCGCTGATGCGCGCGATGAAGCACATCCCGGTCGACCGCGCCCAGGGGATGCACGCCTACAAGCACGCGCTGTCCGCGCTGCGTTCGGGCGAGATCATCGGCGTCTTCCCGGAGGCGACGATCTCCGAGTCCTTCACCCTGAAGAACTTCAAGTCCGGTGCGGCACGGCTGGCCCAGGAGGCCGGGGTGCCGCTGTTGCCGGTGGCGCTGTGGGGCACCCAGCGGCTGTGGACCAAGGGCCACAAGCGCGACCTGGGCCGCAACCACTTCCCGATCACGATCCGGGTGGGCGAGCCGGTGGCAGCCGATCCGGACGAGCAGGCCGAGAAGATCACCGACCGGCTGCGGACGCGGGTGCAGGACCTGCTGGAGGCGGCGCAGCGCGCCTACCCCGTGCGCGCCAAGGGCCCCGACGACACCTGGTGGATCCCGGCGCACCTGGGCGGCACCGCTCCGGCACCGGGCACGTAGCGCAGCGGGCGTAGCGCACCGGGCGTACAGAGCGCGCAGGCCGGGGCCGGACGCTCCGGGCCTCGGGCCGCGCTCCCGGCCCGGAGGGGCCTCTCCCCGTCACCGGAGGGGGGCCACCCCGTCATACGGTCCGCACGTCACCGACCTGGATCCGGGCGTCGGGGCAGGCCTGCTGGAGCAGCTCGGCCAGTTCGGCGCCCGCGGCCCGCAGGGCGTCGAGGGTCATCGGGGCCATCCGCTCCAGCAGGAAGAGGGCGTTGACGGAGTCCTCGGTCAGCCGGGTGCGGGTGCCCTGGCGCCAGTTCCAGCGGCGGCAGGTGACGCCCTCGTCGTCGCACCAGACCACCTCACCCGGGTCCGGGTACTCGACGGCCTCGGCACCACCAGCCACGGTGACGAACGGCTCGTCACCGGTGGCCCGTACGAGCCGCATCCCGCCCTGGATCCGGTCCAGGTCCTCGCCGCCCACCGGGATGAGGTGGGCGACGCTGACCGCGTTGTAGAGGTCGACCAGGCGGTTGATGCGGGGCAGCCCGCCGTCCGCGAGGGCGCGCCGGGCGAGCGCCTCGGCGGAGTTGCGAGTGCGGGAGGCCTTGCTGCCGAAGGCCGTGTACGCGGCACGCCAGGCGGCGAGGTGCGGATCGTCCTGCACCGCGCGCCCGCCGAGGCGCTCGGCCAACCGGCGCGCCGCCTCGTCCAGGAGCGCGGAGCCGGCCTCGTCGCTGGGCCCGTTGGTCAGGCCGCGCGCCTCGACGGCGAGGTAGCCGAAGCCGGGCGCCAGGGCGCTCACCTCGTCGGAGAGGTGCAGCGACTGGGTGGTACCGGGGTGCAGGGGGCTGGGCATCGGCCGTTCCTCAGAGGTCGGTGGGCAGTAGCTGCCGGAGGTGAGGCCGGTCGCCGGCCTTCCGGAGGCATTGGAGCACGACCGGTCGGGGTTCAGCAAACAGCACCCCATGGTCCACTTCATTGCACTCGGGTCGCACGACGAAGGCGAACGCGGCTTCCATACATGCATGCATATGCATCGGTAACGGCGGCAGCCAATCGGGCAGCGGTGGCCCGCGCCCGCGGGTACTCATGATCAATGGCCCACCGGCCGCCAAGCACACGGCGATTTCCGGGACTTGTTGCATCAGTTCCCTGCTCGGCGAGCATAGCGAAGCGCCCGACCGGAAGGGAATGACTTTCCAATCGGGCGCATAGCTATACGGCACCTCAGGTAGCGGACACCGGGCTCAGCGGGCGATCTCCTCGCGGAGCGCGGCGAGGAAGCCGTCGACGTCCTCCTCGGTGGTGTCGAAGGCGCACATCCAGCGGACGTCGCCGGCCTGCTCGTCCCAGAAGTAGAAGCGGAAGCGCTTCTGCAGGCGTTCGCTGACGTCGTGCGGTAGCCGCGCGAAGACCGCGTTGGACTGCACCGGGTAGAGGATCTGCACCCCGTCGATCTCCCGCACCCCGGCCGCCAGCCGCTGCGCCATGGTGTTGGCGTGCCGGGCGTTGCGCAGCCACAGGTCCTTGGCGAGCAGCGCCTCCAACTGGACGGAGACGAACCGCATCTTGGAGGCCAGCTGCATGGACAGCTTGCGCAGGTGCTTCATCTGCCGCACCCGGTCGGGGTTGAGCACGACCACGGCCTCGCCGAACACCGCACCGTTCTTGGTGCCCCCGTAGGAGAGGATGTCGACGCCCGCCGCATTGGTGAAGGCCCGCATCGGGACGTCCAGGGTGGCTGCGGCGTTGGCGATCCGCGAGCCGTCCAGATGCACCACCATGCCGCGCTCGTGCGCATGGTCGCAGATCGCCCGGACCTCGTCCGGGGTGTAGACCGTGCCCAGCTCCGTGCTCTGGGTGATCGAGACGACCTGCGGCATGGCGCGGTGCTCGTCGTCCCAGCCCCACGCCTGCCGGTCGATCAGCTCCGGGGTGAGCTTGCCGTCCTCGGTCGGCACGGTCAGCAGCTTGAGGCCGCCGACCCGCTCGGGAGCACCGCACTCATCGACGTTGATGTGTGCACTGTCCGCGGCGATCACCGCGCCCCAGCGGTCGGTCACGGCCTGCAGGGCGACGACGTTGGCGCCGGTGCCGTTGAACACCGGGAACGCCTGGGCACGCTGCCCGAAGTGGCTGCGGAAGATGCGCTGGAGGTGCTCGGTGTAGTCGTCCTCGCCGTAGGCGATCTGATGACCGCCGTTGGCGAGGGCGAGCGCGGCCAGCACCTCCGGATGGGCACCCGCGTAGTTGTCACTCGCGAAGCCGCGTATCTGAGGATCGTGGTGCTGCCGCGCGTCGGTCTTCGCACCGCTCACGGCTCGGGGGTCAGCCACAGACGCTGTCCATTCACTTCCTGCGCGGGCCGGCTCCAGATGCCGGCGATGGCCTCGGCCAGCTCCGTGACATCGGTGAAGCCCGCGAACTTTGCATTGGGTCGCTCGGCGCGCATCTGGTCGTTGACGAGCGCCTTGACGACCAGGATCGAAGCCGCGGTGTTCGGCCCCTGCTCGCCGCCCGCCTTGCGGAACCCGTCCGCCATGGCGAGGGTCCAGGCCTCGGCCGCCGCCTTGCTCGCCGCGTAGGCGGCGTTGCCGCTGGTCGGCTTGGACGCGCCGGCCGCGCTGACCAGGACGAAGCGGCCGTTGTCGCTGCGCTCCAGGGCGTCCTGGAAGGCGAGGGAGGTGTGCTGGACGGTGCGGATCAGCAGCTTGTGCAGGAGGTCCCAGTCCGCCAGGTCCGTCTCGGCGAAGGTCGACGAACCGCGCCAGCCGCCGACGAGGTGCACCAGGCCGTCGATCCGGCCGAACTCCTTCTCCGTACGGGCCGCCCACTCACGGGTCTGGTCCAGGTCGAGGAGGTCGACGGTGTCCCCGACGACCTTGGCGCCGCCGTGGGCGTAGCGGGCCGCGTCCACGGCCTCCGCCAGTCGCTCGGCGTTGGCGTCCGACCCGATGACCGTCGCGCCCGCCTCGGCCAGCCGCAGCAGGGTGGCGCGGCCGGCCGGCCCGGCCGCGCCCGCCACCGCGATGACCGCGCCCTCCAGCGGCCCCTGACCGCCCGTCGAAGTACCCATCTCCGTCGCCTCCTGGTCGTGTTCGTGGACGGCCTGCGGCCGGTGGTGCCGGTCGGAGCTCACGCCGCCGCCAGCGCGTCGCTGTGGGCCGTGATGCCCTTGGTCGAGGAGATCACGGAGCGCAGCTTCTTGGCGAGCGCCTCGTAGAACATGCTGAGCGGGAACTCGTCGGGGAGCACGTCGTCGACGAGCTTGCGCGGCGGCAGATCCAGGTCGAGGGCCTCGGGGCCCTTGGCCCAGACCGAGCCGGGGTGCGGCGACAGGTAGGTCGAGACCAGGTCGTACGCGGCGAGCCAGTGGACCAGCTTGGGCCGGTCGATGCCGTCGCGGTAGAGCTTCTCGATCTCACCGCACAGCTCGTTGGTGACCTTGGGCGCCCGGTCCCAGTCGATGTGCAGTGTGTTGTCCGTCCAGCGTACGACGTCGTGCTTGTGCAGGTAGGCGAAGAGCAGCTGGCCGCCGAGGCCGTCGTAGTTGCGGACCCGGTCGCCGGTGACGGGGAACCGGAACATCCGGTCGAAGATCACCGCGAACTGCACGTCGCGCGCCTGGGAGTAGCCCTCGGACTCCAGCTTGACGGCCTCCTTGAAGGCGGTCAGGTCGCAGCGCAGCTCCTCCAGGCCGTACATCCAGAACGGCTGGCGCTGCTTGATCATGAACGGGTCGAAGGGCAGGTCGCCGTGGCTGTGGGTGCGGTCGTGCACCATGTCCCACAGGACGAACGCCTCCTGGCAGCGCTCCTGGTCGGCCAGCATCGTGCGGATGTCCTCGGGGACTTCGAGGCCGAGGGTCTCGACGGCGGCGGCGCTGACCCGGCGGAAGCGGGCGGCTTCGCGGTCACAGAAGATGCCGCCCCAGGTGAACCGCTCGGGGGCCTCGCGGACCGCGATGGTCTCCGGGAAGAGGACCGCGGAGTTGGTGTCGTAGCCGGCCGTGAAGTCCTCGAAGGCGATCCCGCAGAAGAGGGCGTTGTCGTAGCGGGTGCGCTCCAGCTCAGCCAGCCAGTCCGGCCAGACCATGCGCAGCACGACGGCCTCGAAGTTGCGGTCCGGGTTGCCGTTCTGGGTGTACATGGGGAACAGCACGAGGTGCTGGAGGCCGTCGGCGCGCTGCTGGGCGGGCTGGAAGGCGAGCAGCGAGTCCAGGAAGTCCGGCACGCCGAAGCCGTCGTCGACCCAGCGGCGCAGGTCGGCGCCGAGCGCGGTGTGGTAGGCGGCGTTGTGCGGGAGCAACGGGGCGAGCTCGGCGACGGCGGCTATCACCCGCTCCACCTCGGCGCGCACAGCGTCGGCGGTCGGCGCGCCGTCCGCGGTCAGGTCGATCGAGCCGTCCTTGGACTGCCAGGGGCGGATGGACTCGACGGCTTCCTTGAGGACCGGCCAGGCCGGGTGCTCGACCACACGCTCTGCGGTGGGAGCGTCACCCTGGACACCCACAGGCGAAAGAATTTCCGTCATGACTGCCCTCCGGCGATAGATCGTGCTGTCAGCACACGGTAACCAGCCACCGTTCACCCGCTCAAGGGGGGCTGCTGAAAATTATCCTGCCGACACCCCACCCACGCGCACTTTTTTCCTGCGGTTACCGACGGTCGCCATACGTACTGCCCGTATAGCCAAGGGATTCCGGGCTTTCTGCGGCACCCGGGGCGCCGGGCGGAGGGGGTACGACATGCCCACGACGAGCCGTATGGCATATGCCACACCGCTCACCGCCCCGCCCGTCACGCGCGTTTCTCCTACCCCCCGGCAGCCGGCGCACGCCCGCGCGTCAGCACGGCGCGGGCACCCCCACGGACGGGTGACGGACTGCGCCGGGATCTGGCGGGTAGCTGTACTGGACACACCGCGGTTCCGTCCGCAAACGGTTCATTTCCCCCCTGGCCCGTTAGGCTGAGCGCCATTTCGTACCGCCGTTGCCGACGGTCGACGGCCGACACTGACGTAGAGCCGACAGCAGTACCGAGCCGACAGAAGCGAGGCAGCCATGTCCTTTCTCACCATCGGGCACCGCGGGATGATGGGCGTCGAGCCGGAGAACACCCTGCGCTCGTTCGTGCGCGCCGAGCACGAGGGCCTCGACGTCATCGAGCTGGACCTGCATCTAAGCAAGGACGGCGCGCTGGTGGTGATGCACGACGCGGACGTGGACCGGACCACCGACGGAACCGGCCCGATCGCCGAGCACACCCTGGCCGAACTGCGCGAGCTGGACGCCGGTGACGGTGCGCGCATCCCCGTCTTCGAGGAGGTCGTGGCGGCGGTCGGGGCGCCTTTGCAGGCGGAGATCAAGGATGTGGCGGCCGCCCAGGCGCTGGCGGAGGTCATGCGGGCGCGCGATCTGGTCGACCGGGTCGAGGTGATCTCCTTCCACGACGAGGCGCTGGCCGCGATCCGCACCCTGCTGCCCGGGGTGCGTACCGCGCTGGTGGGCAGCCGGTACGGCGCCGACGTCGTCGACCGCGCACAGGCCGTCGGGGCGGGCATGCTCTCGCTGAACATCCGCCGGCTCACCCTCGAACTCGTCGAGCGGGCGCACGCCGCGCACCTGAAGGTGGTGGCCTGGACGGTCAACACCCACGACCAGCTCCGGCTGGCCCGTGGCCTGGGCCTGGACGGTGTGGTGACCGACCTGCCGGAGATCCGCCGGGCGGTGCGCTTCACGGCGTAGCGCGGGCGGCACGACGCGGGCACGGGCACCGACGCGGCCCCGGATCGGACCGGGCGCGGACCCGGACCGGGCGCGACCCGGAGAAACGGGACATCCGGCGTTCATCTGCGCGTCATGTGCTTCCACTATGCGGACGTTCGCCCCGGTGATCTCGACAGATCACCTCGCGCACTGCCAATCTCCCGGCATGCGCCTCGTCAACCGCCCTCTCCGCCTTGCCGCTTGCGCCTCCGCCGTGCTGCTCACCGCGGCCGTCGGCTGCGCCCCGCAGGACGAGTCCCCCGGTGGCCCCCGAGCCGCCGGGCAGGGCAAACAGAGCTGTGCACACGGCAAACTGACCACCGTGGCCACCGGCAAGCTCACCGTCGGCACCGACAAGCCCGCGTACGCGCCGTGGTTCGTCGACGACGACCCGGCCAACGGCAAGGGCTTCGAGGCGGCGGTCGCCTATGCCGTCGCCCAGCGGCTCGGCTTCGGCAAGGGGGCGGTGGAGTGGCAGACGGTGCCGTTCAACAACGCCTTCGCGCCCGGTGCGAAGAAGTTCGACTTCGACATCAACCAGATCTCCATCAGCGCCGAGCGCAAACACGCCGTCGCCTTCTCCTCCGGCTACTACGACGTGCGCCAGGCGGTGATCGCCCTCAAGGGCTCCCGGGCCGCGCACGCCCGCTCCCTCGCCGACCTCAAGGACGCCAAGCTCGGCGCGCAGGTCGGCAGCACCAGCCTGGACGTCGTCAACGACATCATCCGGCCCACCCGCCTCGCCGCCCCCTTCCAGAAGAACGACCTGGCCAAGACCGCGCTGAAGAACGGCCAGGTCGACGCGCTCGTCACCGACCTGCCGACGGCCTTCTACATCACCTCGGCCGAGGTAAAGGACGCCGAGGTGGTCGGCCAGTTCGCCGCCACCGGCCCGGCCAAGGAGCAGTTCGGGCTGGTCCTGGACAAGGAGAGCCCGCTCACCGGGTGCGTCACCGCGGCGGTCGACGCACTGCGCAAGGACGGCACGCTCGGCGCGCTGGAGAAGAAGTGGCTCACCGACGCCGTCGACGCCCCGGTGCTGAAATGACGTACGCGAAGCAGGAGTTGGCCGTGGGGGCGGAACGGGCGGACGACGACGGGTATGTGCCCTCGGCGCGGCGGATCGAGCGGGAACGCTTCCGCCGGGCCCGGGCGCGGCGGGCCGCCGCGGTCGCCGCGCTGAGCACCCTGGTCACCGCCGGCGTGCTGGTCCTGGTCCTCACCCGTTCCCCCGGCTGGCCGCGTACCCGGGAGACCTTCTTCAGCGCCGCCTACGCCCGCAAGGCGCTGCCCGAGGTGCTGGACGGGCTGCTGCTGAACCTGCGGCTGTTGGTGGTGTGCGGGGCGGCGGTGCTGGTGCTCGGGCTGCTGCTGGCGGTGGCCCGGACGCTGCGCGGGCCGGTGTTCTTCCCGCTGCGCGCGCTGGCCACCGCCTACACCGACTTCTTCCGGGGGCTGCCGCTGATCATCTGTCTGCTGATGGTGGTCTTCGGGGTGCCGGCGCTGCGGCTGCAGGGCGTGACCACCGATCCGGTGCTGCTCGGCGGCTCCGCGCTGGTGCTGACGTACTCCGCCTATGTGGCCGAGGTCTTCCGGGCCGGCATCGAGTCGGTGCACCCCTCGCAGCGGGCTGCGGCCCGGTCGCTGGGGCTGACCAGCGGGCAGGCGCTGCGCTTCGTCGTGCTGCCGCAGGCGGTGCGCAGGGTGGTGCCACCGCTGCTGAACGACCTGGTGTCCCTGCAGAAGGACACCGGCCTGGTCTCCATCGCGGGCGCGGTGGACGCGGTGTACGCGGCGCAGATCATCGCCGGCAAGGACTTCAACTTCACGCCGTACGTCGTGGCCGGGCTGGTCTTCGTCGCGCTGACGATCCCGATGACCCGCTTCACCGACTGGATCACCGCCCGGATGGACCGCAAGCGCGCGCAGGGAGGCCTGGTATGAGTGCGACGGAACACCGCGGGCACGCCGCGGTGCCGGCAGCCGGGGAGTCGGCCGCGGAGCCCGGCGGCGGGCCGGTGCTGCGGCTCACGTCGGTGCGCAAGACGTACGGGCGGGGCACGGTGGTGCTGCGGGACGTGGACCTGGAGGTCGCCCCGCACACCGTGACCGCGCTGATCGGCGCCTCGGGGTCGGGCAAGTCCACCCTGCTGCGGTGCGCGAACCTGTTGGAGGAGATCGACGACGGGGCGATCTTCCTGGACGGCGAGGAGATCACCGACCCGCGGACCGATGCGGATGCGGTGCGCCGCCGGATCGGTGCGGTCTTCCAGGCCTACAACCTCTTCCCGCACATGACCGTGCTGGACAACATCACGCTGGCGCCGCGCCGGGTGCACGGGGTGCCGCGCGCCGAGGCCGAGGCGCGCGCCCATGAGCTGCTGGAGCGGCTGGGGCTCGGCGGCCGGGCCGGCGCGTACCCGGACCGGCTCAGTGGCGGCCAGCAGCAACGGGTGGCGATCGTCCGGGCGCTGGCCGGGCGGCCCCGGCTGCTGCTGCTCGACGAGATCACCGCGGCCCTCGACCCGGAGCTGGTCGGCGAGGTGCTCGGCATGGTCCGCGACCTCAAGGAGGAGGGCATGACCATGGTCCTCGCCACCCATGAGATGGGCTTCGCCCGGGAGGTCGCCGACCAGGTGTGCTTCCTGGACGGCGGTGTGGTGCTGGAGCGCGGCACCCCCGGGGAGGTCTTCGGCGAGCCCCGGCACGACCGCACCCGGCGGTTCCTGCAGCGGATCATCCAGGCGGGCCGGCTCTGACCGGCCGGCGCCGAGGTCAGCCCAGCGGCTTGACCAGCAGTTCGAACTCCAGGTCCGTGCGCTGCGGGATGCCGAACCGCTCGTCGCCGTACGGGAACGGGGAGAGCTGCCCGGTGCGCCGGTAGCCGCGGCGCTCGTACCAGGCGATCAGCTCCTCGCGCTGCCGGATGACCGTCATCCGCATCTCGCGGGCGCCCCAGGCGGTCAGCGCGGTGCGCTCGGCCTCGGCGATGATGACCTTGCCGAGGCCGCCGCCCTGGAGCTCCGGGCGCACCGCGAACATCCCGAAGTACGCGTGGTCGCCGCGGTGTTCCAGCTGGCAGCAGGCGATCAGCTCACCGTCCCGTTCGGCGATCAGCAGCCGGCCGCTCTCGGCGTGCACCACCGCGGCGACGCCGTCGGGGTCGGTGCGCTGCCCCTCCAGGAGGTCCGCCTCCGTCGTCCAGCCGGCCCGGCTGGCGTCCCCGCGGTAGGCCGACTCGATGAGCGCGACGAGCCCGGGGATATCGGAGTCGAGGGCGGAGCGGAAGGTGAGCTCGCTGGTGGGCATGGTGGGCGACGTCCTCTCGGGTCGGGCGGAAGCCGCCGGCGCGGGGCGGGCGAAGGGCTGGGGTGAGGCTAACAAGAGAGCCGTCCGCGATGTCAGGGCCGCTCGTCCCGCGGCGTCACCGGGCGGAGCGGGGCCGGCGGCGTAGGGTCGCGGCATGGTGCACGTACTGAGCAGCAGAGTGCTGCTGCGACCGTCCGATCCGGAGCGGTCGCGGGCGTTCTACGGTGAGGCGCTGGGGCTGGAGATCTACCGGGAGTTCGGCACCGGTCCCGAACGCGGCACGGTGTACTTCCTCGGCGGCGGCTTCCTTGAGGTGTCCGGCCGCGCGGAGCGGCCCGCCACCGAGACCCTCCAGCTCTGGCTCCAGGTGGCGGACGCCGCGGCGGCGCACCAGGAGCTGGTGGCGCGCGGGGTGGAGGTGCTGCGCCCGCCCGTACAGGAGCCCTGGGGCCTGATCGAGATGTGGATCGCCGACCCGGACGGTCACAAAGTTGTCATCGTGGAAATCCCAGCGGACCATCCACTCCGATACCGACCCTGACGAAGGCGCAGCCTCACGGGACCTCGGGCCGCATTCCATTGACTCTTCGAAGTGGCCACCCTTGCCCGGGGTACTGAGCAACCCTCAGCCAATCGTGCGCGAACAGGGTTACTTTCCAGGCAGAGACACTCGTCGCTACCGCGATCCCCACCGGCCTCCTTCACGTCGATCGTGGCCCGGGGAGGCGGCTTGGAAAAAAACTCCCGCACAGGTGTAGCAGAAGCGCGCCTCGGCGGTGAGTGCGGCCGCACGGGCTGCCCCTTCTTCAGCCCGCCGTGCGTCCCGGGTCTCGCCACGGACGATGGCGACCGTAGCCACCAGGACGTCAGGTCCTCGCGCCGTTCTCCGCTGTCTGTACGTGCCTCGGTCACGGGCACGTTCTCCTGCGTCGGGCATCCGGGACACGGCACCGGGCCGTTCGCCTCTTCGTTCCTCATGCCTCCGTGATCGCGTTTCACGGCGTGTCCACATCAGCTGGGTGGCGGCGGCTTGCCGGTCGGTGGGAGGGGAGCCCCGAGTCTGACGTCCGCGCCCGGATTGTCCCGAGCGCCTGCTGGGACGAGGTCCGGCATCGAAGGTGCACCCATCACGCATGTCCGAGTTGGTCTCGTCTGGCGCTCGCTTGGTCGAGGCGCAGCCTGCTCGTTCCTCTATCGTGCTGGCATGGGGTGCTGGACGGCTTATGCCCTGCGGGCCGAGGACGGCACGATCTGGATCATGGGGGAGAAGTGGGGCATGTGGGACCTCGCCGACGCGACCGACCGCGTGCGCCTCGTCGAGGCGGTGCTTCGCGGCGGCACGCGCGTGGACGAAGGCCGTGCCCGTGTTCTTCTGGACGGTGCCTTCTGCCGCGGCGCCGCCCTCGACCTGATCGCCCGCCGATACCGCTACTACAGCTGTGACCCGCCGGACGTCCACTACCTCGACTGCCACGCGCGGCGACGGGCGGCGGCATCGGACTGGGATGGTTGGGACGTGGAGTACGCCTGGGGCGGACACGATGACTTCGCCGACATGGTGGCGGGGGCCGAGCCGGTCTTCACCGACGTCGAGACGGGCCCGGCACTGCTCGCCGAGGTGCCGCTGACCTCACGGGAGGGCTGGTTCGTCGGCTGGGACCCCGGCGAGTGGCGGATCTCGGTGCTCCACAGCGAGATCATCGCCGACTTCCTCGCACCCGCCGAAGCGGTGGTGAGCCTCATCAGGGCCGATCACACGGTGCTGGACCACCAGTTGGCCATCCGCGAGGTCGTGCCGTGGCTAGCCCGGCACGGCGAGTCCCTCACCGAGACGCTGCCGGCCCACGCCCCTTACCCCCTGCCGATGGAAGGGACCGTCAACGCCGGCGTGGTCGTCGATCTCCCCGCGCGCCGACTCCGCTACTGGACCACGGAGCCCGTACCTCCCCGGCTCACAGCACGCACGGCCGCCGCCTGGCCAGGATGGCGCGTCGAGCGGCTGCCGCTCGGCTTCGTCGGCCACCTGGCCGCCACCGGGCGAAACGACCCGGACCTGCTGCTCAGCGACACCGAGCTGCGCGAGGCACGGTGGGACGAGGACCTTATCGCGATGCGGAACGCGGACCGCCGCGCGCTGCGCGTCGACCCGAGAAACCTGCGAACACCGCGGGTGGAGGTGGTCGAGGACGGCGGAGAGAGCTAAGAGTCGGCCTCATTTGATGACCCGGCGGTCGCAGAGGAGAGCACAGGTTGACCTCATAAGCGGACACCTCACCCCGGAATCAACCCTGAGCCGGTGCGACATCCAAAGCCCGAACCAAGCACCCCCACCGGAACGAAGTGCTCTTTCATGCGGCCTGCTGCGGACGTCGGCGTGCCGTCCGCGCCCTGTCTTGACCGGCAGGTTCAACCGGTGCTCGTGCCCAGGGCTGACCGGACCGGCAGGTACGGAAAGGGCCTTGTCGCCCAGTGGCGAGGCCGGGTGAGGGGTGGTAACTGTGGGAAGGAGGAGGTCCCTTACCGCAACAGCCCGCAGCGGATGTATCGGCGTCGGGGTCCGAGTGGACGGCAATGCCGATGGGTTTCTCTCGGCCGATGGGTTTCTCTCGCCCGTCCCAGAGTCGGCGCCCCTCCCGGTGTCAGCGTACGGAGGTGGCGGCCTTGGCGCACGAACCCCACTCACCCAAGGGCACAATCCGACCGGCTAGCGTCAGGATCGTGACGGGTCCGCCGGAGGGCGGTGTCCTCAGGGAGGGGTGGGCGCACCTTCGGCTCTGGTTCGTTGCTCCGCTTTGGCGCTTGCGCACCCGGCGGCTGCTCCACCGGGGCGTGATCCGTGCCCATCGGTGGTGGAACCCCTGGCGAACCACCTTGGGGGCTTCCATCCTCTCCCTCCTTACTCTGGTGCTCGTGGCGTGGGTGCTCAACGGCATCGTGGGCACCATCGTCCATGGCCATGTTGCGGTGTTGGTGAACATTCCCGTTCCCAGCTCGGTGCACGACGTGGCGATGCCGGTGCTGCTGCTGGCCACCTCAACCGCACTGTTCCTTTTCTGGCGTTTGAGGCGGATCCGACGGTTCTGTGAGCGCCGAGCGAGGAAGGATCCCAGCCGTTTCGTGCAGACGGCGGGCAGCCTCCTGCGTGAGGTGGTCGGGCGCGACCAGCTCTGCAACGCGATCATGAACAATCTGCGGGACAGGAAGGTCCGGCGTCCGCATGTCGTCTCCGGCAAGGTCGGGACGGGCAAGACGGCGGTGCTGGTCCGTCTTGCCGAGAGACTCGCCGCCGAGGCCGCGGTTCCTATTGCGGTGCGGCTGCGCGACGCGCAGGAGGAGCTGGACTTCGCCGAACTGGCCCGGAAACGTTTCGAGGACATCGTGCGGCCGGTGGCCCGGTCCGACGGCGAAGTGGACAGGGCCTGGCGGTGGCTCCGGCAGCACACGGACCGGATCGTGGTACTCGCGGACGGCCTGGAAGAGGCGCTCAGCCACGACGGCCATGTGAACGGTCAGCGCGACATCCTGATCCGGGACGCCATCGCCCGGGCCGACGAGCAAGGGCTGCCGCTGGTCATCGCCTCACGGCCGCACGACCCGCTGCGCGCGATGCAGGCCGCGATCACCGAGCTGGAGCCGCTGAGCGATGAGGCGGCGTTGCAGTACATCGCCAGAAGCGGCGGCTGGCGCTCGGACCCCATGCTGCTCGACCGGGTCGTGGAAGCCGCCAAGATGTCGGAATCCCCGCTCTACCTGCAGATCGCGCGGGACCTCCACAGCAAGGCCTTGCTGGAGCCGCTGTGGACGCAGGACGAGGGTGGGGCCGACCTCATGCTCCACGACAGCTGGGCGTTGCGGGCGGACCTTCTGGAGAGGTGGGTCGACGCACTGGTCGACGGGGAGATCCACCCCGAGCTGCCGATCGGCCGCGACACAAGGCAGGTGGTGGTGGAGTACGTCTCCGCGCTGGCGTGCATCGGGCTGGCGTCGGACCGTGCCGATGTCGGGCTGCGCGAACTCGATCCGTCCGTGAGTACAGGGCGGGACGGCGAGCTCGGGAGCGACGGAACGACGGCACGGCCGGCCGCCGCCGCGTGGAACCAACACGTCGCCGAAAAACTGGACCGGGCGCTGTTGACGCTGCGCTGGTCGCATGATCCGGACACGTTCGATGCCCGTATGGAGGCCGCCGGGGGTCAACCGTGCTGGGGCCCCGAGTATGGGAGCGAGGACCGGAATCGGCCGGTGCCGGGCCCGCGGGTCGATGTCCGGTTGGCTGCTACATGGGGCCGGCGTATGGGGCTGGTCCATGAGGAAGGGGAGAAGGTCCGCTTCCAGCACAGCATCATGCAGGCATATCTCGGGTCCCGTCTCCTGCCGACGGTCGGGGATGCGCCGTCAGGTCGGAAAACGGTGGAAGATCTCCTCGCCCGGGCGCTGGAAGAGGGCGGACGGGAACTTCTCATTGCCCTCACGCTCCGCTCACGCTCGTTGGAAGGACATTGCGCCGGTCCTCTTCGCAGCTGTGCTTGTGGCACGACGAGTACCGAAGCGTGTGCGGACTCCCTCATGTGCAAGCTGCTGGAGAACCGGGCCCTGGATCTGCTGCAGCAGGCAGAAAGGGCGGAGAAAATGCTGGGGCGTTGGCAGGAGACGGGTGGCCCTGACGACCGTGGCAGCCCGCGGCTGAGGGCCCTGGAGCTCTTCGGCACCGCCGTGGAGATCGACAGCGTCGCGGCCGTCCCGCAACAGGAGTGCCTCATCAAGAGGATCAAAGAGAATTGGGAAAGCTTGGAACGGGGCGAGGACCCTGTGCGTCTCCGCGAGGCAAAGCTCACTCTGGTGAATCAGTGCGGAGCGGCGGCACGCCGGGTGGCCGCCGGCCGCAGTTGTAATCGGGCGTACCGGCAACTGTTCGAGATGGGCTGGAAAGAGATGGACTACCGGGTGCGCGCCGGGATCGCGGAGGAGATAGGAGCCGGTGGCGAGCAGGCGTACCTTGCCGTGTCCGAGTATATGTGCGAGCCCAAGCTCGACGCGATCGTGACCAACGGAAATGGGGGGCGTTCGTGCGTATGGTCGCCGCTTTCGGACAGCGGTCAGGGGGAGAGGGTGCGCCGCGCATGCCGGCGGCGGTCGGTGAGGTATCAGGTACGGGAAGAGTGGCAGTGGGCCGTGAACGAGGCCGTTGAGGAGAAGCAGAGTTGGTACGCCAAGACCATGCGGGCCTCGGTCCTGCCCATGCTCGTCGGCTCGGCCATGATGAGCCGTCATATTGGTACCCCACGCAATGACCTGGAGAATTGGGTACGCATCGCGTCCGGAGAACCCCACTCTCCGGCTGCTGAGGAACCGCCAGGCATGCGCATCGGCCTCGGCGTTGCACTGGCCCAGGGGTTCAAGTACGCCGCCAACCGGCGGCCGGTCCCCCAGTCCGACAGGCAAGCCCGGGAGTTCCTGGTCAAACAAGCCCAGGAGATGTTGAAGCGCAGCTCGTTCTGGTACACCCGCCTGACACTCCTGCATGCCTTGACGCTGTGGGCCCTGCCCGATGACGTCACCGAGGACATGCCCCTCCGCGGGCACGGTTCCGACCCCCAGGGGCAGGTCCAGGAGTGGCTGACCATGGGTGACGGCAAGAAGAAGGAGCACCCACTGGTGAAGGCGGCGGGCGAGCTGGCGGTCCGCGCGCTGCAGACCCGGCGGCCCGAGCGGTACCTGTGGATCGATGACGCCACCATGGCCGACGGCGTGGGCACGGAGGTCGGCCTCCCCGGGGATCAGCGCGCCCACAACCTATGGATCCCGCCGTCCACCGGGTGGAGCACCCTGGACCCGCTCGCTCAGCAGCTGCTGTCGGACGTGCTCCTGCTGGTGGTGCTCGGCGAGCGGGCATACCGGCCGAAGGATCTGTTCCGCGTCGTGGACTTCCATTCCCGGGAGCGGACGCAGACCCCATCCTGCGTGGTCAGGGACCGCAACCGTCTGGACCCCGTACGGGGTGTGGAGCGCACCTTGCAGCCGGGCTCCAACTGCACGGACGAGTGCAGGCTGAGGATGTGCCCCTACCCGGCGAAGGTGGAGGACCTGCGGCTGGAGTTCAGCGAGGTCTTCTGCTTGCAACAGCACGATCTGCTGCGGTGGTGGCGGCCCCGGTCGTGGCTTGGCCTGCAGTTCCGGCGGAAGGCTCCATGGCAGCGGAAGGTACCGGTCGCCGGCATGCGCCGGTTCTGGGACGAGATGGGCCAGCGGGCGCGGGACCTCGACCCGGACGATGTGGACACGGCCCGGCAGAGGGCCCGCAGCTGAGGAGCCGGAAGGGGTTCGCAGACCCGGACGGCCCTCGCCTGGAGCCGACCGGGGTCCCGGCGGACCATCCGCTGCGCTACCGGCCCTGACGGCGCCGCCCGGCGGTCCGGCGCACCGTCTGCGCTCCCCCTGTGCGTCCGTGCGCTCCGGTATGCCGGGCGCCGGCCGGGCATCAAGCAGCCGATGCGTACGGGTACCGGGGACCCCAGGGGAGGCGCTTCGTGCACGGACCGCCGTTGGTCGGCTGGCTGTTGGTGGTGCTGTGTGCGGGCGCCGGCGCGTACTGCCTGCTGCGGGCGCGCGGTGCGCCGGCCGCGCGGCGGTGGGAGACGCGCGGCGAGGGGCTGATGGCCCTGGGCATGGCGGCGATGGCGCTGCCGGCCTCGGTGGTGGCGCCGCCCGCCTGGACGTCGTGGCTGTTCACCGCGGGCTTCGGGGCGGCGGGGCTGTGGTCCCTGGTGCACCGGCATCTGCACCACGCGGTGGGCGCGCTGGCGATGGTGTACATGGCGCTGGCGATGGTGCTGCCCGGGGACGCGATGAGCCATGCCGGCCACTCCGGGGCGGTGGATGCCATGGCGCGCCCCGGGGCGGTGGCGTCCCTGGCGCACTCCGCGCCGGGCGGGGTGCCGCTGCTGACCGGGCTGTTGCTCGCCTACTACACCGTCTACGTCCTCGCCGCGGGGGTCCGGCTGGTACCGGCGTCGGGCGCGGTCGTCGAAGGGACGGTGCCGGGCGCGGCGGTGTCCGCCGCGGGTGCCGGGCCGGCCGTGGTGCTGCGGGCGTGCCGGGTGGCGATGGGCATCGGGATGCTGGCGATGCTGCTGACGCTGTGAGGGGTGGGGAGGAAAGGGGAGGGGAGGCGCCGGACGGCCCGCCGGGGGCGGAGCCAGCCCTCGGTCGTTCCTGGCTGTGACAGGGGTGGCGTGCGTCACTTCCGATGCGTGACCGTACCAACGAGTAGTGGTGCGCTCATAAAGTGACGGCATGATGGTCCCTCTCGCGCTGATCATGCTCGGCGTGCTGGCCGCGGCAATGGCGCCCCGGCTGATGGCCCGTTCCGACTGGCCCGACCGTGAACCGGTGCTCGCCCTGTGGGTGTGGCAGTGCGTGGTGGCCGCTGTGCTGCTGTGCTGCGGGCTCGCGATGTCGCTGAGCGCGGCCGCCGCCTGGGAGACCGTCCGCAGCCCGGTGTTCGGCTTCGCGCCCCGGGTGGTCGTCGAAGCGTATGCGCTCCAGGCGTACGGGCCGTGGGCCGGGGCGCTGGCCCTGCTGCTGGCGGGCGGCGGCGCCTGGACGGCCGTCGCACTGACCCGCGAGGTACGGGCCGCGCGGGCCCGCCGCCGCCAGCGCCGGGCCGATCTGCTCAGGCGTGCCCCCCTGTTGCCGGGTGAGGAGCGCTCCGGGGAGCGGCTGGTGGTGCTGGAGGGCGACCGTCCGGAGGCCTGGTGGCTCGCCCACTCCTCGCCCCAACTGGTCATCACCACCTCGGCGTTGCGGCGCCTGAAGGGCCGTCAGCTCGATGCGCTGATCGCGCATGAGCAGGGGCATGCGCGGGCCCGGCACGATCTCCTGCTGTACTGCGCCTCGGCGCTGGCCGCCGGCCATCCGCAGATCCCGGTCTTCGCCGCGTTCCGTGACCAGGTGCACCGGCTGGTCGAGCTGGCCGCCGACGATGCGGCCTCGCGGCGCTTCGGGCGGCTGACCATCGCCCTGGCGCTGGTCGAACTCAACGAGGACCGCGGGGTGTTCGGCCCCTGCCCGGACCAACTCGCCCAGGTGCCCGCCCGGGTGGACCGGCTGCTGGCACCCGCTCCGCGCTTCTCGCCCGGCCGCCGGCTGCGGATGACCGCGATCGCCGCGCTGGTGCCCGTGGTACCGCTGCTGGTGACGTTCGTCCCGGGGCTGACCGCGCTGACGTAGGCTCGCACCATGCTCCGTGGTGCCCGCCGTGCGCTCCCGTGCGCCGCTCTGCTCCTCGCGCTGCTGGCCCTGCTGGCGCTAGTCGTGCTGCGCTGGGGCCCGCTGATGTCCCTGGACGCCTCGGTCGCCGGTGCGCTGCACCGTACGGCGGTCACCGCCCCCGGCTTCACCCGCCTGAACCGGCTGCTGAGCGACTGGGTATGGGACCCGTGGGCGATGCGAGCGCTGCTCGCCGCGGCGGTCTGGCTGCTGCTCCGGCGCGGTGCCCGGCCGCTCGCGGCCTGGGTGGCGGCCACCGCGCTCGCCGGTGCGGCGGTGCAGCAGACGCTGAAGGCGCTGGTCGGCCGGGAGCGCCCGGTCTGGCCGGACCCGGTGGACTCCGCGCACTACGCGGCCTTCCCCTCGGGGCATGCGATGTCGGCGCTGGTCGCGGGGGCACTGCTGCTGTGGCTGCTGCACCTGTACGGGGTGCGGGCGCGGTGGCGGTGGGCGGCCGGCGTGCTGGCCGTGGTCTCGGTGCTCGGTACCGGGTTCACCCGGGTGTATTTGGGGGTGCACTGGCTGTCGGACGTGGTCGGCGGCTGGCTGCTGGGCGGTGCGCTGGTGGCCGGGGCGGTGGCGGCCTACCGCGGGTGTGCGCACCGGCGGCCCCATTGGCCAGGGCCCGCGCACCCGCGAGGATGACCTCATGACCACGATCAAGGGTGTGCTCTTCGACTTCTCCGGAACCCTGTTGCGGATCGAGTCCCCCGAGTCCTGGCTGCGCGGGGCGCTGACCACGACCGGCACGGCCATGGACGACGCCGAGATCGCCCGGCGGGCGGCGGAACTGGAGCGGGCGGGCGCGCTGCCCGGTGGGCGCGAACCGGCCGGGCTGCCCGCCGGGCTGGCCGGCCAGTGGGAGGTCCGCGACCGCGACGCCCGCCTGCACCGCGCGGTGTACACCGGGCTGGCCCGCCAAGTACCGCTCCCCCGGCCGGAGTTGTACGACGCGCTGTACGACCGCCACAAGACGGCGGAGGCCTGGCTGCCCTATCCAGATGCCGCCGAGGTGCTGACGGAGCTGCACCGGCGCGGCATCCGGACCGGCGTCCTGAGCAACATCGGCTGGGACCTGCGGCCGGTGCTGCGCGCCCATGGCCTCGACCGCCATCTGGACTGCTGTGTGCTCTCCTACGAGCAGGGCCTGCAGAAGCCGGACCCCCGGCTGTTCGCGGTCGCCTGCCGGGAGTTGGGGCTCGCCCCGTCGTCCGTCCTGATGGTGGGCGACGACCGCCGGAAGGACGGCGGCGCCACCGCGCTGGGCTGTGCGTTCCTGCCGGTGGACCCGCTGCCGACGGACCGCCGGCCGGACGGGCTGCGGCCCGTGCTGGACCTCGTGGGCTGACCGGCACGCCGCGGGCCGCGGGCGCGGGGTTCCCCGTCCGTCGGGCGCAGTGCCGGCCGTTTCGGGCGCAGTGCACGAAGGAGCGGCCACGCCCCGCCGAGCGGGCCGTACGCCCCGGTCCCCGCGGCAAAAGGCCCGGCCGCTCGGTGGGGATACGCGACCGCCCCGGCCGGGCGTGCTGCCGGCCGGGGCGGGAGGTGCCGCGAGGGGTACGGGCGTCAGGCGAGGCTGTCGATGGCCTGGTTGAAGGTCTTCGACGGGCGCATGACGGCCGCGGCCTTCGCCGGGTCGGGCTGGTAGTAGCCGCCGATGTCGGCCGGCGAGCCCTGCACCGCGATCAGCTCGTCGACGATGGCCTTCTCCTGCTGGGTCAGCGTCTCCGCGAGACCCGCGAAGGACTCGGCCAGCTGGGCGTCGTCGGTCTGCGCGGCCAGCTCCTGGGCCCAGTAGAGCGCCAGGTAGAAGTGGCTGCCGCGGTTGTCGATGCCACCGAGGCGGCGGCTGGGCGACTTGTTCTCGTTGAGGAACGTGCCGGTGGCGCGGTCCAGGGTGTCGGCGAGCACCTGGGCACGGGCGTTGCCGGTCTTCTGCGCGAGGTGCTCGAAGCTGACCGCGAGCGCGAGGAACTCGCCCAGGCTGTCCCAGCGCAGGTAGTTCTCCTTGACCAGCTGCTGGACGTGCTTGGGCGCGGAGCCACCGGCGCCGGTCTCGAACAGGCCACCGCCGTTCATCAGCGGGACGACCGAGAGCATCTTGGCGCTGGTGCCCAGCTCCAGGATCGGGAACAGGTCGGTCAGGTAGTCACGCAGGACGTTGCCGGTGACCGAGATGGTGTCCTCGCCGCGGCGGATGCGGTCGAGGGAGAACTTGGTCGCGTGGACCGGGGCCATGATCTCGATCTGCAGGCCGTCGGTGTCGTGGTCGGCGAGGTACGCCTTGACCTTCTTGATCAGCTGCGCGTCGTGGGCGCGCTCCTCGTCCAGCCAGAACACGGCCGGGTTGCCGGTGGCGCGGGCGCGGGTGACGGCGAGCTTGACCCAGTCGCGGATCGGCGCGTCCTTGGTCTGGCACATCCGGAAGATGTCGCCGGCGCTGACGGCCTGCTCCAGGACGACGTTGCCGGCCTCGTCCAGGACCCGCACGGTGCCCGTGGTGGGGATCTCGAAGGTCTTGTCGTGGCTGCCGTACTCCTCGGCCTTCTGCGCCATCAGGCCGACGTTGGGCACCGAGCCCATGGTCGAGGGGTCGAAGGCGCCGTGCGCGCGGCAGTCGTCGACGGCGACCTGGTAGATGCCGGCGTAGCTGCTGTCCGGGAGGACCGCGAGGGTGTCGTGCTCCTGGCCGTCCGGGCCCCACATGTGGCCGGAGGTACGGATCATCGCGGGCATCGAGGCGTCGATGATGACGTCGCTGGGGACGTGCAGGTTGGTGATGCCGCGGTCGGAGTCGACCATCGCCAGCTCGGGGCCCTCGGCCAGCTCCGCGTCGAAGGACGCCTTGATCGCGGCGCCCTCGGGCAGCGACTCCAGGCCCTTGAAAATGCCGCCCAGACCGTCGTTCGGGGTCAGGCCGGCGGCGGCCAGCTGCTCGCCGTAGGCGGCGAAGGTCTTCGGGAAGAACGCCCGGACCACGTGGCCGAAGATGATCGGGTCGGAGACCTTCATCATGGTGGCCTTGAGGTGGACGGAGAACAGCACCCCGTCGGCCTTGGCGCGGGCGACCTGTGCGGTGAGGAACTCGCGCAGCGCCGCGACGCGCATGACGGCGGCGTCGACGACCTCACCGGCGATGACCGGTACCGACTCGCGCAGGACGGTGGTGGAGCCGTCGTCGCCGGAGAGCTCGATCCGCAGCGAACCGGCCTCGCCGATGACCGAGGACTTCTCGGTGGAGCGGAAGTCGTCGTTGTCCATGTGGGCGACGTTGGTCTTGGAGCCGGTGGTCCACTCGCCCATGCGGTGCGGGTTCGACTTGGCGTAGTTCTTCACCGACGCGGGGGCCCGGCGGTCGGAGTTGCCCTCGCGCAGGACCGGGTTGACGGCGCTGCCCTTGACCTTGTCGTAGCGGGCGCGGATGTCGCGCTCCTCGTCGGTCTGCGGGTCGTCCGGGTAGTTCGGCAGCGCGTAGCCCTGCTCCTGCAGCTCGGCGATCGCGGCCTTGAGCTGCGGGATCGAGGCCGAGATGTTGGGCAGCTTGATGATGTTGGCCGCGGGGGTCTTGGCCAGCTCACCGAGCTCGGCGAGGGCGTCGTCGATCCGCTGGCCCTCCTGGAGGCGCTCGGGGAAGCTCGCGATGATGCGCCCGGCCAGAGAGATGTCACGGGTCTCCACACCGACGCCAGCCGTCGACGCGTACGCCTGGATCACAGGCAGCAGCGAATAGGTCGCCAGGGCCGGGGCCTCGTCAGTGTGGGTGTAGATGATGGTCGAGTCAGTCACCGGGTGCTCCGCTCCACGTCTGCAACATTGCTCGACATCAAGATATCTCGTGACGGCCCCCCTCTCGACAGGACCCCACAAGACCCCACCCCGGAGATATCCGGAGGAATCGGTTCCGACCGGGGGTGAGCGGCGCATCCGCCCGCCCGCCGCGCGGGCCGGCCACCCTGCGGGAGGTGCGCGACGGTCACCCCCGGCACCGGGCCGGCCACGCTGCGGAGCGGTCGCCGACGGGGAGCCACGGCCGTACGGGCCGCGCCCCCCGCGTCCGGGCCCCGTACGTGGCCCTGCCCCGTTCCCCCGTCACCCGTTCCCCCGTCCCCAGGCGTACGTCCGAGGCGGCTAGAGGTACGACTGCAGCGTGCCCCGGCGCCGCACATCCGCGGTGGCGCAGTGGAACGAGCCGCCGAAGCTGTTGAAGTTGCGGAAGTTGCAGGGGATCGGGGTGAAGCCGAACTTCTTCATGGCCGCGATCATCGGCTCGTCCTGAGCCTCGACGATCACCCGCTGCTCGTCCAGCATCAGGATGTTCATGTTGATCCACTTGCTGGTCATGTAGAGCGGGTGCGAGTCCGGGATGACCGGCTCGGGGGCGGCCATCACGTCCCAGCCCTTGAACAGGGACGGCACCTCGGACACCCGCTCGGGGTGGATCAGCAGCTTGCCCGGGGCCATCGGCACCAGCGTCGCATCGATGTGCATCGGGTGCGGGTCGTTGAACTCGAAGACGTGGATGCGGTAGTCGTCGCCCAGGTGGCGGCGCAGCCACTCGATCCCGAAGTCATTGGTGACGTTGCTCTTCTGCGCGATGATGTCGCGCCCGCAGCGCGTGAAATCGGCCGCGTCGAAGGTCGGCTCGAATTCGGTGACCACCAGCCGCTGCGGGCCGTCCTCGCCCGGGTCGGTCCACTCCTGGTCGAACTGGGCGTCCGTCAGCTCCGGCTTGGGCGCCGCGGTCCACTTCGCGCCGCCGTGGAAGTACTCCTTCAGCAGCGGCCGGTAGGCGAGGTTCTCGTAGTAGCGGGAGCGCCAGGCCATCGGGCATTCGATGATGTCCTCGCCGACCACCAGGATCGCGTCCCGGGGCATCGCCGCGTACATCCCGGTGCTGGTCCAGTCCAGCGTGGTGTACGGCGTGCGCTGCGGAATCACCTCCGGGCGGCGCACCCGCACTCCCTCGCCCTCCAGGATGTGCACCAGCTCCTCCAGCTCCGCGCGGGCGGCGGCGACCCGTTCGGGCGGGAAGGGCTGCCCGGCGTGCTTGCGGAAGGTCTCGTGCTGGTCGGCGGGGAGCACCGGCGGCAGCGCCAGGTGCCACGTCGGGAAGCTCGCTTCGTCGACGATGCCGACGATCACCTCCTCCAGCGGGTCCCACTCCGTGTACGAACACACCGGGCTCTGTGCCGGTCCGGCCGACACATATGCGTCACCCTCGCCTATGTGCGGGTTCTCGGGTCTCACGCCAACGCTCCTTGTGGTGGGGGTGCGCGGCCGCCTCGTTCCGGGCCGCCGCGATCAAGATCGATTGAACGCGGCGACCCGCTCAACCAGCAAGGTCGGCCGGGATGTTGGCCGGAAGCCGGACCTTGAAGTGACGACTCTGGTTTGGTATAGCCCGGGCACGGAGCCGGGGACGCCCCTGGTACGGCCCCGGGAGGAGGCGGGACGTCCGCCCGACGCACCGCCCGTGCCACCGCCCGCGGCCGGAAACCGGTGGCCGCGGCCCGTGCGGGACCGGAGAATCGGCACCATGGTGTTCTCCTCGCGCGTACGTCTGTGGCTGCTGCCTAACGCCGTCCTGCTCGCCGCACTGATCGTCTGGGGCATCGCCCGCTATCCGCACCTGCCGGGCCGGTTACCCGCGCACATCGGGAGCGGCGGGGTGGATGCCTGGACGGACCGGTCGGTCGGCAGCGCCTTTGGGCTGGTGTTCCTGTACCTCGGGGGGACGGTGCTGCTGACCGCCTGCGCGGAGCTGACGCTGCGGGTGACCCCGCGCGCCGAACTCCCCGACACCGGGGCGGCCTCCTTCGCCACCGGGCTGGCGGGCGCGACGCTCAACCGGCCCCGCACCCGCGCCTCGGCGCTCCGGTTCGCCCGGTCCACGCTGCTGCTCAACTCCTGTTTGGGGGTCTCGATGCTGGTCGGCTGTGGGGTGCTGTGGCGCTCCGCACCGGATCCCCAGGTGCCCGGCTGGTCGTTCGCGGCGCTGGTCACACCGATGGTCATCGGCACCGCGCTGATGGTGGCCGCCGCGGTGAGCGACCGGAGGACCGCCGCGTAGGCCGTGCCCGGTGGCGGACGGGAGAGCCGGTGGCTACGGAGGGCCCGGGCTGGCCAGGCCGCACTGGTAGGCGATGACGACGAGTTGAGCGCGGTCGCGGGCGCCCAGCTTGGTCATGGCGCGGTTCGCATGGGTCTTGGCGGTGACCGGGGTGATGTAGAGCCGCGCGGCGATCTCCTCGTTCGACAGGCCCGTGGCGACCAGGGCGACCACCTCCTGCTCCCGCGGCGTGAGGGTGGCCAGCCGCGGTGCGGCGTCCGGGCGGGGCGACACCGGCTGGGCCAGGAAGCGGCTGATCAGAGCCTTGGTGGCGGCCGGTGACAGCAGGGCGTCGCCGGCCGCGACGAGCCGGATCGCGTCGAGCAGTTCATCGGGGTTGACGCCCTTGCCCAGGAAGCCGCCGGCGCCGGCGCGCAGCGCCTCCGCGACGTACTCGTCGTTCTCGAAGGTGGTGAGCACCAGGATCTTGAGGTCGGCGAGGTCCCGGTCGGCGCTGATGAGCTTGGTGGCGGCCAGGCCGTCCAGGTCGGGCATCCGGATGTCCATCAGGACCAGGTCGGGGCGGTGGCTGCGGGCGAGGGCGACGGCCTCGCGGCCGGTCGCGGCCTCGGCGACCACCTCCATGTCGGCGGCGGAGTCGATCAGCAGCCGGAAGGTGCCACGAAGCAGCGCCTGGTCGTCGGCGAGCAGGACGCGGATCGTCATGGGCAGACCTTCCTGTCGGCGCGCAGCGGCAGCTCGGCCTCGATGCCGAAGCCCCCGTCGGGGCGCGGCCCGGCGGTGAAGGTACCGCCCGCGGCCCGGGCCCGTTCCGTCATGCCGATCATTCCGTGGCCGGTGCCGGCGCCGTCAACGGGGGCTCGGTCCGCGGCGGAAGCGGGGCTGCGGCGGGCCTCTGCTGCTTCGGCGGGACGGCCTCCGCCGGTGCGGCGGCCGGCGTCGGTACCGCGGTCCGCACCGGTGCCACGGTCCGCACCGGTGCCACGGTCCGCACCGGTGCCGGGACCGGCGTCGGCCACCGCGATCCGCAGGGCATCGGTGCGGAACTCCAGTCCCACCCGGACCGACACCGGCCCGGCGTGCTTGCGCGCATTGGTCAGCGCCTCCTGGACGATCCGGTAGGCGGCCAGATCGGTGAGCGGCGCCAGGTCGCCGTGGTGCCCGGTCCGGTCCAGCGTGATGTCGAGGCCGGTGTGCCGGAAGGACTCCAGCAGGCCGTCCAGCCCAGCGAGGCCGGGGGCGGGCTCGCGGGGCGCATCGGGGGCCTCGCCGTACCGGAGCAGTCCCACGGTGGCCCGCAGTTCGTCCAGGGCCGTGCGGCTGGTGTCACGGATCCGTTCGAGCGCCTGGTAGGCGTGCTCGGGGTTGCTGCTCATCAGGTGGTGGGCGACTCCGGCCTGGGCGTTGACCAGGGTGATGTGGTGGGCGACGACATCGTGCAACTCCCGGGCGATGCGCAGGCGTTCCTCGGCGACCCGGCGGCGGGCCTCCTCCTCCTTCGTACGCTCCGCCCGCTGCACCCGCTCCGCGGCGGACACGATCAGCCGGCGGCGGCTGCGGACCGCGTCGCCGGCGGCGACCGCCAGCCCCGCCCAGGCGATCACGCCGAGGTCCTGCGGGAGCTTCTCCCACCCCGGGCGGAGGGCCAACGCCGCGACGACGAGCACCAAGGCCGCGGCCCCGCCGGTCCGCCAGGCGGTGCGCCGGTCGGTGCGGAGCGCCATCGTGTACAGCGCGAACGCGGTGGCGGCGGCCGGCAAGGCGGACATCGGGGTGAGGACGAACCGGACCACGTCCAGGACCACGGTCGCCGCGACCACCTGCACCGGCCACCGGCCGCGGACCAGCAGCGGCACACAGGACAGCGCGAGGCCCAGCAGGGACCGTCCGACGGGCGTGCCGCTGAAGTGCGCGGTGAGGACCACCAGCGGGGCGCCCAGCAGGAAGCAGCCGAGCGCGACGACCAGGTCGGTCGTCCGCGGCCGGCCCCGCAGCCACCGCAGGCACCGTTCCCTCATCTGCACCCCCCTACCGTACGGACCCCGACGCGTCCCGGACGGCGGCGGGGAGGTCGATGCGGCTGACGTACCGGAGCAGGGCGCGCGGGCTGTTCCAGCCCACCGCGCCGACGACCCGGCCGCCCGCGCGGTGCAGTGCGACGAAGGAGCGCGCCCGCACCGCACCGTCGACGACCTCGACGGTCGCGCCGGCGGGGCTCCAGCCGTGGAACTGGATCCTGGTGTCGTACTGATCGGTCCAACCGAACGGGACCGGAGCGTAGGCGGTGGCTCCGGCCGGCCCGGCGAGGAGGTTCCTGGCGGCGGTGATGGCCTGGAGGGTCGCGTTGGTGCGCAGTTCCAGCCGGATGCGTCCGCCGGTGAACGGGTGCGGCCAGCTGGCGACGTCGCCCGCGGCCCCGATCCGCGGGGTGACCCGGCAGGTCGGGTCGCAGAGCACCCCGTCGCCCAGCGGGATCCCGGAGCCGGCCAGCCAGTCGGTGGCGGGTACCGAGCCGATGGCGACCACCACCACCTCGGCGTCGAGCCGACTGCCGTCGTCGAGGACCACCCCGGTGACCCGACCCCGTGCACCGGCCACGCCGGTGAGGCGCCGGCCCAGCCGCAGGCGGACGCCGTGCCCACGGTGCAGGTCCGCCACCAAGGCCCCCACGAACCCGCCCAAGTGACGCTCCAGCGGGGCGGTTCGGGCATCGACGAGGGTGACGTCCAGGCCGAGGCCGCGTGCGGTCGCGGCGATCTCCGTGCCGAGCAGTCCGGCCCCCACCACCACGACCCGCGGCCCGGTGAGCAGTTCGGCGCGCAGCGCCAGGGCGTCGTCGAGGGTACGCAGCACCTGAACCCCGGCCAGGTCGTGCCCGAAGGGCAGCCGGCGGGGCCGCAGCCCGGTGGCGATGAGCAGCCCGTCGTAGCGCAGGCGCTCCCCGTCCGGGAGGGCGACGGTACGCGCCACCGGGTCCAGGCCGGTGGCCCGGCAGCCCAGCCGCAGGCTGAGCCGCAGCCGCTGGAGGTCGGCCTCCGGGCGCAGGCTGGTCCGGTGCGGTGCGCAGGTGCCGGCGAGGACGTGCCGGGACAGCGGCGTCCGGTCGTACGGCAGCCACAGCTCGTCGCCGACCAGGGTCAGCCGACCGTCGAAGCCCTCCAGACGCAGGGTGTCGGCCGCGGCGAGGCCCGCGGCCGAGGCGCCCACCACGACGATGTGGTCCAGGGACGCCACTACTCCCCCGCTCCCGTCGCCGGCGCCGGGCACCGGGCCACGGCGTCCTGGGGCCGCCGGCCGTCGATGGTGGGGTGCACGGGGTGCTGCTCCGCCACGGCCATCAGCGGGTCCTCTCCAGCACGGGGGACGCCTCCGCCTCCCGGTGGGCAGGGGCGGGGCAGCGGTGCGCCCCGAGGGAGCGGCGGTAGACGCGCCACCCCAGCAGCACGCCGACCGTGAGGACGACCGGCCCGAGGGCGTCGACCGCGCCGAGCGCGACGGCCTGGCCGGACAGATAGAGCGGCAGCTGGACCGCCAGCATCAGCAGCTGCCCGACGTAGATGGTCAGGTGGCCCTTGGTGAACGCCCGGCGGCGCACCCCGCAGCGACGCCAGCCGGTGCCCTCCTTCGTGAGCCAGCCGGCCACCAGGCCCAGCGGCGGCCACCCGAGGAGCAGCAGCACCCCAGTAACCACGGCCAGCACGCAGTGCACCACCAGGCCGGGCAGGAAGAAGTCCGCGGCCTCCCCGGTGTGGGCGGCCAGCAGTCCGGCGACACAGACCAGCGCGAGGGCCGCAAGGGTTCGCCGGACGGAGTCGCGGCGTACGGCCCGGTAGACGCAGATCCCGGCGCCCGCCGCCAGCGCGAGTCCCAGTGCGACCTCGAGGCGGTGGGTGACGGCGAAGGCCAGCGTGAACCCGAGGACCGGTGCCACGTCGATGACCGTGCTGCGCAGTCGTTGCCGGAAGGCCGCCCGGAGGGCCTCCTCGGCATCGCCGTCACCATGTGCTGCGGGGTCCACAGCTCCTCCAGACTCCTCGGCAGGGTTCGTTCGGCCGCTTCTCAAACCCACCGTGCCGTCCGGCCCCCGCCCCTGTCGTCGGCCGTTCATAGACATCCGACCTGCTGCAACCGCAGTACGAGCGGGCGCCGCCTACTGCGGACGGTGGTGGAGGGCGTGTGCGGCGGCCGGCGGGGCGCGGCCGGCCGGCCGCCGCCTCGGGCGCACCGGCGACGGGATCAGCAGGGCACATCGCCCGCGCAGCGCCACAGCACCTGGTCCGGGTGCACATGCGCGTTCGGCGACAGCTGGTGTGCGGCCCAGTTCTGCGAGGTCCCCGGTGCGAGGAGCCCGTCGGCCTGGTAGGCGGCGCGCGTGCGCGCCGCGGTGCAGCCCACCGGGTCGGTCACATGGGTACTGCCGGCCGGTACCGAGCCGTGCCAGAGGCCGTCGGACCGCTGGCAGGAGTGGTACCGGCCCGAACGGACATAGCTGAGCTTCGTGGTGACCTCGGCGGCCGCCGGCCCCGGGTTGCTGACCTTGAGGGCGAAGAGCACCTGGGTGCTCTCCACGCGTAAGCACACCCGGAACAGCACACCGGCCGCCCCGGGGCGGGCCGGACCGCACCGGCTCTGCGGCCCGAGCGCGTCGATCTGCACCGGGCCGCCCGACTCGCCGTCCGGTCGGGCGGAGGACGCGTTGCCCGGGAGGCGTCCCGACGCTCCGGCACCGGCCTCCGCGGAACCGGGCCGGACGCTCTTCATCGCGGCCGGGAGGCCCAGGCCCAGCAGCACCAGGGCGCCGACGAGCACGAGCGTGCGGCGGCCGGGCCGGCCGAGCCTCCGGCCCTCGCGACCGTCAGGAGCGACCGCCGCCCGCACCGCGCCCGGCGGAGTCGTCGAGGGGACGTCCGAGTCCGCGCTGCGGACCGCCCCCGTATCCGCGGCCAGAGCGGGGGTGGGACCGGCCGGTTCCGGGACGGGCGTGTGGCCTGCCGGTTCTGAAGCAGGCGTGAGGTCGGTCGCCAACTGGTGCCGGAGCGCGGTCCACTCCGCGAGCGCGGCGCTCACCTGGTCCCCGCCCGCCTTCGCATGGCGCAGACAGGCCCGCACATACGCCAGCGTGACCTCCAGCGAGGGCGGGGCCTGCCCGCTCGCCGCCCCGGAGAGGGCCGAGGACGAGTACTGCGCGTACCGCTCCATCTCCTTGTACGTGGGGTTGCCGGAGCTTTGCCGCAGCTGCCGCAGTCTCCAGGCGAACGCCTCCACGGGCCCGTCCTCCGGGTCGACCGGCCGCTCCTTGCGCCCCTGCCTGCTCGCCATCCAACTCCTCCGTTCACCGGGGTTCTTGATGACCAGTTGATGACCAGCTCGCCGAAGAGTGCAGGTCATCAAGCGTCGGGCCAAGCTTCGAGCACCGAGTCGTCCGGGCGCCGCCCAGGCGCCGGAGATCAACCGTTGGAGCGAACGCGCACAGCAGCGAACGCACCGCACAGAGCACTGCACACAGAGCACCGCTCAGAGAGGAACAGCTGGTGATCAGCATCCGTAGGCGCCTGACCCAGGCCGCAGTGTCCGCAGCAGGAGCAGTGGCCCTACTCGCCGGGGGAGCCGTGACCGCACCCACGACCGCCGACGCGGCGAGCGCCACCACCGGACGGGTGTGCATGTTCAACGCCCCCGTCGAGGTCCCCAAGGCGGGCCATGTGGCGTGGGCCGTCCAGGTACGCGGCGACCGGGACCACTGGGTCTGGGGCTCGTTCAACGTGAAGGAGGCGTGGATCCGCGGTGGCACCTGGAGCGGTGTGCGGGCCTCCTTCAACCCGGTGTGGAACCGGAAGAACCACCGGTGGGAGAACTACACCCGCTACCGGTGCGTCACCACCCGGGACGGGAACGCCCGCAACGCACAGGTCGCGTACCAAGCCGTCCGCAAGCGGGGCTACGACCTGCTCTCCAACAACTGTTTGCACATGTCGATGGCGGTCTTCAAGGGGTACAGCAGCGCCCTGCGGCGTGATGGCCGCCTCCCCTCGGCCACCGGCAAGCGCCCCAACGCCTACTTCTCGGACACCCTGAGCGGAGCGCATTGGGAGCGCATCCACCGCATGCCGTGAGCGCCCCGCGTGTCAGAGGGGCGCACACCGTTCCTGCGGGAAAAGCGCCGTCAGCGCTGAACCCGCCGTGAATTCCCGGAAAGCAGCGCCTTCCGCTACGGGAGGCGCTGCTGCCCGGACCGCGGGCCCGCGTTACTTCTTCACGGCCAGGGCGACCCCCAGCATCCGGGCGAAGACGCCGACCATGGTCACATCGTCCTTGTGCAGGTCTCCCGGTCGCAGACAGTCAACGGCCAGGATTCCAAACGATTCGTTCCCCACCGTGACCGCACAGGCGGTGTACGTCTTGTAGGTGTCGCTGTCGGGCTTCAAGGCGTCCGGCAGCTTGTCGACGTCCTCCACGAACGTACTGGTGCCGTCGTCGAGGAGTTTCAATAACTCCTTGCCACGCAGGTCCGTCTCCCGAAACGTCGTCACGGGCGCCACATTCCGCCCCGACCAGAGGCTGTTGCGGCACTTCACCTCGCGATGCCCCGCCGCCGTACCGGGAACTTGCTCCAGAAAGCAGGCCCGGGCGTCCGGCGGGCCGATCAATGTGGCCGTGAGAGAGACGATTGCCTGTTTGGTCTGCTGCTGCAGCGCCACCCGCTCGGCCTTGGTGGAACTCGACACGATCTCACCGAGGTTGGAAGCCAACGGCACCAGTACGTCCTCGAACGCCCGCCGTTGGTTTTTCGTTGCCGCTTTTGCGGCCTCATTCGCCGTGGTGACCCGGCGATTGGCCAGCCATACCGTGGCGAGTGTGGCCAGACAGCCAATTCCGACGATCAACCAGAACAGCCACGTCGGCATGCCCAACCCGATGACCATTTGTGCCACATAGGCCAACACCGCCAAAGTGCCGGCAGAAAACGCACCCCACCCCATATGCCACCCCTCCCCTGTCCCCAACCCCAGGCCGCCGGTGCGGTCACAGACGATACACACAGCGTAGTCCCAATGGGCGAAAACCGTTTAGTTTCCGGTCGGTTCGGGCACCACTAGGCTAGTGTGTGGGGCTGGTTAGGGCGTTGTGCCCAGCTTGCCGAGGGGTACGCGTCGCGATCACGGCCACTCACCATCGAGAACGATCAAAGGGTGATCGAAAGTGAGCGGCCACCGAAAGGATCTCGTTGGGGCGCCATCTGGGCCACGACGGGTGTACGCCTCGGGGGGAGGTAGGGACGGAATGCTCTATGCCCGACCACCGCGAAAAGCGCTCACGCGATGCAGAATCCTGGGGGGATTCAGTCATGAGTACGACTGCAGGTGTCTGGAATGGCGTGGCATTAGAAACTGACCCCCGTATCGGGGAGTTTCAGGCCAACCCCGCCGCATATATGGAACAGCGCGCCGGAGTGCTGCGCTCAGGCGACCTGGCGAAAGAGCAGGCACGCATCCTCAAGGACCAGTCCCTGCTCCTCACGTTGAAGGGGCTGTGGGCGACGCTGGCCCACCATGTGATGCGGGCCCGGCCGTAGAGCCCAGCGGCAGGGCACAGCGACAGAACACACCGGCAGGGCGCACGGTGCAGCAGGCGGTGGCGCACTCGCGACAACGGCGGGTGCGCCACCGCCTGCGTCCGTACAGCGGCTGACAGCGCACGGCAGACGAGCGTCGAACTGCGCAGCAGCAGGAGCCAGGGGCATGGGCCGGCCGGCACAGGGACGGGGACAGGAACGGGCACAAGGACAGGCACGGGGACAGGGACAGCGGCAGCGGCAGGGGCCGCCGGAGCGTCAGTTGGGGGTCCAGCGGTTCTTCTCGGCCCAGTAGGAGTACCGCTGACGCCCTTCGACCGGACTGGTACGGAACGGCTTTCCCCCGTCGTCGACGCGTACCGTTCCCTGCCGGCCGCCACTGCTCCAGCCGACCTCCAGATACCAGCTGACGTCATGCCCCGTGGTGTGCACATCGAGGTTCAGCACCTGCGGGTCCCGGGCGGAGACCTTGAACGGGAAGTCCTTCGCGGGCACGACGACATCGCCGTCCTGGCCGGCCACCGCCTTCGTCACCGGCCGGGCGTCGTCCAGGTCGATGTCGAAGGTCTGCGGGGTGATGCCGCCGCCGCAGCCGTCGCCCATCGAGTAGGCCTGCCAGGGCAGGGCGGCGCGCCGGGCCACCACCCGTACGTGCAGGGAGGTCAGGACGACGGCGTCCTCGCGGTCGCTGGTCGCGGTGAGCTGGAGCAGCTGGTGCCCGCCGGCGACGCCGCCCAGGACGCGCGCCCAGTGGCGCGCATCCTGCGGAGCGGGCGGTGGGGGGACGTGGTCCGGGGGCTGTGCGAGAAGGTAGTTGAGGCCACAGGGCTCGTCCCAGTTGTACGAACTGACGCCCACCTGCGGTGCCGTACCAGGCGCACCGTCGGCCGGGGTCCGGGCGGCAGTGGGATCCTGCGGCCGGCCCGTACCCAACGGGGTGGGCCGCCCCTTCCCCTCGCGGGTGGAACGCCCCTTCGAGGGGGTGTTGCTCGGCGCGGGGCCTTCCGGGAGCGGCCGGGGCGTACCACTGGCCGCCGGAGACCGGACGGAGGCGGACGGGGCGCTCGCGGGGGCGGGCTGCGGGACGTCCTCGGCCGCCAGGGCCACGGGTACGGCGAGAGCGGCCAGGGCGGCGACTGCGAGGGCGAGGCGGAGGCGCTTGCGCCCCACGGAGCCGCGCACGGCCGCCACCGGTTCCGCGGGTGCTCCGGCCGCGCCCGCACGGCCCCCCACGACGACGACCGGGGCTGGAGAGTCGGGTGAGTCCGCCGAGGCGGGTGAGTCAGCCGAGGTGGCGGGCGGATGACGACCGGCTGCGTTTGCGGGCCTCGTCGGCCACGATCCAGCTCCGGTGGAGTTCCACCAGCTCCTCCGGTGTCGCCCCGCACAGCCTGGCGAGGCGGTCGGCGGGCGCGAAGTCCAGCGGAACGGCGTCGCCGTGGCAGTACCGGTGCAGCGTGGACACGCTCATGTGCAACTTCCCGGCGAGGACGCCGTAACTGCGTCCCGAGCGCTCCTTCAACAGGCGCAACTGCCGTGCGAATGCCTCTGTTTCTGCCGCCACCCTGATCCCCTGTTCGTTCCGCCGTTCCAGGTAGGCGTTCCAGGGAAAGGGCGTTTCCCCAGGTCAACCCCCCTGGCGGCGTTCCGGCTTCCCATATTGTCCCGGATCCGTTGGCGGACCGGCGATCACCCCGCAGGCTGGAGCAGCACCATCGAGACGGGAGACGCCATGCGAACCCGCTTGTGCCTCAGCGATGTCCTCGCCATCGCCGTGCTGATCGCCAGTGTCGCGGTCGTGATCGCGCTGATCAGCCGTCACTGAATCCACCTGCAAGGAGAGTTCGAACCACCATGCGCAGCCTTCGCGCCCGTACCACCGTCGCCACCGTCGCCGCTCTCGCGAGCCTGTCCCTGTCCGCTTGCGAGGATCTGACGAAGACGACGCCCACCCCCAGAACGGACGGCACGAACGCCGGCGCCGCCGCGAGCCAGCCGGGCGGCGCGGGCGACGGGGACGACCAGGCACACGGCACGCAGCACGGCGACGGGAAGGGCGCCTCCGGCCACCGGAACGGCAGCTCCGGAAAGGCCGGCAACGGCGGTGCGGCCGCGGGCACCGGGGACGGCTCTCTCGCACCGTGTACGGGGTCGAACACCACTGCCGTGGTCAGCAAGCCCACGCGCCCCATCAATCACCTGCTCCTGAAGGTCACCAACAAGGGCTCACACGCCTGTCAGGCGTACTTCGCTCCCCTGCTGCGCTTCGACGATGAGCAGGCCGCGACCCGGACCATCGAGGACAGCAAGCCGCAGGCCGTGGTGACCGTCGCCCCGGGCGGGTCCGCGTACGCCTCGATCATGCTCAGCGGTGCGGGCGGCGGTGACACCGGTGGCCGGACCGCGAAGCGGCTCACGGTGTACTTCGCGCCGCGCAGTGGCTCGGGTTCCACGGGCGAGCCGAGCCGGCTCACCCTGCCCTCGGGCACGCACAAGGACGACAACGCCGCCGTCACCTACTGGCAGACCTCGGCCTCCGACGCGCTCACCTACTGACGTACCGACGTACTGGCCTACGGACCTGCCGGCTCGCCGGACCACGGTGCGGCATGGGCACGTTCGGGCGTGTGGCGGCGGTGGGCGGAACCTGGAGAGGCCGCCCGCCGTCTTGGTCAACGACGCGTGCGCGCCCCAGAAGAGGGAGAGTTGATGTTCCGAGCCACGGCAGGCCGCAAGCCTCCGCACGAGGTGGGGATCGCCTTCCGGCTGGCGTTCCTCGCCGTTCTGCTCGACGTCGGCGGGTGGGTGCTGGACACCTTTGTCATCCCGCCCACCGGGTTCCAGGAACTGCGCAGCACTATGGGGTGGGCGGGTGCGATCCAGCAGACCGTCCTGTCCGCCGGTTTCGTCGCCGTGCTCGGTGCGGGGCTGCTGTGGTGCGCCTTCTGGATGTGCCAGGGCCGCAGCTGGGCCCGGCTGTTGCTGATCGCCGTGGCCGCTCTCCACCTGCTGTTCGTGCTCACCGACATGAACATGAGCGGCCTGGACTGGACGGTCGTCCACCGGTACGTCCCCGACCTGTGCATCGCGGCGATCGGGGCCCTGCTGGTCCTCCCGCCCTCGCACGCCTACTTCTCCACGGCCCGTCAGACCGGTTGAGGGCCACACCGGCCGAGGCGCACGATGCCCGCGCCGGTCGCCGCCGGTGCCGGTGGGCCGACCCCGGCAGTCTCCGCCGTAGCCGAGCAGGGCGGCACGGGCAGCACGGCCGCACCGCCTGCCCACGTCACCCTTCGTCGGGCTTCGTCGCCTTTCGCCGCTCTTCGTCGCCCTCGGCCGGCCTGGAACCTCATCGAATCCCTGGCACCCTGCCCGGCAACCAGGTTGACTGAGGCCACGGCACTCGGAAGAGGACGGAATCGGGGGTAGGGGCATGCGGCTGCGTGCAGACGGAACGGGAACGGCAGTGGCGGAAGGCCCACGGGCCGTTACCGGCCTCAGAGACGACAGAGCCGGGGCACGGCTGCGCCCCCTGGGGTGATCCCCGTTCCTCCTGTGCGGCGTGCCGGAGCAACGGCCCGGCAGGTTGCGCACGTCCCCTGATCCGTGGTCCCGGCGCGGAGGTCACCAGGCCTTCGCTCGATGCCACCAAGGCCCGTGGCGGGCCGCCGAAGCCGTCCCTCGGACGCGCGCCGGCAGGTCACCACGGCCGCTCCCGGCAGCGCGACCGGAACCGGCACCCGGTGCACGGTCGCTGTTCGGCCCGTCCCGCCCACCCCCAGGACCCACCGCTTCTGGAGGCCCTCATGTCAACCTTCGACGCCTGCCCGTCTCCGCAGCGGAGTGCGGGCCGAAGTGGCACACCCGGTCGGGCCGCGGAGCACGCCCCGTCGGGCACGGACCCGATGACGGCGTCCCGTCCGTGTGCGCGCCGCCGCCCACAGCCGGACGGAACCGCCCTGCTCCACCCGTACCTGGGACGCCTCGCCGCGTGGGCGACGGCGGGTGGGAGAGGCGACGGTACGGCCGGACTTCCGGACGACGGCGCGGTCGGAGAGCTCGCCGAGAGGCTCCACCACCGGCCGTCGGAACGGGACTTACACCGGCCGGCGATCACCGTGCGGGCGTTCGGCGCGACCTCGTCGGCCGCGCAGCGCAGGGCGCTGACGCGGGAGGTACTGGATGCGGTGACCCTGCGGATCGGACCGCCGACGCTGTACGGCGGCGCTGCCGACGGTCCGGTCGTCCGGTGGCGCACCACGGGGCGGACCCTGCTGCTCGACCGCGGCGAGGAGGGGCTGCGGTTGTCGGTACGGCGTACCGCGGAGCTGGAGGCCGAGGAGCGGGCGCGGTTCACGCCGGGGTCGCGGTCCGACCCGGCCTCGTACTACCGCCAGGTGCCCTATCTGTGGCAGCTCCACCGGCACTCGGCGGGCAGCCCGCCGCTCGACCTGCCCTCGGTGCCGGCGGCACGGGACTGGTCGTGGCTGGAGGCGTCGCTCACCGCGTTGCTGGGTGCGTGGTGGGAGCAGTTACCGGCGCAGATCGGGCCGCACGACGTGGCGGGTTTCAACCTCGTGGCTCCCGGCGGCCGGGCGCGGTGCGGTGACGGGCTGTCGGTGCTGTGCTCGGAGGCGGACGGTGTGCAGCTGCTGGTGGACGACCGCACGGTGCCCGGCGGGACCCCCGGTGCGGTCATGGTGGGCAGGGGGTGGGGGCAGCAGGTCATGGGCTGGTGGCAGCGGGACTTCCACGACCTCGGTGCCGCGGGCGCCGCGGCGGCTGCCCGGATGGCGGTCGGGGAACTGCGGCTGCGGGGTGTCCGCTCGCCGGGCGAGGTGGCGGTGACGGAGGTGCGGTGCGAGGACGGCGGCCTGCTGGCCCTTCCGGGGCTGGCCCTCCGCCGCTGACGCCCGCGTGCCGTGACAGCTGCGTACCCCGACGGCGGGGAGCGCCGCCGTCAGGGCATCGCGGCGACCACGGGGCGTCCGGGGCCGCAATCCGGCCCCGGACGGGGGTCCGTCACCAGACGGGGGCCCGTCACCGGCCCCAGATCTTGCGGTAGGCCTGGCGGTAGCCCTCGGAGTCCCAGGACAGTGCGCCGCCGCTGTTGGTGGCGGTGGCGATGTGGACGGGAGCGACGTACCCGCTGTCCCGGGCGCCGGCGAAGGCCCGGTTGAACTCGTCGACGATCTGCCAGCCCTGTTCGGAGAGCGGCTCGGGCACGGTGGCGGCCTGGAACTGCTTGCCGTTGACGCGCTGGAAGGCGGACGGGTCGCCGTCACCGGCACCGATGTTGAACGGGGCGCCGGCGCCGTCCTTGCCCGCGGCGCGCAGGGCGGGGGCGGCGTGCTGGAAGTACAGGTCGTTGATCGCGGCGGAGTAGGTCCACTTGCGGCCGAACCGGGACAGCAGGGAGCGAACCTCCCCGATGGAGCGGGCGTTGACCTGGGGGATGGGCATGTTGGTGTAGCTCAGCAGCTTGACGTCCGAGCAGGTGGCGAGTTCCTTCTTGAGCAGGTCGGACTTGTGCTTGGCGAAGGGCACCGTGGCGTCGGTGAACAGCACGACGCCCGCACGGCCGCGGGACCGCGCGATGATCCAGTCGGCGCTGATCTTCGCCACGTCCTCGACCCTGGAGGTGATGTTGGTGAAGAGCTGCGCATCGGCACTGGGTCCGGGCGCCGGGGCGGCGTGCCAGCCGATCAGCGGAATTCCGGCCTTACGGGCCTTCTTGACGCTCTCGGCGGCGGTCGCGGGGTCGAAACCGCTGATGACGATGCCGTCCGGCTTGAGACCGACGGCCTGCTTGAAGGCGGCGCGCTGGCCGGCCGGTGTGCCCTGGCCGTTGAGGGTGCGGGCGTGCCACCCGACGATCCCGGCCGCTTCCTGGACCCCCTGACCCACTCCGGCGACGCCCGGGTTGGTCAGGGTTTGGGCGATATAGACGATGGTCTTGTCGTGGGCGGCACGGGGCCCGGTGGTAGGGCCCTTCCAGGGGGCGTTGACGCCCTCGGCCTTCTTCACGGCCCGCTCGGCCCGGTCGAGGACGGTGGGGCATCCGGGCTTGGAGGAGCCGCCGCGGGAGGCGGTGGCGCCGGTGCCGGAATCGCAGCCGGCGGTGGCCATGACCAGGAGTGCGGCGGCGGTCACGGCCGCCTTGCGGGTGGGGTGCACGGGTCTCCTCGCAGAGCGGGATGAGGATACGGCTTGGGGTGGGGGGAGACAGGTTACGGGTGGCGGCGCTCCGGCCCACAGCCGGCTTCGGCGGGCGCCGCCCCACCGGGCCGGCATCCGGGGTCCGGTACGGAACAAGCCGGTCCGCGCCCCGCCCCCTGCGGGCACCGGCCCCTCGCGGTGGCGGCCGGCAGCGTCCACCGCAAGGGCAGTAACGGACCAAACACTGAAAAAGAGTTGAATACCGATTGACCATTGGTGGTCACGTGTTGCATGCGCGTGCACAAGCGGTAGTGTTCACGGCCGGTTGGGCATGTGGCGCAAACCTTTCGCTCGCATTGGGGGCGAACTTCGCGAGCGTCGCATTCCTCCATCGTTGGCGGTCGGCAACAACACCACCTCGGTCACCGCTCAGGAGCACGTCGTAAGGAGGCCTGGGTGTCTGTCGACACAGTGGAACCGTCACCTGCACTGGACCCGCCGCGGCGTTCACCGCGCGGGCCGCGGCTCCGTCAGCGGGCGGGCGCCGTCCTGGACCGGTGGCCGTTCCGGCGGAAGCTCAACGTCCTGGTGATCGCCCCCGTCGCGGTCGTCGGCGTGCTGCTGGCCATCGGCGTCAACACCCAGGGCGAGAAGGCCCTCGACGCCAGCCGGACCGCGGAGCTGGTGCGCGACAGCGAGCAGGTCACCAGGCTGATCAACGGCGTTCAGGCCGAACACCGGCAGGCGCTGCTGCTGTCGGTGGAGCAGGAGTCCGCCCGGCCCGGCACCGCCCTGCCCTCGACCGCCGCCTACCGTCAGACGCAGCGGGAGACCGATGCGCAGGTCGGTACCGTGCGCAAGGCGTTCGGGGCGGGCCTGCCCAAGGAAGAGGCGCGGGCCCTCGAGTACATCGGGAACCTCGCCGTGCTGCGGGACAAGGTCGAACGGGGTTCTGTTCCGGCCGCCAGCATCGACCCGGCGTACGCCGCCGCGGTCGGCTACCTGATCGACGGCATCGGCCTAGACCGCTTCGCCGGCACCTCCTCGTCCTCGGTCACCCACCTCCTCGACACGGTGCTGCGCGCCGACGCCGCCCACGCGGCCTTCGAGAGCGGGGTGTTCTCGGCCCAGACCCGGGATGCCAACGCGCTCACCGAGTACACCCGCGCGGTCGGCGCCCACACGATCTACGACGAACAGGTCGAGCGGTTCGGCCGGCTCGCCGACCCGGACCAGGTGCTGCGCCTGAGCGGGATCGAGCGGGACGCCGAGGAGAACGGCATCGAGGCGCAGTTCGCGGAGCTGCAGATCGATCCCGGCTCCCTGCAGGGCCAGAGCCCGGACCAGCTGCGCAAGGCGATGGCCGCCGGCACCCGGCAGGCCGCGGCCCGCCTCGACATCACCCGCTCGCTGACCGACCAGATCGCCGCCCAGGCCGACGACCTCTCCCGGAGCGCCCTGGAGAACGCGCTGGCGATGCTCGGCCTGGCCCTGCTCGGCTTCACCTCCTGGCTGACCTTCTCCGTCCTGGTCCGGCGCTCGGTCGTGCGTCCGCTGGCGGCCCTGACCGGCGCCGCCCAGCAGGTGGTCGACGTGGCCGGCGAGGAGCTCGGCAAGGTCGAGGACGAGGAGTCGGCGGAGGGCACCCCGCTGCAGCCGCGGCCGATCCCCGTCCCGGTCCACGACGAGATCGGCCACCTGGCCGAGGCGTTCAACCAGGTGCAGGTCACCGCCGCGGCGCTGCTGGAGCGGCAGGTGCTCAGCCGGCGCAACGTCGCCGAGATGTTCGGCAACGTCGGACGCCGCGTCAGCAACCTCACCTCACGCCAGCTGATGCTGATCGACGCCGTGGAGCGCGAGGAGTCCGACCCCGACGTCCTGGAGCGGATGTACCGCATCGACCACATCGCGGTACGCCTCCAGCGCAACGCCGACAGCCTGATGCTGCTCGCCGGGATCCGGGACCCCGAGGTGGAGGCCCGGCCGACGCCGCTGGCCGACGTCATCCGGGCCGGACTCGGCCAGATCGAGGGGTACCAGCGGGTCTCCCTGCGGGCCGAGACGGAGGTCACCGTCGAGCCCGGCATCGTCGACGACCTGACGCTGATGCTCGCCGAACTGCTGGAGAACGCGGTCTCGTTCTCCCCGTCCGACACCCCCGTCGAGGTGGTCGTCCGGCCCGGTACCGATGTCACCGCGGACGGCGGCGCCCTGATCGAGATCATCGACCACGGCCTCGGCATGAGCACCGAACGCCTCGACGAGGAGAACTCCCGCCTGGTCCGCCGGGAACGGCTCGACCTGGTACCGACCAAGGTCCTCGGCCTGTTCGTGGTCGGCAGCCTCGCCCGGCGCTCGGGCATCCGGGTCACCCTGAGCCGTACGCCGGGCGGTGGGGTCACCGGCACCGTCTGGCTCCCGTCCGCGCTGCTGCTGGCCGTGCACCCCGCCGCCGCCCCGGCCGTGGACCTGGTCAAACCCGAGATCCCGGTCGATACCGGGGCCAAGGTCGAGCCCGGGGCCGCGTCGGAGCACCCGGCAGCGCCCGGGCAAGAGCCCACGCCCGAGCCCGGGTCCGAGTCCGAGTCCGAGTCCGAGTCCGTACGAGCCTCCGCCCCGCCCCTGCCGGTGCGGCGCCCCGCCACCGCGCCCGGACGGCGACCGGCCGTCCCCTCACCGCACGGCGAGCTCCCCCGGCGCCTCCCCCCGCGCACGGACGCGGAGCAGAGCGCCCCCGCGAGCGAGCCGCCCCCGGCACAGCCCGGACGCCCGCTGCGCCGGCGGGTACGGGGCGCGACGCTCGAGCGGACCGCCCCTGCGGTCGACCGTGCGGCCCAGGCCGTGCGCCAGCCCGTCGACGCCGACGCGGTCCGTTCGGAACTCGACGCATTCGAGGCCGCAGTACGCAGGGCAGAGCAAGAGAGTGCCCCTGCCCTGAGGGACCCAGAGCCCTCGCAGCACCAGCAACCCCGGAAGGAGTCGGTCAGTGACGACACCGACAGGTAAGAGCAGTTCCGAGCGGGAGGAAGCCACCGATCTGACGGCCGCGGCGGCGGACTTCACCTGGCTGCTCGACCGGTTCGCCACCCAGACCGCCGGTGTCGTCGACGCCATCGCGGTCTCCTCCGACGGCCTGCTGATCGCCGTCTCGCAGCTGCGCGAACAGGCCGACTCCGAGCGGCTCGCCGCCATCGTGTCGGGCATCACCAGTCTGGCCTCCGGTGCGTCCGGCAACTACGGCCTGGGCGGCCTCAACAAGGTCATCATCGACCTGGAGGGCGGTCATGTGCTGGTGTCGGCCATCGGCTGCGGTGCCGTCCTCGGCGTGGTGGCCTCCAAGGAGGCGAAGCTGGGCAACATCGCCTACGAGATGACCCTCTTCGCCAACCGGGCCGGCAGCGCGCTCACCCCCCAGCTGGTGCTGGAGCTGAAGAAGAACGCCGGCGCCACACCGGCCCGCTGACCCCGTCCCACTCCGCGGAGGCAGGGTGCAGGCAGTGAGAAGAGGATCATGATGGCCGCTGGTGAACCGGGACCGAACGAGGCAGCGGACCACGCCGCCGGTCCGTCGGAGCCAGCCGGCCGCGCGCCCGCGATCCGGCCCTTCCTGCTGACCGCCGGCCGGGTGGCGGGGGGCGGGTCCGGCCCTCCGCTCCCGGTCGAGACCCAGGTCGTGGCGACGTCGTCCGGGCTCGCCACCCTGGGCTCGCTCGCCTTCGAACAGCGCGACATCGTCGCCGCCTGCCGACGGCCGCAGTCGGTGGCGGAACTCGCCGCTCGGCTGCGCCTCCACCTCAATGTGGTCCGGGTGCTGGCGGAGGATCTGTGCACCGCCGGACACCTGGCGGTCCACGTCCCGGACGCCAGGACTACCCAGGACATTTCCGTACTGCGAAGGGTGATCGATGGTCTCCGAGCCGTCCCCGACTCACGGGACACACTCCGTGACATCGGTTGAACAGCCGCCGCTGCCGGTCAAGTTGGTCATCGCCGGCGGCTTCGGGGTCGGCAAGACCACCGCCGTGGGCTCGATCTCCGAGATCCGGCCGCTGACCACGGAGGCCGCCATCACAGAGGTCGCGGCGGGTGTGGACGACCTCACCCACACCCCCGGCAAGACCACGACCACGGTCGCCATGGACTTCGGCTGCATCACCATCGACCCGACGCTGAAGCTCTACCTGTTCGGCACCCCGGGCCAGGACCGGTTCGGGTTCATGTGGGACGACGTGGTCGAGGGCGCGCTCGGCGGTCTGGTGATCGTGGACACCCGCCGCCTGGACGACTGTTACGCCGCGGTGGACTACTTCGAGCACAAGGGCATACCGTTTGCCGTCGCGGTCAACGCGTTCGACGGCGAGGTCCACCACAACCTCGACGAGGTGCGGTGGGCGCTGGACGTCTCCGACCACATCCCGCTGGTCGTCTTCGACGCCCGCAGCACCGGCTCGGTCCGGGACGCGCTGCTGGTCGTGCTCGAAGTCGCCCTGTCCCGCGCGGAACACACCGCGGCGGGCTGACCCCACCGGCTCCTTCCGACCGGCCCCGATCCGCCCGGGCCGGCAACGGGCGGGGCCGGATACGGGCCGGACCGGCAACGGCCGGGCCGGCGCTGCCCTCCCGGGGAGGGTCTCCCCCGCCGTGCCTCACCCGGGCGCCCCGGCCATCCGGCCGGCTGCGCCGACCCGGCCGCCCTCGGTGCGCCTGCCCAACAACAGGGTCCACCTCCGGCGTTGATTGCCCGGTAAGCGTTTGTTGATTGCCTTCGTGGATTCTGCGGCAGTCGGTAAAACGGGGGCGAGACGAGGGACATCAGTGCCGGATACACGCGTCACGGTGACGGTGCACGCCTCCGACCCGCTCAGTCGGGCCGGGGTCGTCAGTCACCTACAGCATCAGCCCACCGTCGAGATCGTCCAACACCAGGGCGGAGCGGGAGCCAGCCAGCGGACGGATCAGGCGGAGCGCGGGAGAGGGAAAGAGGACGGCGGGGAGCCGGTCGGGACCGTGGCGATCATGCCGATCGACCGGTTCGACGAGGTCGCCGCGGCCGAACTGAGGCGGCTCGTACGGGGTGGCGAGCAGCGTGTGGTGCTGATCGCCCGGGATCTGCGCGAGCCTGAGCTGATGACGGCGGTGGAGTACGGCGTACGGGCCATCCTGTGGCGCCATCAGGCCACCCCGCACCGGCTGTTGCGGGCGGTGCAGAGCGCGGCGCGCGACGAGGGCGACCTGCCGCCGGACCTGATCAGCACGCTGCTCACACAGGTGGGGCAGCTGCGGCGGTCGGTGGCGGCATCGGCCTCCGTGGGGTACGCGCCGACGTTCGGTATGGCGCCGCGTGAGGTCGATGTGCTGCGGCTGGTCGCCGAGGGGCTGGACACCCGGCAGATCTCGGAGAAACTCGCGTACTCCGAACGCACCGTCAAGAACATCCTGCACGCCCTGATGACCCGGCTGCAGTTGCACAACCGCGCGCACGCCGTCGCTTACGCGCTGCGAGAGGGCTACATCTGAGGTGGGAGCGGAAGCAGGCACGGAGAGCGGTGCGGAGCAGGAGAACGGCGCGGATGCGGAGAGGTGTGTGGATGCGGCGGCAGGTGCGGGTGCGGGTGCGACAGCAGAGGGTGACGTGGTGACGGAGTTGGCGGAGGACGTACGGGCTGTGGGGCACCGGGTGGCGGAACAGGCGGCGGAACGAGCAGCGGAACGGGCAGGGGAACTGGCGTGATTCACGAGGTAGATGAGGCGATGCGCAGTGTGCTGCGCGGCGGGGTCCTGCCGGACGGTGCCGGGGACGTCGCCTTCGAGGCGCCGACCCGCGACTGGGCGGCGCGGCGCAACGCGCCCACGCTCAACGCGTATCTCTACGACATCCGCGAGGAGGTCGCCCGCCGCGAGCGCGGGGCGATCGCGGAACGGGACGCCGCTGGCATGGTCGTGCGCAGGCGTCAGCCGCGGCGCTGGTTCCGGCTGTCCTACCTGGTCACGGCCTGGACCACCCGCCCGGAGGACGAGCACCGACTGCTGTCGGCCGCGCTGGGGTGCCTGCTCTCGCACGAGATCCTGCCGGCGGCCGCACTGCCGCAGGCGCTCCGCGGACTGGAGGTGAGCATCCCGCTCACGGTTGCCGTGCCGCCCCCCGAGTCCCGCTCGATCGCCGACATCTGGTCCGCGCTCGGCGGCGAGCTCAAGCCGTCCCTGGACGTGGTGATCACCCTGCCCTTCCCGGTCTCGCCCTCGTACGAGGTGGCACCGCCGGTCACCGAGGGCGCGGTCACGGTCGTCCGTGGCCTCGACGGCGTCCCCGGCGACTCCCAGCCCCGGATGCTCCGGTCCGCTCCGGGTGCCTCGCCGGCCGCCAACGGCAGCGAGGGGGAACGATGAGGGGCGCGACGGTGGCGGAAGGCGCCGGTGACGGCGCGGGGGAAAGCGCCGATGAGAACGTCGGTGAATACGGGGGCGAATATGGGGGCGAATACCGGGGTGAATACGACGGTGAAGGCGCCGGTGCCGGGCTGCTCGCCCGGCTGACGGGGCTGCGCGAGCGGGTGGCCGCTCTGGTGGAGCGGCGCAGCGCCGACGATCCGACGGCCTCGGACCCGCTGCGCGGGCTGTATGTGACCCCGGAGATCGCCCGACGACTGGCCGCGCAACCGCCGGCGGGGAGCACGGGCGAGGCGACCACGGGCGAGGCGGGTACCGGTCCGGCGGATGCGGGCGAACCGGCCGGCGGGACGGCGGGTCCGTGGGGGCCCGGGGACCGTTCGGGCGCGCTCGCCGGGCGGTTCGGGCTGTCGGCCCTGGACCTGCACATCCTGCTGGCCGCGCTGGCGCCCGATGTGGACCGCGGCTTCGAGCCGCTGTACGGCTACCTCAACGACGACGTCGGGCGTCGCCGTGCCACGGTCGCGCTGGCGCTGGACCTCGCGGGCACCGGCCCGTACGACCCCGTGGCCCGCGCCCGCTTCCACCCCGGCGCGCCGCTGCTGTCCGGTGGGCTGCTGGTCATCGAGGACGAGGACCGGCCGCTACCGGGGCGGGCGCTGCGGGTGCCGGAGCGGGTGGTGGCCCATCTGCTGGGCGACGACGGGCTGGACCCCGAACTCAGCGGCGCCGAGGTGGAGTTGCTGCCGGGAGGAGAGCGGGACGCGGGTCTCGGGGCAAGCGGTGCCCCGACCGGGGACCGGATCGGAGACCGGACCGGAGACCCGACGTTCGCCGGGCGGCTCGCCGGGCTCGCGAGGCAGCGGCCGCTCGCCGTCCACCTGCGGGAGCGCCGACCCGGTACCGCCGCCGAGCCGGTGACCGACGGGCTGCGGAGCGCCGGCCTGCCCGTGCTGCGGTACCGGCCGGACGGTCACCACGGTGACGGTGCGACGCTGGCGGGCGCGCTGCTGCGGGAGGCACGGCTACGGCGGGCCGCGGTCGTGGTGGGGCCGCTGCCGGAACGGTCGCACACCCTCATCAGGGCGCTGGCCGGCGGGGACGTACCGGTGGTCTTCTTCGGGAGCGAGCCGTACGACCCGGGCTGGGCCCCGGATTCCGGGCTGTTCGGGCTGGACGCTCCGGACGACGGGGCGGCTGCGGGTGAGGTCTGGAGCAGCGCACTCGGCTCGGTGGACACTGACGTCGACCTCGGCCCGGCCGTTGCGCCATACCGGCTGGGCGCCGCGCAGATCCGCCGGGCGGCCCGTGCGGCCACCGCCCTCGCCGCCTTCGACGGGACGCCGGTGACCGCCGCCCACATCCAGCACAGCGCGCGCCAGCAGTCCGCGCCGCTGCTGGACCGGCACGCCCGGCGCGTCCGGCCCGCCGTCGGCTTCGACGGGCTCGTGCTGCCACCCGAACCGCTCACCCTGCTGCACGAGTTGGTGCAGCGGGCCCGGCATCGGGAGAAGGTGCTGGGCGAGTGGCGGCTGCGCACCGGCGGTGGGCGCGGCAGGGGTGTGGTGGCGCTGTTCGCCGGGGATTCCGGGACCGGGAAGACGCTCTCCGCCGAGGTGGTGGCCGGTGAACTGGGCCTGGACCTCTATGTGGTGGAGCTGTCGGCGGTGGTGGACAAGTACGTCGGGGAGACGGAGAAGAACCTGGAGCGGATCTTCACCGAGGCCGACCGCACGGACGCCGTGCTGCTCTTCGACGAGGCCGACGCCGTCTTCGGCAAGCGCTCGGAGGTCAAGAGCTCGCACGACCGTTACGCGAACCTGGAGAGCGCCTATCTGCTGCAGCGGCTGGAGGCGTTCGACGGGGTCGCCGTGCTGACCACCAACCTGCGCGCCAACATCGACGACGCGTTCACCCGCCGGCTGGATCTGGTGGTCGACTTCCCGTTCCCGGACGCCGGGCAGCGGATCGCGCTGTGGCGCTCCTGTCTGGCGGCCACCCCCTGCGCGGACGACCTCGGCCTCGACGCCTGCGCCGAGGAGTTCGAGCTGTCCGGCGGGGCGATCCGCTCGGCCGCGGTGACCGCGGGCTATCTCGCGGCGGGGCGCGGCGGGCCGGTGACGGCGGCGGACGTACGGGCCGGGGCGCGGCGCGAGTACCGCAAGATGGGGCGGTTGGTGCCGGACGCGTCGCCGTTGTGGGACTGACCGTCCGAACGCGGCCGGGGCCGGCGGGGCTACCCGCCGGCCCCGGTCCGTGTCACGGCCCCTCGGCGATCTTCCAGTCCTGCGGGGCGTAAGGCCCGTCGGTGCACTTCCAGGACAGCGAGCCCTTGTCGTTCTGCAGATCGGTCAGGCACTCCTGGTTGCGCATGTTGATGATGCGAGTGCGGCCGTCGCCCGCGTCCGCCAGCCGCCACTTCTGGTGCGGCGGCAGCTGGCCCGACTTCAGCTGCTCCGGGTCGGCCTTCCAGAGCTCGACCTCGTTGGTGTCCGGCTTCAGCTGGGCGATGCTGCCCGGGGCGCTGGCCGACTCCAGGGCGACCGTGTTGTCCTCGGCGTAGTGGTGGATGATCCACCACTGGTTGCGGCCGAACTGGTCACCCGTCCACTGGGGGCTCTGGCCGATCTGTGTGCCGTCCACCTGGCTGCCCCCGTTGGCCTGGAGGTACCAGCCGCCGTTGGCGTTGGACCGGATGGTCTGCGCCGGCGGGGCCTGCGGCTCCCCGCCTCCGTTATCGGCGGGCTTGTCGTCGGGCTTCTCCTCGGGCTTCTCCTCGGGCTTCTGCTCCGGGGGCTTGGAGGGGGGCGGCGGGGGCTTCGGCTGCTTCTCCGGGAGCTTGTGGGACTGGCTGGCCTTCTCCCGCGCGCTGCTGACCACCTTGGGCTCGGCAGTGAGCCACAGCGCCACGAAGGCCACCAACGCCGCCAGCAGCAGCGAACCCACCGCCATCACCCAGCGCGGAAACACGGACGGCTGGAGGTAGGTGCCGCGCAGTTCGGTCGGCTCCGGGGTGCCGGCCCGCAGCAGGGAGACCGTGAAGGGGTGCTTGGTGGTCCCGCCGACCCAGCTCACCGCTCCGGGGCGGATGTTGAGATCCACGAAGCCGGCGCGGCCCGGTGCCACCTGGATCGATGTCGGATCGGGCTCGACGGTGAGGGCGTCACCGTTCTCGCGGCCGGAGAGGGAGACGGTCAGCGGCTGGTTGCCGAGGTTGTCCACGGCGACCGACGCCTTGGCGCGCCACCGGCCGCGCACGGTCAACGGCACCAGCTCGGAGCGGAGTTCGGAGAACGGCCCCACCGTGACCTGTCCCTCGGCGACATCCCGGATCTCGGGGTGCTCGGCCGGCTCCACGCGGATGCCGAAGGGCGTCGGGCCGGCCACCGCGTCCGGCGTGCGCGGGGGCGCGAATTCGACCTGCGCGGTGCCCTCGGCCCCGGGATACAGCCGCAGCACGTCCGGCTCCACCCGCGTCCAGCCCGCGGTGGTGCCGGCAGGGCGCAGCCGGTACTCCTCCACGGTGTCGCCCGTGTTGCGTACCCGCAGCCTTACCCTCGCGACGGACCCGGGGTCGACGGTGATCGCGGCCGGTTCCAGTGAAGTCCACATGCTCACCGGGACAGTCAACCGGCTCTGACGGGGCCGCGTCAGCGTGCAGAAGGGCAGAGCCGGGGGCAGAACCCGATGTCCTTACGGCTCCCCACGGGCGGTCGACGCGGCCGAAGGGGTCAGCCGCAGGCCTTCCAGTAGCCCGCGCTGCGGTCGTCCGCCGCACCGATGCCCTGGTGGGCGGATCTGAGCAGGCGCAGTGCGCGCGCCGTGGCCACATCGTCGCCGTGCCGCCGGGCGCTGTCCACGGCGCGGCGGACGAGCGGTTCGAGGTCGCCGTGGCGCGTGGTGCCGCTGAGCAGGTGCGACCACACGGTGAGCAGGTCCACGGCGGGGCCCAGCAGACCGGGCGTCCGGTCCAGGGCCCGCTCCACGACCGCGTACAGCCGGGGGTGCGCGGTGTACAGCCACTCGCGCGCGGCGGCGGGATCGGCGAGCGCGCGGCCCGGGAAGCCCGGGCGCTCCGGCTGAGCGGGCAGGACGCCGTGCGGCCTGATCAGTCGCACCGCGGTCAGCACGGTGGCCAGTACGAAGCCGAAGTAGCGGTGCTGCGCCGCCGCCCGCTCCCCCGGGCTGTCATGGCGCTCGCCGAGCCTGCGCGCGAAGAGCCAGACCAGATCGTGATAGCGGTAGTGGTCGTCGCCGTGCAGCTCGACCAGCCCGGCATCGACCAGCGCTTCGACCGCCGCCTCCGCCTCGTCGGCGGTGGTGTCCAGCAGCGCGGCCGCGGCGGCCCGGCAGAACGTCGGCAGGTCGCAGAGGGCGACGGTCCGGAAGGCGTGGGCCAGGCCGGGCCCGAGCGCCTCGTAGCCGACCCGGAAGGTCGCCTCCACCCCCAGGTCGCCCACCCGCAGCTCGTCCAGCCGCCGCTCATCGCTCAGCCGGGCCACGAGGTCGGCCATGGCCCGGCCCGGCCGGGACGCCAGGCGGGCGGCGGCGATCCGCACGGCGAGCGGCAACCCGCCGCAGGCGGCGACCAGTTCGCGCGCGGCGGCCGGCTCGGCGGCCACCCGCCGCGGCCCCACGATCGCCCCGAGCAGCCCCAGCGCCTCTTCCTCATCCAGCACCGCTACGTCGACGCGGTGCGCACCGGACAGCGCGAGCGTCCGCGCACGGCTGGTGACCAGCACCGCGCACCCCGGTGCCCCGGGCAGCAGCGGCCGCACCTGTGCGCTGTCGCGGGCGTTGTCGAGGAGCACCAGGACCTCGCGGTCGGCGATCAGCGAGCGGTACAGGGCGGCCTTCTGCTCCAGCCCGTCCGGTACGGCGCTCTCCGCGACGCCGAGGGCGCGCAGGAAGTGCGTCAGCACGGCGCTGCTGTCGGCCGGCGCCAGGCCGGTGCCCTGGAGGTCCACATAGAGCTGCCCGTCGGGGAAGTGGGACCGCACGGCGTGCGCGACATGCACGGCCAGCGCCGTCTTGCCGACGCCGCCGAGTCCGCTGAGCGTGGCCACCACCGGTGCCCGTCCACCGCCCGCCCCGCGCAGCGCCGAGGTCAGCTGTGCGGTGACCTCCGCCCGCCCCACGAAGTCGGCGATGTCCGACGGGAGCTGAGCCGGAACCGGGGGTGGTGGGCCGATGAGCGAGAGGTTCCCGGTGGAGTGGGTCGGGTGCGGCCAACGGTCATGACGGCCGCAGGTGTGGTCACGGTCAGTACGGTCCCGGTCTTCGGCAGTGCCGGCACTGGGACCACACCTGGCACCCGGACCACTCCTGGCGCTGGCACCACTCCTGGGACCGGGACCGGGACCGGTGCCGGAGCCCGGGCCGCGCGACTCCTCGCACAACTCCACGTACAGCGACCGGAGTTCGTTGCCCGGCTCGGCGCCGAGTTCGGCGTCGAGGGTACGGCGGGTGGCCGCGTACACCGCGAGGGCCTCCGCCTGGCGGCCCTCCCGGTGCAGGGCCAGCATCAGCAGGGCCTGGGCGCGTTCACGCAGCGGGTGCTCGGCGGCGAAGGCGCGCAGTCCGGCGATCCAGTCGCCCATCGCCCCGGTGTGCCCGCCCAGCTCCACCACACACGCGAAGAGCTCCTCCTGAGCGGTGACGCACAGTTCGGTGAGCCGGTCGCGCTGCCGCTCGGCGTACGGCCCCGGCAATCCGGCCAGCGCCGCGCCCTCCGGGAGGGCCAGTGCACCCCTCAACTGCTCGTACGCGCCCGGGGTGTCGCCCGCTCCCCGCAACCGGCGCGCCGTGACGAGCCGTTCCTCGAACCCGGCGGCGTCCAGCGCCGCGTCGGGGACCCGTAGGGCGTAGCCGCCACCCGCCGACACCAGCAGGCGGGCGTGCTCGCGCGGCTTGCGGTCCGGCTCCAGCAGGCCGCGCAGCCGTGAGGCGTAGGTCCGCAGGGCGCCCACCGCCCGCGGCGGCGGCTCCTCGCCCCACAGCGCGGACACCAACTGCGGTACGGATACCGGCCGGCCCGCGTGCAGCAGCAGCACCGCCAGCATGGCGCGCTGCTGCGGCGGACCGAGATGCAGCGGACGGTCCCCCCGCCAGACCCGCACGGGGCCGAGCACTTGAAACCGCAACCGGTCGGCGCGGTCCGCACCGCTCTCCTCCCCGGCGCCCGCTGTCTCGTCCCTCTCGTCCGCGTCGCCGCGCACTACCAGCTCGCTCCCTGCCCCTGTCGCCCTGCCACGTCACCCCTTGGACCAGCACGAATGCGCCGGCATTACCAAACTAACCCAGCGCTCGGACAGGTCAGTCCGGAAAATGTCTGATCTTGGCCCAACGGCCGATCCCCCGTTTCCTCCGACCACCGGGGCCTCTTGCCGGTGCTCGCCGGCGCTTCACCGGTACCCGCCAACGCCCACCGGTGTCCGATAGGGCAACCACCTTGCCCCTTCGGCTCCCCTTCCGCCTCTGGAAGCGATCCCCGCTGCGGCCGAAAATCGGCGGTGGGGACCACTCAGGTCGCACCACGCACACGACATCGACGAACCACCGGCCGCCGGAACGGAGCCACCGTGCACGCACATGAACGCCGGGCCGCGGAAGGGGAATCAGCGCCTCGCACGCCCGGGCGCCCCCGCACCCCCGCCTCGGCCCTGCCCACCCACCGGGCGGATGCGCTGCGCACCCTCCAACGGACGGCGGGCAATGCGGCGGTCGCCCGTGCGCTGTCCCCGGCGCCGGAGCACGCACGAGGTCCACAGCACCTCCAGCGGTACGCGGAGGGAGCGGCCGCCCACGGCTTCGACAAGGTCTCCGCCCACGGCGGCATCGCCCTCCGGGGCCGGCACGAGGCGTACGCCGACGCCGACATGATCGCCGACGCCGCGCACCGCCTCAACGCCCAGGACCAGGTGCCGATCACCCTGGAGCGCGGGGCGGCGGTGCAGGTCGGTGAGCGCACCCTGTACCGGGTGCTGCCCGTGTACAAGGACGCGGACCTGGCCGCGGCCGCCGTACGGGCCGCGGGCCGGCACCCGCAGGGGGCCGCACACGAGCCCGTGGCCGGGGACACCGCGGAACAGCGCAACGACAAGCGCGCGGCATACCTGCGCTCGCTGACCGACCCCCCGGAGGTCAAGCAGCTCGTCGCGCTCACCCAGCGCATCGTGACGGCGCTCCGGTCGCGGGCCGAACCGCGCAGCTCCACGGTCGACGGCCTGCGGTCCGAGGCCATGAAGCTAGCGGTGGCCACGATGGGAGGTGGCTGGGTCGCCGCCCGGTTCCCCTACCCGGAGCGCCCCGGCCGGGAGGGGCTGGCCGACCTCGCCGTCATCATGCCGAGCCTGACCTCCGACTTCCTCGCCGGGCTCCCCGCCGTCGAGGACCAGGAGGCCACGGTGCACGAGCTGCTCATCACCCTCCCCAATGACTGCAAGGCAGCGGCGGCGCAGCTCATCGGTACCCCGCCGAACGGTGGCCTCAGCGTGCGGCGGGACGCACCGGCCGTCGGCGAGAACCACTTCGTCGACCTGACCGGGGCGGCCGCGGACGGCTGGGCGAACCACTTCGCCGCCGTCCTCCTGCGCGACGGTCCCGACAGCCTCACCTACGAGACGGCCGCCGATCGCACCAGTGCGCTGCAACAGGGCAAGTCGCTCGGCTACTTCGAGCTGTACGGCCCGGCCGGGACCGACCAGTCCTTCGACGCCATCATCGGCGGCAAGAACCGGGCCTACGCGGCGCGGTCGGCGCCGCCCGCATGACCGAACGGGCAGCCCGCTCTGCCCCCGATGGCGCCCGTTCGTCCCTACAGCCGGGCCGGCCCGTCGGCAAAGGTTGACAGCGTAGGGAGCAGAAACGGCAGTCAGTAGTGGTGAGCGGGGGAGGAACATCGTGCGGGCACAGGATCGGCAGTCCGGCTCGGTGAGCGCCCGCTCCAGGGCGGCGCGCGCCGGCCGTACGACGTCCCCCGACACCACTGCCCAGCAGTCGGCCGGGTCCGTCAACGCCCACGCGGACCCCGCCGGTTCGCACCTCGTCCTCCAGCGCGGCCGCCGCGGTACGTCCTGCGCGGCGGGCCGCCGCTTGCTCGCTCACGAATAGGCGAGGCCCCCCGACGCTCACCGCCGTTCAGCTGCCGCCCCCGCACTCTTCCTCGCCCTCGCTCAGCACGAGGAACAACCGAGCAGAGCAGTTCGCATATCCAGGGAGTAACACAACATGCCCACCTACCTGTCCCCCGGCGTCTACGTCGAGGAAGTCGCCAGCGGATCGCGGCCCATTGAAGGGGTCGGGACGTCGGTGGCGGCCTTCGTAGGCCTCGCTCCCACCGGTCCGCTCAACGAGCCGACGCTGGTGACGAACTGGTCCCAGTACGTGGCCGCCTTCGGTGAGTTCACGGACGGGTACTACCTCGCGCACTCCGTGTACGGGTTCTTCAACAACGGCGGGACGGCCGCGTACGTCGTGCGGGTCGGCGGGACCGGCAACGGGGAGTCGCAGACCGCCGCGGCCCCCGAGGCGCCCAGGGCGCTGACGGCCGGGGAGCCGACCGCGCTCGGGTCCTTCAAGGTCTCGGCGATCACGGCCGGTTCCACGGCCGGCGGGGCGCTCACCGTCGAGGTGCAGGACGTCGAGGGCGAGGGCGGCGCCGACCGGTTCAAGCTGGTCGTCAAGGACGGCGACAAGGTCGTCGAGAGCTTCGACGTCAGTGCGAAGAAGAGCTCGCGGAACTACGTCGTCACGCAGGTCAAGCAGCGGTCCAAGGCGATCGTCGTCGAAGAGGCCGCGCCGGCCGCGCAGTTGACCAAGCCGGACGCCCAGCAGGTCACGCTGGCTCCGCCCGCCCCGGCGGCGCCCGCGGCCCCCGCCGGGAACGGCACGGTCGAGCGGCTCGCCTCCGGCCAGTTCATCGGCGACTCCGCCGACCGCACCGGCTTCGGTGGCCTGGAGGCGCTCGACGAGGTCAACATGGTCGCCGTGCCCGACCTGATGGCCGCCTACCAGCAGGGCCTGATCGACCTGGAGCAGGTCAAGGCCGTCCAGCTGGGCCTGATCGCGCACTGCGAGCTGATGGGCGACCGGATGGCGGTCCTGGACCCGCCGCCGGCGCTCAACGCACGCGACATCCGCAAGTGGCGCCAGGAGATCGCGGGCTACGACTCCCGCTACGCCGCGCTCTACTACCCGTGGATCAAGGCCTTCGACCCGGCCTCCGGGCAGACCCGCACCATCCCGCCGTCCGGGCACATGGCCGGCGTGTGGGCCCGTAACGACTCCGAGCGCGGCGTCCACAAGGCCCCGGCCAACGAGATCGTCCGCGGGGCGGTCGACTTGGAGCTGCAGATCACCCGCGGCGAGCAGGACCTGCTCAACCCGGTCGGCGTGAACTGCATCCGGGCCTTCCCCGGGCGCGGCATCCGGGTGTGGGGCGCGCGCACCATGGCCTCCGACCCGGCCTGGCGCTACCTGAACGTGCGGCGCTACTTCAACTACCTGGAGGAGTCGATTCTCATCGGCACCCAGTGGGTGGTGTTCGAGCCGAACGACGAGGCGCTGTGGGCCCGTATCCGGCGCAACATCTCGGCGTTCCTGGTGAACGAGTGGCGCTCGGGCGCCCTGTTCGGGCAGCGGCCCGAGGACGCCTTCTATGTGAAGTGTGACGCGGAGACCAACCCCGTCGAGTCCGTCGACCTCGGGCGGGTCGTGTGCGAGATCGGCATCGCGCCGGTCAAGCCCGCCGAGTTCGTGGTCTTCCGGCTGGCCCAGTTCTCGGGCGGCGGCGGGGAGTTGGAGGAGTAGCAGCGGTAGCGCGACCCAGGCCGGCCCAGTCGTGGCCGCCGGCCCCTGTCCCCCTGTTCCTCGGCCTCCGTCGACCAGGTCTCCGTCGACCAGGTCCCCGTCGTACCGGACTCGGTCGACCGGGCCTCCGCCGACCGCGGTCGACCCCTCGCCCGTCACGTTTTTCCTTCCCATCACAGGAGTGAACCACCTTGTCCCTTCAGCCCGGTGACGCCCTCACCTCACACAATTTCGGCCTGCAGATCGACGGCGTGATGGTCGAATACCTGCAGGAGGTCAGCGGCCTGACCATGGAGCAGGACGTCATCGAATACCAGCAGGTCTCGGCGGACGGCAAGCCCGTCGTGAAGAAGATGCCCGGCACGAAGAAGGCCGGCGAATGCACGGTGACCCGCGGTATGACGCAGAGCGGCGCGTTCACCGAGTGGATCAACAAGTCCATCGCGGGCGACATGGGCTCGGCCCGTAAGAACGCCACGATCATGATGATGGACTACCAGAACAACCCGGTGAAGCGTTACAACATGCGCAATGCCTGGTGCAGCAAGGTCGAGACCAGCGGGGTCAAGGCGGGCGACGCCGCCGCGCTGACCGAGCAGGTCACCATCGTCTTCGAAGAGCTGGTCATCGAATAATGCGGCGCGACGGTCCGGCGGGGGCGCAGCAGCAGCAACGCGAGCCTTTGCGTACGGAATTCGAGTTCGAGTTGCCGCGCGGATTCGTGGACGAGTCCGGGACCGTTCACCGCAACGGTGCGATGCGGCTCGCGACGGCACGGGACGAACTGATCCCGCTGCGGGACGTGCGGGTGCGCGAGAACCCGGCGTATCTGTCGGTCGTGCTGCTGGGCCGGGTCATCACCCGGCTCGGGACGCTCGCGTCCGTGCACGACGGGACGGTGGAGAACATGTTCGCCTCCGACCTGGCCTTTCTGCAGGACTTCTACCGGCAGATCAATGCGGAGGGGCACACGCGCGCCGCGGTGTCCTGCCCGCACTGCGAGGAGCCCTTCGAAGTGGAGCTGGCCGGGAGCCGCCTGGGGGAATCGTGACGTACGCGACCGGGCGTATCGAGGAGGAAGTCGCCTATCTCGCCTACCACTTCCACTGGGGCATCGACGACATCCTCGACCTCGAGCACGCCGATCGGCGCGCGTACGTGTCACAGATCGCCGCCCTGGTGGAGCGGGCTGAAGGGAAGCAGTGACGGAGGATGGGGTTGTTCAGGTGGCGGCGGGGGTCGCGGGGTGCCCAGGACACGGAACGTGCACAGGGCACGCAGCGTGCACCGGGGCCTGAGGCCGGCGCGACGGCGGATGCCTCTGCCGGGAGCGCGGGCGGTGGCGGCGGTGCCGGCTGGTCCGCCGTGCCCCCCATCCAGCGGGTCCTGGCGGCGCCCCGCCCCGTCGCGGAGCCCGGCTTCGCCGCGTCGCTGAGCGCGCACCGCAATCCCTCCTTCGGAGGGGAGCTGGGGCATGACGTCCGTGCCACGGCACCCGGTGGTGTGCTGCGCGATGCGCTGGTGCCGGTCACCGGCCGCCCCGCCGACCTCGGGCTCCCTGTTCTGCGGCTTCCGGTCGCGGGGCAGGGGGACGAGCCGGCTACCGAGGGCGCAGGGGCGGGGGTGGGCTCCGCGTTCGCCGCTGCGCCGAAGACGAGTGCGGGTCGCGGCCCGGGCGCGGGCCCCGGTGCGGGCGCGGGTCGAGGCGCGAGCGCGCGTGCTGTGCAGCGGGCGCCCTTGGGAGGCGGTACGGGCCCGGGTGCGGGCACCGGACAGGGCATCGGGGACGGTCCCGGGCCGCAGGCCGGGCCCGGGGGTGCGGCACCTACGAGCTCCCGGGGTGGGGCGCGTACCGAGGCACGAGGTGCGGCAGGTACCGAGAAGCGAGGTACGGCACGCGCCGAGAGCCGAAGTGCTGCCCGTACGGAGCCCCCGGGTGGGGCCGCCGTACAGCGGGCGGCATCGCCGAGCACACCGCGTACCACTCCGACGACCGCCACGGGCTCCCCTCGTCAACCGGTCTCGGGGAGCGGGAGGTCGCCCGCGAACCCGCGGCACGACGCGCCGGGCGCACCGTCGGTCAGGGCGCCGGGTACGCCTCCGGTCGCCTCGGCGGCCGGGCCGTCCGGCACGCCGGGTGCTGCCCTGCCGTCCGCCGGGCCGGCTGCCGGGCCGTCCGGCACGTCGTCGGGCGCCCGGCCGGGTGGACGGTCCAGGTCGGCGGTGGCCAAGCCGGCCTCCGGGGTTGCCGACGGGGCGGGCGCTGCGGGTGGTAACTCGGTCGTGCCCGGTGGCGACGTCACGCCCGGTGGCGGGGCCGTGTCCGGTGGCGGAGCTGAGGCCGCTCGTTCGGCGTCGCGTGGGGAGGGGTCTGCTGGCCTCTCCCCGGCCATGCCTGTGGCGATGCCCGTACGGAAGCCCGTCGGCGCGCGGTCCCCGCTCACCTCGGCGGGCAGGGTCGCGATGCCGCCGCGCCGGCTGCGGAGCGCCGCCCCGTCGCGTACGGGCGGCAGCGGCACCGCCCCCTCCCCCAACGCTCCCTTGTCCCCCGCCCACACGCCTTTGCAGCGCACCGAAGCACCTGCGCCAACGGGCACCACGGATCCGGCGCCGACGGCCCCTGTCGTTCCCTCCTCGTCCGACGCCCCTGCCGCCGCACCGGCGGGCGGGGCTGCCGCACCGGCCGCTTCCGCCGTACGCCCCGACGCCCCCCAACGCGCCATACAGCGGCGGGCTGCTGGCCCTCGCCGGCCGATCGCGCCGCAGCAGAGCGGCGCGCCGGAGCCCGCCCCGACCACGGACGCCGCACCCGGCGCCGGCCCGACGCCGCGCGGCGACTCGATCCCGCAGGCGCCAGGCACGGCGCCAAGCCCGAGCCCCGCCCCGCGCCCACGTCCGATCGGGGACACGTCCTCTCCCGAGAAGACGTCCGCCCACACGTCCGCGAACACATCCGCGAACACGCCTCCCCACAAGCCCGGACGTACATCCGCGCGGGCGGACACCGCCGATACCGGCCATCACTCGGCCCCTGCCCCTGCCTCTGCCTCTGCCTCTGCCTCTGCCGTGAGCCCAGCCCCGAGCACGGCTCCGAGCCCGACCACGGGGCCGTCCGCCAGCACGGCTCCGGGTCCGGCCGCGAACAACGGCGGCCACCCGCCTCGGCCGGTCCAGCGAGCAGGCGGACAAGGTGCCCACCGGCCCGTGGTGCAGCGGACCGCAGGAACAACTGCTCAGCGCCTGGGACTTGGCGCTCCGCTGCTCTCGGGCGCGGACACCGGTAACCCGGTCAGGGATGGTGCGGCCGACGCACAGCCGGTGCGGCCTCCGGCCGACCGCGACCGTACGCCGGGCCCGGCACGGCCCTCTCGGCCCGCGGTCCAGCGGAAGCCGCTGATCGGCGCGCCGGCCGAGTCCACCGCGGTCCGTCGCCAGGACGCTGCACCGGCGCCTGCACCCACCGCGACGTCGGCGTCGGCACCGACGTCGGTGCCGACACCAGTACCGTCGCCGACGCCCAGGCCCGCAACCGCACCTGTACCTGCACCCGCACGGGTCCAGACATCGGCGGCGTCCCCGTCCCCGAGCCTGAACCCGGCCTCGAACCCGACCTCGAACCCGGCCCCAGCCCCGGCCCCGGCCTCGAACCCGACCTCTGCCCCGTCCCTGCCCCCGTCCCCGTCCCCGTCCCCGTCCCCGTCCCCGTCCCCGTCCCCGTCCCCGTCCCCGGTGCAGCGTTCCGCGAGGGCCGCCGAACACCCCACCACCGCGGCGCCGTTGAAGGTCGCCCGCCCATCGGAGACCCGTACCTCAGAGAGCCACACGCCGGAACCCCGCACGCCGGAACCCCGTACGCCGCAATCCCACCCGTCGGAATCCCACCCACGGCAACCCCATGGGCCGACGACGAGCCACGTGCCGACCGCCACCGCCCCCCGTTCGCCTCTCGGCGCTCCCCTCAACGCTCCCCCCGCCACCCGACGGGCGCCGCTCGCATCGGCACGTGCCCTGGACTCCCTTACCCGGCAGCGGCCCAACGGCCAGCAGGCGGCGGCCGATGCCCCCGCAGCAGTGCAGCGCTCAACCGGGCAGACGACACCCGTCGCCCCCGCACCGGTACAGCACTCAACCGCGCAGACCGCCGCACCGGCCGTCCCGCTACGCACCGTGGCGCGCACTCCAGGAACTGCAGGCACTCCAGGCACTGCAGGCCCCGCGCATACGGAGGGCCCGGCGGGCACAGCGGCACCGGCGCCCCGACGCACGACGGGGGTCCCCGCCGTCCCCCTGCGGAAACCGGCACCAGCACCGGCACCGGCACGGACACTGAACCCCTCGCTCGCTCCGTCCCGTACGGTCCGCACCGCACCTGCCGTCCCCGGTATGCCCATGGTGCAGCGTGCGCCCACCGCCCCCGGCGCCCCGGCCCCGCACCCGGCCCCGCCCACGGCTCCGGCCCCCGCTCCGGCCAAGGCGACGCCCGCCCAACCCCTCGTGTCGGCCGCCCCACCCACCCGTTCGCCGTCAGCCACGCCCGCCGGCCCCACGCCGGCAGCAACCCACCGCCCGATCCAGCGCACCCCCAGCTCCTCCACCGCCGCCCCCAGCACCACGAGCACTTCCCCCGCCTCGTCCGCCTCGTCCACCACTCCCACCTCCCCAGACCCCACCGACCCCGCCGCCCTCGACGCCCTGGCCCGCCGGCTGGTAGCCCCCCTCTCCCGGCTCCTCCGTGCCGAGCTGCGCGGCGACCGCGAGCGCATCGGCCGACTGCGCGACCACGGCCGCTGACCCCCGCCCGGCCCTGCAACCCCACCCACCTCCACCCCACCCGAAAGACCACCCACCATGCCCCAGGCCCAGGACCCCGGCTCCACCGTCTTCTTCAAGCTGACCATCGACGGCCAGGACCTCGGCCTGTTCAACGGCTGCGACGGCCTGGCCTCCGAGGTGGAGGTGGAGCAGCGGCAGGAGGGCGGCAACAACGGCTTCGTCTGGCAGCTGCCCACCCGCGTGACGTTCTCCACGATCCGTCTCACCCGCCCCCTCACCGCCGACACTGCCCGTGTGGCCGCCTGGATCTCGTCCCTCGCCACCGGCATCAGCAGGCCCACCGCGCAGATCGCCGCGCTGCGCGCCGACGGTTCGATCGTCGCGCAGTGGGGACTGGTGGAGGTGCTGCCCGTGCGCTGGCAGGGGCCGAGCCTGGACCCGGCCAGCCCCGGCGTGGCGACCGAGACGCTGGAGATCGCGCACCACGGTTTCACCGATGCGGGAGGTGCCTGAGGTGGCCGCACCCACCGGCGGGAAGGCGGGCGCGAGCCTGGTACGGGCCGCCCTGGCGATCCACCAGCCCCCCACCGACCTCGGCGGCTCCATCGGCGGCCGCATCGGCGAGGTGGAGTTCCAGTTCAATCCGACCCAGTTGCAACTCGGGCGGGAGGCGGAGTGGCACACCCAGACCGCGGTCGCCTACATGCGGGGCGCACCGCCCAAGTTCACCGGGACCCGGCCCGCGACGCTCCAGCTGGAGGTGTTCCTGGACTCCTCCGGCACCCCGAACTCCGGAAAGGTGCAGAAGCAGGTCGAACTGCTGCTGTCCTGCTGCGAGGTGACGGCACAGAGCGTCAACTCCAAGCGCCCTTCGCCACCTTGGGTACGGTTCTCCTGGGGGTCGTTCAACACGGTGCAGTTCGTGGCGTACGTGACGAATGTCAGCGCCACGTACACCCTCTTCAACCCCACCGGCGAACCGATCCGCGCCACCTGCACGCTGTCCCTCACCGAGGTGGCCATGCCCACCAAGGGGCAGAACCCCACCTCCGGCGCGCTCTCCGCCCGCCGTATCCACCGCACGGTCGCGGGTGACTCGCTCGCCTCGCTGGCCTGGCGGGAGTACGGGGACGCGACGCGCTGGCGGCTGATCGCGGAGGCGAACGGGATCGACGACCCGATGCGACTGCGGCCGGGCACGGAGTTGCTGCTGCCCGCCGCGGACGAGGACCCTCCCGAAAGCCTCCCCACCGACCGGCCCGAAAGCCGCCCCGAAGGCCGTTCCGCACCCCACCAGGCCGCCCGATGACCAGCGAGCATCCGATGAGTGAGACCCGATGAGTGAGAAGACGTACACCAGCGTCCTGCACGCCGAGATCGGCGGCACGACGCTGCCCGACAAGCTCGCCGCCCTCCTCATCGAAGGCTGGGTGGACGCGAGCGTGAATGTGCCGTCCGCCTTCCAGCTCACCTTCAGTGACGCGGGATCGGACATCCTGAAGACCTTTCCGCAGATCAAGGTCGGTGCGAAGGCGGTGCTGTCGCCCTTCACGGACGGGCAGCGCGGCACGCCCATGCTGACCGGCGAGGTCACCGCGCTCGAGGTGGACGCGGACGCCAGCGGCAAGTACCTGGTCGTACGGGGCTACGACCCGGGGCACCGGCTGCTGCGCAACCGCCGGGTCGCGGGCTACCCCAATATGACCGCGAGCGACATCGTGCGCCGTCTCGCCGGTCTCAACCAGCTCTCCCTGGGCAAGGTGGAGCCCACCCGCACCGTCTACGAGCTGGCCACCCAGCCCAATGTCACCGACTGGGACTTCCTCACCCGCCTCGCCCAGGAGAACGACGCCCACCTCTCCTTCGACCCGAAGGGCAAGCTGCAGTTCGGCAAGCTCACCCCGGCCTCGTCCGCGCCCGCCGACAGCACACCGGCCGCGCAGAGCCCGTACGTCCTGGAGTTCGGCCACAACGCCATGCACAGCCGGATCGCCGTCACCGCCGCCGGGCAGGTCGACAAGGCCGGCGCGCGCGGCTGGGACATGCGGGCCAAGCGTGCACTGTCCGCGCAGTCCCCGGCCACGACGAGCAAGGACATCGTTGCGGACATCGCGCCCTCCGCGCTCAGCAAACCGTTCGGGAAGGCCGAACTGACCGCCACAGACACCCCGTTCACCACCCAGGCCCAGGTCACCCATGCCGCGCGGGCCCTCGCCGACGATGTGGCGGGCTCCTTCGCGGAGCTGGAGGTGGCGGTCACCGGCAATCCGGATCTAAAGCCGGGCCAGCCGGTGGCGCTCAAGGGCGCCGGCTTCCCCTTCGAGGGGAAGTACACGGCGACCGGCGTCCGTCATGTCTTCGAGTCCGGGCGGCCGTTCACCACCTGGCTGACCGTCTCCGGGCGGCAGTTCCGGTCGCTGTACGGGCTCGCCTCCGGCGGCGCGGAAGCGGCGCCGCCGATGCCGGGCGTGGCCATGGCGCTGGTCAGCAATGTCAAGGACCCGTTGCGGCTGAGCCGGGTCAGGCTGCGCTTCCCCTGGTTGTCGGACACGTACGAGAGCGACTGGTGCCGGATCGCGCAGCTGGGCGGCGTACGCGGCGGCGGTCTGATACTGCCCGAGGTGGGCGACGAGGTGCTCGTCGCCTTCGACCGGGGCTCGCTGGAGCATCCGTACGTCCTGGCCGGGCTGTACAACGGCATCGACAAGCCGACGCCCAACACGGACGGGCTGCAGCCGGTGGACCCGACCAGCGGCCGGGTCAACTGGCGCTCCCTCGCCTCGCGCAGCGGTCACACCGTCGAACTCGTCGACGCCAAGTCCCGCATGAAGAGCGGCATCAGGCTGCAGACCGGAAACGGCAAGCTCACCGTCCACATGGACGAGACGCGCACCCAGGTCACGATCCGCAGCGACGGCTCCGTCTCCATCACCGGGACCCGGAACGTGAGCATCAAGGCGGGCGGCAACCTGTCGCTCACCGCGGGAGGGTCGCTGACGATGAGCGCCGGCGGGGCGGTCGACATCAAGGCCGGCGCGAAGTTCGGCGTCATGGCGGGCGCCGCGGCGGACATCAACGCGACCGGCGCCATCAGCCTCAAGTCGGCCGGCGCGGTGGCCGTCAACTCGGTCGGCGCGGTAGCCGTCAGCGCGGCCGGCGCGGTGGCCGTCAACGCAGGCGCCGCGGCGGCCATCAGCTCGCCGGCCACGGTCGCGCTGAGCGCACCGGCCGTCCTGCGCAACGGCATTCCTTTCTAGGGGCTTGAGGAAGTTGAGGGACATGCGTCTCAAGGGGGTCACCGGACATGAGTGAACAGTTCGTCGGCGCGGGCTGGACCTTTCCGCTGCGTACGGACCCGGGCGGCGGCATCGCGCTGGCCCGCCGCGAGCGTGAGATCGAGGAGTCGATCCGGCTCGTCCTCGCCACCGCGCCCGGCGAGCGTCCGATGCGTCCGGAGTTCGGCTGCGCCGTCCACGACATGGTCTTCGCACCGGTCAACGAGGCGACGGCCGGGCGCATCCGCTACGAGGTGCGGTCCTCACTCGACCGGTGGGAGCCGCGTATCGAGGTACAGGACGTCGAGGTCAGCCCGGCGCCCGACGATCCGTCCGTGCTGTTCATCGACGTGCGCTACAGCGTGCGCGGCACCAACAACCCGCGCAGCCTGGTCTTCCCCTTCTACGTGATCCCGTCCACGGAATCCCCCTCCACCGCGTCCACCGAAAGCGAAGCCTGATGGCCCTGCCCGCACCCCATCTCGACGACCGTCGCTTTCAGCAGTTCGTCGACGACGCCAAGCGCTACATCCAGCAGCGCTGCCCCGAGTGGACCGACCACAACGTCTCGGACCCGGGGGTGACCCTCATCGAGGCCGTCGCCCATATGGCCGACCAGATCGTCTACCGGCTCAACCGGGTCCCGGAGAAGAACCACCTGGCCTTCCTCGACCTGCTGGGCGTCACCCTCTTCCCGCCCTCCGCCGCCCGCGCCGACGTCACCTTCTGGCTCTCCGCCCCGCAGCCCGAGCCGGTCGTGCTGCCGGCCGGGACGGAGGTGGCCACCGGCCGGACCGAGACCGAGGAGGCGGTGGCCTTCGCCACCGAGGAAGACCTGACCGTCGTGCCCTGCGAACTGGCCGCCGTACTGCGGCAGGAGGCCGGGACCACCCCCGAGGACTGCGGGCAGGACATCTTCGGCGGCCGCGATGTGGCCGTCTTCGCGGCCGCCCCGCAGCCCGGCGACACCCTGTTGTTCGGGCTGTCGGCGGCGGTGCCGCGCTGCGCGGCCGTACTGCAGCTGGACAGCCGGGTGGACGGCGTCGGCGTCGACCCCCGCCAGCCGCCGCTGCGCTGGGAGGCCTGGACCACCGACGGGTGGACGGAGTGCGAGGTCGAGGAGGACTCCACCGGCGGCCTCAACCGGCCCGGCGAGGTCGTCCTGCACATCCCGGCCGGGCACACCGGCTCCCGCATCGGCCGGACGGATGCCGCCTGGCTGCGCTGCCGGGTCGTCGAGGCCGCGCCCGGCCAGCCGTTCTACAGCGCCTCGCCGACCGTACGGGCCGCCGCCGCGTTCACCATCGGGGGCACCACGAAGGTCGCGCACGCCGACGTGGTGAAGGACGAGATGCTGGGCGAGTCCGCGGGCGTGCCCGGCCAGCGGATGCGCCTGGCGCACGCGCCCGTCGTCGCCGACCGCCCGCCGCTGCGGCTGGAGGTCTCCGACGGGGACGGCTGGCAGGAGTGGCAGGTCGTCTCCGACTTCGCGGCCTCCGGCCCGGACGACCGGCACCTCACGCTGGACGAGGCGACCGGCGAGATCGCCTTCGGGCCTTCGGTGCGCCAACCTGACGGCTCGATACGGCAGTTCGGGTCCGTACCGGCCAAGGGCTCGGTGATCCGGGTCCCGTACTACCGCACCGGCGGCGGCCGGTCGGGCAATGTGGCCCGCGGCGCGATCCAGACCCTGCGCAGCTCGATCCCGTACGTGGCGCGGGTGGAGAACCGGGAGGCGGCGCGCGGCGGGGTGGACGGCGAGACCGTGCAGGAGGCGAAGGTCCGCGCGCCGATCGCGCTGCGCGCCCAGGAGCGGGCCGTGACCGCCCGCGACTACGAGGAACTGGCGCGGCGCGCGGCCCCGGAGGCCGCCCGGATCGCCTGCCTCGCGGTCGATCCCGCCGAGCGCTCGACGGGCGCCGCGAGCGCGTCGGGCTCCGGTGCCGGCGGGACCGGCCAGGCCGGCGGCACCGGCCGGACCGGCGAGAACGCCGTCCGGGTCCTGGTCGTCCCCCAGGCCGTCCCCGACCGCGGCGGCCGGCTCCGCTTCGAACAGCTGGTCCCCGGCGAGGAACTCCTCGGCCGGGTCACGCAGTTCCTCGACGAGCGCCGCCCGCTGGGCACCCGCCTCGCGGTCGGCCCGCCCTTCTACCAGGGCGTCACGGTCGTCGCGACACTGCACTCCTTCCGTGCGGCGCGGGCCGACCGGGTACGGGCCGAGGCCCTGGACGCGCTCTACGCCTACCTCGACCCGCTGACCGGCGGAGCCCACGGCGACGGCTGGCCCTTCGGCCGCCCGCTGCGCGCCGGTGAGATCTTCGCGGCCCTCCAGCGGGTACCGGGTGTGGAACTCGTCGACGAGGTCCTCCTGCACCCCGCCGACCCGCTCACTGGCCGGCGCGGTGAGGCCACCGACCGCATCGAACTCGGCTCCTCCGCCCTGCTGTTCCCCTTCGACCACCGCGTCCGCGTGATCGAGGCACGATGAGGGGCACCCCCGCGGGGATGGCCTCCCCGCACCCACTGGGCGGACAGCTCCCCGCCGTCTACGCCGACGACGACTTCGCCCAGCGCTTCGTCGAGGGCCTCGATGTCGTGCTGGCCCCGCTCTTCAACGTCCTGGACTGCCTGGAGAGCTACTTCACGCCCGCCCTCGCGCCCGAGGACTTCGTCGACTGGCTGACCACCTGGGTCGGCACCGAACTCGACGGGACGGAACCGCTGGCCACCCGCCGCCGCGCGGTGGCCACGGCCGTCGCGCTGCACCGTGTGCGCGGCACCCGGCGCGGCCTGTCGGACGCCGTCCACCTCGCCTTCGGCGTACGCCCGGAGATCACCGAGAGCGGCGGCGCGACCTGGTCCGCGCGCCCACTCGGTGCCTTCCCCGGCTCACCGGACCCCGGCCTGCGGGTGACCCTGCGGGTCCACGACCCCGCCGCCACCGACCCGCACCGTCTGCACGCCGTCGTCGCAGCGGCCCGTCCCGCGCACCTCCCCTTCACGGCCGAGGTGACCCACCTGCCCACCCCTGAAGGAACCTGACCCATGCCCACGGACCACACCATCTGCCCCGACTGCGGCTCGCCCGCCTCCAAGAAGGACCAGTCCTTCTGCGACTCCTGCGGTGCCTTCCTGCGCTGGGACCGGCCCGCGTCGCCCTCGCCCACGGCAGAGCCGGAGCGTAGGCCCGCCGCGGCCGACCCGACTCCCGCCTCCCCCGCCACGGACGCCCCGGCCCCCGCCGCCGGCCCGAGCGCCCCGGACCGCCCTGCCCCCTCCGACGCCGGCGCTCCTGCCACACCCCCGACCGGGCCTGCCTCAACTCCCGCGCCCGCCACCGGCGACGGCCCCCGCTCGGCCGCCGTCCCGAAGCAGGACGCCCCGAAGCAGGACACCTCCGCGGAGACCACCGCGCCACTCCCGTCGACCGCCCCGCACCACGAGGGCCCGGGCCGTTCCCACCCCGGCCCGGACGGCCAGGACGGCCGGACCACCTCGCCCACCCCCCGGCCGGCCGGCCAAGGGGGTGTCTCCGAAACCGGCATCCGCGCCCTCCTGGTCCCCGTACCGGGCGACTCCCCCACCCCGCCCCCCGCGGCGCCCGGCGGTGTGCTGCCCGGCCGTCCCGAGGCGGCCCGGCCCCGTGTCCGTACCCCGCACGCGGCCCCGGAGCCCGAGGACGGCGCACCGTGCCGGAGCTGTGGCACGCTCAACGCGCCGGGCCGCCACTTCTGCCGGAGCTGCGCCGTCCTGCTGACCGACACCGCGGCCGAGGCCGCCGAAGGCCCGTACGCCGGGGAGCGTCCGCGGCTGCACCGCAACCGCGGCCGGTGGATCGCCCGGGCGGTGGTGGCGGCGGTGGTCGTGGGCGTCGTGGTCGGGGGAATCATCGGGGGCCCGCCGGCCGCGCGGGCCATTCAGGACCACTTCGCCAAGCGCGTCCCCATCCCCGCCACCACCTGGAACGCCTCGCACTCCGGCCCCAGCCACGATGTGCGGCTCGCGTTCGACGGCTACTCCAACACCTGGTGGGGGACGGGCTATGCGGGCAACTCCAACGGCCAGTACCTGGAGGCCGGATTCGGTCAGCCCACCGACCTGCTCAACCTTCTGATCACCCCCGGCTCCACCCCACGCACCCCGCAGGCCGCCGACCCGGCCCGTCCGCGCGATTTCGACCTGATCGTGACCGACTCCGCGGGCAAGCAGTACACCGGGCACCGCCGGATCAACGACGGCGGGGTACAGAAGATCGATGTGGCGGTACGGAACGCGGTGAAGGTACGGCTGGTGCTGCACTCCGCCTACGGCACCGCGGACGACAAGCAAGTGGCCATCTCCGAGCTGGAGTTCTTCGGCCGCTCGGCGGGATAGCCACCGGGGACCGGGACGGCTGAAACGTCGCCCGCCCCCGGACAAGCCCCCGAACGACGTGCGCCCGGCGCGCAGCCCACTGCGCGCCGGGCGCACCGCACCGCGCTCGCCCGTGCCCTGAGTCGGCGATGCGGGCCGCCGGACACCCGCCTGCCGCCCACGCATCTGCGATCAGGTCACCGGTGGATCCCCGGTTCCGGCTCCCGGAAACCGCTACCGGTCCCGGACGCCTCCACGAGCACCTCCCCGGCCGCCGTCCGCACGTACAGCACCGACCGCCCGGCCCTCCGTCGCCGCACCAGCCCCGCGTCCAGCAGCACCCGCAGATGCCGCCCCACCGACCCCAGCCCCTGCCCGGTCACGGCGACCAGCTGGGTCGTACTCATGGGAGTCCCGAGCAACACCAGCAATCCGGCTCGCGCAGTCCCGATGAGCGCCCCGAGCCCGGCCGGGACGGGCCGCCGGTCGTGGTCCTCGGCGAGCACCCCGAGACACGGGTAGACGACGGCGTACCGCTCCCCTGCCTCCCACGACACCCACCCGGTCCGGGGCGTCACCGGCATGAACAGCAGCTCCGCCCCGGCGGCGATCTCCCGCGGCGGATACGTGTTCAGGTTGACCTGGAAACGGCTCTCCCCCAGCCACCGCGTCCCCGGCCGCAGCTCGTCCAGCACGGCCGCCCAGCCGCCCTGGCTCACCCGCGCGGTCCGCGCGACCACGTCGGCCTCCAGGACGCGCCGCCGACGCTCCCAGTACGGCCGTACGGTCTCCTCCCAGACGTACGTCAGGAGCGCGGTCGCCCGCTCGGGCAGGTCGTCCCGCTCCAGCGCGGTGGGGAGCGGCCCCCGGAGGGACACCCGGAGGTTGCTCCGCGCCTCCCCGGCCCCGGCCGCCCGCACCCGGGACACGGTCTCCTCGAAGCCCTCCCCCTCGCACGAGGTGGGGCAGACGAAGTCGGCGATCCAGGACGTGCCGAGCGCCGCCCGCACGAGCAGCGCGGTCACCGGGTCGGCCGCGAGGCGCGCGCGGTAGCCGGGCAGGTGCGCGCGCAGCCAGGCCGTCTCGCCGGGATGGGCACCGGTCCCCACGTGCAGCAGCTTCAGGCTCGCGAAGGTCTCGGCGAACGGCGAGAGCACGAATCGGCTGCGGGCGAGGGTGTCGGTGTCGATCTGCCATAAGCCCATGCGTACGACCTTTCGCGTGTCGGCGAAACAGTAAACACGGTCCCCGGTCCGCTCCGAGACTCCGGTGCATGCGCAGCTACCGAACCCTGTTCCGCACCCCGGAGTTCACCCCGTTCCTGTTCTCCTTCGCCGCTTTCGCCGCGGCCCAGACGATCGGCGGCCTGGCCCTCGGCACGCTGGTCTTCCGGGCCACCGGCTCCCCGCTCCTGTCGGCGGTGAGCATGTTCGGCCCGCAACTGGCGCAGTTGGTGGGGGCCGCGTTCCTGCTCTCGGGCGCCGACCGCCTGCCCCCGCGCGCGGTCCTCTCCGGCCTCGCCCTGGTCTTCGCGGCCGGTACGGCGGTGCTGGCGCTGCCCGGTCTGCCGGTCGCGGCGGTCTTCGCCGTCGTCCTGGCGCAGGGACTAAGCGCGTCCCTGGGCGGGGGAGTGCGCTCGGGGCTGTTGAACGACATCCTGTCGAAGGACGGCTATGTCCTGGGCCGTTCGGTGTTCAACATGCTCTGGGGCCTGATGCAGGTGGCCGGTTTCGCGACGGGCGGCGCGCTGCTGACGCTCCTGCTCCCGAGGACGTGCCTGCTCCTGGCGGCGGCGCTGTACGTGCTGTCGGCCCTCGGCACCCGCCTGGGCCTCACGACCCGCCCTCCCCCAAGCTCTCGGCTTCGCTCGAGCAGGGGGAACCCCATCGCTCCTCCGGCCGCCCGTCCGTCGCGGCGACCTGGCGCACCAACGCCCTCCTGTGGTCCTCGCGCCCGCGCCGGCTGACGTACCTGGGCCTGTGGATCCCCAACGGCCTGGTGGTCGGCTGCGAATCGCTCTACGTCTCGTACGCCCCTGGAGCCGCCGGCACGCTGTTCGCGTGCGGGGCGGTGGGCATGTTCCTGGGCGACGTGGCAGTGGGCCGCCTGGTGCCGCCGGCGGTGCGCCCCCGTCTCGCGACGCCGCTGCGCCTGCTGCTGGCGGTTCCCTACCTGTTCTTCGTCCTACGGCCGGGAGTGGCGCTGTCGGCCGTGGCCGCCGCCGTCGCCTCCGTCGGCTTCGGCGCGGGCCTGGTCCTGCAGGAACGCCTGATGTCCCGCACCCCCGACGACCTCGCGGGCCAAGCCCTCGGCCTGCACTTCGTCGGCATGTCCGCGGTGCAGGGCGTCAGCGCGGCCCTCGCGGGCATGACGGCCCAACTGACCTCCCCGGCCGTGGCGATGACGGTGCTGGCGGCCGTGTCGGCCACCGTGACCCTGACCCTCGCGGCCCTGGGCCGGCACGAGGAACCACAGCCGGCCCCGGCCGTCCCCGGTACGTATCCGGTCGCCCTGCCGGAACCCGCCGCCGTAGAACCAGCGCCGCGCCGAACACCCTCCCCGTGAAGTCCGGTCTGCACAGTGGAGGTTCCCTCCCGCAAGGGGCCGGTCGCGCGCGTCCTCCGTGGTGCGGGCGGTGCTCCCCAGCGCGCCGGCCCCCTTCCCTTCCCCTGCCCCGTCCGGTCAGCCCGGCTGGTTCGTTTCGGTGTGCGACGCCGCGGCGGCCAGCGGCGAGCCGTCGCAGAGCGCTGCGGCGCCGCACAGGGCGGATTCGGGGCGGATGGGTACGCCATTGGTGCGCAACACGTCACGGACGTCGAGGATCAGCGGGAAGACCTCCTGGTTCCAGTCCTCGCCCTGCTCGTCCCAGGCACGCTGCTCGGCCTCGACCGCCATCCGGTCCTCGGCGAACACCCGCTCGGTGAAGCGCCGGATGAACGGCCAGGCGAGGTGAAGGGCCCCAGGAATCGGCGGCTTCGCAATCATGAGCAGGCCGAAGGCGTGGTGGGTGCGCTGCTCCGCGTCCTTGGGGACATACGCCGCCCAGAGGGAGAAGGCCGGGAGTTCGGCGTTCTCGGGGACCGCTTGGAGCGTCTGATAGGGGTACTGGGTGCGGACGGTGATGACGTCGGGCGAATCGCCGCCACCGAAGCCCTCGCCGGACAGCAGACCGGCGCCGCGGTCCTTCTTCCCACCGCCGGAAACGAACAGGTACCGGGCCTCCACGAATTCCGGACCGGTGTCGTACCCGAGCAGCTTGGGATGAATCTTTCCGAGAACCCCCCGGTGCAGGAACTGGTGGTTCATGTCCAGCAGATTCTCGTGCATGAACGAGTAGTGGCACTGCACGGTGCGCGAGAACGTCATGGTCTTGTGCTTGGCCGAAGCGTATTGCGGCAGCTCGGGCAGCGGGGTCGTGGCCGCCTTCTCCGGATCGCCCGGAAAGACGAACACCAGGCCGTACATTTCACGGACCGGATAGGAGCGCACCCCGCGCGGCGGCCGTTCGGCGCCCTTGGGCAGATACGGGATCTGCGAGATCCGGCCGTTCCCGCGGTAGGCCCAGGCGTGGTAGCAGCAGCGCAGCGTCTCGCCCTCCACAACGCCCATGCTCAGCGGCACCTGGCGGTGGGCACACCGGTCCTCCAGTGCGAAGACCGTGCCGCTCGCGCCGCGATAGAGGACGATCCGCTCCCCCGCGAACACGGCGGCGCATGTCTTGTTCTTCGGCACGCTTCCGGATACCGCGACCGGGTACCAGAAATTCGGATGGATTCCGGTACGCCGAAGATCGGCCGTCGCCCCGGAACGGAATGCGCCCAGGTGGCCCTGGCCGCCGGCCGACCTGGCCGAAATCGTCCCGTCGCTTGCGGGCTGAGCCTTCGTCATACGTTTCTCCCTCGCACGCAGGTCAGTGATGCGGAACGGGGAGAACTTCGGGGTGTCCGGTGGGAAGCACGCCGTACCAGTTCTCCGCGATCACCTTGTGCGTTTCCCCCGGTACGGCGACAATCAGGCTCGCCCCGGAGGAGGACTAGGCCGTTTGGGCGCCTCAGCAGTTCCCTCCCGGTGTCGCCCGCAGACCCGGGCGGTGCTCGTACGACTGGCCACGGGCAGTACCGACTACCAGCGGACCGGCAAGTGTCGGGGACCGCGGAGCAACGCGCCGAGCCGCCAGCGCAGATCGGCCGGGTGGGCGTCCAGCTCCAGCTCCGGACAGCGTGCCAAGAGGGTGCGCACCGCGGTTCGGGCCTCCAGGCGGGCGAGCGGGGCACCGAGGCAGAAGTGGATGCCGTGGCCGAAGGCCACATGGCCGCGGGCGTCGCGGGTGATGTCGAAGCGGTCCGGATCGGCGAAGCGGACGGAGTCGCGTCCCGCGTCGGCGATCACGGGGAGCACGACTTCGCCACCACCGGGGATCACCGTGCCCGCGATATCGGTCGGGGCGAGGGTGAAGCGGAAGGTGGAGGTCTCCAGCGGCCCGTCGTAGCGCAGCATCTCCTCCACCGCGCCGTCGATGAGGGACAGATCGGCGCGCAGCGCGGCGAGCTGGTCCGGGTGGGTGAGCAGCGCCAGGACACCGTTGGAGATGAGATTGCCGGTGGTCTCATAGCCGGCGATCAGTAACAGCTGCGCCATGCCCAGGAGTTCGTCGTGGCTGAGCCGGTCGCCGCCCTCGTCGCTCACCGCGATCAGATCGCTCAGCAGGTCATCCCCGGGGCAGGCGCGTTTGGTCTCCACCAGCCCGTCGAGATAGCCGGTCATGGCCGCCAGGGCCTCTCCTGTCTCCGGCGTGGAGGCGCCCACCATCAGGATGTCGGTCCAGGTACGGAAGGTGTCCCGCTCCAGGAAGGGCACACCCAAAAGCTCGCAGATCACGGTGATCGGCAGTGGGAAGGCCAGCGCGTCCACGAGATCGGCGCGGCCGTCGGGGGCGGCGAGCATCCTCTCCAGGAGCTCGTCGGTCAGCTCCTGCACGCGCGGCGCGAGGGACGCCACCCGGCGTGCGGTGAAGGCCCGGGCCACCAAGCCGCGCAGCCGGGTGTGCTGCGGCGCGTTGGAGCGCAGCATCGACACACCGCTGGACACCGGCTGCATCGGCTGCGCCGGCGAGGCGTGCCGCCACTCCTTCGACAGCCGGGGGTCGCTGAGCGCCGCACGCACCTCGTCGTAGCCGACGACCAGCCAGACGACCGTGCCCTCCGGGAGACGTACGCGATGCACCGGTCCCCGCTCGCGTAGCCGCGCGTACACCTCATAGGGATCGCGGACGAAGTCCTCCCCCATTGCCGCCAGATCAACCGTCCCCACCGGTTCCGTTGTCATCCGGCCTCCTGTCCGTCGTGACGCGCCTCGGGACGACTGGGTACGGGAAGACCATCCCCGGCACCGGAGCCACTAACCACGCTGCGGAGGGGTCCGGGGGTACGGCGAGCTTCCCGCTGTGCGATCAGAAGGCGCTGGACATCGCCCACATCACGAGGAGGTATCCGCCACCGGCCACCCCGAGGATGATGCCGAGCCAGAGCAGCGCCCCCAGCGGCCACGGGGCGGGCACCTCGGGTTTGGGCGGTTTGACGGGGCAGCAGTTGGAGCAGTGCGGGTCGGGCATGGGCAGCATCATGGCCAGGCAGGGGGCGGTGCGGGAGGGCGTGAACAGGGGCGCGCGAGGAAGCCCCGCCGTAGCCGGGGTCTGCAGGCTCCCCCGCGAGAAACTCCTGGGGTAGCCCTCTGCCCAAGTGGCGAGGGCAGCTTCAACGCTGTCGTCGCTTTCGCTGCGAGCCACACGGGAGTGCCCCCCTCGTGACAACCGGCCCGCCCACCGGCCCGCTTCGCGCACGCCCGTGTCAGGTGGTCTTGAGCTGGCCGCCGTCGATGACGCATTCGGCACCGGTGATGTTGCCGGCGCGCGGGGAGGCCAGGAAGACGACGAGGTCGGCCACCTCCTGGGGTTCGGTGATGCGTCCGGTGGAGATGCCCATCTGCTGGGGTACGACCTGGTCCAGGGCCTCCTGCGCCGTGCCGCCCGCACCGGCCGCGACGGTGTCGGCGAAGGCGCCGGGGGCGGTCCAGAACGGGGTGCGTACGGGGCCGGGAGCGACGGCGTTGACCCGGACGCCACGGGGAGCGAACTCCTCCGACAGGGCTTTGGTGAGATTGCTCAGGGCGGCTTTGGCCGCTGAATAGTCCACCACCATGGGGAAGGGCAGTCGGGCGTTGAGTGAGCTGATGTTGACGATCGCCCCCTCACCGTGGGCCAGCAAGTGCGGCAACGACGCCCGACTGGTGCGCACCGCACTCAGGAACGTCATGGTGAGGGCCTGCAGCCAGGCTGCGTCATCGACGTCGAGGAAGCCGGAACGTGGGCTGGTGGCACCGACGTTGTTGACCAGCACGTCGATCCGGCCGTGCCGGTCCACCGCCTCCTGGACCAGCGTGTCGGCACCGTCGGCGTCGGCCAGGTCGACGGAGTGGAAGGCGACGTCGTACCGCTCGCGCAGGGCAGCCAGCTCCGTTGTTTCCGTGCGGCTGCCCACCACCACGCGAGCGCCCTCACGGCCGAGCGCCTCGGTGACGGCCAGGCCGATGCCCTTGCTGCCGCCAGTGACAACGGCGACCTTGTCCGTGAGGTTCAGCTCCACCGGAATCTCCTCCTGCGTCACGCTTCCCACCGTGCTCAATGCACCCGAACAGGCACATTGAGCGAGTATCGACCCTCGGTTCGCAGCGGCGCCGGCGCCACGCTGCCGTCGCCGAGGATCCCCGCCAGCACCGCCCTGGCTGTTCTTGCCTGCGCGGTGCTACGCGGGGCTGCGCGGGGAGAGCCAGGCACCGGCTCCCGGCAGGCAGGCCGGGAGCCTCCCGGTCGTTACCCTTCGCCCCGCTCGACGCGGTGGCTACGCGGATCGAGTGGGGTGAGGACGCCCAGGCGGTCCTCGATCTGCTGCGCCGCGTCCAGGCACAGGTCCTCGCGGTACGCCCCCGCCATGACCTGGACGCCCTGCGGCAGCCCGCCCGCGAGTCCGGTGGGCACGGCCACGGCCGGCACTCCCACATAGGTCGTCGCGGTCAGCAGCCGCATCGGCGTGAAGAGCGCGTCGCGCTCCTCCAGGGTCCGCGGCACCACGGGCCCGGGTACCGGCTGTGTGGACACCGGTCCGAGCAGGAGCGGGCAGTGCGCGAAGAACTGGGCCCAGGCGCGTTGGACGCCGAGGCGCACGCCGGCCTGCCGGACGTACTCCTCCAGGCCGACGGCCGGGTGGCGTTGGGTGTCCAACTCGATATGGCGGGCGCTGTCGTCGGTGAGCAGCCGCCGCAGTACGGGCCAGGCCAGGGAGAACTCGGTCCGCAGGAGTGCACCGTAGCCGTCGAGCGCGTCCTGCAGCCGCGGCACCTCCACCTCCTCGACGGGGTGCCCGGCATCCTCCAGGGCGGCCGCCGCCGCCTCGATCGCCGCGCGCACGTCCGGGTGGACATCGCCGTGGCCACCGGGGTCGATCACCACGCCGACCCGGACCGGCGCGTCCGGCCGCGGCCCGTACAGCGGCGCCGGGACCGCCCGCGGGTCCTGCGGGTCCGTGCCCGCCAGCACCTCGTACGCCGCCCGCAGGTCCGCCACCGATCGCGCCAACGGCCCGTCCACGGGGAAGAGTTGGTGGCCCAGGACGGGCTCCTGATCGCTCATCCGGTGGTCGGCCGGGAACCGCCCGTAGCTCGGCTTCAGCCCCGCGACGCCGTTGAACGTCGCCGGGTTGCGCACCGAACCGCCGGAGTCGTTGCCCAGACCCAGCGGCGCCATGCCGGTCGCCACCGCGACGGCGTCACCGCCACTGGTCCCGCCGGGGGTACGCCGTGGGTCCCACGGGTTGAGGGTGTCCCCGAACAGCTGGCTGACCGTGTGCAGTCCGGCGAGCGCCAGGTCGGGCATGTTGGTGCGTCCGATCGGAATCGCCCCGGCCGCCCGCAACCGCCGCACCGGGGGTGCGTCCGACGGTGCCACCCAGTCGCGGAAGTACGGCACGCCGTGCGTGGTCGCCGAGCCGGCGACATGGATGTTCTCCTTCACCGTGAACGGCACCCCGGCCAACGGGCCCAGCCGCTCGCCCGCGGCCCGGCGCCGGTCGGTCTCCCGTGCCGCCTGCCGGGCGCCGTCCTCCAGCAGCCGGGTCACCGCGTTCACCCGCGGGTTCACCGCGGCGATCCGCTCCAGATGCGCCTCCACGGCCTCCGCCGCGGACGCCTCCCCCGACGCCACCAGCTTCGCCAGCTCCGACGCCTCCAGCGCCCACAGTTCACTCGCCCCCATCGGGCCCTCCCTTCGTTCAGCGACGAAGATACAGATATGTATCTGGATACAGAAGTGAATATTGCAGCGGCGGCGCGCCGTAAGATGCCGCAGTGACCTCCGAACGCAAGCGCCTGACCCGCGAAGAGAGCCGACAGCAGACCCGCGACCGCCTGTTGGACGCCGCCGCCGAGCTGTTCACCGAACGCGGCGTCAACGGCACCTCCGTCGAGCAGATCGCCGAACGCGCCGGCTACAGCCGCGGCGCCTTCTACGGGAACTTCGAGGACAAGAACGCCCTCGTCGCTGAGTTGCTCCAGCACCGCACCCGCCGCGAAATGGCGGAAGTCCGCACCCTCACCCAGGGCGCGACCTCCTTCACCGATGCCCTCGACAAGCTCCGGGCCTGGAACCGCGACCGCGCCGAGCACCTGCCCGCATGGCTTGCCCTGCGCATGGAACTCGTCCTGCACACGCTGCGGAACGACGCACTGCGCCCACCGCTCGCCGAACGTGAACTCCTCGCCCGCGACGCCCACGCCTCCGGCCTGGAGCAGGCGTTCGCCGCCCGCGGCGTCGAAGCACCGGCAGACCCCGCGTTCCTCGGCCTGATCGTCCACGCCCTGGAGGACGGCCTGCTCATCCAGCGCCTGCTGACCCCCGACGGCATCCCGGACGACGTCGTGGTCGACGCCTTCGACCTGCTCCTGCGCTCCTGGACCGCACTCGCGCAACAGCCGCACCGGGAGCACGACGGCCAGGCCCCGCCGGCACGGCCCTCCTGAAGGAGCCGTGGCCGCAAGGCCCGGCGCGTGGTGGGCAGGAGCGAGCGGATCTTCGATCCACCGGCCCGGGTGCGTCAACGCGCCGAGGGGCGCGCGCTTCCCTTGCCGACGTCTGCGGCGCATGCACTATGACGGCATGACGTCGCCTCGCGGCGGTCAGGCGGGCGGTCAAGGGCCGCACCCCGTCATCCGCCTCCCACATGAGCAGGAGCTCTTCGCCCACGGGCGCGGTGTGCAGGACCACCTCGCGGACACGATCACCGCCTTCGCGGGATCGATGGTCTTCGTCTATGTGCACATGGTGTGGTTCGCCGGCTGGATCATGATCAACGAGGGGATCTTCGGGCAGTCCGCGGTCTTCGATCCCTTCCCGTTCGGGCTGCTCACCATGATCGTCAGCCTTGAGGCGATCTTCCTGTCGACGTTTGTCATGGTCAGCCAGAACCGTCAGGCCGCTCGGGACACCATCCGCGCCGACCTCAACTTCGAAGCCAGCGTGCGCTCGGAGGTCTGGTCGACGAACCTGGGACGCGCCCTGGGACTGGATCCCGAAGAGATCGAACGGCAGACGCAACAACTCCTGGCGACCAGCCGGGACAAGATGAACAGCGAAATGGGACGCCCCCCGGACTGAAGTCGGCGCGGGCGCGCATACGGCAGCGCCCGCGCACCCCCGAAATCGCAGCGGCGGACCCCTGACCGGTGGCCGCCCGCTGCGAGTTGCCACGCGACATCACGCACCGCGCAGCAGGTTTCGCGCATTGTGTATTGCCATGCAGGTATTCGAGGAGAATACTCAATACACCGGCAGGGAAGACCCGGAAGTGTGCTGCGCGTGGACAGAGGTGCCTCGCGCAGCACTTGCTTTTATAAAGCCCGGTAAAGTCAGGTAAAACTCGGCAAAATCAGGGGAGTCGCGGCGCCGACAAAGGCCACTTGACGCGACCTGGCCCTGCGGAACCCGACGGTCCTGCGTGGGCTCAGCGCGTCACTGCCGCCAGCGGCCCGTTCAAGGCGATGCGGGCACGTTCCCCGACGTCGTTTCGCCGCACCGATGGCCGTGCGCCCCGATGTCACATCCGGCCACAACCGAAGCGGACATGGGGCCATCCACGCCATCGGAAGCCCTGCCCCCCCGGCAACTCGCGAGGCCAGCCCCCGCGAGCGGGAACCGACCTCGAAGTTGTCGTGTGAAGTTGTTAGAAACGGCCTCCTCGACCGAATCCGAATCCGAATCCGTATCCGCCGCCAAAGCCGCGTCCACCGCCATAGCCGCGTCCACGACCGTAGCCGCCGCCGCGTCCATAGCCACGCCCACCGTAGTCGTCATCCCAGCCACAGCAGCCGTGTCGACGCCTGAAGGGGAGTATGCGGAAGCTCATTGTGCGCCTCCTTGGATCTCTGCTTACGGTCCAGCCTTCTCCAGTAGGACCACATTCCACGGTACGCCGCAACGAATCGGAATCAAACGCAGAGAGGGTGAATATTCATGTAAATTGAGATTTTACGCGTGCGCAAGGTGGCCACTGATCGCTCTCCGCATTCCGCCACCCCGCCCCGAACGCAACAGACTCAGTTCGGTTCGACCACCCTGCACCGCTTCACCTTTGCAGGCCGGGCGGACCGGCCTTCAAGGGCGAACAGACCGCGCCGGGCAGCGTTCTTGCTCAGATGCCCACCCTCGCCCCGATGCCCGCCGCACGCGAGAAGGGGCCGGCCCGGGCGAGCGAGACGGCGGTGAGGTCAGCCCCCGTGCGGAGGTCAGCCCCCGTGCGCCGTCAGGGCGTAGCCCTCGGGACCGGCGAAGGTGAACGTGGGGCCGAAGGGGCTGTCCTTGATCGGGCTGAGGATCGCCACCCCCGCAGCTGCGAGTTGGTCATGCAGCGCCCGGGCGTCGCTGGTTCGGAACCACAGGGCCACCCCTATGCCGGGCTGTGCGACACCGTCGAGATGCACGCCCGGCAGCAGCTCGCGGACGGCGAACGGGGTCGGCGTGGTTTCGAACACCACGGCGCCGGGAGGCGAGACCGGCGCCCGGCGCAGTCCGAGGTGCTTTTCACAGAAGGCGGCCGCCGCTTCGACATCACGCACCTGCAGAGCGACGAAGTCAGGGCCGTCGACGGTGACAGTCATGGAGTCTCCTCGGTTGTTAATGTCAGGACTTTGACATACCCGACCGTACGCCCGGCGCACCCCTATGTCAAAATCCTGACATGGAAGAAGCGAAGCCGGTGGAACTCCCCCATCCCGCACAGGACGTGACCGCACATGTGGGGTACCGCCTCAAACGCGCCCACGCGGCGCTGCGCAACGCGATGGACAAGGCACTGCGCGCGCACGACCTGACGGTGCCGCAGTACGCCTGCCTCGAACTCCTCGCCCTTCAGCCCGGCATGTCCAACGCCGAGCTCGCCCGCCGCGCGTTCGTCACACGGCAATCCATGAACGTCGTACTGCGTGGCCTGTTGGATGCGGGCTTGACCACCCGGCCCGCCACCGCCGACCACGGACGCGCCCGCCCCACTCACCTCACCGCACAGGGCCGCCAACGCCTGGAAGCTGCCCAGTCCGCTGTCTACGCCCTGGAACGGCGCATGATCGAGACGATTCCGCAGTCGCGCCTGGCCGCCCTCCTCCACGACCTCGACGGCATCGCGGAAGCCCTGGACGGATAGCCCCTCGCCCCACCGGGCCCGCCGCTCCGGACGGTCCGGCCCGCTCTACGGCTTCTGGGAACCACTCCCGTTGCCGCTGTGCAGGAGGGCGCTGCCGATGGCTGGGCACGTGCGCCTTCGTCCGTCCTTTTGCGGGCGCGCGCAGCGGCAGGGGTGGGGGGTCAGCCGGGGACGATCAGGTCGATGCCGTAGGCCGCGACCGCGAGGCAGGCGGCGAAGCACAGCACGGCCGTGACCATCGCCGCCTTCCGATGCCGTCCCCGGGGCATGTCGGGGGCGGGGGCTCCGTGTCCGGTGCGGGCCCAGGCGGCCAGGCCGAGCGAGAACATCACGACCACCACCACCGTGACCCCGAGGCTGACGCCGAAGACGCCGGTGAGCGCGCCCCAGTCGATGTCCATCCCGTTCCCCTTCCTCTGCCCGCTCCGCGACGTGCTCGGCGGCTCTCCGCGACGACGGCCCGGCCGGTCGGGGCGGTTCAGGCGGCCGGCCGGACGGTGGACTCCGAGGCGGATGCCGGCAGCTCGTTGACGTTCTGCGGGTTCACCGGGCGGCGGCGCGAGAGCACGTAGAAGGCCGCCGCGGCGGCCAGTGCGACGCCCGCCACCAGGACCACCCCCGCGGTGCCCTGGCCGGCCACCCACGCCGCCACGCCGCCCACGGCGGCCGCGGCCGGCAGGGTCAGCAGCCAGGACACCGCGATCCGCCCGGCGACTCCCCAGCGCACATGGGCCAGTCTGCGGCCGAGCCCCGCGCCGAGGATGCTGCCGGTGCACACCTGGGTGGTCGACAGCGCGAACCCCATGTGCGACGAGGCGAGGATCACCGCGGTCGCGCTGGTCTCGGCGGCGAACCCCTGCGGGGGCTGGATGTCGGTGAGCTCCTTGCCCATCGTCCGGATGATCCGCCAGCCGCCCACGTAGGTGCCCAGGGAGATCGCCAGGCCCGCACTCAGCACCACCCACCAGGGCGGCCCCGCGCCGTGGCTGAGCACCCCGCTCGAGATCAGCGCGAGGGTGATGACCCCCATCGTCTTCTGCGCGTCATTGGTGCCGTGGGCCAGAGCCACCAAGGAAGCCGACCCGATCTGGCCCGCGCGAAAGCCCTTCCCGACGGCGCGGCGCGAGGTCCTCCGGGTGATCGTGTAGGCGAGGTAGGTGGCCAGCAGCGCCACCGCACAGGCCACCACCGGCGAGGCCACCGCAGGGATCACAATCTTCTCGATGATCGCGCCGAAGCGCACCGCGGACCCCCCGGCCCCCACCCACACCGCGCCGATCAACCCGCCGAACAGCGCGTGCGACGAGCTGGAGGGCAGCCCCAGGAGCCAGGTGACCAGATTCCACAGGATCGCCCCGATCAGCCCGGCGAAGATCATCACCAGGGACACCTGGCTGTCCTGGACGATGCCACCCGAGATCGTCTTGGCCACTTCGGTGGACAGGAAGGCCCCAGCCAGATTGAGCACCCCCGCGACGGCGACGGCGACTCGCGGGCGCAGCGCCCTGGTGGCGATGGAGGTGGCCATCGAGTTGGCGGTGTCGTGGAACCCGTTGGTGAAGTCGAAGGCCAAGGCCGTCAGGATCACGGCCACGAGCAGGAAGGAGACAGATTCCATCCGGTCCTCCACGTCGCGGGCGGCCCGGCCGCGCAGACCCACCGGCCCCGGTGTGCGAACCGCCGTCCCCTTCCACGCTAAGCGCCACTCCTGATCGCCGCCAACACGACGCCGCGGCCCGGCCACTGGCGAGCGTCCGGTCGCCGGCGCAGAGAGCCACGCACAGGGACCGAACGGTCTGCGGGACGTGGCGGCCCGGCTATCCCAGCCGGTCGGCCCAGTCCTGCGGGACCCGTCCCGCGGGGCCGGGGGTGGGCTGATCGGCCGGGTGGCTCTCCGGGGGAGCCAGGGGCGGGCCCGAGGCGTACGCCTCCGAGGTGTCGTAGTCGTAGAACCAGGTTTCGCCCGGCTCGAAGCTGCGGATCATCGGGTGCCGGGTGTCCCGGGCGTGGGCCGTCGCGTGCTTGCCGGGCGAGTCGTCGCAACAGCCGATGTGGCCGCACTGTGCGCAGCGTCGAAGGTGGAACCACCAGCCGCCACCGGCGTCGCACTCGGCGCATCCGGTTCCGCTGGGTGGGACCGAGGGGTCGATTCCGTGGGGGGAAGTCATGACGGCTCCTGTGGGGAACGGGGGTCGGCCGAGGCCAGGGGAAGGCGTACCTGGAAGCGGGTGTCACCGGGGACGGATTGGAACCGCAGGTCCCCGTTGTGCTTGTTGACGACGATGCGCCACGAGATGTCCAGGCCGAGTCCGGTGCCTTCACCCACCGGTTTGGTGGTGAAGAAGGGGTCGAAGACCCGGTCACGGATCTCCGGGGGGATTCCGGGGCCGGTGTCGCGGAACTCGACGAGCAGATGGTCTCCCTCGCGGGCGGTGCGTACGGTCAACGTGCCGGCGGCGTCCGTACTGTTCATCGCCGAGAGGGCGTTGTCGATCAGGTTCGTCCACACCTGGTTGAGCTCGCTGGGGTAGGCCGGGATCTTCGGCAGGCTGCGGTCGTAGTCCTTGACGACGGTGAGGTGGGGGCCGATCTTCCCGGAGACCATCAGCAGGGTGCTGTCCAGGAGTTCATGGACGTCGGTGACCTGGTGGGGCGCCCGATCGAGCTGCGAGTACTGCTTGGCCGCGGCGACGAGGGCGGAGACGCGGTTGGTCGACTCCTCGATCTCGTTCATCAACAGCTCGGTTTCGACGGTGTAGTTGAGCCACCGCACGGCACCTTCCAGGGTGTCGCTGTCCACGACCGCGGCGACCTGCTCCAGCCAGTCGGTGTCCAGACCGGCCTGGACGAAGGTCGGCGCGAGCTGCCAGCCGTCCCCGATGCCGTGGTCCTCCAGCCAGTCGGAGAGGGCATCCTCCCGGTCCGAGGCTTCCAGCGGGCTCAGGTTGGTGGCCTTCGCGACGCGTTCGGCCGTGCGTTCCTGGACGTCGATGAGCGTCTCCAGGCTGTCGCGACGGTACGGGCGTGCCGCGATGATGCCGAGCTTGTGGCGCATCCCGGCAACCCGCTCGCGGAGCGCGGACGTGGCGCGCACGGCCGCGGCGGCCGGGTTGTTCAGCTCATGGGTCAGCCCGGCGGTCAGCGACCCGAGAGCCAGCAGCCGTTCTCGTTGACCGACGGCCTCCTGGGCGCTCTTGGCGCCGAAGAAGAGGCCTTCCAGCAGGTGCACGGCCATCGGGAACCACTCGCGCATGATCGCGGCGAAGGTCTCGGCCGGCAGCACGAAGAAACGGGTGGGCTCAAGGACGCGCAGGGAGCTGTTGTACACCTGCCGCAGGCGGTCTCCCAGGTAAGCCTGGAAGGCTCCCGCGTACACCCCGCGACTGGAACTCCGGTTGGTCTCCACGTCGTAGTCCCCCACCCGGCGCGAGAGCACCAGGGTCCCTTCGAGCAGCACGTAGAAGCACGTGGCGGGGTCGCCCTCCTCGTACACGGGCCCGGGGGCGAACTCCTCCACCCGGCCTTCGCGGCAGAGCCGGGCGAGCTGGTCCGGGGCCAGCTTCTCGAACAGGAACAGCGAGCCGAGTTCCTCCTGGCTGCACGACAGCGGCCGACCATTCATGACTGCTCCAGGTAGCGGTGGGCGAGCATGACCGCCATGGCTCCCTCGCCCACTGCGGAAGCGACCCGCTTGGCGGACTCGGCACGGGCGTCCCCGGCCACGAACACGCCCGGCACGTTCGTCTCCAGGTGGTACGGCGGCCGGTCCAACTCCCAGTCGGCCGGCGGGCGCCCGTCCGTGGTCAGATCGGGGCCGGTCAGGATGAACCCGCGGGAGTCCCGGAGCACCGTGCCCTCCAGCCAGTCGGTCAGCGGGGCCGCGCCGATAAAGACGAACATCCACTGGGCATCGACGAGTTCGGTGTGGCCGGTCACGGTGTCGCGCAGGGTGATCTGTTCCAGTTGGCGCGCGCCGTGCGCGGCGTCGACGACCGTGTGGGTGCGCACGGAGATCGTGGGCGTCTCGTCGACCTGCTGGATGAGGTAGTGCGACATCGACGTGGACAAGGACGGCTTGCGCACCAGTACGGTGACCGACTTCGCGCTCCGAGCCAGGTAAATCGCGGCCTGGCCGGCGGAGTTCGCGCCGCCGACGATGTACACGTCATGGCCCTGGCACGCGGCCGCTTCGGTCAGGGCCGAGCCGTAGAACACGCCGCAACCGGTCAACTCGGACACGTGAGGTGCCTCCAGTTGTCGGTACGACACGCCGGTCGCGAGGATCACGGAGTGCGCGGCGACAGCGGAGCCGTCCGAGAAGCGGACGATGCGCGAGGCGCCGTTGACTTCCAGTCCGGTGACCTCCCGCGCGGTCAGTATCTCGGCGCCGAACTTCGCCGCCTGGCGCCGGGCCCGGTCGGTGAGCTGCGCCCCGGACACTCCGTCCGGAAAGCCGAGGTAGTTCTCGATGCGCGAGCTCTGGCCCGCCTGGCCCCCGGTCGCGGAGCGTTCCACGAGGACGGTCCGCAGGCCCTCGGAGGCCCCGTACACCGCCGCACCCAAACCGGCCGGTCCACCGCCGATGATCACGAGGTCGTAGAAGTCGGTCGCCGGGGTCGTCGCGAGGCCGACCCGGGTGGCGAGCTCCCGGTCCTCAGGCTCGATCAGGGCCGTGCCGTCCGGAGTGATCACCAGCGGGAGCCGCAGGCCGTCCTCGCCCGCGGCGCACAGCAGCCGCCGGCCCTCGGGGTCGTCGGACGCGTACCAGCGGTAGGGCACCTGGTTGCGGGCCAGGAACTCCCGTACGGCCGAGGAGCGCGCCGACCAGCGGTGTCCGACGACCTTGGTGACGGTCACCGGCCGGTGATCGCTGGCCCGCCAGGCCGACAAGAGGTCGTCGAGGACGGGGTAGAGCTTCTCCTCGGGCGGCTCCCAGGGCTTGAGCAGGTAGTGGTCGAGGTCGACGACATTGATCGCGTCGATGGCCGCGTTGGTGTCCGCGTACGCGGTCAGCAGGACCCGTCGGGCGCCGGGGTGGATGTCGAGGGCCTGCTCGAGGAACTCGATGCCGTTCATCTTCGGCATCCGGTAGTCGGCCACGATCACCGCGACGGGCGCGCCGCGCAGCTTCAGCTCGCGCAGCGCGGCAAGGCCGGACTCGCCGGACTCCGCGCGCACGATCCGGTACGACTCGCCGTAGCGACGCCGCAGATCCCGGGCGACAGCGCGCGACACGCCGGGGTCGTCGTCCACCGTCAGGATCACGGTCCGGGCCGGACCGGCGGCCTGTTCCATGGACATCCCGTCCCCGGTCGATCGCTCTTCCGCACCGGTTTCCGGTGCCCGTCCTCCGGCACGCCAGCGCGCCAGCAGTGACCATTTTATGGGCGATTATCGCGGTTTTCCACGCAAGATCAGGAGTGCGGCTCCCGGCCTACGGCTCCCGGGGCGGCGACCCCTCATTTCGATGGCCGCCGCTCGGCCGTGCGGAAGTTATCGACGTCCACGACGGCCCGGGCGAAGGCTTCGGGCGCCTCCTGGGGCACATTGTGGCCGATGCCCCTCAGCGTCCGGTGCGCATAGGGACCACTGAATTTGTTGCGATAGGCCGCGCCGCCACCCGGCGGCGTGAAGGGATCGTCCTGGCCGTCAAGGGTGATCGTGGGCACGGTGATCACAGGACCCTCGGCGAGGCGCCGTTCGAGACCGTCGTCACGCGGGTCCCCGTTGGCCAGGCTCAGCCGCCAGCGGTAGTTGTGGAGCACGATGTCGACGTAATCCGGATTGTCGAATGCCGCCGCGGTGCGATCGAAGGTGGCGGCATCGAAACCCCAGGTCGGAGAGTTGAATTTCCAGATCAACCGTGCCAATGCGCGACGGTTCCGTTCGAGGCCGAGCCGACCTCTTTCGGTGGCGAAGTAGAACTGATACCACCACGCCCATTCCAGCTTCGGCGGCAACGGCTCCTTGTTGGCTGCACGGTTTGTGATCAGGTATCCGCTCACGGACACCAGCCCCTTGACCCGTTCCGGCCACAGGGCGGCGATGATGTCCGCCGTCCGCGATCCCCAGTCGAAGCCGGCAAGGATCGCCTTGTCGATCCCCAAGGCGTCCATCAAAGCGATGATGTCGAGCGCGAATACCGACTGCTGCGCGTTCCGGAACGTCGTGCTCGACAGGAAGCGCGTCGTGCCGTGGCCGCGCAGATACGGAACGATGACCCGGTAGCCCTTGGCGGCGAGCAAAGGTGCGACCGTAACGTAGCTGTGGATGTCGTAGGGCCAGCCGTGCAGGAGAACGGCCGCAGGGCCATGCGACGGGCCTGCTTCGACGTATCCAACATTCAGGACGCCGGCCCTGATCTGTTTCAGTGGGCCGAAATCCGGTCCCTTCGGCGATTGTTCCGTTCTGCGGTCGGCCGCCGGCGGGGCCTGGGTATCGTCGCTGGACACGGCCGTGGCGCAGGCCGGGGAAAGGGCCGCTGCCGAAACCGCCACTCCCCTGCCGACGGCCTTCCCGAAGGTTCGCCTGCTGATCATCTCCATACTTCCCGTGACGCCGTGCTCAGCCGTCACTCGGGTCTCGTCACCGTGGAATGCACGAATTCGCTTTACCCGGTGCGGCACCCGCCCCCTCGCCGATCACGGGAACGCCAGGCCATCGGCCGAAGGCCGCGCGACCGCTGACCGGGGCCGGCAGCGCTGGAGGTGTCGTCCCCGGACCTGCTGGGGGGCATCAGTGCGGGAGGAGCTGCTGCCCGCCGTCGATGTCGTACGTACCGCCGGTGAGGGCGTCGTTGCACATCAGATGGACCGCCAGCGCCGCCACGTCCGCCGGCCCGACCACCCGTCGGATGGGAAGCGTGGCACGCAGCTCCTGGCGCCTGGCCTCCAGCTGATTGCCCAGCAGCGAGGCGGACAGGGGCGTGTCGACGAAGCCGGCGGCGATGACGTTCACCCGGATCGGCGCCAGTTCGAGCGCCAGATTGGCGGTGAGGGCGGACAGCGCGGCCGTCAAGGCGGACACGATGGCCATGCCGACACCGGGGCGCCGGCCGCCGGTGCCGCTCATGAACAGCAGCGTGCCGCCGGGGCGTACCTTGTCGCGGCTGTGCAGGGCGACGCCGAGTGTCAGGGTGAGCCGCTGTGCGAACTCCCCGCGGGCGGCGGCGAGATCCATGTCCGACAAGGGCCGGTAGGCGGGGCTGCCGGCCGTCACCATCACATGGTCGACAGGTCCGGGCAGATCCTGGAAGAACTGCTGGAGGCGGTCGGCGTCGGTCGCGTCGAACGCCGCCGTACTGCGCGGATGAAGTTCGTGTGCAGCGCGTTGCAGCCGTTCCGGATCGCGGCCGACCAGGACCAGGCTGCCGCCGGCTGCCCGTACCTGGCGGGCGGTTTCGAGGCCGATGCCCGCGCTGGCGCCGATCACCACGACGGTCTGGCCGGCGAGATCGGGGCGAGCAGCGGTCCCGGGGCCGCTGGGCGTCGCGGTCATGCCGCACCACCGCCGATCGGGACCGTGCAGCGGCCATGGGCCCGTTCTCTGCCCGTCATCCGTACCTCCGGACATCGGTCTCCTCCCCCATGGTCGCGCTTCAGTCCGCTGATCACCTGTCGGCCGCTTCAGCCGTCCCGGCCGACAACGTGTGGGGGGCGTGCCGCACGGGTGCGACGTCGTACGAGAAGAGCGACGGTGGTAACAGCACACGGGTCCGAACGGAGGATGCGATGAGCGGCACCAGCACGGTCAATGACTACGACGTGATCGTCCTCGGCGGCGGCGCTCCAGGTGAACACACCGCGGGGGCGCTCGCCGACGGGGGCCTGCGCGTCGCGGTGGTGGAGCGCGACCTGGTGGGCGGCGAGTGCTCCTACTGGGCCTGCATTCCGTCGAAGACGCTGCTGCGCCCGGGGGAGGCGGTGCAGGGCGCGCGGGAGGCGGCGGGGACCGCTGAGGTCGACGTGCAGGCCGCCCTGGCCTGGCGGGACTACATGGTGTCCCGCTACTCCGACGCCGGAGCCGCGCAGTGGCTGGCGGACCAGGGGATCGCTCTGCTCCGCGGCCGTGGCCGCCTGGCAGGCACCGGGGTGGTGGAGGTCGGCGGGGTTCGGTACACCGCCGAGCACGTCGTGCTGGCGAACGGCGCCGCCCCCGTGGTCCCGCCGGTCCCCGGACTGCGGGAGCTCGAAGGCGTCTGGGGCACCCGCGAGGCGACCGGTATGAAGGCGGTGCCCGAGCGGCTGATCGTCCTCGGCGGAGGACCGGCCGGACTGGAACTGGCCCAGGTGGTACGTCGCTTCGGCGGCGAGGTCGTCCTCGTGGAGGCCGCCGCACACGTCCTCGCCCGCGAGCCGGCACCGCTGGGCGAGGCCCTCGCCACGGCCCTGCGCCGCGAGGGCATCGACGTCGTCCTCGGCACGCCGGCGACCCAGGCCTACCGGGACGGCGCGGACTTCGTTCTGGGGCTGGAGGACGGACGGGAGCTGCGCGGCGACCGCCTGCTCGTCGCGACCGGCCGCCGCCCGCGCGTCGAGGGGATCGGACTGGAGACCGTCGGCATCACCGCGGACGGCCGGGGGATCCCGGTCGATGCACACCTGCGGGCCGGCGAACGGCTGTGGGCGGTCGGCGACATCACCGGCATCTGGCCCCTGACACACGTCGGCGAGTACCAGGGCGAGGTCGTCGCCTCGAACATCCTCGGCGAGCCCCGGGAGGCCCATTACGAGGCGGTCCCGCGCGTCACCTACACCGACCCGCAAGCCGCTGCGGTGGGCGCCACCGAGGCTCGGTTCAGCGCGACCGCACTGCTGACCGAGATCGCCAAGACCGCCACCTACACCCACGCCTACGCCGAATCGAACGGCTTTCTCACGCTGCTCAGCGACGGTGAGGTGCTGACCGGCGCCCATGCGCTCGGTCCCGACGCCGGCGAGTGGATGCAGCAGGCCACCGTGGCGATCCGCGCCCGCGTCCCCCTCGATGTGCTGCGCGACACCATCCAGCCGTTCCCCAGCTTCTCGGAGGTCTTCGCCGCCGCGCTGAAGGCGCTCGGCCGCAAGACACGGAAGGCGCGGCAGCCGCTGATGGCCTGATCCCGGAGGCCCCAAGCCGCCGGCGGCCCGCGCGCGGAGGAGTCCACCACAGCCTGGAGCTGGCCCGCGCCCCCCAGGACGCCTACGAGCACGTCATGCGACTTCGCGTCATTCCGCAGCGCGGCCGGCACCGGGGCCACGCACGCACCGGGGCCGCTCGTCCCGCCCTCGGCCGGTTGTGACAGGCTGCGCGCAGAGGCCCGCCGTCAGGTCGCCGGGCCGCAGCGAGCGGAAGAGCAGCGCCCATGAACACGTCGGACACGCCGGGCCGGGCAGCCGTCACCCCTGCCGTGCACCGCGAGGCCGTCGCGACGGAGACCGCCCGGTTGGTGGCAGCACTGGACGGCGCGGACCTGTCGGTCCCGGTGCCCGGCTGCCCCGGCTGGACGCTCCGGGACCTGGTCGTTCACACCGGCCGGGTGCAGCGGCTGTTCTCGCTCCTGCTGAGCCGGCGGGTCCAGGAGCCACCGCGCAGCCGCGAGGTGGAGTTGCAGCTGCCCGCGGACGACAGCGGCTGGGCCGACTGGCTGACGGCGAGCGCCGCAACGGCCGCCGGTGCCTTCGCCGGGACCGACCCGGACGCCCCGATGTGGGCCTGGGGCGCCGACCAGCACGTCCGCTTCTGGATGCGGCGGATGCTGTTCGAGACGCTGGTGCACCGCACCGACGCCGAGCGTGCCGTCGGTCTCCGGCCGGTGATCGATCCCGCGCTCGCGGCCGACGGCGTGGACGAGTTCCTGGTCAATCTGCCGTTCGCCGCCTCCTTCGCCCCCAAGACGGCGCACCTACGCGGCAGCGGCGAGACCCTCCGCTTCCGGTGCACGGACCGGGATGCCGACTGGCTGGTCCGCCTGCGGCCCGACGGCTTCGGCCTCGCACCGCAAGCCGGCGAGGCAGCCGCCGGGCCCGCCGACGCCCGGGTCCAGGCGCCCGCCGCGGATCTGCTGCTCCTCCTGTACGGCCGCCTCGACCGCGGCGCGGGCGCCGTCGAGACCATCGGCGACGAGGAGCTGCTGTCCCACTGGTTCGCCAACTCCGAGTTCTGAGGCCGGTGGTGGCGGCGCACCGGCGCAGTTGCGGCGGCAGTGGCGGCAGTGGCGGCAGTGGCGGCAGTGGCGGCAGTGCATCCTCCAGCACGAGGTAGCACGGCGGCGACCGCTCCCCGTAACCGGGTGTGACGCATCAGCGCTTCACCGACGGCTTGACCAGGTAAATCCGGGAGCCAGGTCCAGCGTGCCGACCAGGTCCAGCGTGCCGGCCGGGTCCAGCCTGCCGACCAGGTTTGGCGTGCCGGCCAGCACCACGACCACACCCCCGGCACTGACCAACCGTCGCCGCACGGGCCCGCATTCAGCCCCTCCCGTCCCCTCCCGTCCCCCCTCCCGTCACCCTGCCCGGTCCCCCCTGCCCGGTCCCCCTGCCCGGTCTCCCCTGTCAGACCCGGAACGCGAACTCGGCCTGCAGCCGCCCCTTGGCGACCCGGCCCCCGTCGCTCCAGTAGAGGGCCTTGTACTCCATGCCCTCCTTCAGGTTCGCGCCGATCAAGGTCGAGCCGTACGCACCGCAGTGGGCGTTACCGCAGGCCCAGTCCCAGGTGACGCGCTTGCCGTTGCTGTCCTGGATCTCGATCCAGTCCCAGCCGTCGTACGGATCCCGCCCCGAGGGAGTCATCCACGTCACGTTGACGCCCATAACGTGAGACTCGTATCGCCAGCCCCGGAACCGCCCCGGTGACACATCACTGATCAAGAAGTCGGTGTTGGCCTTGCCGGACTGGGCCCCGGTGGCCCCGGGGGCCGCGCCCCGGTCCGTCGACGGCTGCCAGTGGTTCCGCACCGCGTCGGTCGCCGGCGCCGCCTGCACAGCGCCCGTCGTCGGCTCCCCCGAAACCTGCGACGCCGCGGAAGCCGTCCCCAGCACCATCAAGGACACGCTCGCGAGCACCCCGGCCATGACCGCGGCCCGCCGCCGGGACGTGTTCGCCCCGGCGCATAAGGAAGCGGCGTTTCCCTTGCCCCACGTGCGGAACAACATGCCCACTCCACCTCGTCGTCGATCGATGGTCCATGCGCCACAAACCCTAGGGAACGGCGATCAACGCGCCTTTGACGATCGGTCAACACGATCTTTACCGCCGCGCTGCATGGGGCCAAGACGGCAGCAGCCCGCTGACGCGCCGCGTGACGTTCCGGGCCACGAGCCCGACGCGTACGAGGGCGGTCTGTGGGGGGCTGGGTGCCGGTAGGCAGGCGAGCAGCCTGCCGTGCGAAGTTCCCGGCATCTCCTCGCTGCGGAACTATGACACGGACCGTCCCGCGGGGAGAGCTCAGCCACTGGTCACGCTCTGCGGCACGGGAGAACTCCTCGGCCGCGGCCGCGTATTGCGAAGCCGTCCATACCTGGGCCCAGGGGTGGCCGGCAAGGTACGCCTGGCGGGACAGGCGGTACGGAAGGACACGCTGGGACAATGACCAAGCCACGAACTCCCGTAAGGATGCCTGGACTTCACTCCATATGCCGTGCCCATCACCAGGGCACACGCGTTCGTCATCGCACGCTTCGACTGCAAAGCGTACGAGACCTTCGGTGACCTGCCACTGCGAGCCCGGCTCTTCTTTGGGCGGCCTGGTGCGGACGGAGGGGCCTTCGCCCAGCCACGAGTGTCGGCGGATGGCCACACAGCACACTGCAACGCCGTCGGCGGCGAAGCGTTCGGTGCGCTGCCTGATGTCGTCAGTGGTTATCGGGGGACAGCTGCGCTTCCCACGCCGTCCGCCAGGAGCCGTCCGGCGAGGTGGCCAGGACATCGGCCCGCCAACACCCGCTGATGGCGGGCACCTCCAGCAGATCCTTCGTGCTGGCTACCACGGTGGCAGAGGACACTGACAACGCCACCGGGCCCGCCTCCCATCCCGGTTCAGCGCGACGCAGGCCCCAGCGCGTCCCATCCGGAGGACGGTTTGAGGTCCTGGGGCGGGCGTTTGCCGCCGGGGTTGCCGTCCGGATGCTGGTTGATCCATGACAGGCCGCCCAAGTCGAGGCTGTGCCGGGCACGGGTGACGGCGACGTAGGCGAGGCGGGCCTCGGCGCTATCGATGTCGCCAGGCAACGGATCGCCGTTCTCGTCGGTCTCTTCCGGGTCGATCGGTTCCTCGAAGTCCTCTCCGATCCGTACGGAGGCCCATTCGCGGCCCTTGGCCTTGTGGGCGGTGGAGACGACGATCTCAGCTCCTTGCTCGGCCGCGAGCTGGTCCACCGCTTGCAGAATGACGTCCACCCCGTGCTCGTCGACCAGGTCGACTAGAGGCAGCAAGTCGCGTCCGGACGGGTCGTATTCGGCGTACTCCTGCAGTTCACCCCAGGTGTCGAAGAGAATGAGTTCGGGGTGGGTCGTGCGTTTGCCGGCCTTCAGGTCGCGGGCGGCGCGGGCCAGGGCCCGCAGTGCGTCGCCGCCGCCGACGAGTGCGACGCGGCGGCCAGCTTCCAGCTGGCGCATGACTTCGAGCATCGCGCCGACATTGGACCGGCACAAGATCGCGTCCGGCTCCTCCAGCCGTTCGAGCCGGGTGTTGATGGCCGGGGTACCGGTCAGGCGAATCGGGGAGTCGACGATGTGCAGCCATCGGTTGGCTTCCTCGGCCAGCGCAGCGCCGAAGCGGAACGACTGGGACAGAGCCAGCTGGCTGCCATCGAAGTTGCTCATCACGTCCCGCGCCCCGCGCCAGCCGTAGATAGCCTGGGCGGAGTCACCCACCATCACCAACTGGCTGTGTTCCCGCTGGGCGTTGAAGATCTGCTCGACTACCGGGTTGGTGTCCTGGGCCTCGTCCAGCAGCAGGAAATCCGCTTCGATCCTCGGCTCGGTCAATGCCCAGATCTTCAGGTAGTGGTCGTGATCAAAGCGGACAACGCCTTCCTGTGGGTTCTGGAGGTCGTCCCATGCCTTGGCCGCGTACGGTAAGACGATGTCCACGAGCTGGGCGTGCAGGTCCTCAGCCTCGACGCCTCGCAGCCGGGGAACGTGGTGGCGCTTGATGGTGCGGTCCGCGGACTGGCAAAAACGGGTGACGGTCCGCAACACGGTGTAGGACAGCGCCTTGTTGGTGACGTTTCGTTCGCCGATCCGGACCCTCATGTTGATGGCGATGCCAAGCGAGGCACCGGTCTTCCAGCCAGGCACCCGGGGCGCGTTCAACCGAGATCCGTATCTACGGCCCACGGCTGCGAAAGCCAGCGAGTGGGCGGTCTTGCACCACACATTGCCGGGGAACTTGCGCGCAGCATCATTCGCGATCGACTTGTTGAACGCTATGTACCGGCCGGGTTTGGTCGTGCTGGCCGCGAGCATCGCCAGCGTCGTCGTCTTCCCGGTTCCAGCTCCGGCCCGGAGGACCAGGTGGTCCCCACGCCGGAAGGTATCTACGGCCGCGCTCTGCTCAGGGGTAGGTGCGGGCATCGCGCTCCTCAAAGGGTGGATACGGCTTCATAGCGCAATCGAACGGTGACACGCGGAGAGTATGCGCGTCTGCGGATCACGAAATCTCTGCATCGTCTGCACGCCCAGCCACAGGACAGCACGGCCCGGCAGGACCGCCGCAGCACGGCCAACAATCTTGGGAGTTGTCCACCAACGAACGCTACTGACTGCGCGTTATGTCTCCCCGTCGGTGCAGAGAAACCCTGGCAGGCAGTGCGGGTGCCTGCGACGATATAACCATGCCGACGCCCGGAACGCCTCTCCCAGCTGCACTCATCCCCGACTGCACGGAACCGGAAGCTCACCACACGGCCTATCGAAGCGCCAAGATCAACAACGTGATCTTTGTATGCATCGCTCGTCAAGGACGACGCTGGAAGGTGGAGCTTGACGCTATGGCCAGCAGCGAGCCCCCCATCCCGGACGAGGCAGTGATAGTCCTGCGGTCCGCGGCTGAAGCATTGGTACTCGCTGACACAGTGACGCAGGCCAACATTGCACCTGACTACATCTCCATGTGGGCGATCGAGACCGAGGAGAGGGCGCGCGAGATCGCGGCCGCGTTCCATGCCGCTCTGCACGGTCTCCAACAGCTGCACGTCGCCGTTCCTGGCCAGCGCAGAAGGGCTTAAGTCTCCGGCGGCATCACCGCGCAAGATCGCTTCCGTCGAGACGGAGACCTGCGGCTGAGCCAGCTCGCGCGGTAGCACTCCGGTAGTCGCCGTTGGACTGTGAATCTGCCGGCTCAACCTTGCCTTCAAGCCGCTCGTTGTCCTGTGTCTTTGTCCAGCGCACCAACAACCGCCCCCGTCCGCCCCCCTACACACATCCCCTCTGATCTGGCACGCGAACCCCCACGGACGCTCCCGCACACCTCGGCGGCAGGTCTCCTTGGGACGGCTGTCGGCGTGGCCACAGGAATCTCGGCTCCGCGAGGCGAAGCGGCTAGGAAAGGGCCTGTCGCCGGATGCATAGCGACTGTGCCCCAGTCCTCATAGCGCACTCGGTGAGGGTGAGCGGTGAGTCGGATGGATCTGTTCGCCGCTTGTGGCCTCACATGGGCGGCCAGGATGGCGCGAGCCGCCTCTGGTCTCGGGAACGTACAGGTCGGGACAGGAGCCGGTGTGGCAAGCAGGGCAGTCTTGAAAGGAGGGGCGTTTGTGGGCTCTTGAGTGGTTCTATTGTCGTCTGATGTTGTGCACCGGGGTGGCGTCCACTGTTCGGCAGCGGGGACGAAACACCTGCACGGATACCGTCCGGTGCACTTCAGCAAGGCTCGGGGCGGGGCGGCCAGGACTACGTGCCTCGCCATCGAAGGTGACGCACGATCCTTCGGGGAAGTAGAGCGGGAGCGATGGCAACAGTAGAACAGCAAGTGAAGAGCGCCGACGACGTGATCTGCCAGAACCTTGCCAACCCAGTAGTCGACCGAGGCTTCCTCTCGCAGAACGTGCTGGGCCAACTCCGGAATCTTGTCGAGGGCCTTGCTGTCTGGGCGCACCTTAATGATCGCTCGGCTGAGTTTCACTACAACCAGGTCGGGCCAGCTCTGGATGCTGTTAAGGCGCTCGCCAAGTTCAGGCTCCTGAGTAGATTCCATGGCGTACTCCAGGCCAGCGTCTCGCACTACACGCTGGATCGCGACCCCTCCGAGCGATTGATGCTGAAGTACTACGAGTACCTACTCCGCACCCGCGACCTCGCAAAGGATCAGCTCGGGATAACGATCCTGACCAACATCGAACAGTTCCCGATCGACCTCGACCCCTCGTTGCGGGAGTACTACGAGAAGATTGCTTCCTGCATCGAGCAGGGAAAAACGAGGCTTTCCTCAAGTCCACGTCGCGAGCGATACTACATTCACAGCTCGCGACCATTCTTCATCGCCGGCCGTATCTACTATGAGGTCACGTTTCATCTCGCCCACAACCGGACGAGCAAGTTCGATCGCATCATTGGGTTTACCGACATCGACGTCACCGACAAATACGCGGCCAGTCTGGAGCTGGCGAGCGACACGATCGAGGTACTCGGCAAGAAAATGCCGATCACGCTGATCCGCTCATGGGAGGTGTCAATCCGACCGTGTGAATTCGACAACTTCGCGCGCCTCTTCGACGCCTCGTACGGAAAGGTCAGTAGGTCGCATTCCGAGTACCGCAACCTGATGCGGTACCTCACATCAACACGATCAAGTCTGCTTGATCTCATGGATATGACCGACGCTGCTTACGGCTCGCTCCGCTCCTGGGCACTAGTCGGCACTCAACGAAATGCGGCAATCTTTCCTGTCCTTGACCGCGCGCGGTCACTCATCCGCAACAACCGGCCAGGTTCTCGTCTGTTGCGGTACCTCATGCTGCGGATGAACAACCTTGTCATCAAAGCACAGTTCCATGTCGACCAGTGTTCTGCACTCTCCGGGCTGCGCGTATCTTGGGGTTGCAAGCCGTTCGACACGATGCCGTTCTGCACATCACCGCGCGGACATAACCCGCGCTTTGGGGACCTTGCCGAGAGCCTGGACGCCAGGACTCGGCCTCACGAACTGCTGGCCAGGCGAGTCAGGAGCAATGTCGAGCAGCACGGTGTGATCTATACGCCGGCAGCTGAGCTGGAGGACCTCGGTGACCTCGACGAGCTGATCGCGCGCCACAATCGCATGCTTCCGCCCACTGCACGACACGCGCGACGGAATCTGGCTCAAGCAAATGGGCATGTGTTCATCGTCGGGTACGAGGACGACACGGTCTCGATCATCAACAAACTCCGGGAAATCTCTGCTAGTGGCGTCCCTCAACACAGCAGCGACGTGCAGGCATGGATTGATGTGAACCCGGGCGTCATCGATGACCCTTTGAAGGCTGAGGCCCTGACGAAGTTGTTCGGGCACTCGAAGGTCGCCCTCGTCTACGGCGCGGCCGGTACGGGAAAATCGACGATGGTGAATCACATCGCGAACTACTTCGAGGACGCGCGAAAGCTCTTTTTGGCGCATACCAATCCGGCCGTCGACAACCTAAAGAGACGAGTACAGGCGCCGAACACTGAGTTCAGCACGATCAGCAAGCACGTACGCAATGGTAGGTCGTTCGGATCAACGTACGGCGTATTGGTAATCGACGAGTGCAGCACCGTGAGCAACGCAAGCCTGCTCGATGTACTTGAGAATACATCCTTCGATCTGCTCGTGCTTGTTGGCGACGTCTACCAGATCGAGTCGATCGAGTTTGGCAACTGGTTCAGCATCATCCGGTCGTACATCCCAAGCGAGTCTGTATTCGAACTCACAGAACCCTTCAGAACGACCGATCAGGGCCTTCTCACGCTGTGGAGCAGGGTGCGGAACCTGGACGACCACATCGAGGAGTCGCTCTCCAAGAATGACTACTCGAAGGTTCTGGGAGACTCCCTCTTTCAACATGGAACCGACGACGAGATCGTGCTCTGCCTGAACTATGACGGCCTATATGGCATCAACAACGTTAACCGGTTCCTACAGGCAAGCAACTCGAATCCGGCTGTGACATGGAGCGAGTCCACATACAAGGTCGGAGATCCAGTACTTTTCAACGAGTCTGATCGGTTCAGTCCAGTCATCTTTAACAACCTGAAGGGAAAGATCGTCAAGATCGATCGTGTGCCCGGCCGTATCACTTTCGATGTGAATCTCGAACGAGATGTCACTGAAGACGATGTGCTCTTCACAGGTCTGCGCTGGGTGGAAGGCTCGACTGTCCAGTTCGACGTTTTCGAGCGCGGAAACAGCGACGATGACGACGACTCTGCCACCACCATGGTGCCGTTTCAGATCGCTTACGCCGTATCGATCCACAAGGCACAGGGTGTTGAGTACGAGTCAGTAAAGGTTGTCATCACAGATGCCAACGAGGAGAGCATCTCCCACAGCATTTTCTATACCGCGATCACACGCGCACGGGAGCGTCTCGAAGTGTTCTGGACGCCGGAAACCCAGCATCGAATCCTGAGTCGTCTCGCCGTGCGCGAGAACACAAAAGACGAGCATCTGATGAAGATCCGCCGAGGTTTGGTCCCTGTTGAGAAGCGACCAAAGCGCCAAAAGACGCGCCAGCTGCCGTAGACGCCGGCAGCGACAGCAACGGCGGCGCCGTGGGGCACCTCCCAGCCGACCCGAAAGGTGTAGGTCGGAGGTGCCTCATCGGCATTGGGCAGGGCCTTGCAGCGCTCACTCAGGCAACCCCTATCGGCCAGTACGCGACTGCCAGTGGCAAACATACAGTTCAGCGGCTTGGGCCCGTTCTCTCTGAGCGAGCCCAGCCGAGCTGTGCTGACTTCATGCTGAGTTCCGCTGGGGCCCTTCCGGTCCGGGGGCGTTGTGCTGGGTCGGTGCTGAGTCTCAGCGTTGACAGGCATGGACGCTCCCGTGGTCCGCGAGCAGACACGTTCGTCCCTCACAGCGCGTGACCGGAACACCTCGTGGACTTCCTATCTGGAGGAGACCACCACGGCCCGTGGGTCCAGATGGTGATCTACGGAGCCGTTTGGTAAGGCCGCGATCCGTCCTTAATGTGTCGCACTCCCGACCTGCGGAAGTAGACAGCCATGAACCAATCCATGTGGACCGTGCCAGCCTTGGCTGACTTTCTCGAGAAGCCCGTCTCATGGGTCTATGACAATCACGAGAAGCAGGCCATCCCAAGTTTTCGTGTGGGGCAACAACTGCGGTTCTGGCCTAGCGAGATAAAGCAGTGGCTGGAAAACAACTGTCGCGAACGGGAGGCTACATGAACGAGGAGTACAAGGAGCCGCTGTACGCCGCTCCCCCGCTGCTCCAGCGGATGGTCGACGCGGGCCGGCTGGGCCGGAAGTCGGGGGTCGGGGTTCTACCCGCACTAGGAAGTGCGCCGACGCCGTCAACTGGACCTGTTCAAGGCCGAGTTCACCGGGTACAGCACTGGCATCGGCGCTGCACCCGGGCGGCTTTCGCAGCCTCTCGCGGGCTCTCAACTACTCGGTTGCCCGTTCGGCGTGGTCTGCACGGGTTCGCGTCCTGCTGAGCGTCAGCGATTGACAAGAAATCAGCCCTGACCTGGGACTTTGCATCTTTCGGAGCTGTCGAGGCCTTCCCTCTTACTATGCGGAAAATTCCCTGGAAAGTCTCTGGGACAGAACTGAAAGTCCCTGAAAAATCCCTGCCGGCGTCCCTGGTTCGGAGCTGCCTGATCAGCGATGCTGAGCCTGCACGGCGGCCCGGGCGAGGGACGACGGCAGCTGTTCGCCCCCTTCCCCCAGGGCTGGACGTCCTTGAGAACACACGTGGCCACTGGCGGATGCCGAGAACTCTCTGCCTCTGTGGCCTGGTCGTATGTGCGGTACGCGCTTGCGGGTGGGCGCGCAGCCGAATGCTGGCACACAGTCGGTGGTGTGCCCCCACGCCGGCGCGGCTACTCAGCGGGCGGATAGTTCGTCGATCCGGGAACCGCACGGAGTGACGGCCGGATGCCTTCGCACGGCATATGAAGGTGCTCGACAGGTCGCCTGCTCAACGGCAGCCCCAGAAGTGGGCCATCATGTGGGAGGACTTCGGAGGGGCTGCCGGCGAAGCATCGCACATGGTCGAGGTTCATCGATCGTGGCTGGCGCGCAGGCGAATTGAGGCGACGGGCGGGAAGATGGCGCGGGATTACGACAGTCAGCTGCTGGAGTCGGTGGCGGTACGGCGACGCAGGTTGCGGGACGCCTTGCTGTTCGGTGCGCAGCGGGGGCGGCGGACGGCGGACGAGCGGCTGGGGAAGGTGTTCGCGGGGATCGCAATCACAGCTGTCCTGTGTGCGGGGTGCGTGGGGTGGTCGTTCCTTCAGCACACGCTGGCCACGCAGAAGGCTGAGCAGGAGAAGCAGCAGCGTCAGATGCAGCAGTACGGGCAGCCGACGAGGTAGGCGAAATCCCAGGTCTCCATGGATCGGATTCGGACAGGTTTTGCGGTACCCAGGGGCATATGCGATGAACTCTGCGCGATGGCAGAGGTGTTCCGTCTCCTCTGACATGGGGTCGTGGTGGACGTCAGCGGCACAGGTGTATGGCTGGTTGGCCCAAGAGGTCGTCAACGCCGCGATGATAGGTTCCGGTAAGTGGTGAGCAGAGCAGCGAGTTCCCGGATGCAACTGAGCCGAGTGACGTTGGTCGGCGAGCGACGCCGGGCCGATGTCGTCCTGCTCTCCGATACGCCGATTGGGCAGCTGATCCCGGATGTCCTTCCGTTGCTGGGCGATCGGCCCGCATCGCGCCCGGTAGCTCGGCAGCTGATGACGTCCGACGGCTCTGTCCTGCCGTACGACAGCACGCTGGCGTCGGCCGGGATCGCCGACGGTGCCGTGCTCCGGCTGGTGACGACGCATTCTGCGCCGCCGGCTCCGGTTGTGCACGACGTCACTGATCAGGTGGCTGACGACCTCGATCTGCGGTCTTGGCGCTGGCGTCCTGCTGCGCGCCGGGCCAGTGCGGGTGTGGCGACCGTCGCCTTCGCGGTGATCGCCGCGTTGCTCGCCCGCCGTGAGTTCCCGCTTGGCACCCTGGTCGGTGCTCTGTCAGCTGTATTGCCTGTGCTCCTGGCGGCCGGTGCGCTCGTCGCCAAGGTCGGACGGGGGAACCGGGGACTGGCGACCGCGCTCCTGCTCGCCGCCGGCGGGCTTGGTGTTCTCACGGCGTGGACGGCTGCCGATGCGTTCGACTGGCCGGGCACCGCGCGGCTCGCTGCCGTGGCGGGTGCGCTGGTCGTGACCCTTGTGTTCCTTGGTTACTTCTCTCCGCTGGGCAAGGGTGGGCTCGTTGGCGCGGTGGCCACCGCCGCGATCGCCCTTGCGTGGGAGGCGGTGGCCGCTGTTCAGGGTGATCCGGCCCGGCTCGGTGCCGTGATGGCTGTCCTCTCTTTGGTGGCGCTCGGAGTGCTGCCGCGGCTTGCGCTGATGGCGTCGGGGCTCACCGCGCTCGATGACCGCCGCTCGGGCGGTGTCTCTGTCAGCCGTCACCAGGTAGGTACCGCGCTGGCGGCGACGCACCGCGGCCTCGCCCTCTCGACGCTCGTCACCGCGATTTCGGCAGCCTCCGCCGGATGGCTGCTCACGCTGGCCGAGAAGCCGACCGTATGGACCGTGGCGCTGGCAGCGCTCGTTGTCGTGGTGCTGGTGTCGAGGACGCGAGCGTTCCCGCTGGTCGTTGAGGTTGTTGTGCTCTTCGCTGCCGCGTCGTGCCTGGTGGTGCGCCTGGTGATGTGGTGGATGGAGCATGCGGGGGCTGTCGGGCCGCTGGCTGTGCTGTGTGTGGCTGCGGTGCTGCCGTTGGTCGTGTTGGCGGTGCAGGTTCCTGAGCATGTGCAGGTGCGGCTGCGGCGTATGGGCGATCTGGTCGAGTCCATCGGCATGGTGGGGCTCTTCCCCCTCGCCTTTGGCGTGTTCGGTGTGTATGGGCAGCTGCTCAACCAGTTCTGACAGATCTGAGTCGCTGTACTGGCGCTGCGGGTGGGGCAGCAGAGTGGGGGGTAGACAGGCATGCCGAGCGGAGACGGCTGGCAGGGTGATGTGCTGCGTGACCTGAGGGGCGGCGCCGAGCAGGGGGCACAGGGCCCCGGCGCGCAGGCGTACCGCGCTTCCGCGCCGGGCAGTGCGCTGCCTGCGCAGGGCACGCAGGCGCCGGACGCCACCCATGGCGGTGGCGCGCCACGGCAGGCCGGCTACCCGCATGAGGGGCAGGAGCAGCAGGCGGGTCAGCCGGGCGGCTGGCCGCAGCAGACCGGGTACCCGGGACAGCAGCAGGAGCAGCAGGCCCCGGCCGCGTACGCCCCGGCCCCCCAGCCCCAGAGCGGTCCCGGCTCGCGACCTGTGGTGGACGCGGGGCTGGTCGACGCATGCCGCAGCAAGCCGCGGCACGGAGAATCCTTCGCGGCGCGTGCCGTACGTGCCCTGCGCCGTACGCTTTCCTCGTCCGCTGCGCGTGAGGTCGCCGAGGTCACCCGCACCGCTGCGGTGCTGCAGCAGTCCGTGACGACAGGCCGGCAGATCGCCGTCACCTCCATCCGGGGCGGGTCCGGCAAGTCGACGGTCGCCGCGCTGCTGGGCACCACGTATGCGCACTACCGGCAGGACCCGGTCCTGTTCCTGGAGGCCGATCCGGCGCTCGGCTCGCTGCCGATGCGGCTCGGTGCCGAGGCGCTGCGGTGGACCACCAGCGATGTCTCGGACATCGTCAAGCCGGATATGTCCCTGCTCGACGTCACCGGCTATCTCGTCCAGCTCCCCAACAACGCCTGGCTGCTGCCCGCGAGCCAGGGCCAGATCGGCGTCATGCTGGACAGCCGGGCGTACGAGCGGGCCGTGGTCGCGCTGCGTCGCTACTTCGGGGTGATGGTCATCGACTGCGAGACATTGCCCGCCGAAGTCGCCCGAATCGCGCTCGCCGCCGCCCACGGCCGTGTGCTCACCGCGCCCGCCACACCGGAAGGCATCACCAGCACGCACTCGGTGCTCCAGTGGATGCAGGGGCTGCCTCGACATGTGATCGCCGGCACGGTGGTCGTGCTCACCGAACTGGTAGCGCACTCGGGAGTCGACCTCGACGAGGCCGCCCGGAGGCTCAGGTCCACTGGAGTAAGCGTTCAGGTTCTGCCGTATGACCGGCATTTGGCAGCCGGTGGCCGAGTCCATACCGAGTTGCTGGCTCACCCGACCAGGGAAGCCGCTGCCCGCCTCGCCGCGGACGTCTTCCAGCTCTCCCTCTCCCAGAAGCGTCACTGAATCAGATGCCGAGCCCGATCGTGAATGACGGACGACGATGAGTACCCGACTGATCCACCGCCCGGCCAGGACCACCCGTCCCCCAACTGCCTCCGAGGCGCGAGTCATCGAGGCTCCGCCCAACCTCCCCGAGGGGAAGGCGGGCAACATCGCGATGTCGCTGCTGCCCGTCGCTGGCGTCATGTCGTCGGTGGTGATGATGACGGTGGTGCGCAACAGCCAGTTCGCCGGGCTCGGGGCGATCATCCTCGTCGTCACCGTCATCGGGTCCGTCGCGCTGGTCTTCTCGCAGCGTGGCAAGGCGCAGCGCACTCGGCGCACTCAGCGCGAGGCGTACCTGGCCTATCTGGAGGATCTGCGCGAGGAGCTGGCCTGCGAGGAGCGTGAACGGCGCGAGCGGGCCGATGTCCTCAACCCGCCCCCGGCCGCCCTCTACGACATCGTGCGCGATCCGGCTCGCCTGTGGGAGCGCCGCCGCGCCGACGGCGACTTTCTGCGCGTACGTGTCGGCACCGGTGAGATGCCCGTACGCGATCTGCAGATCGCCCAGCAGGGTTCGTCGGTCCTCACCCCACCCGACCGCTTCATGCTCAATGAGGCGTCGGCGCTGATGGCCCGCTTCCGCACCGGCACCGAGCTGCCGCTGACAGTCCCGCTCGACCGTGTCGGTAACGTCAGCGTCATCGGCGCCCGCGAGGACTGCCTGCGCGTCGCGCGCGCCCTCTTCGTGCAAGCCGCTGCCTTGCATGCTCCCGACGATGTGGCAATGGCGATCGCGGTGCCCGGGGACCGGCTCGCCGACTGGGAGTGGGCCAAGTGGCTGCCGCATCTGCTCGACACCGAGCAGTTCGACGGCCCCGTCGCCGCGCGCCGTATCGCACCCTCAGCACCCCAGCTCGCCCGGCAGCTCGGCCCAGAACTGCGCCGTCGCGCCTCCTATGCGGCAGAGGTGCGCCGCGGCCTGTCCGGCAAGGACGCCCTGTCCATGACGTCCCGGCTGCTGGTCGTCACCGACGGGCATGGTGAGGACGCCGTCGATCTGCCGCGTCCCGACGAGGCGGTCGGCCTGCGCGAGATGGGCGTCACCGTTCTGCACCTGCTCGAACGGCGGGTCCAGGAGCCGGGACATGTCGGCGTGCGGATCACTGTCGACGGCGATCAGGTGATCATCGAGGACTTGCGCGCGCAGGAGCCGGTCCTCGCCCACGGCTCTGTGGACGAGGCCGGCATCCCGTTCGCCGAGGGCCTGGCTCGGATGCTGGCGCCACTGCGGCTCTCCGCCGAGTCGCTCACCGACGCCCCCCTGACCGGGCCGGTGGACTTCGCCGAGCTGCTCGGCGTCGACGACGTGGCGCAGCTCGACCTCTCGCGCCTGTGGGCGCCGCGCGGCGAACGTGCCTTCCTGCGCGTACCGATCGGCATCAACGATGCCCACGAGCCGGTGCTGTTGGACCTGAAGGAGTCTTCCGAGCTCGGCATGGGCCCGCACGGCCTGTGCGTCGGCGCCACCGGCTCGGGGAAGTCGGAACTCCTGCGCACCATTGTCCTCGCCCTGGTGGCCACGCACCCGCCGGAGGACCTCGCCCTGGTCCTCGTCGACTACAAGGGCGGGGCGACCTTCGCACCGTTCGCCAACCTGCCGCACGTCGCCGGCGTCATCACCAACCTGGAGAACCAGGCCGGCCTGGTTGAGCGCGTCCACGCCTCCCTCGCCGGCGAGGTCAAACGCCGCCAGCAGGTCCTCAAGGACGCCGGCAACATCGCCGACATCGGCGACTATGCCGCTCTGCGCACCAGTCGTCGGCCCGACCTGGAGGCGCTGCCGCATCTGTTTGTCGTCATCGACGAGTTCGGTGAACTGCTTACCGCCAAACCGGACTTCATCGACCTGTTCCTATCCATCGGCCGCATCGGCCGCTCGATCGGGGTGCACCTGCTGCTGTCCAGCCAGCGCATCGAGGGCGGCCATCTCAAGGGCCTGGACACCTACCTCTCGTACCGGCTCGGCCTGCGCACTTTCTCCGCCGACGAATCCCGTACGGTTCTGGACACCCCAGATGCCTTCCACCTGCCGCCGCTGCCCGGATTCGGTTACCTCAAGGTCGACACCAGCCACTACGACCGCTTCAAGGCGAGCTATGTCTCGGGCGCCTACCGCGGCCCCGTACAGCGTGAGGACGACGAGGACAGCGGACCCCTCGCCCTCCCCTACGACACCTTCAACACCCTTTCCCCTGAGGAGAATGCGGACGGGCACGAGCCTGCGGTGCGGCGCCGCGAGATGGGGCCGACCGAGCTGGGCGTCATGGTCGAGCAGCTGGCGAACGCCACTGGTACGGTGCGCCGCATCTGGCTGCCCCCGCTACCCGACGCGATCGCCCTGGACGCTGTCGCCGGCCCCCTGAACGTCGGTGCGCGCGGTATGCAGCTCGCGGGGCGCCGCGGCCCACTGGAGGTACCGCTCGGTCTGCTCGACGATCCGGCCAAGCAGTGGCAGGGACAGTGGTACCTGGACCTCACCATGGCGGGCGGCCACGCCGCCGTCATCGGCGGCCCGCAGTCCGGCAAGACCACGCTCCTGCGCACCCTCGTCCTCTCCCTCGCGCTGACCCACACCCCGCAGGAGGTCGGCATCTACGGCCTCGACCTGGTCGGCGGCGGCCTGGCCGCTCTGGCGGGCCTGCCGCACGTCGGGGGTGTCGCGGGTCGCGTCGACCGTGAGCGGGTGGCGCGCACCGTCGACGAGGTACGAACCATGCTCGCGGCTAGGGAGGACCTCTTCCGCGAGCATGCCATCGACTCCGTCGAGCAGCTGCGTGACCTGCACGCGGCGGGCCGGCTGCCGCAGCTGGCCTCCGCCGAAATCGTGCTCCTCATCGACGGCTTCGGCGCCCTGCGCGACGACTTCGACGAACTGGACGACGCCGTCGCCGACATCCTTCAACGCGGTGGCGGTTACGGCATCCACGTCGTGGCGGGCATGCTCCGCTGGAACGACGTCCGCATCGCCGTCCAGTCGAACTTCGGCACCCGCGTCGAGCTGAGGCTCAACGACCCCAGCGAATCCAGCATCGACAGCAAGCTGGCAGCGACCCTTTCGCCCGACGAGCCCGGCCGCGTCCTGACCGCCGGCAAGCTCTTCGCCCAGGTCGCGCTACCCCGTACGGACTCGCTCGCCGATACCGCGGAGCTGGGCGCAGTTCTGGAGCGCGCGACCCGGTCGATCCGCGCCACCTGGAGCGGCGAGGTCGCCCAGCCGGTACGCGTACTGCCGCACCTCCTGCAGCCCGACCTCCTGCCGGGCCCGGTCGCCGAACCCCAGCGGGTGCCCATCGGCCTGGACCAGACCGCGCTCGACCCCGTCCTGCTCGACCTGTTCCAGCACGACCAGCACCTACTGATCATGGGCGACAGCGAATGCGGCAAGACCAACCTCCTGAAGACCATCGCGGGCGGCCTCGTCGAGCGCTACAGCGAGGACGAGCTGGTCTTCGCCGTCATGGACCCACGGCGCGGCCTGCGCGGCGCGATCCCTGAGGAGTTCAACGGCGGCTACGCCTACAACGCCAAGCTGTGCGCGGGCCTCGCCGCCGCTGTCACCACTGAGCTGAGCAAGCGGCTGCCCGGTGACAGCGCGCGCCTCGAAGACCTGGAACCCGGCAGCTGGGGCGGCGGCCCGCGGATCGTCGTCCTCATCGACGACTACGACGTGCTCACCACCGCCGGCCAGGAACCGCTGGCCCCGTTCCTGCCGTACATCCCCTCCGCCGTCGATATCGGCCTGCACTTCGTCCTGACGCGCCGTGTCGCCGGCGCCTCACGCGGCATTTACGAGCCCCTGGTCCAGGGCCTGCGCGAGTCCGGATCCTCCGCACTGCTCATGGCGGGCGACCGCGGCGAGGGCCAGCTCTTCCCCGGCGTCTACGCCTCCCAGCAGCCACCGGGCCGCGGCGTCCTCATCCGCAGAGGCCAGCCCAACCGCCTGATCCAAACCGTGTACTCACCGGAGTGACACACCGAAGAGCTCTCCCGCACACGTGGGCCATCACCCGTACGGCACCGCTGCCACAGACGACGAAGGACCGGACGACCCCATGACCAAGGACGTCATCGCCCTCACTCAGCGCATGCCCGACCCGGCAACCATGCTCGCGGGCCTGCTCTCCGGAGGCCCCGACAACCTCGTCGATACCACAGGCGAAGGCGCCGTCATACGACTCTGCGACGAGGAGGGCCGACCGCTCGTTTCCGTCGAGGCCCCGCTGCTCGTCCAGGTCCCCGGAGAGGCCGAACGGCTCCTCGGCGCCACGCCACCGCCCGTCCCCTACTGGTGGACGGAAGCCCGCGCCACCACCGGCGTCGAGCACGCCGAACGTCTCGCGGGCGCCTTCGCTGCCCGGTTGGCCACCTTGGCTGACGGCTCCGCCTGGCCTCCTGAAGCCGCCGCACACAACCTCGCCGTGGTGAAAAGCGAAGGTGTGAGCGTCGCGCCCCCGCCCGCCGCCGGTCAGGCCACCGTCGACGTCCTGACCGACAAGGTCGCTGTCGTCATCCAGGACCGCCCTGTGGTCGCCATGACCGCCTGGCTTTCCGACGCGTACCAGACAGCCGCCAACGCCAAGCTGGGTCTGCAGATCGTCAGCCCGCCCGGTACCACGCTCTCCCCCGCCGTACGCGACAGCCTCAGCCACTGGCCCTCCCGCTGGGTCCTACGCGATGAGCGGGACGGCTACTACGACGGGCTGACCGGAGCCGTACTGTCCTGGCAAGACGGCATGTTCGCCCCCGTGGCGTCGCCCGACGCAACCGACGACGCCCCCCGCACTCAGCTGGCCGCCTCCTACCAGGAGGTCACGGCCACCGACGAGCACCAGCTGGCCATCACCTTCCGCACCACCCACCCCGCGGACGAGCGTCTGGTACTCGGGGGCGCGCTGGAAGCGATATGGCGCGAACTCACCGGCGAGCCCCCGGCCGGCTGGGGCACCGCAGAACCCGCCACCCTGCCCTGGTCACCACGCCAGCTGACCGACATCGCCTACGAGCGGGCACCTGCGCCGACCTGGTTCGTGGTGGTCGGCAGCCCGGACCGGCCCGGCCTCGCCACCATACGCGTCAAGCGCACGAAGGCAGGCGTGGAGGAGTACGTCACGCTGGCCTTCGGCTACGGACCGGACGAGGAGCCTCCGGTGGACGCCTTGCCCAGGGCCGCGGAACTGCTCGCCACTCGTCACCGCCTCACCTCGATGCTCATCCAGATCCGCAAAGCCCGCCGCGACCTGGCGGTACCGCCCCACTTCGAAGGACCCGGCGTCCCGTTCGCCTTCGTGCTCGGCGCGGAAGAGGTCCACCAGATGCCCAACGGCCGCGCCCGCAACACCCCGCTTTCCCAGCCGCCCGTCCCCCTCGGCCCCAAGGCCCGCCCCGCGCTGTACTACCTGCTGCCGGGCGACCCCTCGGACCTGTCCGGCTGGCAGGACTTCGAACGACTGATGCGGCACCTGAAAGGCGAGTAAGAGCACCTGGTCGATCGGAGCGGCACGGTGGATGGGTATATGCGTCCCCACGCCCAGCACATCGCCGCAAGTGACGGGGTTGGCTCCTGGCGCGTTTGAGCCATTGTCACACCCTCGTCATAGCATCGGGATTGTGAATTGCACCGGTCATGTCCCGGTTGATAGGCATGACCGTACATACGATCGCCAAGTCCGGCAGGGGGAGCCCGATGAAGTTCGACATGGGAGCGCAGACGCTCTCGACCCTGAGGTCGAAGTCGCAGGGATCGAGCACAGAACTGGGGACGTTGATCCACCAGCTCATCCAGGCAGCGCAGCCGCTGGAGGGCAAGTTCAACGGCGCCGGCAAGGCGGCGTTCGACTCCTTCAAGGCGAACGCGGACGAGATCACGGCGTCGCTGAACAGCGCGCTGTCCGCGATTGTGGGCGGCCAGTCGGGTATGGAGTCGGCATTCGGCTCGGGCGTGCAGGAACAGGCCGACAACGCCCGGACGCAGATGGCGGCGGCGAACTTCGACGCGGCCCGCTTCTCAGGCCGCTGACAGCCCGGTAGCTGCGGAAGTACACAGAGTCTTTAGGGGGAGTGATCGTGATGGCTGCTGGCATGGACCGTCGTTCGTACGACTCAGGTGCATCGGCGGAGGCGCAGGGCAACATCCAGACGGTGATCGGCCGTCTGGAGCAGGTGATCGCGGCGCGTGATGCGCAGGTCAAGGCGGCGATGGCGGACTTCGCGGCGGATGGTGTCGCCGAGGAGTACCACGGCAAGGAGCAGCGCTGGAACCGTGCCTCGCAGGAGGTCCGGAGCATCATCCAGCTGCTGAAGACGACGCTGGAGAAGAACGACTCCACCGCGCACCAGACACTCGCACGCGCAAAGGCCGCAGTCGACAACATCGGCTGAATTACCCCCAGCGCACCAGCAGACGGAAACACCATTTGTGCACTGCGCTGATGGGTTGTTGGCCTCCGTGGGGGCGGTGGTGTCGCGCGGGTCGTGGTGCGTGGGTGCAAGAGATGAGGAATACGGGGGGCATTCATGGCGTCATGGGACATTCAGCCGCAGGGAGTGCGGGGCCAGTTGAAGGTTGTCGGCACGCACGCCGAAGACCTCGGCACGGCCCTCAACACACTGCTCGCCGACATCCAGGAGGCCGCCCAGGCGGCCGGTACGGCCGTGCCGGGCACGCAGGCCACAACGTCACCGAACGGGCTGATGTCGGCGTCGGGGTACAAGCCGGTGGGACCGGTGGCCCCGGACCTGTTGCCGAAGACGGCCACGGGCCCGGTCGCCGCCGCGCTAGTCGAGTACGTGAACGGCCGCAAGAAGGGCATGAAGGCGATGGCTGACCGTTGCCAGGTCGCTGTCTGGGGCGCCGCCAAAGCCACCAATGAATACGTCCAGGGCGACCTGGAAGCGGCCAAGAACGCCCAAAGCGCCGCCCACGCCGTGCGGCTGGAGGCGCTCAAGGACTTCGGGGGGAAGAAAAAGTGAGCGGCGGACCGGTCGACCCGGACGACGTACCGGTCTTCACCGGTAATCTGGACGTTCTCGAATCCAAGGTAAAGGCGCTCTCCCGCGGCGGCTCCACGGTCGAAAGGGCCGGTTCGGACGTCCACAAGTCCTTCGGCGGCCTGGCCGCCTTCTACAAGGCACCCGAGGCGGAGCAGCTGTTCGGCGTCACCAAACCGGTGGAGGACACGGCGCATGACCTCGGCGAAGACATGCGCGTCATCGCCAAGGCGCTGGGCACCTACGCCCGTGAGATCACCCCGTTGATCGAGAAGTTCAAGCAGCTCAAGAAAAAAGCCGCCGACTTCCAATCCAACGAGGCCGCCGAAGACGACTGGAGCGAAGACGGCGACCTGACCGACGAGAACCTGGCCCGCCGCAACAAGATCGCCGAAGTCTGGACCGCGTTCCAGGAAGCCGAACGCAACTGCCACGCCAAGATCGTCGGCCTCGTCAACGGCAAGGCGCTCCACGTCATCGACGCCACCCACAAGACGGGGTACGGCTACCGCGCCGAAGACCTCAAGCAGGCCAAGAGCCTGCCCTGGGGCGAGGCGGTCGAGGAATCCATTCCCGGGTGGCAGGTGTGGGAGCACGCCTGGGAATTCGGCAAGGGTTTCGTCGTCGACGGCGCAGGAGCCGGCGTCGAGGCGCTGAAAACCCTGTTCGGCGGGCACGGAGGGGACGCCGCCGGCGAGGCATGGCTCGGTCTGGCCAAGCTCTCCACCGGCGTCACGATCACCACCCTGCCCTTCGTGGGCCCCGCGTACTGGATGCTGCCGGACGGCATGCTCCCCTCCTGGCTGCGGGAATCGCGTACCGCGATGGCCGAGACCGGCAAAGCGTTCGTCGCCTGGGACCAGTGGGGATCGAACAACTCCCGGGCCGCAGGCGCTGTCACCTTCAACGTCCTGAGCGCCGTCATCACCCGGGGCGGCGGCAGCGCCGTGGCGGGCGCGGGCAAGGCCGCCACGGCGGCCAAGGCCATCTCCATCGGCAGCAAGGTGGCCCAGGCCATCGACCCGATGACCTACGTCGCCAAGGGCGCAGGCGTCGGCCTGTCCAAGCTCCGCGGCGTCATGGCCGGCCTCAGGGACGCCGGCCACCTCGCGACCCCGAATATCTCCGACGGCGCCTACAGCCTGCCCGAAGGCGCCCACAAGATGCCGGACGGCACGATCCAGCTCCCCAAGGACGCCGCCGTTCCGGAGGGGGCGACCAGGCTCTCGGGCGGCAGAATCAAGCTGCCCGAAGACACGGTCACCCTCCCGCCGGGCACAGTGAAGAGCCCACTCGACGGCCCGGGGAAGTACATGGGCACCGATGGCTCCCTATACAGGGAGGACGGCAGCCTCCTCCAGAAGGGCGACGAGGCCAAGAAGGAGAATGTCCCCAGCCCGAAGGCGAGCGCGGACAACCCACGGACCGAGAAACCGGCCCACCAGGAACAGCGGGTCCCGGCCGGTGTTGGCGGACGCGGCGGCTCGGAGATGTCCGACCCGGCCCGCACCAGTGACAACGCAGGCCACAGTGCCACTGGCCCGCGCGACAACACCCCCATGGGCCGCGCCGGCGACGGTAACACCCCAGGCGGCAGGGCCGACAGCATGCCCACCAACAGCCACTCCCTGGGCGGTGACGGGACCTCTCACACTCCGGTCACCGGCGGGCTGGACAACTCCACGAGCGGCGCTCGCCACACCGACGAAACAAGCAGCACGGGCAACGGTGGCCACGGCGTCAGCGACGGCCCGTCCATCCCGCACCAGGGCGACGGCCCCGTCAGCGGGGGAAGCGGACATGACCTGCCCGGCACTGGAGGCGTGGACGGCTTGGGCCATACGGACGGCGACGGGCCGTTTCCGCACGAGCCCGAGAGTCCGCTCCTTCCGGGTGGGTCCGAGCCCAGGCCGGACGGCGCACGGTACGTCGAAGAACCTGCGCCCGAAGACGCCGCGGCGGCACGGTTTTATGATGAGATCCGGGCCAACCCGGATTCCTTGGACACCAGGAGTATTTCTGAGAACACCGGTGTCAGCACTCAGGTGCTAGACCGCGTCCGTACCCACTTCTTCCTCACCCAGCATGTGGTAGCCCAGGCCCCAGGCGACGTACGGCTAGCGCATTTCACACCTCGCAGCGACCTCGCCGAAATTTGGCAGGCGGCCGCTCAGCGTAGCCTGACCCCTGAGGAAACGATGAAGTTCGAGCGCTACATCGCTCATGAATACGTGGAGAGTCACCTGATCGAGGCGGGCATTCCGTATCTGCGCGATGAGCCGCACCTATGGCAACATTTCCGCAATGAGGGCGAATCCGGGTACTATCGCGACTGGCCTCAAAGGTCGACCGAGGCGGGCGCCCACGAGCTTGCAGCGAATGAGAACAGGGGCGGGTTCAACCACTGGCGCGGGCTGGGCCTCGACGTCCCCAAGGTCGAGCTGGCACCCAATCTCTCCAATATCGACGAGGTAATGGCAGCGCTCTTCCAGGAGCTGCGATCGAAGGGAATTGAGCTGAAGTGACCGACCGGACGTCGCCCCCCATGCTGAATCGTCTACGAGCGGTGGAGTGGATGGGGGATTGGGATTTCGCGTTCGGGCATGTCATGTCTCGACGCATTTTGTTGCGTGAGTATATGCGGCGGGCGGCCCTGTGGGCAGAGGTCTACTCAGCAGAGAGCGAGTGGCCTTTCTTTGATGTTACTCAGTATGTGGCCCCGGATTTCCATCTTCCCCCACAATTCGCTGCGAAACTTGAGGAATACCTAAGTCATGTGCCCAGCGGGGCCGTTAGGCGCACTTGTGCGGGCGCGGTGCGCATGGCGGAACTCCAGACGCACTACCCGGATGCGGTTCCCGATCTCCCGGATCTCTACGAGCCGCTTGTCCTCTTCTATGAGCGGGGAGGGGAGTTCGTCCGTGACAACGCCGGTTTCCTCGATCTGACAGGCGTGCTGTTCCGGCCCGGAACCCTGCGAGGCCACCTCGGCGCCCCGTCTCTCAGCACGCTCAGCGACACCGTGCTCGATGCCGTCGACGCCGAGGGACGCATCTCGTACTACACCACAGCCGACGGCCAAGGGCCGCTCCTGAGGCGTCGTGAGCTGCGAGACGAGCAGCATGACGAACTGTTCAGCCGGGACCTCCAGTGGGAACCGACGGATCGGATCCCCGGCTCCAAAGAAGAGGCTAAGGACGCAGGCTTGGTCGAACTTGACGAGATCGCGGCGGCCAACCTCATCGGAGTAATCCTTAGCAACACCTCTCGGTAGTGGGGGCGAGATTCGGGACCACGCGCAGGCCCGCCGGCAGTGTCGTCAGAGCCTCGACGTACCCTGACTCCGTGACCGTCACTGTTGCCCGGCATGACGCGGCAGGACCCGACGCCGAGCAGTTCGCGGAGCGGCTGAGCGCACACTTGGCCGAGGGCATCGACGGTCTCGAGGACTCCGTCGGCGCCACGAGCTTGATCGACTCCCATTTCGACACCGGACTCCTGGTGTTGCGCGCTCGCTGTGTCGTCGATCCGCGAGCGGCGGCGCTGGAGACATGGGAGGCCACGGTCAACGCGATGCAGCTGGGCTCAGCGTTGTTCGCCATAACGACGGCGAACGAGGGGACCGTCGAATGCCGCATCAACCGGAAGGTGCGGACGCTTCCGGCCGTTGGCCCGCTTCCAACGGCCGATGCGGGAAACTGGCTAACGGCGTTCTGGCTGGCCGTCATTTGTCGTGACCAGCAGCGGATGACGCAGCTGTGTGAGATCCCGCTGGAGCGGCTGCGTGCTCCTGAGGGGCAATACGACGAGTACATCTACCACTGGGTGGACACCCTGCAGACATACTGGCTGCGGCGGCCGGGGCTGGTGGAGAAGCTCACCGCCACATTCCAGGCGTCGGATCCCGCAGTGGCACGGGCCGCTCCACGAGATCTACTGGATGGCTTGCTCTATCCGCCGATCAACCTCTTCTACCGCTTCGTGCGCAAAGACGAGGAAGGCTTCAGTCCGGCCTTGGTGGAGGCGCTGCAGCTGCACAAGACGTACTGGACCCTGAACGAGGACCGGGAAGCGGACATCGACGGCAGCATCGCCCTGGGCCCCCTTGCAATCGCCTGCCTCGCTTACGACGGTGAACTCCCGATCGAGGTCGAGTCGGAGTACCTGCCCAAGCACCTGCTCCAGCGCGGTTGGCTCGGTGAGTTCCCCACCTGAGACACACATGACGACGCGCATTCCCCGCCACGACTTCCCGGCCGAGGCAGCCCACAGCTCTTCTCAGGAGAAACACGTGGCCTCGATCATCCCCCGCCACCCCTTTCCCACGGGGAACACGGAAGAGGGCCTCGCCGTGCTCCAAAACAACGCACAGAAGCTGATCGACGGGCTGGAGGCACGCTCCACCACTGGGCGATGCCCTGAGCACCACGCTCACCCTGGCCAAGGCGCACTGCCTGATGGACCCACGGGCTTCGATCTTCCCCACGTGGGATGCCTGGGTGAACGCGATGCAGGTCGGCTCCGCGGTGTTCGCTGCCGCGACCACGACGGAAGCGCGAGTTCAGTGCCGCATTGCGCACCAGGATCGGATACTTCAGGCCACCGGCCCGCAGTGGTATGTGCACCCGAACGCCTGGCTCACCGCCTTCTACGTGGCCGTGGTGTGCCGGGAACGGGACAGGATCACGGCATTGCGAGGGGGGCGAGGGCGACGAGGCCCGAGATCTGGAAGGCTCGCTCCTCCTCGCTCCAGTACTCCTTGTGCCACTGGAGGGCGTTGGCCAGCGCCCGGTTGAAGCCGTCCCGGTCCTTGCGGACGATCCGGTGGAACATCTCCATCGGCGGGTACATCAGCTTGCCCACCGTCTCTGGGTCGGTGACGGTTTCCGGGTCCGTGCCGTCCACCGCGGCAACCAGCTTCTGGCCGAGGTCGGGGCCGCCGAGCCAGTAGGTCTGGAGGGTGTCGATCCAGGCGAATTGGAACTCGGCGAAGCGCGAGCCGTTCTCGCGCAACAGGGATAGCGGCACCTGGCACAGGGCCGTGGATCGAGCCTGCCGAGCTGGTGTCGTTGAGAGCGTCATCGATCTGGACACGTGAATTGTCAGTGGCTCCTACGGGGTGAGGGCGGGGCCCTCATGCTCCCCACCCCGGTATGTCCATACGTGGGTGGCGGTAGCCTGGGCCCTAGCTTGGATGATGCAAGGGGCCCAAGTGTGTCCGCGGGCGACCTCTCTGTTACCAGTCCCGGTCGAGGTCTCCGGTTTCCTCGTCCAGCAGGCCCCAGGCCATAGAGTCGGCGCGGCGGGCGGCGCGCAGCAGCCAGTCATACGTCTGGATCTCGATCCGGTCATTGGCGGAGCGGCGATCCCGGATCTCGCGGGCGCTGTCTGTCCCGTCCTCCCGCCCCATGATGATAAGTCCGCGTGCATCCATGGTGATGCCTGGGAGCTTCTCGCGGGTGGCCAGGAGATTGGTCTTCAACCACTCGCGCCAGTCCTGAATCTGTTAAATGGCATGGCGCAGCGTGGGAGATTCGCGCTGGTTGCCGGCGTTGGTGAGCCGCGCTGGGGGGCATTCGAGTTCGACGAGGTGCCAGCGCAACCCCGCCGAGGTCTGGCTGGCGATGAGGAAGTCCGAGACGTACTGGTCGCCCAGACGAACCTGCGGTCCGACCCATACCCCGTGGTTGCCCGTGATCACGTTGGCGAGGAGTGCTGGGTGGTTCTCCAGAACAACCTGCATCGGCCGTTCCTCGGTGGCACTGTCCAGCGCCTCATGGAGAGCTCGATAGTCCGCCAGCGAGGAGCGACGTGGGACCTTCCATTTGTCGAGCAGCGCGAGCTCTCGGTTGGTAACACGCTCAGGGTGCCGGTCCTCGACGGCGACTTCCTCACGTGCCCTGGTGGGAAGTTCATCGTGGTCAGCGTCACCGACCTTCGCGAGGCGCCTGACGGTGTGGGGCCATGCTCTCCTGCCGAGACCACCGCGGAAGTTCAGCCGGCCGTTGAGGCTGATCGAGCTGATCTGCCCGTACCGGCCCTCCTCGGGCTTCCTTCTCCTCACGGTGATGGCGACATCGCCCACCTCGGGGCGTAAGGGTAGCCCCGAAAAGTCGCGGACCCCGAGCATCAGCAGGGTGTACGGCTTGGCGGCTGCCACGGCCTTGGGCCGTCGCTGACGGCCACGTTCAGCCGCAAGCCACAGCGCGTGAAACCGACCCCTCTCCTCCTCCGCCACCGGACGGCTCACCGCCATGTCGCAGAGTTGCTGAACTACGCACAGGAGCTTCTCCCACCTTGGGAGCGCTTCTCCATGGAGCAGCTTCCCCACCATCTCGTGGCTGACTGTGTCCGGAAGGTCATCCCGTTCCCGGATCAGCTTGCTGATCCGGCTCGTACCGGGCATGGCGGCGTCCACGTAGAGGTCGTGCACAGCAGCTACGAGAGCACGCAGGGGACTGCGAGGCAGCTTGCCCTCATCCGGCATCGCGATCCCCACAGCCTGCCTCCCGCGATTGTCCAACTGGCCTTCAGATTCTTTCAGTTGCATTCAGGGTGCAGGGGGGCTATCGACTCACGACCACAAGCTGGAAGAGCGACGTCGCCTCCCATGTCACTTCCCTCGAAAGGGGATTCGCATGACTCCAACCGCGGAACCAAAGCGCCAGTCGGTCTTCCTCACCCTCGTCAGCGCAATCGTGTCTGGGGCCACCCGCGCGCTCGTCCGTTGGCTGCTCGATTGGGCGATCTCGGCATAGGCGAGACTGCAGCACGTAATGGCTGTTCGGAGCCCAGGTCTCTGGGCAGCCATTGCAGTGGGCGAGCCCGGTCGGTAACTGCCGGTTAGCGCGGCGCAGTTTCGACTACGCGCGGCACAGCACCGTGGACCTGTTCGCCGCGCTGAACACTGCCATCGGCAAGGTGATCGGGAAGCTCTCCCCGCAGCATCGGGCAATGCCAGGCCATCGATCGGAGCCTCCCTGCTCTGGCTGAAACTGTGGCTGATCGGTTCCGTGGAGTTACGGAAGGAGTAGCCTGACGGCGGACCAGCAGAGCCGTATACCCGGGCGGGGGGACTGTGGAACGGCGGGATGTTCAGGGACATTACGAGCGGCTTGCTGCCGACTACGACGAGCATGGGCTATATGGGGCGCACCACACCACCTGGATGTCTGCACGCATAGCCGAGACCCTGCGTCTGTCTTCCGCTGACCGCATCGCCGACATCGGCTGCGGCACAGGGATGTTCGCACGCGAGGTGGCGCGGATCAGCGACCCGCAGCATGACATCCTCTGCGTGGACCCTTCCCTGGCGATGCTGCACCAGCTCGGTACACCACCACCCGCTGGCCTGACGCCGATCGTAGCGTCGGCAGAAGACATGGCTGCAGGAAGCGCCCAGTTACCGTACGGGCAACTGGACGCCATCTGGCTGAAGGAGTCGGTGCATCACCTCGCCGATCCTGCATGGCCTAGCCGCTCGCCTTGCTCCCAGCGGTCGGCTACTCGTGGTCATGCTGCCGACCAGCATCGAATACCCGCTGTTCCAGGCTGCGCTCGACCGTTTCACGGAACTCCAGCCCAACCCCGAACTCATCGTCGACAGTCTACGGGCGGCCGGGTTGCAGACCACACTTCGCTACGTCGACTACCAGTTACGTCTCGATCGCGAGAAGTACATCGGGATGGTGCGGGCCCGCTACATGTCAGTGCTCTCCACGTTCTGTGACAGCGAGATCGAGAAGGGAATCGAGGAGATGAGAGCCGCGCATCCGGAGCCGGTGCTCGCCTTCCCCGACCGCTTCGCCTTCTTACTGGGCGTGAAGCCGGGTGAAGGGCGATGAGCATGGTGGTGGACGAACGGTTGCAGCGGCTCCGCAGCGAGCTCGATGACCACTCCCGTGTCGCTGATCGCCTCGGTCTGGACCTCGAACGTCCCTTGCGCAGCCTCAATGATGGCTATCCGGAGAACGCTGTCTCTCTCGTCGGCAAGCTGACGGAGAAGCTTCTCAAGGAGCTGTGGAGGCACCATGGCATCGAGGGCGACCCATCGGGCCGAGCCCTCAACGACCTGGTCAAGCGCTGTCAGCCGCACATCCGCAGCAGTACCGTCCTGAACGCGCTGGATGACATCCGTCGTCTGCGCAATCGGTCCACGCACGACGGCTACGACATCTCCGATGAGGACGGCCTGCTGGCGGTACGCCGACTCGTCGACGTCCTGGTCTGGTTCACAAGTACCAGCAGCTCCGCCCTGCTGGGCGGAGAGCCACACATGGCTCCCGAGGTCGCCCGTCGCTGCGAGTTCCTCGCCGGGCTGTACATCACCCTCGGCTACCGTCAAGCCAAGCGATTCGTCCTGACCTCCGACACGGTCTACCAGCTCTTCTGCCGTGAATCGGGCATGCGCCTGGAGTACGTAGAGCTGATGGTCTCGCAGGACGTGGACGACCTGCGCGCCGTACTCACCTCCAACGGCGGTGAACTGCTGCGCACCCGTCTGCCCAAACTCACCCGATTCGTCATCCTCGACGAGGCAGGTGAGGACGAGGAGTTGCCCGGGCCTGTCCGCGAACTGCTCGGCCGCGACTACCGGCTGGTGCGCTACGACAGCTTCATCGACAGGCACGTCGACATTGCCGCCCACCTGGCCGACGTGACCTCCGTGGACTGTGCCGAACCACGCAAGGCTGTCACCGCCACTGTGCTGTCCACCGATACCCACACGGGAGAGTCCCTCATCCAGACAGCCGAGGACGCAGCCACCCTCCTCGGCCGCCTTGCCCGTGGCCAAGCCAACGTTCTCATCATCGGTCGTCCCGGCAGCGGCAAAAGCACGCTGCTCCGAACACTGGCCGCGGACCCCGACGGACGGCGGTTTCGCTTCTACTTCGACCTCAGTCTCAAAGCGAGGGATGAGACCTCCCCCGAATACGCCGCACGCCTGCTGTCCCCGTGCATGACGGCGGACCGCTCCCGTGCGTATGACCTGTTCCTCTACCTGATCCGGTCCGGTTCTGCGTTGTGCGTCCTGGACGCGGTTGACGAGGGTGTGGACGAGGCCAGCCCCGCCGGCTTCCTGCGGCTCTTCGCGGATTTGGCCCCGGTGCTCTCCGCTGAGTCCACGGTGGTCATGAGCTCGCGGGTGTCGTTCCTCGCCGACTCCCCTCAGGTCCGCCAGCTGTTGGACAGCGGAGCGGCTCGGTCCGAGCAGCTGGTTGAGCAGATGTACGCGAACGGAGTCGACCCGGCCCGAGTGCCACACTTCCACCTCGTACGGCTCGCGGACCCCGATGCCACGTTCCTGGAGATGCGGCTGACCGCTCTCCTCCAGCCTGCCTCTCCGCAGCCCCTCGACGCGTTGCTCGGCGCGCACCTCACGAAGGCCCTCGCAGCCCAGGGTCAGGCCGATACTGAAGAGCGGCTGCCGGCAGTCTTCGGCAGGGCATTCCTCACTGATCAGACGGTCTTTTCCCTCGTCGACGTGCACCGCGATCTTGGCCCTGGCGCCTTCATCGGCGGTCGTCTCGAACTCGACAGCTGCGTGCTCGCCCCTCTGTTGCGGCCGGCCGGTCCGGACCAGGTTGCCTTCGTCCACACCGCCTACCAGGAGCTGCTGGCTGCCCGATTCCTTGCCACCCCGCGCGGTCGTGAAGAAGCGGCAGAGCTGCCTGGAGGTGCCTTCATCACCGAGCAGGTGCGAGCCTTCCTCGCCCGCATACCGACGGCTGTCTCTTCCGACGATTGCGTCCTTCCCGCTGGGGTTCACCTCGTCGGTCCGGCTGAACGGCTTTTGTTACGCCGCGTACGACACGCAGTCCGATTCGACCGCCACGCCGTCACGGTCGCCCGCTACCGCCGCTTCCTCGACGCCTTGCGGCCCGACGGCACCTCGCCCTGGGACCACCCCGACCAGCCAGACCATGTCACCCATACCCCCTGGACCGACCGGCTCCGCGAAGCGGATTACTACCGCAATGCCCGCTACGACGACTATCCAGCCATCTGCGTCAGCTGGTGGAGTGCCTTCGCGTTCGCAGCCTTCGAGGGCAAGCGCCTGCCCACCGCGCTGGAATGGGAAGCCGCCGCTCGCGGAACGGACGGCCGTCTCTTTCCCTGGGGTGACGACGCGGACGGCGCGCCGGTCAACTGCGCTGACACATGGGTCGGTCATCCCGTGGTGACCTTCCACGCCTGGCAGCAGGAGTTCGCCCAAGAGGCACTTCGCCGAGCTTGGGTCACCCCGGTCGGCGGGAGAGCCGCGAACCGTTCGCCGTACGGCATCACCGACATGGCGGGGAACGTCTGGGAGTGGACCTCCACCAGCCTGGATGACGCCGGCGAAGCGGTCATCTGCGGTGGCAGCTACGACAATCCGCTGCGCGCCGTGCAAGCGAGCAGCAAGGGCATCTACCGGAAACGTGGCTGCAGTAACGCGGTCGGTTTCCGTTGCGTACAGGACATCACCGACCCAGAGGCAGCCATCGCATGAGCGACGCACGGCACGGCATCATCGTCGACCGCCGGCCCACCGGCGGAGGACAGACCGGAACGGTGGGCGCCTTCATCGTCCAGGACGAGGCGGACGGTGGCCACTACACCTTCGACTACACGCAGATCGTCACCGAAGGCTTCCGCACCATCCGCACGGGCGAACGCGTACGGTTCCACGTGGCCGCAGACCGCCCCGGTGGCGCGGAGTTCGTGGTCAGGCTCGACCAGCCCGACCCTGCCGAGTACTACCGATGACCGTTGACCTGGAGGCTGTCGCCGGGGCGCGACAGATCCTCATGGTCGTGCTCCCGGTGCGGCTCCTGCGCACACCGGACTGGCTGGAGGGACCCTTCCCGTTCGAGCTCGGCAGCAGACGGACGGATGCGGCCACCCGCGCGACCTACTTCGCGCCCGCGTCCGCCAGAGTGCTGTACGGGTCCCCTGGGCGCCCCTGTCGCTGGCATCGGACGATGTCACTCGTCCACGACGGGCTGCGGCTGCACGGCATGGAGCTGCTGCGTACCGCCACGGGACGGAGCCATGGACACGCTCTGGCGGTGCTGCACTTCACCGTAGAGAGACCACTGCTTCCGGTACTGCGAGCGATAGGCCACCGGCCCGATGCCGGCCCCGACCCACTCACCGGCCCGTTCGCGCCGCAGGAGCTCTTCGGACAGGTGGCCGAGGTCCGCGATGGCACCGCCGAGTTCGCGATAGCCCGCCCGTACACCATCGCCCTCCTCACCCCAGAAGCCCGCCACACTCCCGCGCTTCGGTCTGAGCCCACGGCAGCACTCCCGCCTACCGCCGACCACTGGCTGTGGCAGCTGGCATCCCGTTCCACACCACGCGACTTTCCGCTCGCTCCGGAAACCGCCGCCGACGAATTCGATCAGGCTGTGCGCATCTCCGCCGACTGGAGTGCTCTGGTGCTGCGGCACAGCGCCGCATTCCTCGGTCATCGCGCCGACGCCGGCGAGGGCGACTTCTACGATTTCGGGGCCTTGCATGCCCGCACGGTCTACCTCGACGCACTGCTACTCGGCACGCTCCAGCGTGACCACATCGACCGACTCACCGACGAACTCTCCGGGGTATTCGACGGCCCGCATCTTTCCACCCAAGTCGGATCGTTGGAAAGGAACATCGCGCTCTTCCGCAGTACGTACTGGCGCCAACACCTGACCGCCCACGGCCCGGCTAACGAGCTACTGCTTGCCTTCCAGGCTCAGTACCGATTGCCCGAGCGTTTCGCAGAGATACTGGCCGAGGCCGCGGACTACAGCCGACTGGTCCAGAACCAGGAGAGCCAGCAGATCAGCGGCGCTCTCGGAGTCCTCACCATCCTCGGCCTCCCCCTCGGCACAGCTCTCAGCGTCCTCCAGGTCCTCGGCGACCAGTCCGCCACCCACCTGCTCGTCGCCCTCGGCCTGTCGGTCGCCGCTACCGCCGCTGCCCTCACTACAAGGTACGGGCGCCTCGTCATCTCCTCCCTCCGGGGTGGTGCCGACCCTCAACCGCCCGCCTAAGACCGTGTCCTATGTGGCAAGTCGGGTGAGGTGGAGGACTCGCTCCGATCTACCAGATGCCGTTCGCGAGGTGACGCGGGTAGCGTAGCCTCCGGACAGATCGCACCACGAGAGTCCACCTGCTCCAGGAGTGAGGTACATGTCCGTTCGATCGCCGCGACCTCTTGGAGCGGCCTTTCGTTCTCGCGCGTCGGCAGCCGTCATCTCGACTGTGTCCGCTGCGGCCATAGCCGTTGTCATCAACGTGTGGACGACCAGTTGGACTTGGCCCACCGGGGTCGGCCTCGGCACACTGCTTCTGATTCAGGCGCTCTTCGAATGGAGCCGGGCCCGTACCGCCGACGACCCCCCTTCGTCCCCGTCCCGCTGGACGGTGGAGCAAGACTTCGCGGATGTCTCGGACAGCAACATCACCGCAGCACACCGTCCCGCGGGAGGCGGTGACGCGGAAGTACGGCAGCGTCTTGGCGCGGTGAGCCGGTCCACAATCGTCGGTATTGACGGCAACAGGAACCAGTGACGTTCGACAAAGGGCCGGGGATCCCGGCAGAACTGGCCGGACAGTCCAACTCTTTCGTCGGGCGGGAATGGGCCCTGGCAGAGATCGCGTCCTGGTACGAGACCACCGGACCGCTTCTCGTCATATCGGCAGAACCAGGGGTCGGCAAGTCCGCGCTCGCAGTACGGCTGGCCCAGGTCTCGCTCGGCGAGGTGCCGTCCCCACAGGGAATTGGACCGGGATGGCTGCACGCGTGGCACTTCTGCCAGGCCCAGCGATTCGGTTCGCTAAACATTCGCGGTGTGCTGGAACAAGTGGCTGGCCAGTTGTGCGCCACGCTCCCGGGATACGCCGAAGCCGTGGCGTACCACGCTCCGGCCACCATCGCGGTCAACCAGGAGTTCACGGGGCCCGTACGGGACTCCACCGTCATCGGGATCAACCAGCTGGTCCTCCCGGACGCCGAACCGCGTCATCTGCTGGACAGCCTGTTCCGACAGCCGCTGTCCGCACTCGGCACCCACGCCGTCATCCTGCTTGACGCTGTGGACGAGACCGAAGAACAGATCGAGGGGCCGCAGACGCTGGCCCGGCTGCTGTCCACGCTGCGCACCGACCCCGTGCCAGGGCTGCGTCTTGTGCTCACCGCACGCGACGGCCCCACTGCTGAGCGCTTCTCTCATGGTCGGCGATTGCGGCTCCGACACGACGAACCCGCGGGGACGCACGACGTGCGCACCTATCTATTGGGCCGCCTCCACGACAGAGGAATCGCCGACCCCACGCGTGTCGCGCAATCGATCGCTCACGTCGCCGACGGCAACTTCCTGTATGCCGCCCTTGCCGCGTCCGAGGACGCTGAACGGCTGCGTCTCCTTGCCTCAGGCGAGCGTGTTCTGCCGCGCGGGCTAGCGGACCTCTACAGCAGCTTCCTCGACCGTCAAGTGACCGCCGACCCCCGCAGGTGGCGCGACGTCATCCGCCCGGTTCTCGGTCTCCTGGTTCAGAGCCGAGGCAATGGACTCACACGACGTCAGCTGACCCAACTGTCCGGTCTCCGTCAATCAGCCGTCGACGACGCATTGGAGCTGTGCGCTCCGTATCTACGGGGCGCGCGGCCCGACGGTCCCTTTATTCCCTTCCACGGATCATTGCGCGACCATCTCCGCTCGGAGTCCCGACACGGCATCTATCCACAAGAGTCGACAGAGCGGATCACCGCGACGCTCCGCGCCGACGCCACCGATTCCCATGGCGTGGAGCATCTCTTGGGCTACATGGCCGACCGTGTCCGGCTCATGACGCCCGGCACAGGCGGCGAGCTCACCGCCGACCTTGACGGACGGGAACCGCGAGCACTGCGCGAGCTGGAGGAGGCCGTCACCGACTGCGGCTATCTGAGCGCGCGCATCACCGCGACGGGCGTGGACTCGCTCCTGAACGAGATCACTGCTCTGCATGACCTGCTTCCGGAGAACCCGGTACTCGGTTCGATGCGCGGGGTACTCGGACGTCAGGCGCACAACCTGCGTAGCGGGGGATCGGAGCGGAGGACGTCGTTCACCGCCCAACAGCTCTTGTACGAGTGCTCGGTGAGCGGGCAATCCGGTCTCCTCTGCCCTCGGGTCCCCGAACACGACTCGGTCATCGCGACCTTGTGGAGCGCCGCGAGCGAAAACTCCCGGCTGTTGTCCCACACGCTCGCCACCAGCGAATACAGCGCGGACGCTGTGGCCATGTCCGAGGACGGAACCAGAACTGCGCTCTGCTGGTACACCCGGCACAGGAACGGCATGCACAGGACCGTCCAGGTCTTCGACACGGAAACCGGTTCGACGATTCGAGAGTTCCCACTCACCGAGAACAAGATGAAGGTGTTCAGTCTCCGCTTCAGCGACGACAGTCGGCGACTCGTAGCCCTGCGGATAGACCGAACGGGCATGGTCTGGGACCTGTCCTCCGGAACGGGAAAACCGCTGACGCCCGACGAGTTCACCGAACTCCAGCCCTCCTACAAGCCGACGGAACTCCCGCCCTATGCCTTACCCGAGCAGGTCGGCCCGCAGGATCTCGCGAACTTGATCGTAGCGGGCACACCGGATCGCCGGTATGCAGCCGTCTGCGACCACGGGCGCCACTCAGTGATCGTTTGGGACCTCGCCAACCGCTCCATTCTGGGGCACTTCGACACCGGCCTCGTCCGATCCCTGGCCATCTCACCTGACGGCCAGTGGGTGGTCGTGGGCTCGGCCTACGGTGGAGTCCACGTCCTCAGCCCCTTGTCTCCCGCGCCACGGCTCTCACTGGACGGTCACCGGGGCACGGTGCGCACGGCATCGTTGCGCGATGGCCATGCGGCGATACTGGGCAATGACGGCGACCTGAAGATCTGGGACGTAGCCACGGGGCGACTGCTGCGCACGGTGCGCAGACCACATTCTCCACACGGCGAAGACGCTCTCGCCTTGGACGGCGAGGCCGATCTGTGCGTCGTGGGGGCCTACGGCGGCGACGCCACAATCCTTGACCTGCGGCGTGGGTCCCGGATACGCCCGCTCATGGTCAACGGCAAGCCCTGCGACGAGAACTGGCGGACACGCGACGGCGCCCGCGACGAGGCGCTGCCTCCGGTGGGAGGTGGTGACTGCCCACGCGCGCACTGGCCGACGCACATCAACGAGCGCCACGGCTCCCCCGTGTCGGCCCTCGACATCTCACCTGACGGTCGCCGCATCGTGACCGGAACCCTCAACGGCGTGGTCCGTGTCTGGGATGCGGCCTCCGGCGATCTCGTACGCGAAGTGACACGGGACGGGTACCTCGTCCGGGCCGCCCGGTTCACGCCGGACGGAAACCACCTCGTCACCGTCGCCCAACTCGGCGGCCCATACCGCGCGCAATGGTTGGGAGTGGAAAAGTGGAGTCTCGACACTGGCGAGCTAACCCAGGTGTTGTGGCCCGACGAGACAGAGCCGCCCCTCCACCTCCCCGCTGATGAAGAGGTCGCCGCTCTCACCAGAGACGGCCGCTACCTCGCGACGGGGCACCAGAGCGGCACGGTCACGGTGCACGACCTCGCAGGCCGGGAACGGGTCGGTCGCCTGGTGTTGCACGGTGCCATCACGTGCCTGGCCTTCGACGGGCCGCGACTCCTGGCCGGTACAGCCACAGGTGACGTCACACTGACTGACGTGCGGTCGGCCCCTGAGCCAGCACACGGTTGAGCGTCGCCGCCTGTTCAGCTTCCCGGACCGCCTGCCGCTAGCCCTGGCGCGCCGTGTGGGTGAGCAGACGATGACGAGGAGGTTCACGGCAAACTCCCTAGGACGGCGGAACGTTGACGTGACCAGAGGTCGTCGGACCGGCGTGAGCCTGAGTGCGACCGGGCGAAGATGAAGACCGGCGAACACACCGAGCCAGAGACGAGGGTGCACAACGATCAGACGGAGCGCGAAGTAGAGCTCTCCGCGCTAGAGCTTGTCTGATAGGTCCGATGACGACGCTCGTCTTCGACCGTTCTGCTCGGCGTGGCCCTCACTGGCCGTCTCATACCTCATACGGGAACCACGTCTCGAAAGGTAGGACAGCCTGTAGCCCACTGCCTCCCCATCGGGGCGAAGTTGCCGGCGCTCGGGCTGCCGGGGTCACCACGCGGGGCGAGGTCAGTAGGACGTTGGTATCCGGCAGACAGTCCGTGAAGGTCCGCCTAGCCTTGTGGTATGGCAACTGGATCGAGAGCAGGGGCACCGGGGCGGCACACGGTCAGATATCGGGATGTCGTGCGTGCCGGGTTCCATCACGACATGAGGCAACAAGCCCCTTCCGAGAGAGCACGGATCTGGAGCATCATAAGCTCCATCACCACGCTGAGCACTTATGAGAGACGCAGGGTTCAGGCCGCGTATATTCGTGCTTGGAGGCGCGATCCGTGGCATTCCGGCCCCTTCTATCGAGTCGCTTCTTTCGTCGTGCTGGCCGTCGTTTCTGTGTTCTATGCGATTGCCATCGGAGTCATAGATGGATCTTACGGCGATTCCTTCTACCAGGAGCATTCGTCCTTACTGGCCATGGCGCTCACGATAGTTGGCATTGTCGCCATTAATGCAATATTAGCTGTTTGGTATGCCCGGACGCACGAGTTCGCGGGACCTATGGCTCGACGATCTGACCTTCTCCTGGTTCGCCTTATCGGAATTGTCGCCCAAGCACACAAATGGCGGTACGCCTGGTGGACGAAGAGTGAGTGCCGTCGCCTGCGGGTGATGATTGATTCAGCTGCGCGAGAAATTGATGTAACTCGGGTTCGACTGAGGCGTACGGAATTCTTGATGGAGATCTCATTGCGTCGAGAAATTCGTATCCAGAACAAGCGGATCGCGAAGATTCTCCGCGATCATTCCCGGGCTCTAGCGAAAGCGGGGAACCAAGCCGACTACGAGCGGGTTCTTGCGTCATTGACCGGCGGATTGTTGGCTGCGGCTCGCGACGACTGGGATGCGCTCCTCGATGGCGCTCCCGAGGTGACTAGGAGCTCGTTGGCGACGCAGATGCTCACGCGCCTATGGCCCGCTGTGCTGCTCCTGGGATCTGCAACTGTCCTCCCTCTGATCCCCGCGTTCAGCGAATCAGCTGACGACATCCGCAAGTTCCTCCTCCCCATGGGCATTATCGCGGCGCTCGGCGCATCGGAGACAGTCGCCAGCTCGGTCCGCGGAGTCCTTGACAAGGTGATCTTTGGAGCCAAATGAGCGGTGGCTGCCGACGCCTGAGACGGCTTCGTGCACCTGCGTACGGGCAGGGAGAGATGGGCAACCCCACGGAGGGAGACACAGAGGGCGAGCTGAGCATTCCTAGCCTCCGGTGATTCCGTGGGTATGCGAGGAGGAGGAACTAGCCGTCGCATGGAATGAGTTGACCCTATACATCATGTTATCGATTCCTCCAACGCCCCCACTGCCCAGTCCCGGTGGGGTGGTGGGGATCGTGTCTCGCCCGGCCCCACCGTGGACATGCCTTGGCGGTTGCGCATCGCCGGAGCGCAGCCGGGCTGCCGGGCGTCTCCGGGCGTTGGCGTTTTACGGGCCTACGTCGAGGACTCGCTCCATGACGGTTTCGAAGAAGTCCTGGAACTCAGTAAGGCCGTGCAGCGGTGGAAGTCCAGCGGCCACGCTTCCGTGCCACGCGGCGCCCACCATGAGCTCTGCGGCCTCGTACCACTCCTCGTCGCCGTGCTCCTGGACCCGGGAGGCAGCAGCCATGGCACGGGCGGCCTTCCTGGCGGCGACTGCAGCTGGCGTATCGGGGCCGATGAGCTTGTCTGCGCTCTCGTACGTGAAGGGGCGGCGCCCCTCAGAACGGATGACGTCTGAGCACATCAGGGGGTCGGAGTCGAACACACCGACCGCAGCGCGTGCCAGGCGGCGGCCGTCGGGTACGGCTCCCGCCCGGGACAGAGCGAGGAACGCCGCGTGGTAGATCTCCGCGCCCGGTTCGAAGCCGGCTTCCAGGAATCCCTCTCGCCTCATCACCGCATTCCCCGCTTCCAGGCAGACAGCCCGCGCCTTCTCAACCTTCGTCGGGTCAGTGTCGATGAACTCGTTCTCGATATGGGCGTAAGCGCCGACCCACATGCCGCGCTCCGCGAGGACGAGCGCGATACGGGTCAGGGAGTCGGCGGTGGTGGTGAGGCCAGCCGTACGCATTGCGTCGGCAAGGTCCAGTTCTTCCTGGGCGGGGGCGAACAGGCGAAGGGCGGTGGTGTACTTCACGCCACTGGCGGCCTGGATCTGTCGGGCAACGCGTGCAGCGCGGGTCTGGAATTTGGGCACCGCAGTCTCGGATTCCGGCGGACTCCGCCCACGCCTGCCCGCCTCGTCGGCCGATGTTGATGTCGTCCTTCAGAGCGCGGGCCGTTGGCCTTGGCCGATGCTCACCTGCGGCGTGGGCGCTGGTGTCGGCGAGTGGCAGTACGCGTCTAGCCACCAGGCAGGCTACCAGCCATTCTCAAGGCCAATCTCGACAGCAATCAACCGTGTCAACGCCGGGACGGGCGTATAGCCCCCAGGGTCGTGGCGCGCCGGACGCGCAGGGTTGGCAACCGCTACCCGACACCGTGGAGCTGCGCGTCATGAATGGGGATCAGAAGGAAGGGGCAAGGCGCCAGGGCAACTTGTACGACGCCTCGCAGACCCGGCACACGACCGTGTACAGGGCAGCGATCGGGCTCATCTCCTTGGCCGGCTCGGTCGGGTACTGGGCACCGCGGCCCGCCACGACGAGCCGGGGCTCGGCACAGTCGCATTCCCCTGTCGCCTTGCGACGACAGCGCTTCGTCGCGGGCGGGGAAACCAGGTGGTCCTCCACGCACTGGTCTGGAGCGCGTCGATCGGACCTTGCGGTGACGCCTCATGTTGCGCTCGACCGCTGCTTGCACTCTGCGGTGGGGAAGAGCAGGAGCATCCCCACCAGAAGCCGGAACACCGTACCGTCACCCTGACAGGGCCTCTCAACTTCGGCAGGCACGCATCCGCAGCCCAAGAGGGGAGGCAGCCTCTGGGCGATCAGCGCCTTCCCTCGTGGCGCCATACGGTCGAATCGCCTGTTCAGAGGGCTCGCCAGGCAGCCCATTCCGGGGACTTTTCGAGGACTTTCTGGTCTGTCAGGGGGACTTTCCGCCGCCTAAACAGGCAAGGCCCCGAAAGACCGGAAAGGGCCTAGCACCGGAAAGAAGGTGAATGGCGCGACGTTCCGGTGCAGGAATTCTTCACTGCCTTTGCCGAACGGTTCCCCATTCTCAACCAGCAGGGCTGGATAACATACCCCGGACTCGTCCGAGCTTCCTGGGATCGGGCCATCAAGCGGCTGGGGCTTCGGCAATACACACCCCATGGCCTGAGGCACAAATGGGCGCCGTGACCTTGACGAACGGAGTGTCCATTCACGAGGTGTCCCGGTGGTTGGGGCACCGGTCCATCAAGGTCACGGTCGACCGCTACGGTCACCTCACCCAGGACGGGCGCGAGCGCTGCCGTCAGGTGGTGGCGGCGACCTTCCAGGGCTACCTGCCGGAGGAGCTGTCGGTCGGGTTGGCGGCGTGAGCCGCTACAGGATTCCGAGCTCTCGCAGGACCCGGTGCTGACTTGGTGCTGACTTCACCGGGAAGTAGAGGTAACAGACCCCTCCCGAACCGCTCTTGACCTGGCCGTTTGCATCGTGGCGCTTCGTCCTCAGCCAAATGTTCTCGAACTGCCGGCGCCGGTAGACGCGCCGGACCGCCTTGTCGTCGGGCGAGGCGGGGTCGTTGGCGATGACGTCGCCGTCCTGGGTGAAGCCGATGACGGTCATCAGGTGGCCGGCGGTGCCGTAGCCCGCGCCGTCGAGTTCGGTCTTGAGGAAGGACTGGGAGGTGATGAGCGGGATTCCGGTGTGGATGAGGCGCTCGGCGTCGTTGAGGGAGGACAGGCGGGCGACGGTGGCCTGGAGGTCCCGGTAGGTGGCGGCGTAGGCGGCGTTGAAGGGCCAGTTGCCGCAGCCTTCGTACTGGTAGTCGAAGGCGTAGCGGGCGGCGTGGCAGACCTGGGGGTCGGCGTAGTCGGGGTCGACCCAGGAGAGCTGCTGCTGAGTGGGCTTGCGGCCCCAGTACTCGATGATCATCTGGGAGGAGGTGGGGCTGCACCAGGCCTCGCCACCGTTGTCGTACTCGGGGTACTGGCCCTTGTGGATCTCCTGCGAGTAGCGCGGTACGACCAGCTCCCGGCCGACCCGTACGGGCTTCGAGGCCGGCACCTCGAAGCGGTCGGGGAGGTCCGAGGCCATGGCGCCCAGCCGCCAGACGGTGGGGGTGAGCGAGGTGCCGGGCCTGCGGTGGAGGGTGAGCCGTAGCTGATACGACGTCAGGCGGAGGCCGCCGGCGGGGTCGTCGAGGGCGAAGGTGTCGGTGGAGATGCTGCTCTTTCCGTCCTTCTGGCCGTCGACGGAGGTGCGGCGGATGTCGGCGTCGCCGTCGCCGGCGGTCCAGCGCCCCATGACGTACCAGGGGGTGCCGGTGCCGTCGCTGTACCTGCCGCGCAGTTCGACGGTGATCCAGGTGCCGGGCGGGGTGTGGGCGTTCCAGGAGGCGACGGCCTCCGTGGCCGGTACGGCGAGGGGGTGGACCGGGGAGGTCCAGGTGGCGTACTCCCAGGCGGCGGTCCGGCCGGTGTGCGGGTCCCGGTAGTCGGCGGTGCCGACGGGGCGGGCGATGACCACGCCGGGGCGCGGGCCGTGCGCGGTGCGGGTGCCCCGCGCGGTGCCCTGGTCCCAGTCGGCGGCGGTGGTCCAGGCGTGATGGTCCACGAGGCTCTTCGTTCGATGCGCGGCGTCCGGGGCGGTGGGGTCGGTGGCGGGGGCCGCGCCGCCCGCGGAGGCGCCGCGGGGCTCGTCGGCCTGGGCGGTGGGGGCGGCGACACCCGCCGCGGCGGCGAGCGCGGCGGCCAGGACGGTACGACGGGGCGCGGAACGGGTCATGGAGTGTCCCCCAGTCGGATGCGGACGGTCGGGTGCGCGGGGCCGGGCGGGCACGGACGGCTCGGCAGTGGCTCAACTATTGCCGCTCGGGACCTGCTGCGGAAGGCGGTGCGGGGCGCGTCGCGCCACCAATATTGGTCCACACCACTGAGGGCGGCGGCGGAGGCCGGCGACGTACGCTGGCGCGGTGAACCGTGCACTGGCCCCGCTCGCCGCCCGTCTGCGCACCCTGCCGCCGTCGTGCGGACCGGTGCGGCTGATCGCCGTGGACGGGCACGCGGGCTCGGGCAAGAGCACCTTCACCGGGCGGCTGGCGGACGCGCTGGGCGGTGCCCCGGTAGTGCACACCGACGACCTCGCCACCCATGAGGAGCTGTTCGCCTGGGACAAGCGGTTCCGTACGCAGGTGCTGGAGCCGCTCTCCCGCGGCGGGACGGCCCGGTACGGGGTCTACGACTGGGTGCGCGGGGAGTTCACCGAGGAGCGGGTGCTGGCGCCCGCTCCGGTGGTGCTGGTCGAGGGCGTCGGCACCGGACGGCGGGCACTGCGGCCCTGGCTCGCCTGCCTGTTGTGGATGGAACTGGCGAGCGATCATTCCTGGGAAAGGGGTCAACTCCGGGACGGACCGGACCTCGCCGCGTTCTGGAGTGGCTGGATTCCGGCGGAGCGCGCGCACTTCGCGGCGGACCCCTCGCGCCCCTACGCCGATTTTCTGGTGCACCAGGGGAAGTTGGGGTACGAGGTGCGCGAGGGACCGTCCTCGACACCATGACAGCCCCCGCATTTCACGCTCCGTAGTCGACCTTGGCCGACGCGCCGCGAGTCGCCGACAGGGTCCCGCCGAGTCCCCCAACTCGGCTTGACCTGGGGGGCGTACAGGACTTACGTTCTCAATGTGCGGTTCAACGGACCGCCCGCAGACGCGAAGCCCCCGGTTGTTCCCCCGTGATCGGGGGCTTCGTTCTGCACAAAACCACCTCGTTCCACCGTCAGGCGCCGCCTCCCCCTCACCCAGGGTCACCGCTCTCTTCGCGCCGCCGCGCCCCGCCACCCGACCCGTTCTTGCCCCGTACCGCCCTCTTCGGCCTGCGCCGATCCCGCAGGTACCATGCGAGTCCGTGCCGCCGCAGGCCACGGGACCGCGGTGCGCGCGAGGGCCAACTTCCGCCCTTCGTACGTGAGTTCGAAAGCGCAGCGGTCGGCACGCGCCCGGCGGCAGCACACGGGGGATGTTCTTGTGGGGGGACGGATGGATGTCGGAACTCAGGGTTCGCCCGCCCCGGCCGAGCTCGCCTGGCTGCGTGCGGTCGACGCCTATACGGTCGGCGCCTATCCGCAGGCGGAGGAGGAGTTCCGGGCGGCGGTACGGCTCGATCCGTCGATGGCCGACGCCTGGCTCGGCCTGCACGCCCTGCGCGCCGACACCGCCATCGCCCTGCTGCGGATGCACCGGCACCGTGACCGCTTCGGCGAGATGCGCGCCCGCCACCGACGCACCCTCAACTCCTGGTACTGGCTGGGCTGGTGGGTGCAGCCGGTGCTGGAGACCGGCCGCGACCTGCTGCTCGCCCACGCCTCGCACTGGCTCGACGGGCGCCATGTCGCCGAGCTGGACCAGGCGCTGGCCGGCTGCCCGCCGGTGGACACCGACCCCCAGGTGCGCTTCCTGCACGCCTGCCGCTCCTACCTCGTCAAGGACTGGGAGCAGCTGGTACGGCACACCGAACCGCTGCTGGGCGACCCCGTACTGGGCATCGAGGCCGGGCTGTTCGGCGGGATGGCGCGGGTGCGGCTGGAGATGTACGGGCAGGCCGAGCCGCTGCTGGCCACCGCGCTGATGCGCTGCCGCAGCGAGCAGCCGCAGCGCAAGGAGCTGCGCTACTGGCTCGCCCGCGCCCACGAAGGCACCGGCCGCAGCGCCGCGGCGCTCCCCCTCTACCGCGCGGTGCACCGGGTGGACCCGGCGTTCATGGACACCGCGGCCCGGCTCGCCGCGATCACCGAGGCGGACGACCTCGACGAGGGCTCCGACCTCGCCACGGTCTCCGCCTCGGGCCTGGGCCAGGAGGCCGGCGGCGATCTGGACCCGCTGGCGCCGCTCGATCCGGTCGACGGCCGGGAACTGCTGGCCGGTGGGGAGGCGGCCAGCACCGACGGCGCGGCGGCCGGCGGTGCACCGGCCGGGGGCGACACCTCGGCCCGGGTCAAGGCGGCCCCGCGCGGACCGCGGGCCGCCGAGCGGCTGCCGGCCGGGCCCGCCGACCCGGTGCTGCTGGAGAAGGCGCTGGCGGAGCTGGAGCGGATGGTCGGCATGGAGCCGGTCAAGCGGCAGGTGCGGGCGCTGTCCGCGCAGCTGCGGATGGCGGGGCTGCGGGCGGGCCAGGGACTGCCGGTGCAGCCACCCAAGCGGCACTTCGTCTTCTCCGGTCCGTCCGGCACCGGCAAGACGACCGTGGCCCGCATACTGGGGCGGGTCTTCTACGCGCTGGGGCTGCTCGGCGGCGACCACCTCGTGGAGGCCCAACGCGCCGATCTGGTCGGCGAGTTCCTCGGGCAGACCGCCGTGAAGGCCAATGAGCTGATCGACTCCGCGCTGGGCGGCGTGCTCTTCGTGGACGAGGCGTACAGCCTGTCCAATTCCGGCTACAGCAAGGGCGACGCCTACGGCGACGAGGCGCTGCAGGTGCTGCTCAAGCGCGCCGAGGACAACCGCGACCGGCTGGTGGTGATCCTCGCGGGCTATCCCGAGGGCATGGACCGGCTGCTGGCGGCCAACCCGGGGCTGTCCTCCCGCTTCACCACCCGGGTCGACTTCCCCAGTTACCGGCCGTTGGAGCTGACCGCGATCGGGGAGGTGTTGGCCGCCGAGAACGGCGACGGCTGGGACGAGGAGGCCCGCGAGGAGCTGTCCAGCATCAGCGCCCACGTCGTCGACCAGGGCTGGATCGACGAGCTGGGCAACGGCCGCTTCCTGCGCACCCTCTACGAGAAGAGCTGCGCCTACCGCGATCTACGGCTGTCCACCTGGCGCGGCACCCCGGCCCGCGACGACCTCGCGACGCTGCGGCTGCCCGATCTGATGCAGGCGTACGGCGAGGTCTTCTCGGGCCGCGGGCCGGACCCCCAGGGGCCGGTGCCGCCGCGGTAGCCGCCCGGCGCACGGCCGGTCGGCCACGGGCGGGGCGGCTGCGGCCGGATCAGCCCGCCAGCGCCGGGTCGTCGGCGGGCAGCGCCGCCTCCCCGCGGGGCTCCGGTGCCCGGTGGTGCGCCGGATCGCGGACCTCGCCGACCAGCATCTCCAGGACGTCCTCCAGGGCCACCAGCCCCAGGACCCGCCCGGTGGGGTCGGCGACCGCCGCCAGGTGGGAGGCCGCCCGCCGCATCGCGGTCAGGGCGTCGTCCAGGGGCAGCTCGGCGCGGAGCGTGGTCATCGGGTGCCAGATCCGCTGGGGCACCGCACGGTCCCGTTCCTCCAGGTCGAGGACGTCCTTGACGTGCAGATACCCCATGTACGCGCCGCCGGGTGCGCAGACCGGGAAGCGCGAGTAGCCGGTCCGTACGGTCAGCTCCTCCACCTGGCGGGGCGAGACCGTCGGCTCGACGGTGACCAGGGCCGCCCGGTCGAGGAGGACATCGGTGACCGGGCGGCTGCCCAGTTCCAGGGCGTCGGAGAGGCGCTCCTGCTCGGCCGGTTCGAGCAGGCCCGCCTGGCCGGCGTCCTCCACCAGGTGGGTCAGCTGTTCGCTGGTGAAGACCGCCTCGACCTCGTCCTTGGGCTCGACGCGGAAGAGCCGTAGCACCCCGTGGGCGCAGGCACCGAGGAGGGCGGTGACCGGGCGGCACAGCCGGGCGAAGGCGACCAGGCCGGGGCTGAACCACAGGGCGGTCTTCTCGGGCGCCGCCATCGCCAGGTTCTTGGGGACCATCTCGCCGATGACGAGGTGGAGGAAGACCACCAGCGCCAGGGCTATGACGTAGCCGAGCGGATGGACCAGGGCGGCGGGCAGGTGCACCGCCTCGAAGAGCGGCTCCAGGAGGCGGGCGACGGTCGGTTCGGCGACCGCGCCGAGCGTCAGCGAGCAGACGGTGATGCCGAACTGGGCGGCGGCCATCATCTGCGGGAGGTTCTCCAGGCCGTACAGCACCTGGCGGGCCCGTCCGGACCCCTCGGTCGCCAGCGGCTCGATCTGCGAGCGGCGCACCGAGACCAGGGCGAACTCCGCGCCGACGAAGAAGCCGTTGGCGAGCACCAGCAGTACCGCGAACAGGAGCTGGACCAGGGTCATCGGGCCACCTCCGCACCGGCCGCCGCGGGCTCACGGGTGGCGGGGGCGGCGGGGGCGGTCCGGACCAGCCTTATCCGCTCGGCGCGGTGGTGCGAGACCAGTCGCACCCGCAGCCGCCAGCCGTCCAGTTCCGCGGTGTCGCCGGGGGCCGGGATCCGGCCGAGTATGTGTGCCACCAGTCCCGCCACCGTTTCGTACGGCCCTTCCGGGGCCTCCAGGCCGATCTTGCGCAGGGTGTCGACCCGGCAGCCGCCGTCGGCGTCCCAGGTCGGGCGGCCCTCCTCGGGCGGGGCCTGGCCGAGCTCCGGCAGGTCCACCCCGTCGTGCTCGTCGCGGACCTCGCCGACCAGTTCCTCGATGATGTCCTCCAGCGTGACCACACCGGCCGTGCCGCCGTACTCGTCGACGACCACCGCGATCGGCTGTTCGCTGCGCAGCCGCTCCAACAGCGGCTGCACCGGCAGCGTCTCGGGCACCAGCAGCGGCGCCACCGCGATCCGCCCGACGGGCGTGCGCAGCCGGTCCTCCGCGGGGACGGCCAGCGCGTCCTTGAGGTGCACCATGCCGACGACCTCGTCGAGACGGGTGTGGTAGACGGGGAAGCGGGACAGGCCGGTGGCCCGGGTCAGGTTCACCACGTCCTCGGCGGTCGCGGTCGCCTGGAGGGCGCTGACCCGTACCCGCGGCGTCATCACGTTCTCCGCGGTCAGGTCGCCCAGCGACAGGGTGCGGACAAAGAGGTCCGCGGTGTCCTGCTCGATGGCGCCGGCGCGGGCGGAGTGCCGGGCCAGCGAGACCAGTTCACCGGGGGTGCGGGCGGACGCCAGCTCATCGGTCGGCTCCACGCCCAGCGCCCGGACGAGCCGGTTGGCGACGGTGTTCAGCAGGGTGATCACCGGCCGGAAGAAGCGCGAGAAGGCCTGCTGGGGACCGGCCACGAAGCGGGCGACCGGCAGCGGCTTGGAGACCGCCCAGTTCTTGGGCACCAGCTCGCCGATCACCATCTGGACGGCGGAGGCCAGCAGCATGCCGATGACGACGGCGACGCCGGGGACCGCGCCCTTGGGCAGGCCGGTCGCGCGCAGCGGCCCGGACAGCAGCTGGGCCAGCGCGGGCTCGGCGAGCATACCGACCACCAAGGAGGTGATGGTGATGCCGAGTTGGGTGCCGGAGAGTTGGAAGGAGAGTTCGCGGAGTGCAAGGACCACGGTGCGGGCGCGGCGGTCGCCGCCGTCCGCGGCCCGTTCGGCGTCCGCCTTCTCGACGGTGACAAGGCCGAACTCGGCGGCCACGAAGAAGCCGTTGGCCAGGATCAGCACCAGGGCCGCGGCGAGCAGCAGCAGGGGGCCGGTCATGCCGCCGCCTCCGTGGTGTGCGCGGGAGAGGGAGGGGCGGCGCAGGTACTACAGGACGATCCGTCCATTGCCGGAGGGAGTCACTCCTCGGGTCGCAGGGGCCCGCTAGCGGGCTGGGCGCGGGCGCGCCCCGGGGAACAGAGTAAACATCGGGGACCGCATCAGGGCAGGCTCATCCGGCCGTGTGGTCGAGCGCACCGTGCTTCTCGGTCAGATCGCGCAGCGCCCGGGCGTCCCGGATGGCCTGGTCCCTGGCGATTCCGGGCTGGATGCCCATGGCGGGCAGGCTGGTGCCGTCGGCGAGGTCGAGGTGGACCCACGGGTCACCGACCCGCAGGTTGACCCGGACGATCTGGGCCCAGGCCAGCTCGCGCTTGGTGGTGAGGTTGACCACCGTGACGCCCTCCTGCCGCGCGACCACCTTGGGGCGGCTGAGCAGCAGGAGGACGGCGCCGACCAGCAGGCCGGTGACGACGAAGCTGAGCCGCTCGCCACCGGTCAGCTTCGGCAGCGCCATGGCGATCGCCGTGAGGGCGGCGAGCTGGGCGAGGCCGACGGTGTACAGGACGACCCGGGTGCGGGTCGGCCGGAAGGTCACCGGGAGGCTGGGCAGAGAGGGCTGTGTTTCCGCGGACACGTCGTGGTCTTCCGTGATCTTCCGTGGTCTTCCGTCGTCTTCGTCGTACGGAGCGGGCCGGTCAGAGCCGGCAGGCGTGGATGCCGGTGGTCAGGATGGCGCGGGCGCCCAGGTCGTAGAGCTCGTCCATGATGCGCTGGGCGTCCTTGGACGGGACCATCGAGCGGACCGCGACCCAGCCCTCGTGGTGCAGCGGGGAGACGGTCGGCGACTCCAGGCCCGGGGTGAGGGCCACGGCCTTCTCGACGTGCTCGACGCGGATGTCGTAGTCCATCATCACGTACCGGCGGGCCACCAGGACGCCCTGCATACGGCGGAGGAACTGGCGGACCTTCGGGTCGTCCTCATCGGCGCCGGTGCCGCGGATGACCACGGCCTCGGAGGTGAGGATCGGCTCACCGATGATCTCCAGGCCGGCGTTGCGCAGGGTGGTGCCGGTCTCCACCACATCGGCGATGATCTCGGCGACGCCCAGCTGGATGGCGGTCTCCACCGCGCCGTCGAGGTGGACGACCGAGGCGTCCACGCCGTTGTCGGCGAGGTGTTGGGTGACCAGGCCGGAGAAGGAGGTGGCGACGGTCATCCCGCCGAACTCGCTGACGTCCTTGGCGGTACCCGGGCGGGTGGCGTAGCGGAAGGTCGACCCGGCGAAGCCCAGCTGGAGGATCTCCTCGGCCGGCGAGCCGGAGTCCAGCAGCAGGTCACGGCCGGTGATGCCGATGTCGAGCTTGCCGGAGCCGACGTAGACCGCGATGTCCCGGGGGCGCAGGAAGAAGAACTCGACGTCGTTCTCCGCGTCGACCAGGACCAGCTCCCTGCGGTCCTTGCGCTGGCGGTAGCCGGCCTCATGAAGCATCGCCGACGCAGGCTCGGACAGTGAACCCTTGTTGGGGACAGCGATGCGCAGCATGAGAGCGAGTTCCTTTGCGGGTGAGGAGCGTTGCGGTGGGTGCAGGGGGTGGATCAGAGGTGGGCGTAGACGTCGTCGAGGGAGATGCCCTTGGCGACCATCATGACCTGGAGGTGGTAGAGGAGCTGGGAGATCTCCTCGGCGGCCGCCTCGTGGGACTCGTACTCGGCGGCCATCCAGACCTCCGCGGCCTCCTCGACGACCTTCTTGCCGATCGTATGGACACCGGCCTGCACCAGCTCGGCGGTACGGGAGGTGGCGGGGTCGCCGGTGGCGGCCTTCTGCTGGAGCTCGGCGAAGAGCTCCTCGAACGTCTTCTTGGACATGATGGTGGCTACCCTACGCGGTGATTGTGCAGCGGCGCGCAGCGCCTCGATTCGTGGGTGGTGGCGGGCGACGGGCGGGCGGCGCGCAGCGCCTCGACTGATGGGTGGTGGCGGGCGACGGGCGGGCTCAGCGCCAGGGCTCGGACACGGTCCGCAGGGTGGCGGCGGTGGCGACGGCGGCGGTGACCGCCTCGTGGCCCTTGTCCTCGACCGACCCTTCGAGGCCCGCGCGGTCGAGCGCCTGCTCCTCGGTGTCGCAGGTGAGCACGCCGAAGCCGACCGGGACGCCGGTGTCCACCGCGACCTGGGTCAGGCCCTGGGTGACGCCCTGGCAGACGTAGTCGAAGTGCGGGGTGCCACCGCGGATGACCACGCCGAGGGCGACGATCGCGTCATAGCCCCGGCCGGCCAGGACCTTGGCGACGACCGGCAGCTCGAAGGTGCCGGGCACCCGCAGCAGGGTCGGTTCGTCGATGCCCAGCTCGGTCAGGGCGCGCAGGGCGCCGTCGACGAGGCCGTCCATGACCTTCTCGTGCCACTGCGCGGCGATCACGGCCACCCGCAGGTCGCCACAGTTCTTCACGGTCAGTTCGGGTGCGCCCTTGCCGCTCACGGTTCTCCTCGTTGGGGTGATGGTGGGGTGGTGGGGTGGACCGCCGGTCCGGTGCTACTGGTTGTCGCAGGTGGTCGCGGTGGTGGGGGCCGCCTCGTCGCCCGCTCCGGTGCCGGTGTCGGCACCGGGGTCCAGCCAGGGCAGGTCGTGGCCCATGCGGTCCCGCTTGGTGCGGAGGTACCGCAGGTTGTGTTCGCCGGCCTGCACGGGCATCGGCTCGCGGCCGGAGACCGTCAGGCCGTGCCGCACCAGGGCGGCGGTCTTGTCGGGGTTGTTGGTCATCAGGCGCAGCGAGCGCACGCCGAGGTCGGTCAGCATCTGCGCGCCGGCAGCGTAGTCGCGGGAGTCGGCGGGCAGCCCCAGTTCGAGGTTGGCGTCGAGGGTGTCCCGGCCGCGCTCCTGGAGCTCGTAGGCGCGCAGCTTGGACAGCAGTCCGATGCCGCGTCCCTCGTGGCCGCGGAGGTAGATCACCACACCGCGGCCGGCCTCGGCGATGCGCTCCAGCGAGGCCTGAAGCTGGGGGCCGCAGTCGCAGCGCAGCGAGTGGAAGACGTCGCCGGTCAGGCACTCGGAGTGGACCCGCACCAGGACGTCGGTGCCGTCGCCGAGGTCGCCGGCGACCAGCGCGATGTGCTCGACGCCGTCGACGGTGGAACGGTAGCCGTACGCGGTGAACTCGCCGTGTGCGGTGGGCAGCCGGGTGGTGGCCTCGCGGCGGACGGTGGGCTCGGACGACCTGCGGTAGGCGATCAGGTCCTCGATGGAGATGATCGACAGGCCGTGCTTGCGGGCGAACGGCACCAGCTCGGGCAGTCGCAGCATGGTGCCGTCCTCGCCGGCGATCTCCACGATGGCGGCGGCCGGGCGCAGTCCGGCGAGCCGGGCGAGGTCGACGCCAGCCTCGGTGTGGCCGTTGCGGACCAACACGCCGCCGGGCCGGGCGCGCAGCGGGAAGATGTGGCCGGGCCGGACGAAGTCGCCGGCCACGGAGTCGCCGGCGGCCAGCAGCCGGAGGGTGGTGGCGCGGTCGGCGGCGGAGATGCCGGTGGTGACGCCGTGCGCGGCGGTGGCGTCGACGGAGACGGTGAAGGCCGTCCGCATCGACTCGGTGTTGTGCTCGACCATCTGCGGGAGCTCCAGCCGGTCCAGCTCCGGGCCTTCCATGGGGGCGCAGATCAGACCGCGGCACTCGCTCATCATGAAGGCCACGATCTCGGGGGTGGCCTTCTCCGCGGCGATGACGAGGTCGCCCTCGTTCTCGCGGTTCTCGTCGTCCACGACGACGACCGGCCGGCCTGCGGCGATATCGGCGATGGCCTGCTCGACGGGGTCCAGCGCCAGCGCCTCCGGTCCGTCGACGGGGGCGTCGTACCAGCTCTGCAGTGCGGTCATGCCGCTGCTCCTTCCAGGACGGGGCGCTCCGCGGCGCGGGAGCGGAGCCACCAGTCGCGCAGGCCCCATACGACGAGCGCGAGGTAGACGACGTAGACGAAGCCGGAGAAGGCGAGCCCGCTGCTGAAGGCGAGCGGCACACCGACCACGTCGACCAGCAACCAGGCGAACCAGAACTCGACCAGGCCGCGGGCCTGGGCGACCATCGCGGCGAGCGTGCCGACGAAGATGTAGGCGTCCGGCCAGGGGTTCCAGGACAGCTGCGGCAGCAGGGTGAACAGGCCGCCGACGGCGACGGTGCCCAGGGCGGTGCCGGCCAGCAGCACCACGCGCTCCCGGCGGCCGGCGAAGCGTACGGCGATGGTGCCGTCCTGGGCCTGCCGCCGGCCGCGCTGCCACTGCCGCCAGCCCCACAACGCGACCCCGATGACCAGGAGTTGCTTGCCGACGCCGCCGCTGAGGTGGGCGGAGGCGTAGGCGGCGACGAGGATCACGCCGGAGAGGAACTGGGCGGGCCAGGTCCACACCGACCGCCGCCAGCCGAGCGCCAGGGCGGCCAGGCCGATGGTGTTGCCGATCATGTCCGACCAGATGACGTGCTGCCCGAAGGCGGTGAAGGCCTGGCCGTTCAGGGCGTCGAGGGCGCTCACCGGTCCATCTCCTTGATCTCCTCGATGTCCCTCAGGTCCGTGCCGTCCCCGCCCCGGCCCAGCAGCCGCTCGACGTACTTGGCGAGGACGTCGACCTCCAGGTTCACCGGGTCGCCGGCCTGCTTGAGGCCCAGCGTGGTCAGGGCGAGGGTGGTCGGGATCAGGCTGATGGTGAAGTAGTCGTCGGCGGCGTCGACGACGGTGAGGCTGACGCCGTCGACGGTGATGGAGCCCTTCTCGACGACGTAGCAGGACAGCGCGGGCGGCAGTGCGATCTTGACGATCTCCCAGTGCTCGCCGGGGATGCGCTCGACGAGGGTGCCGGTGCCGTCGACATGGCCCTGGACGAGGTGCCCGCCGAGCCGCCCGCCGAGCGCCATGGGGCGCTCCAGATTGACCCGCGAACCGGGGGCCAGCGCACCGAGGCTGGAGCGCTGCAGCGTCTCGGCCATCACATCGGCGGTGAACTCGCCGTTGGCGGTGTCCACGACGGTCAGGCAGACGCCGTTGACCGCGATCGAGTCACCGTGCTTGGCGTCCTCGGTGACGACGGGGCCGCGCAGGCGGAACCGAGCGGAGCGAGTGGGGGCACCCCCAGCGGTAGCTGGGGGAGCATCACCGAGGTTCTCGACGGCGACGACCTCACCCAGTTCTTCGACGATTCCGGTGAACACTTCAGTTCTCCTCGTGGAGGGCGGGACGGACGGGCGTGGCGGTGATGCGCAGATCGGGACCGAGCCGTTCGGTGCCGGTCACCTCGAGCCGCAGCGCCCGGGCGATGGTGGTGATTCCGGCATCGCCGAGGGCGGCCGGCCCGGCACCGAGCAGTACCGGCGCGAGGTAGCAGACGACCTTGTCGACGGCCCGGGCGGCGAGGAAGGCCCCGGCGAGGGTGGGCCCGCCCTCCAGCAGGACGGAGCGCACCTCCCGTGCGTACAGGGCCTGGAGCAGGGCGGGAATGTGCAGGCCGCGCCCGTCGGTGGCGCGCGGGAGGCGCACCAGCGGGGCGAGGCCTTCGAGGTGGGCGGCGTCGGCGTCCTCGGCGACCGCGATGAGGGTGGGCGCGGTGCCGTCCAGGACGCGGGCGCCGGCCTTGACGGCGGTGGCGCCGGAGTCGACCACGACCCGCAGCGGCTGGCTGACCTCGTCGTCGGCCAGTCCGCCGATCCGGGCGCCGAGCTGCGGGTCGTCGGCGCGGGCGGTGCCGGAGCCGACGATCACGGCGTCCGCGGCGGCCCGCAGCCGGTGTACGTCGGCGCGCGACTCGGGCGAGGAGATCCAGCGGCTGGTGCCGTCGGCGGCGGCGATCCGGCCGTCGAGGGTGGCCGCGTACTTCCACAGCACGAAGGGACGGCCGCGCTGCACGGAGGTGAGCCAGGCCTCGTTGCCGGCCGTGGCCTCGTCGACGAGCAGGCCGCCCTCGACGTCGATGCCGGCCTCGGCCAGGGTGACCGCGCCGCCGGTGGCGGCCGGATCGGGGTCGGAGACGGCGTAGACGACCCGGGCGACACCGGCGTCGATCAGCGCCCGGGCGCAGGGGCCGGTGCGACCGGTGTGGTTGCACGGTTCGAGGGTGACCACGGCGGTGCCGCCCTGGGCCCGGTCGCCGGCGGCGCGCAGGGCGTGGACCTCGGCGTGCGGCCCGCCGGCCCGCTGGTGGTAGCCCTCGCCGACGATGCGGCCGAGCGGGTCCAGGATGACGCAGCCGACGACGGGGTTGGGGCTGGTGTGCCCCAGACCGCGCGCGGCGAGCTCGATGGCTCGGCGCATCGCCGCGGTTTCGACGGGGGCTGCGGTGGCCACCGGGTCCTCCTGCCTCATCGGGCACGGACTCCGGGGCTGTCGGAACGACAGAAGCGGAAACGGAACGACGAAAACACCGGGACGTACGACAGGGCCCGTCCGGAAACGACCGGACGCGCCGCCGACGGCGGTGTACCGAAGCTCGCCCGCCGCGCACTGCCTCCCATCCGGACTTTCACCGTCGGTGCAGGAATTCCACCTGCTCAACCGGCCGCTGGCTGCGGACGGGTCGCGGACTATTACCGCCGGTTCGGAATTACACCGACCCCGGAGTGCGCTGCTGCTCTTATGTCAGTACAGCTTCAGTCTGCCACGGCCGATCGTCGCCCATGCGAGCGAAGCGCTGTGGGCTGCCTCACAGCCCCCGGCGCGCCGCCGTGTCACAGGCGGGGCGGGTGATCCGTCATAGCGGGGAGGGCACGCACCGCGGGCGCGCCCTCCCCCACCGCACCCACCCCACCTCAAGGACTGATCGGCGATGGCGACACTTCTGGTCACCGGCGGCACGGGCACCCTCGGGCGCCCCCTGATCGACCGGCTGCTCGACGACGGCCATGACGTCCGCTCGCTGAGCCGGCGCCCGCACACCGGCTTCGGGCGGCTCCGGCCGGAGTCGTACGCGGTCGATCTGCGCGACGGCACCGGGCTGCGCGAGGCGGTGGCCGGGGTGGACGCGATCGTGCACTGCGCCTCCACGCCGAGCGGCGGCGACGCCGAGGCGGCCGGACGACTGATCGAGGCGGCACGGGCGGCGGCGGTGCCGCACCTGTTGTACATCTCGATCGTCGGTGTGGACCGGGTGCCCATCGGCTACTACCGCACCAAGCTCGCGGTGGAGCGGCTGATCGAGGGGTCGGGCCTGGGCTGGACGGTGCTGCGGACCACGCAGTTCCACCAGCTGGTGCTCAAGGTGATCAAGGCGGGCGCCCGGTCGCCGGTGGTACCGGTGCCGACCGGGCTACGGGTGCAGCCGGTCGAGGTCCGCGAAGTGGCCGACCGGCTGGCCGTGTTGGCGGCCGGGGAGCCGGCCGGGCAGGTTCCGGATCTGGGCGGCCCGGAGGTGCTGACGGCGCGTGAGCTGGTACGGGCCACGCTGGAGGCGGGCGGCCGGCGCCGGCTACTGCTGCCGGTACGGCTGCCGGGCGCGGGCGCCGCGGCGCTGCGGCGGGGCGGCAACCTCACCCCGGAGCACGCCGAGGGGCGACTGACCTATGCCGCGTTCCTGGCGGAGCGGGCGGGCCGGGACGCGGAGGAGTGAGGGCCGGCCGCGCGGGCAGCGGCGGGTGACGGCGTACGGGCGGGCGGGCCCGGGGCCGCCGCGGTGGCCGGCGGCCCGGAACGGTCCTGACGACCGGCGGCGCACAGCGGTCGTGACGGCCGCCGCCCCGGAGCGGCCATGACGGCGACGGGCCGCGGCCGTGCGCCGGTCCGGTCCGGTCCCGTCCGGTCCGGCGGCCGGGCCCGCTGAGGCAACCCCCGCCGAGGCAAGCCCCGCTCAGGCTGCCTCGGCTGCGCCCGGGTCCGCGTCCGATGCCGCGTCCGCCGCCACGTCGGCGGCGTCCGGCTCGGGCCGGAGCAGCTCGGTGGCGACCGCCCGGGCCCGGTCCGACCACGGGGTCGGGCGCAGCGTCTCCGCGTCGACCCGGACCAGCACCCGGTGCCCCTGGGCGAAGGTCACCGCGCCGTCGGCCGAGCAGAGCCGGAAGCCGTAGGTCAGACCGGTGCGGCCGAGGCGCTCGACCCACAGGTGCGCGGCGTAGCGGCCGGGGCTGGTGACCGAGCGCTCGTAGGAGACCCGCATCTCCTTGATGACGTTGCACATGTCGCCCGCGGCGGCCCAGTCGCCGTCGAAGCGGAAGCCGCGGCCGTGCCAGTACTCCGCCCAGGCGCGCTCGGCCAGCAGCGGGTAGCGGGAGTTGTGCAGCATGCCGAGGGCGTCGAGGTCGTCGAAGTGGACGGTGACCGGGACCAGTTGGCCGTAGGCGACGGGGTCGGCGGCCTGGAGGGATTCGACGCTCACGGGGTGGGGCTCCTGTACTTCTCGGTTCGCTGGGGCGGAGCCATGGTAAGCGGACGCTTAGGTCACCGCGCCCACCGGCCCGGGGTCGACCGCCCGCCCGAAGCGGCGGCAGTGACCGAGGCCATACCAGCCGCAGAACCCACCAGACCACCAGGAAGCGGACTTACGCCGCTCTAGCATTGCCCGGTCATCACCGTGTGGAGAAGTGGAGCAACCATGGGCCTCGGCGTGCGCTGGACCGTGCATGGCGACGGGCGCAACCCGGCCCCCGGAGCCGTGGTCAGACCGGACGAGCGGCTGACGTGGCCGCGGACGGTGGGTCTGGGCGCGCAGCACGTCGTCGCGATGTTCGGGGCGAGCTTCGTCGCCCCCGTCCTGATGGGGCTGGACCCCAACCTGGCGATCATGATGTCCGGGGTCGCCACAGTCATCTTCCTGCTGGCCACGCGCGGCCGGGTGCCGTCCTACCTCGGCTGCTCGCTCTCGTTCGTCGGGGTGGCCGCGGTCATCCGGGCGCAGGGCGGCACCAGCGCCACCGTGACCGGCGCGGTGCTGGTCGTCGGGGTGGTGCTGTTCCTGATCGGCCTCGCCGTACAGCGCTTCGGGGCGCGGGTCATCCACGCCGTGATGCCGCCGGTGGTCACCGGCGCGGTGGTGATGCTGATCGGCTTCAACCTGGCGCCGGTGACGGCGACCACGTACTGGCCGCAGGACCAGTGGGTGGCGCTGCTGACCATGCTGTTCACCGGGCTCGCGGTGGTCTGTCTGCGCGGCTTCTGGTCCCGGATCGCGATCTTCCTCGGACTGGTCTTCGGCTACGCGGTCTCCTGGGTCTTCGACCGGGTCTTCGGGATGATCCACTCGGTGAACGGCGCGGGGCAGATCACCGACCACTGGCGGCTGGACTTCTCCGCGGTCGGCAAGGCCGACTGGATCGGGCTGCCGCAGTTCCACGGGCCGAGCTTCCAGTGGTCCGCGGTCCTGGTGGCACTCCCCGTGGTGATCGCCCTGGTCGCGGAGAACGCCGGACACGTCAAGGCGGTCGGCGAGATGACCGGGGACCCGCTGGACGACGAGCTCGGCACCGCGATCTCCGCGGACGGCGCGGCCTCGGTGCTCTCCACCGCGCTCGGCGGCCCGCCCAACACCACCTACTCCGAGAACATCGGCGTGATGGCGGCGACCCGGGTCTACTCCACCGCGGCCTACTGGGCGGCGGCCGGCTTCGCCCTGCTGTTCGGCCTGTGCCCCAAGTTCGGCGCCGTCGTGGCCGCCATCCCCGGCGGGGTGCTGGGCGGCATCACCGTCATCCTCTACGGCATGATCGGCCTGCTGGGCGCCCAGATCTGGGTGCACAACGCGGTGGACCTGCGCAATCCGCTCAACCTCGTGCCCGTCGCCGCGGGCGTCATCATCGGCGTCGGCGGTGTCAGCCTGCACATCAGCGCCCACTTCGAGCTCAGCGGCATCGCCCTGGGCACGATCGTGGTCCTGGCCGGCTACCACGTCCTGCGCGCCCTGGCCCCCGCCCACCTCAAGGAGCAGCCGCCGCTGCTGGACGAGGGCACCTCGTCGTACGACGACGAGGACTGAGCCGCCGGCCCGCCGGGCCTCAGTGCCCCAGCCTGCGCACCGCCTGGTAGTACGTCCAGGCCAGGCGGTCGCAGGCGGTCCGCTTCCGGCCGGAGCGGTGTGCGCAGACCCGCTTCAGGTCGGCGTACAGCGCGCTGTCCAGCCGTGGCTTGTTGACGCGGAAGGCGCCGGCCGCCTTGTAGTTGCGGTAGCCGAAGTCGTGCCGCGCGCAGGGCAGGTGGAAGGGCAGGCCCAGCGGCCTGTCGGGCGCCCTGGTGCAGTAGTCCGTGGACCAGTCGAAGCGGTAGGCGGACCACCTCGACCGCTCACCGCGGGCCGCCTCCCACCTGCGGGAGCTGGCCGCATCGGGCTGCGTCCAGCTCGCCAGCACCCGGGGCCGGGCGGCCGGCACCCGCTGCGCCGGAGCGGCGGCGGACAGCAGCGCCGCCACGCTCAGCAACACGGTCACCAGCGCGGCGGAACGTCGTGAGGGCATGGGCCAACCTCCGGGACGGCGCGCCGTGTTGACCGCGGCGCTTCCTGGAACGCGGAACGATCCGGCGTCCTCACCGGCCGGTGCGGTGCCCCTCCGGCGGTGCGCGGGGCGGGCCACAAGAGGGCGCGCCGGTTATTACCCCCTTCCGGGCAACGGCAACCGGCGGGTCGCGCCCCGGCCACGGACCGGCTGCCACGCTGGGGCCATGACGACGACTCAGGAGCAGCGCGGCGATGACCGCGGCCGGCCGGGCACCCCGACCGCTGGCGGCGTGGCGGAGGTGCTGGCACGGATGCGGGCGCTGGACGCCGCGCTGCCCACCGAAGACGGGGTGGCCGTCTTCAACGGGGTCTATCTGACCGTCACCGAAGCGGTGGCGCAGCGGATCGCGGGCGGCGGGTTCGCCGACCCGCGATCCGCCGGCGAGCTGGACATCCGCTTCGCCCGGCGCTACTTCGCCGCGGTGGACGCCGCGACCGCCGGGCTACGGGCGCCCGCCTGCTGGCGCCCGCTCTTCCAGCTGCGTCGCCACCCGGGGGTGCACCCGCTGCAGTTCGCGCTGGCCGGGATCAACGCCCATATCGGCCATGACCTGGCGCTGGCGGTGCTGGACACCTGCCGGGCGCTGGAGTGCGAACCGGACGCCCTGGAGGGCGACTTCGACCGGGTGGGCGGGGTGCTGACGAGCCTGGAGGAGCGGATCCGCGAGCAGCTGATGCCCGGCCCGGACGTCCTGGACGTGGCCGATCCGCTGACCCATCTGATCGGCTCCTGGAGCCTGGACAAGGCCAGGGACGGCGCCTGGGTGGCGGCCCGGGCGCTGTGGACCGTACGCCGGCTGCCGGAGGTGACCGAGGAGTTCACCGAGCGGCTGGACGCCGGGGTGGGCCTGGTCGGGCGGATGCTGCTGACCCCGCTGTCCGGCTGACCGGGCGCCCCACCGCTTCTCATCCCCGAACTCCCGTGCACCGGCGGTACGTTGGCCGGGACGACGGGTGACCGACGACACTCACGAGACGAAGGAGGGTGGTGCATGACCATCCGACTCGGTCTGGGCCTCCCGCAGATGCGGCAGTACGACCTCGGGCGGGACGTCGCCGATGTGGCGCGGGCGGCCGAGCAGACCGGTTACGCGAGCCTGTGGGTCTTCGAGCGGGTGCTGTTCCCGGAGCCCGCCACCCAGGGGCTGTACAACGTCCCGGGCCTGCCCTGGCCGGACCAGTACCGGTCGGTGGCCGACCCGCTGGTGACGCTGGCCCTGGCCGCCGGGGCCACCGAACGGGCCCGGCTGGGCACCAGCGTGCTGGTCGCCCCGTTGCACGTCCCCTTCCAACTGGCCCGCGCCCTGGCCTCGCTGGACGCGGCGAGCGGCGGACGGGTGGTGGCCGGCCTGGGCACCGGCTGGTCGCTGGACGAGTACGCGGCCGCCTCGGTCGCCCCGTTCGCGCGGCGCGGCGAGGTGCTCGACGAGGTGATCGACGTCTGCCGGGCGGTGTGGGGGCCGGACCCGGTGACGTACGAGGGCGCGCTGACCACCGTCGCCCCGTCCGTCGTGGGCCCCAAGCCGAAGGGGCCGCTACCGATCCTGCTGCCGGCGAACAACCCCCGGACGCTGCGCCGGCTGGTGGACCGGGCGGACGGCTGGATGCCGGTCGGCGCGGGGGCGAAGGCGCTCGCCGCACAGTGGCGGCAGCTCCAGGAGCTGGCCGCGGAGCGGGGCCGTCGGGAGCCGGTGCAGAGCGTGCTGCGGGCCAATGCCGACCACACCGGCGCCCCGTACGACGGGCCGGACCGCCGCCCGTTCCAGGGCAGCGTGGCGCAGATCGTGGCGGACCTGGCCGAGCATGCCGCGGTGGGCGTGGCGGAGGTCCTGATCGATCTGCAGGGCCGGGCCCGGGACGCCGAGGAGCTCAAGGACCTCGCGGCGGAGGTGTACACCGCGGCGCGGGCGGCGGGGGTGTAGGGCCGTCCACAGCGGCAGCGGGGCCCGGCGGTGCGGGGCCCCGCCGCCGTTCGGTTCTCGGGACACCCGACCTCGGGCGCCCGGGCTCGGGCGTCCGGGCTCAGGCGTCCCGGGCTCGGGCATCTGGGCTCGGGGAATGCACTCCCCGGTGAGCCCAGGTCCCGGGGAACTCAGCCCCCGAGGAGCCCAGCCCCGGGGGCTCAGCCCCCGGGAAGCTCAGTCCTCGGGGAGCTCGACGGGCGCGATCGTGTCGTAGACGTCCCCCGGACCGGGGTTGGTGGCGTCGGTGGCACCGCCGAAGTGGTGCATCACGCCCCAGACCGCGTTCAGCGCGGTCTGCACCGCGCCCTCGGCCCAGCCGGCCGTCCAGGAGATGTCGTCGCCGGCGAGGAAGATGCCGCGCTTGTCCTCGGGCAGCCGGTCCTGCATGAAGTGGGTGAACAGCCGCCGCTGGTAGCGGTAGTGGCCGGGCAGGTTGGCCTTGAACGCGCCCATGAAGTAGGGCTCGTTCTCCCAGGAGACGGTGACCGGGTTGCCGATGATGTGCTTGCGGATGTCGACCTTCGGATAGATCTCCGACAGCGACTTCAGCATGACCTCCATCCGCTCGTTGGCGTCCAGCGGCAGCCACTTGAGGCTGTCGTCGCACCAGGTGTAGGAGAGGCAGATGACGGCGGGCCGGTCGGGCCCGTTGTCGAGGAGGTAGGTGCCGCGGGTCATCCGGTCGGTCAGCGTCATCGACATGACGTCGCGCCCGGTCTCCTCGTCCTTGTCCAGCCAGAACGGCCGGTCCACCGGCACGAAGAGCTTGGAGGACTCCATGTAGTGGGTCCGCTCGATCGCCGTCCAGTGGTCGATCGGGAACAGCTCGTCGTCACAGGAGATCTTGGACAGCAGCATCCAGGACTGCGCGGTGAAGACGACGGCCTCGTAGGAGCGGATGTCGCCGGAGGCGTCGGTGACGGTGACGCGGTTGCCGGCGGTGCGGTGCATCCGGGTCACGGCCGGGCGCGGGGCGCCGTCGTGCAGCGAGGACAGCGAGGTGCCCGGCGCCCAGTGGACGATCTTCTGCGGCTCGCGCTCCCACAGGCGCAGCGGCAACTGCTGGGAGCCGCCGACGATGCCGCGGTGGTGGTCGTCGGCCTCGGTGTAGACGACGCGCAGGATCTCCAGGATGGAGTTGGGGAAGTCGGTGTCCCAGCCGCCGGTGCCGAAGCCGACCTGGCCGAAGATCTCGCGGTGCCGGAAGGACCGGAACGCCTCGGAGTCGCAGAGGAAGCCGTAGAAGGTCTGGTTGTCGAGCTTCTCGACGAGCTTCGCCCAGATCTCGCGGATCCGCGGGACGTCGCGCTCGCGCATCGCCTGGTTCATGTCGGAGAAGTCGGCGCCCTCCTCCAGGCAGGCGTTCCAGGCCTCGGCGACCTGGCGGTACACCGCGGGCAGGTCGTCGAGGGTCTCGGCGTAGTGCGACTCGCCCTTGAGGTCGACGACGGTGGACGGGGTCGCCTCGGCCAGCGGGTTGGGGAACGGCGTGGTCGTCAGGCCCACCAGGTCGATGTAGTGCTGGAGCGCGGTGGAGGACGGCGGGAAGCGCATCGCGCCCAGCTCGCAGTTGAGCTCCTCGTCGCCGAAGGAGGAGCAGCCCTCGAAGCCGACGGTCCGCAGCCGGCCGCCGATCTGGTCGGCCTCGTAGACGACAGGCTTGAGGCCCATCTTCATCAGCTCGTACGCGGTGACGATGCCGGAGAGGCCGCCGCCGATGACGGCGACCTCGGTGCCGTGCTCAGTCGCGGGTATCTGGCCGAGACCCGCCGGGTGGGCGAGGTAGTCGTCGTAGGCGTAGGGGAAGTCCGGACCGAACATGGTGATCGGCGGCTGGGCGTCGGTGTGCGGGACGGCGGGGGGCACCGTGGACGTCATGGGGTACGGACTCCTTGCACGGAAAAGCCGATGGTGTGGCAGAAGGGGGAGGGGCGGGTCAGACGAGCGAGGTGTACAGGCCGGGGCGGCGGTCGCGCAGGTACGGGTTCAGCTCGCGCGAGGCGGCCAGGAACTCCGGGTCGACGGCGGCGTGCACCAGCTCCTCGCCGCGGCCGGCGCGGGCCCGGGCGACGCCGTCCGGCCCGACCAGCGTGGAGAGCCCGACGAACTCGAACTCCCCTTCCGGGCCGGTGCGGTTGACGTACGCGAGGTACATCTGGTTCTCGAAGGCGCGGACCGGCACCAGCGACTCGGCGACGAACTGGAAGGGGTGCATCTGCGCGGTGGGCACCAGCAGCAGGTCGGTGCCGGCCAGGGCGTGCGCGCGGACGTTCTCCGGGAACTCCACGTCGTAGCAGATCATCAGGCCGATCCGGAGGCCGCCCAGCTCGGCCTGGACGACCGCCCGGTCGCCCGGGGTGAACCACTCCCGCTCGAAGCAGCCGAACAGGTGGGTCTTGCGGTAGGCGGCCAGCCGCTGCCCGTCGGGGCCGATGAGCTGGACGGCGTTGTACACCGCCGTCCCGTCCCGCTCGGGGAAGCCGTAGGCGACCGCCAGGCCGTGGCGGGCGGCGATCGCGGCGACGGCTTCCGCGGACGCGCCGTCGGCGGGCTCGGCGAGCCGGGGCACGGCGTCGCCGATGGCGTAGCCGGTGAGGAACATCTCGGGCGTGACCAGCAGGCCGGCGCCGTGCGCCGCCGCCGAGCGGGCCGCGTCGTCGAGCACCCGCAGGTTGTGAGCGACATCGCCGGGCCGTCCCGAACTCTGGAGCAGGGCGGTGTGCAGCGACGTCATGGGACCCCTCGACGGAACGGGTGCGGGCGGGACGCATCGACGGTACGGGGAGCCGACGATTCCGGACAAGGCGCCACCGTTGCATGCCGACCGGTGATTCATTGCGTATTCAAGCGACTCTCCGGCGATTCATTGCGCCCGATGTTCCCGCAGGTCGGGCCGGGTGGAACCGGGCTCCGGCGGGGCGGCGACGGGCCGCAGCCGGGGTGGCGACGAGCCAGAGCCAGGGCGGCGCCGGGCCGCGGCCAGGGTGGCGGCAGGACGGCGACGAGCCGGTGGCCGGGCGGCCGGTACCGCCGTGGTCGTACGGGCCGCCGGGTGCCGTTCCGCCGAGCGGCGGAACGGCGTCGCTCTGCGGCCCGATGCCCGACCGTGGGCCGGCCGGAAGCCTGGAGGCGGCCGGAACCCAGCCGGCCGAACGTCCTCCGCCCAGCCCCTGGAAGGCCCCGATGCCCCCTCTTTCCTCCCCCAACCGCCGCTCCCGCGCCCGGATCGCGCTCGCCACGGCCGGGGCGGTGGCGCTGGCCGCGGCCCTGACCGCCGGCTCCGCGGCCGCCTCGGACGGCGCACCCGCCGCCCGGCCCGCACACCCCGCCCCGGCCGCCGACGCCGGCGCCAGCCTGACCGGCTCCGCCAAGCTCTACCGCTCGGCCGGCGACAACATCCACTTCACGTTCGACGCGCGCTTCCGCAAGGACCAGGGCCCGCTCGACGCCAAGGGCACCTTCCGGTTCAGCCATGTCTTCCCCAACAGGACCCACGGCTTCGCCGAGGGGCGAATCGACTGCCTGATGACCGGCGGCAAGACCGCCACCGCCTCCGGCATCGTCACCCGGACCGACCGGCCGGGCCTGAAGGGCAAGCGGGTCGGCTTCAGCGTCCGCGACGACGGCCGGCACGACCGGCTCGGCTACAGCTGGGCAGCCACCAACGACCCGGCCGAGACCAAGGACCTGCCGCGGTGCGTGGCGTCGGCGCCCTTCGAGATCCTGGAGAGCGGCGACTTCACGGTCGTCCCGTGGCGGATCCGCCACTGACCTCCTCGGCGACCACCCGCCGGACCAGACCGCGCAGCCAGATGTGGCCCGGGTCCGCCTCGTGGCGGGGGTGCCAGGCCATCTCGATGGTCATCGACGGCAGGTCGAGCGGGATCGGCAGCGTGCACAGCCCCAACCCGCGGACCGTGGCCGCCCCCGCCCGCTCGCTGGCATGGCCGACCACATCGCTGTCGCGGATCATCAGCAGCGAGGCGGCGAAGGTGGGAACGGTGGCGATCACCCGGCGGCGCAGCCCGAGTGCGGCGAGCGCGGTGTCCACCGGGCCGGTCAGCCGGCCGCGCCGGGTGACGTTGAGGTGCGCGGCGGCGGCGTAGCGGCGCGGGGTGAGCGGCGCGGTGGTCAGCGGGTGGCCCTCGCGCACCACCGCCACCCCGCGGTCGGTGAAGAGCCGCTCGGTACGGATCTCCGGCTCGCGGCTGTCGAGGATGCCGAGCTCCAGGTCCGCCGCGCCGTCCCGCAGCAGCGGCACATCGACCGGGCTCTCGCCGAGGAAGCGCAGGACGACCTGCGGCGCTTCCTCGGCGGCGAGCGCCAGCAGCCGCGGGCCGACGGCGGTGATGAAGAGGTCGCTGCTGGTGAGGGTGAAGGTCCGGGCCAGCTGTGCCGGGTCGGCAGGGGCGGACGGGGCCAGCACCCCGTGGGCCCCCTCCACCAGGCGGCGCACCTCGGCCCTGATCTCCAGGGCGCGCGGGGTGGGCACCATCCGGCGGCCGGCGCGGACCAGCACCGGGTCGCCGATGGTCCGGCGGATCCGTCCCAGGGCGCGGCTCATCGCCGGCCCGGAGAGCCCCAGCCGGTCCGCGGCCGCGGTCACGCTCTCCTCCTCCAACAGGGCGTCCAGCGCCGGCAGCAGGTTGAAGTCGATGTTTGCGTTTCGCGCAATCATGAAGTGCATACCTTGCATTTGAAGTTAAGTCACCGCGAGCCTAGCGTCCCGGCCATGACTTCGACCCTGTCTTCCGCAACGTCCGCTCCGGCGGTCGGCGTCGGTTCCGGGCGGCGCCGCTCGGTGACCGCCGCGATGTGCGCCGGTGTGCTGGTCGCCCAGTCCCTGGTGGCCGCGATGAACCTGGCCATACCCAAGATCGCCGCGAGCGGCCTGCACCCGTCCGCCTCCCAGCTGCTGTGGATCGTCGACACCTACGTACTGGTCTTCGCGGGGCTGCTGGTCCCGGCCGGTGCGCTGGGCGACCGGCTCGGCCGCAAGGGCGCCCTGCTGACCGGGCTCGGGGTGTTCGCGGCGGGTGCCCTGCTGAGCGCGCTGGCGCCCACCCTGCCGCTGCTGCTGGCCGGTCGCGCGGTCTCGGGCGCGGGAGCCGCGCTGCTGGTCCCGGCGACCATGGCCGTCCTGCTGCACGCCGCCCCGCCCGCACACAGGGCCGGCGCGGTCGCCGCCTGGAGCACGGCGCTCGGCATCGGCGGGATGGCCGGCAACGCCGGCGGCGCGCTGATCCTTCAGTACCTGCCCTGGCAGGGGCTGTTCTGGTGCTACGTACCGCTCGGCCTGGCCCTGCTGGTCTGGTGCGCCGCGGCGGCGCCCCGGATCCCCCGGCACACCGCGCCGCTGGACCTGCCCGGCTCGGCGCTGCTGGTCCTCGGGGCGGGCGCGCTGCTCTTCGGCATCATCGAGGGCCCGGACCTGGGCTGGACCTCCGCCGCGGTGCTGGGCGCCTTCGCGCTGGCGCTGGTGGTGCTCGCGCTGTTCGTACGGCACGGGCTGCGGGCCGCGCACCCGGTGCTGGACCCGCGGCTGTTCCGGCTGCCGCGGCTGCGCGCCGGCTCCCTCGGCATCGCCGTGGCCTTCTTCGGCATGTTCGCGCTCTTCTACGTCAACGCCCAGTTCCTGCAGTACGTCAAGGGCTACTCCCCGCTGCAGACCGGCTGGGCGATCGTGCCGCTGGCCTTCGGGATGATGGCGGTGACCAAGTACGGGATGCGCTGGGCCGGGGGTACCCCCCGCGGCAGCTGGGGGAGGTTCGGTGAGGCCCGGACGGTCGGCGCGGGGCTGGCGCTGATCGCGGCCGGACTGCTGGCGCTGTCCACCGCCGACGCCGGCACCCCGTACCCGCTCTACCTGGTGTTCCTGCTGACGATGGCGGCCGGCGCGGGCCTGGCGATGCCGACGCTGTCGCATGCGATCGTGGCGTCCGTGCCGGCCGACCGCTCCGGGATGGGCTCCGGACTCCAGGGCGCGGCACGGGAGTTGGGCGCGGCACTGGGCATCGCGGTGGTCGGCACCGTGCTGTCGGTGCGCTTGGCCTCGGGCACCGGCCACGGTGCCGCGCTGGGGACCGCGTTCGCCGACGCCGCGGCGCTGGGCTACCGGATCGCCGCGGGGGCGGTCCTGGTGGTGGGCGCGGCCGTGGTCCTCGGCCTGCGGGCCGGTAGGCGGACGCCCTCGTACTCCGGCCGGACCCCGCGAGCCCACGAAGATCCGAAAGAAGCGCCCTAGCCGGGCGCCCCTGAGCTGAAGCGGCGCAGCAGCGGCGAGAGCACCAGCACGGACTTGGTGCGCTCGACGAACGGCTCGCCGGCGATGCGCTCCAGCACGCGCTCGAAGTGGCGCATGTCGGAGGCGAAGACCTGGACGATGGCGTCCGCCTCACCGGTGACGGTGGAGGCGGACGCCACTTCCGGGTAGCGCGACAGGCCGCGGTGGATCGCCTCGGGCGAGGTGTTGCGGCGGCAGTAGAGCTCGATGAATCCCTCGGTCTCCCAGCCGAGCGCGGCCGGGTCCACCCGTACGGTGAAGCCGGTGATCGCGCCGTCCGCCCGCAGCCGGTCCACCCGGCGCTTGACGGCCGGGGCGGACAGGCCGACCTCCTGGCCGATGTCCGCATAGCTGCGGCGGGCGTCCTCGGCGAGGGCGTGGACGATGCGTTCGTCGAGTTCGTTCAGTCGCACTGCGGGTGGTTCACTTCTCTGCGGTGGCCAATCGGGAGCGGCGCATGCCGTATCCGAAGTAGACCACAAGGCCCACGGCCATCCAGCCGCCGAAGACCACCCAGGTCACCGCGTCGAGGCTGCCCATCATGTAGAGGCACAGCAGGAAGCCGATCGCGGGGAAGAGCGGCGACAGCGGCGTGCGGAAGGTCCGCGGCATGTCCGGCCGGGTGCGGCGCAGCACGATCACGGCCACATTGACCAGCGCGAAGGCGAAGAGCGTGCCGATGCTGGTGGCGTCGGCCAGCTCGCCCAGCGGCACCGCCGCGGCCAGCACCCCGCAGAACAGCGAGACGACCACGGTGTTCACCCGCGGCACCCCGGTCCCGGCGTGCACCTTGGAGAACGCCTTGGGCATCAGGCCGTCCCGGGACATCGCGAAGAGGATCCGGGTCTGGCCGTAGAGCACCGTCAGCACGACGCTGGCGATGGCGACGACCGCGCCGAAGGCGAGCAGCACCGCCCAGTAGCCCTGGCCGGTGACCGACTTCATGATCCCGGCCAGCGCAGCCTCCGAGCCCTTGAACTTCTGCCACGGCATCGCGCCCACCGCGATCGCCGCGACCAGGCAGTACAGCGCGGTGACGATCACCAGCGAGAGCATGATCGCGCGCGGCAGGTCGCGCTGCGGGTTCTTGGCCTCCTCGCCGGCCGTGGAGGCGGCGTCGAAGCCGATGTAGGAGAAGAACAGCGTGGCACCGGCGGCGCTGACGCCGGCCATGCCCATCGGCATGAAGTTGGCGTAGTTGCCGGACCGCACGCCCTGGACCGCGACCCCGCAGAACAGCAGCAGCGCCACGATCTTGACGAGCACCATGACGGTGTTGGCCCGGGCGCTCTCCTTGGCCCCGCCCAGCAGGAACGCCATCGCCAGCAGCACCACCAGCAGCGCCGGCAGGTTGAAGTAGCCGCCGTCACCGGGCGGTTGCGCCAGCGCGTCCGGGATGGTGAACCCGAAGACGCCGTTGAGCAGCTCGTTGAGGTACTCGCCCCAGCCGACCGCGACCGCCGCGACCGAGACGCCGTACTCCAGGACCAGGCACCAGCCGCAGACCCAGGCGATCAGCTCACCGAGGGTGGCGTAGGCGTACGAGTAGGAGGATCCGGAGACCGGGATGCTGCCGGCCAGCTCCGCGTACGACAGCGCCGAGAACAGCGCGGTGACGCCGGCGATGACGAAGGAGAGGACGACCGCGGGCCCGGCGTCCGGGACCGCCTCGCCCAGCACCACGAAGATGCCGGTGCCGAGCGTGGCGCCGATGCTGATCATGGTCAGCTGCCAGACGCCCATGGAACGGCGGAGCTCACCGCCCTGCCCCTTGCCGCCCTCGGCGACCAGCCGCTCGACCGGCTTGCGCCGCATCAGCCGGGTGCCGAAGCCTCCGGGGGCGGGTGGCCGGGTGTCACGGTCCCCTGCGGGCGGGGCTGCGCCGTGCTCCAACACTGGGGTGGCTCCTTACTTGCTGCCGGTCGGGCGGCGGCGACCAGCAACGATCCGTACGCGGGCATGCGAAAGCACCCTGCGCAGGGGGGACCGCCGAGCAAGCGGTCGCCGCCACTCCACGTACTAGCGCGTCACCTTACGGGGCGCCGCTGAGCTGCCGTAATGCAGGTTCCTTGCGCAACCATGGACGATCGTTGCGCGCCGGTGCGGCGGGCGGTGGATCATTGCGCACCGGCGCTCGGATCGTCCGGTCGGCTGTGAGGTGTCCCACCATGCGGACGGACCGGTGACGCGGCTGCCGCGCGACGGTGGCACCGGCGGGCCCGCAGACGCGACCGGCCCCGCACCGGGTGGGTGCGGGGCCGGGGGGAACGGCGGCTGCCGGGCGGCTGCCGGCTCAGCTCCAGCTGTCGTGCAGCGGCTTGCCCTCGGCGTAGCCGGCGGCGCTCTGCACGCCGACCACGGCCTTCTCGGCGAACTCCGCCAGGGAGGCGGCGCCCGCGTAGGTGCAGGAGCTGCGGACGCCCGCGATGATCGAGTCGATCAGGTCCTCGACGCCGGGGCGCGCCTGGTCGATGAACATCCGCGAGGTGGAGATGCCCTCCTCGAACAGCCCCTTGCGGGCCCGGTCGTAGGCCGACTCCTCGCTGGTACGGCGCTGCACCGCACGCGCCGAGGCCATGCCGAAGCTCTCCTTGTACGGGCGGCCGTCGGCGGTGTGCTGGAGGTCGCCGGGCGACTCCAGGGTGCCGGAGAACCAGGAGCCGATCATGACGTTGGAGGCGCCGGCGGCGAGCGCCATGGCGACGTCGCGCGGGTGGCGCACCCCGCCGTCGGCCCAGACGTGCTTGCCGTACTTCTTCGCCTCCGCGGCGCACTCCAGCACCGCGGAGAACTGGGGGCGGCCGACGCCGGTCATCATGCGGGTGGTGCACATCGCGCCCGGTCCGACGCCGACCTTGATGATGTCCGCGCCGGCCTCGATCAGGTCCCGGACGCCCGCGGCGGAGACGATGTTGCCCGCGACGATCGGCACCTGCGGGTCCAGCGCCCGGACGGCCCGGATCGCGTTGATCATCGACTCCTGGTGGCCGTGCGCGGTGTCCACGACGAGGGTGTCCACGCCGGCGTCCAGCAGTGCCTTGGCCTTGCCGGCCACATCGCCGTTGATGCCCACGGCGGCGGCGATCCGCAGCTTGCCGTTGGCGTCGGTGGCGGGGGTGTACAGGGTGGCGCGCAGGGCGCCCTTGCGAGTCAGGATGCCGACCAGCATGCCGTTGTCGTCGACCGCGGGCGCGAGCTTGCGGTTGGCGGCGTCGAGCGTGTTGAAGGCCTCCCGCGGGTCGATGTCCGCGTCCAGCACCAGCAGGTCCTTGGACATGACCTCGGCGACCTGGGTGAAGCGGTCCACACCCGCCAGGTCGTGTTCGGTGACCACGCCGATCGGGCGGCCGCCGTCGACCACGATGCCCGCGCCGTGCGCCCGCTTGGGCAGCAGCGCCAGCGCATCGGCGACGGTCGCGACCGGGGACAGCACGATCGGGGTGTCCAGCACCAGGTGACGGCGCTTGACCCAGGTCACGACGTCGGTGACGACGTCGATCGGGATGTCCTGCGGAATGACGACCAGGCCACCACGGCGGGCGACGGTCTCGGCCATCCGGCGGCCGGCGATCGCCGTCATGTTGGCGACCACGAGCGGGATCGTGGTGCCGCTGCCGTCGGGCGAGGCCAGGTCGACGCCCTGGCGGGAGCCCACGGAGGAGCGTCCGGGCACCATGAACACGTCGTCGTAGGTCAGGTCGTAGGGCACCGAAGAACTCTCTTCGAGCGCGCCGTTCTTCGGATTCAGGAATCGCATATGGCCAGGATACGGGCCCTGACCAGGCCTCATAGGAAGGTCCGAGCACCTGTACGAGCCATGTGTGCGATCCGCCAAGGCGGCGGAACGCCGGGCCCCGGCGCCTGGCGGCCGGGCCGTCACACCCCCCGCCGGGCCCGCCCCCTGGCCATGATCACGGCCAGTCCGGTGTCGGTGTCCCGCCAGTGGCCCACCGCGTCGGCCAGCACCGACTCCACCACGCTCCAGTCGTCCGGCGCCGCCGCCGCATAGCCCTGCCAGCCCGTGACGACCAGCAGCCGGCCCCGGCCGGCCGGGCACCAGGACAGGTCGGTGAGGCAGTCGGCGAGCGCGTCCCAGTTCCGGCCGAACCACTCCGGCAGCCGGAGCGCGGTGGCGCACCGCTCCATGAACGCGGCCTTGTCCGCCACGTCCTCCAGACCCAGAGCCGCTCCGTGCCACCCGGCCCGCTCGGCCGCCGCCAGCGCATCCGCCACCGGCCGGTCGGCCGGCCAGGTCAGTACGCCCGCGGGCGTACTACCGTCCAGCACCGCCGCCAGTGGCCGGGGCACCGCCTCCGTCATCGCAACACCGCCCTGAAGGTCCGGTAGTGGTCGCCTGTGTAGTAGGTCTCCGGCCCCCGCCCGGTGACCAGGCGGCGGGCGCCGCGGTCGGGTGCACCGGGGGTGGGGACCGTGTACTCGTGGTAGAAGCCGCGCACCTGACGGGGCAGCAGGCCCTCGCGGTTGGCGAAGACGGTGCCGTCCTGGCGGTACGGGAAGGGCCCGCCGGCGTCGATCCGCCGCAGGGTGTCTCGGACCTGCGGCGGCAGCGCGCCGACCGTGACGACCCGCAGGCCGCCGGCCCAGTCCGGGACGCCGGAAGGACGCGGGGTACCGGCGACGCCGGTGGCGGTGGCCCGCGCCGGCGCGGGTGAACTCCCTTGACCGCCACCGGTGGTGCAGCCGGTCAGGACCAGCAGCAGCCCGGCGAGCAGCGCGCCGAGGACGGCGGCGGCCCGGCGCGGGGCGGAGCGGATCACCATGGCGCCGATGCTGTCACAGGGCGGGGCGTCCTGCCCGCCGGTGGGCGCCCCAGGGGTGGCCGGCGGACCGCCGGCCACCCGGTGTCACGACCCGTCAGGGTCGGCGCGGTCCAGAGCGGGGCGCGGCCCCGGGCCGGTCTCCAGCAGCAGGTGGTCGGCGGCGGCGGTGTCCGTGACCAGGCTCGTCACCAGGCCGGAGCGCAGCACCGCGCCGATCGCCGCGGCCTTGCGCCGGCCGCCGGCGATGGCGACGACCTCGGGGATCCGGCGCAGCCGGTCCGCCTCGACGGTAATGCACCGCTCGCCCAGGTCCCGGCCGATCCGGCGGCCCTCCGCGTCGAAGAGGTGGGCGGACATCTCGGCGGCCGCGCCCAGCGACGCGTAGTGCTCCCGCTCGTCCTCCGACAGCATGTCGTAGACCGTCGAGACGCCCGGCTCCCAGGAGCCGATGGAGACGCAGGCGACGGTGACCTTGTCGAAGTACTCGAAGGCCCGGGCGATCCCGGTCTGCCGGCGCAGCGCCTCGGCGGTGGCCGAATCGGGCAGCAGCATGGGCGCGTAGATCGGGTGCGCCTCTCCCCCGGCGACGTCGGCCGCGCGGCGGACCGCCTCGACCGAGCCGCGGTCGGCGGTGCCGGCGTCGTAGACCCCGGTCAACTGCACGACGGTGCACGGCGGGAGCCGGTGCAGCGCGGCCGCCATGTGGATGGTCGAACGGCCCCAGGCGAGCCCGAGCACATCGCCCTCGGTGACCAGCTCGCCGAGCAGGTCCGCGGCGACCTCGCCGAGGTTCTCCGGATCGGCGGCGTCCTCGGGCGGGGTCTGACCGCCGAAGGCGGGGGGAGCGTCCGCCGGCGACTCCACGACCACGGCGTGCCGCAGGCCGTAGCGGGCCCGCAGGGCGTCGGAGCGTTCGGCGTCGAGTTCGGAGGGCACCCGGATCTCGATGCGTACGAGATCACGCTCCAGCGCGGTCTCCAGCACCCGTGCCACCTTGAACCGGCTGACGCCGAATTCCTCCGCGATCTGGATCTTCGACTTGCCCTCGAGATAGAAGCGACGGGCCATGGCCGCAGCCTGCACCAGCTCGGCGGGGCCCATTCCGGACTGTGGGCGGCTGGCTACCACGAAATTCTCCCCTTTTGCGCATCTGATCGAGTCTTTGCTCATCCTTTCAGAAACCCGCGGTCAACGGGGACCGGCGGGGCTCCGACGCTCGTGAACGCTGGGTTGCGCCACGGGCAACGTACGGCTCCGGCCGCGCCCCGGCGGGAACGCCCGGCGGAAAACCGCCCGGCCACCCGCCGCGGCCCCCGGCGTCAGTGGGCGCAGCCCCAGCCCGCCGCCGCGGACGCCGTCTCGGCCTTGGCGCGCAGCTCCCGCACCGCCTTGGCCGGGTCGTCCGCGCCGTAGACCGCGGAGCCAGCCACGAACACATCGGCGCCGGCCTCGGCGCAGCGCTCGATGGTGGCGTCGGAGACCCCGCCGTCCACCTGGAGCCACAGCTCCAGGCCGTGCTTCGAGATCAGCTCACGGGTGCGGCGGATCTTCGGCAGCATGATGTCCAGGAACGCCTGGCCGCCGAATCCGGGCTCCACCGTCATGATCAGCAGCATGTCCAGTTCGGGCAGCAGGTCCTCGTACGGCTCGATCGGCGTGGCCGGCTTCAGCGCCATCGAGGCCCGCGCCCCCTTGGCCCGGATCTCCCGCGCCAGTCGCACCGGTGCCGCCGCCGCCTCCGCGTGGAAGGTCACCGACCCCGCACCGGCCTCGATGTACTGCGGCGCCCAGCGGTCCGGGTCCTCGATCATCAGATGCAGGTCGAGCGGGATGTCCGTCGCCTTGCGCAGCGACTCGACCACCGGCACGCCGAGCGTGAGGTTCGGGACGAAGTGGTTGTCCATGACGTCGACGTGCAGCCAGTCGGCGCCCTCGACGGCCTTCGCCTCCTCGGCGAGCCGGGCGAAGTCGGCGGACAGGATGCTGGGGTTGATCAAGGCCATGCCCCCAGTATGGCGCGCCGCCCGACGCCACCCGGAGGCGGGACGTCCCGGCCCCTCCCCGGCCCCTCCCCGGCGGCACCCCGGGGGCCGCGGGGGCCGCCGTCTGCCGTGACGACCACGACCGCCCGTACTGGGCCTGCAACCCCGACTGGCCGCGCGGCGTCCCCACCGCGAACGGCCGGACGCCCCACGGCCTGCGCATGCTCGCCGAAGGCACGGTGGAGGCGTACGCGGTGCGGGCCGGCCTCACCGCACCCCTGTGGCGGCGGCCCTGGGCAGCTCGGTGGTCTGGCGGGGCTCCTCCCCCACGGACCGCGCGGAGGAGGAACGGTAGCTGCGGCACCGGCTGGTCACCGCCTCGTCCCCGGCGGCATGCGCACCCCCGATGGTGAACGAGACCGCCTGAACGGTCCGGGCGGAACGGTCCGGGCAGAGCGCCGCCGCCGTCGCCACGCAGCCTGCGGATCACTGCGGCGATCGGGTGCCTCGACGGAGTGGCGTCAGCCCGGTTCGACGTCTGTCGATTGCCATGGACAAGGTGAGGAGCCATACGCGCGGTGGACGGCTGAGCCGGATCGCGCACAGGCGCGCGGCCAGACAACGGCGCCGCCGCGGAGCCGATGCGCACGGTGCCGGCGGCTTGGGCCGGGCCCAGTGGTTAGGGCTCACGGTGGCCGCCCTGCCCGGCCTGGCCGCAGCGTTGGCGCTGCTGTTCACCTGGCGGGAAGTACAGGTCGCCGAACAGGGGCAGCTCACCAGCCGGTTCAACGACGCGATCACCAACCTCGGGTCGCGGTCGTTGGACGTGCGCTTCGGGGGGATCTACGCGCTGGAGCGCATCATGCAGGACTCGCCTCGCGACCAGCCCAGGATCATCTCGGTCTTGTCGGCATACGTACGACGTCACGCACCCGTTCCGGCAAGCGGCTTCGCAAAGGAGCCCAAGGACCTCGAGCAGACCCTCAAACGCCGCCCGTCCACTGACGTGGCGGCCGTGATGAATGTGCTGGCCCGCCGCCCACCCGGCCACGACGGAGGTGCGCAGCTCGACTGGAACCGCACAGACCTCCGGGGCCTGACGCTGTCCACCTGGGGCGTCAAAGACCTCGCGAAGATCCCCAAGGGCGGTGAACTCCCCCGCACGCATTCCTCGTTCGGCTACGCGAACATGGAGGGGGCAGACCTGCGACATGCCGTGCTCGCGGGAGTAGACCTGCGCAACGCGTTCGCCAGCGAGGTCAATCTGAGCGGAGCAACACTCCTGCGCACAGGCCTGACCAATGCCCAACTGGACGGAGCGGACCTGACCCGCGCGGGGCTTCTTGAGACGGATCTGACCGGGGCAGACCTCAGCAGCGCGAAGTTGCACGAGACGGTACTGGGGGCGCCGGACGCGCCGGTCCGCACCGGACCGTCCCGTCTCACCCGTGCGGTGCTCTGGGATGCGGACCTCACAGGAGCAAGCCTTGCCGGGACGGATCTGACCGGGGCGATCCTGGCTGACGCCAACCTCACGGGCGCAACCCTGGCCGGGGCGCACCTACACGGCGCACAGCTCAGCGCGGCCGACAAGTCCCTGCAAGCCAAGGTCATTTCTGGCACCGTCACGGACAGCGCGAACCTGGCGAACGCCGACCTGACCGGCGCCGACCTGACGGGCGCTGACCTGCGCGGTGTGAACCTGACCGGAGCCAACCTCACCAACGCCGACCTGCGAGGGGCGCAGCTGACCGGAGCCAAGCTCACCAGAGCCAAGGCCAACGGGGCTCGCGGACTACCGCCCTCCGCCGGCCCGCGCTGATCTTGCAGGCCCCGGCCAGATCACACTCCACGATCGAAGCGAACGCCGCCGCTCACAGCTCGGAACCGCGGACGCCATGGGCGTACTGCGTCGGCTCGCCGGCGCGCTCGAAGCCCCCGGGGAAAGCCACGATCACGGTGGTGCTCAGGAAACGCCCGTGAGGGTCCTGTCCCGGGACGCATCGGTCCGGCGCTCCTGAACGTGGGCGTACCCCATGAGGCAGAGCAGCACCGCGAGGAGCACCGCCGACGAGCCCGCCGTGCCGAGGTCGAGGCCGCCCTTGGCGAGCGGCTTGGTGAGGAAGTCACCGGCGGTCGCCCCGAGGGGCCGGGTGAGCACGAAGGCGATCCAGAACAGCACCACGTTCGGCACGGCCGGCACCCGCATAAGGGCGACGAGTACGGCGAGTACACCGGTCACGAACAGGGCGCCGCCCGCGTAACCGAGTCCGGAGCTGTCGGAGAGGAAGTCACCCATCGAGGTGCCGAGCGTGTTCGACACGAGGATCGCCGCCCAGAAGAGGGCCTCCGCGCGGAAGGAGACGATGTCGCGGATGGCGAACGTCAGCCCGGTGCACTTCCAGATGACGAAGATGACGATCAGCAGCGAGATCAGGATGGCGGCCCCGGTGGGGTAGCCCAACCCGAGGCCCTGCGGTCCCCAGCCGAGCGACTTCGCGCCGTCGGTGAGGAACTTGGCGCTGGCGTCCCGGTTCATGAAGTCGGACATCGTGGTGCCGGCCATGCTCGTGGACAGGATGACCGTCCAGTAGAAGAACGGGTTGTAGCGCCGGGACCGGAGCTGCACGACCAGCGTGACCACGAAGATCAAGAACAACGCGATGGTGGTCAGGAAGTAGCCGAGCTTGAGGGTCTGGGCGAAGAGGTCGCCTGCTGTCTCACCGAGGGTCGTCGCGGCGGTCTTCATGACCCAGAAGGCCAGTGTGACCTCCGGCAGCTTCCGCAGCACGTACCTGTCGGTGCCGGCGACGTCCATGTCGGCCAGGACTTCGGGCTCAGGCAATGTCGATCCTTCCTGGGTGGCGCCTCCGCAGCACCTCACGTCGTGTCGCGGGTCCTTACGAAGTGCGCACAGTGGCGGCAGATGTCAGGTACGAGGTGCACCGCGCGCAGTGATCACGTCGCACGCCGCCCCACGCTTCCAACCGCAACCTGAACGCATCCTGAACACCACCGGCCACGGCCACGAAACAGCCCCGAAGGGGTGAAGCCGGCCCCCAGACCTCCGGGACCGGCCGCTGTCCGGGGGCGAATCGCGCTCAGCCCGCCCGTGAGCCGCTCTGGCTCCGAGACGTCCCGCCGGCCCGGGTACGGGCCGGCCGTACTCATCGCATTCGTCGCTGCCCTGCCCGGAGGGGGAAGCCATTGACGATCTTCACTTGTGGCCCTTCCCGTCCCTGAGCCTTGCGGGCGGTGGAGTCCATGACCTCGGCGTGGGCTTCGTCGACGATCCGGTCTAGCGCGGTGAGAACGGCGTCGCCGCCGCGTTCGTCGACGAGTTCGACCAAGGGCAGCAGCTCGCCTCCGGAGGGATCATGTTCGGCGTGGTCCTGATGTTCGCCCCATGTCTGGAAGAGCACCAGTTCCGGGTGTGAGGTGCGGCTGCCGCCCTTGGCCCCGCGCTCACCCCGTCCGGCGGAGCAGGGCCAGGTACATCGCGTCCGTGCCGTGCAGATGCGGCCAGAGCTGGACGTCGGGGCCGTCGCCGAGGGCGGGGACGCCGGGCATCAGGGGGCGGGCGTCGACCCAGTCCGCCGCGACCGCCGGGCCACCTCGGCCCTTGAGGACGTCCTCGACCACGGCGCGGGTCTCGGCCGGGTGCGGGGAGCAGGTGGCGTAGCCGACCACTCCGCCGACCCGGACCGCGGCCAGCGCCTGGCGCAGCAGGTCGCGTTGGAGCGGGGCGAAGCCGTCCAGGTCCTCGGGGCGGCGGCGCCAGCGGGCCTCCGGGCGGCGGCGCAGCGCGCCCAGGCCGGTGCAGGGGACGTCCACCAGGACGCGGTCGAAGCTGCCGGGCCGCCAGGCCGGGCGGGTGCCGTCGGCGGTGATCACCGCGTACGGGCCGGGGTTGCCGTCCAGCGCCCGGGCCACCAGACGGGCGCGGTGCGGCTGCCGCTCCGATGCCAACAGGGCCGCGCCACGCTGGGCCGCCAGGGCGCCTAGCAGCGCCGCCTTGCCGCCGGGGCCCGCACAGCCGTCGAGCCAGAGCCGGTCGGAGCCGTCGACCGGTGCGTTCGCCAGCGCGAGGGCGACCAGTTGGCTGCCCTCGTCCTGGACGCCCGCCCGCCCCTCGCGGACCGCGTCCAGCGCACCGGGCTCGCCGCCCTCCGCGAGCCGGACCGCCCACGGCGACCAGCGCCCGGGCAGCGCGCCCTGCTCGCCGGCCGCGTCCAGCAGCTCCTCGGCGGTCGACCGGCCGGGCCGCGCCACCAGCGTCACCTCGGGGCGCTCGTTGTCCGCCTCCAGCAGGTCCTCGATCCCGGCGCGGCCACCGCCGAGGGCGTCCCACAGCGCGGAGACCACCCAGCGGGGGTGGGCGTGCACGATGCCGAGGTGGTCCTCGGGGTCCTCGTCGTAGTCCGGCGCGACCCGCTCCAGCCAGCCGTCCAGGTCATGGGCGGCGACCTTGCGCAGCACCGCGTTGACGAACTTGGCCCGGCCGTCGCCCAGCACCACCCGCGCCAGCTCGACGGTGGCGCTGACCGCGGCGTGGCTGGGGATGCGGGTACCGAGCAGCTGGTGCGCGCCGAGCGTCAGGACGTCCAGGACCGGCGGGTCCACGTCCCGCAGCGGGCGGTCCACGCACTGCGCGAGGACCGCGTCATAGGTGCCCTGCCGTCGCAGCGACCCGTAGACCAGCTCCGTGGCCAGCGCCGCGTCCCGGCTGTCGAAGTCGCCGGCCTGGCGCGCCTTGCGCAGCAGCGGCGGCAGGACCAGGTTCGCGTAGGCGTCCCGCTCGTCCACGGCCCGCAGCGCCTCGAACGCCAGGATCCGTACCGGGTCCTTCTTCGGCCGGCGATGGGGCTTGCTGGGGCGACGGCTGGGCTGCTGGCTCACAGAAAAGGTGCTCCGGATACGAGAGGAAGGGTGCCGTCCCAGCCTACGCGGGGCCGGTGACGGGAGCGCGCACGGCCGGACGGTCGGTCGCGCGCCCCAACGGCCCCCGCCGCACCGTCAGCCGCCCAGCCGCTCCCCCGCCTCGATGCGGACGCCACGGGCCCAGTCCGCCGCCTTCATCGGCTTCTTGCCCTGCGGCTGCACCCAGCCCAGTTCGAGCGGGTGGCTGCCGGTGCCGACGTACACCGCCTTCTTCGTGGCGGCGAGGGCGCCGGGCACGAGGGCGGGCTCGGTGTGGCCCTCGGCAAGGGACGCCGACATCAGCTTGAGGCGCTCGCCGCGGAAGACCGTCCAGGCGCCGGGGGCCGGCGCACAGGCGCGGACCAGCCGGTCGATGCGGAGCGCCGGTGCGGTCCAGTCCACCTTGGCGTCCTCGACCTCGATCTTCGGCGCGAGGGTGACGCCGTCGGCCGGTTGCGGCACCGCGGTGAGGGTGCCGTCCTCGATGCCGTCCATCGTGGCGACGAGCAGCCCGGAGCCGGCGAACGCCAGCCGGGTGAGCAGATCGCCGCTGGTGTCGGTCGGCCGGACCTGCTCGGTCAACACCCCGTAGACCGGGCCGGAGTCCAGGCCCTGCTCGATCTGGAAGGTGGAGGCTCCGGTGACCTCGTCGCCGGCGAGCACCGCGTGCTGGACGGGCGCCGCGCCACGCCATGCGGGCAGCAGCGAGAAGTGCAGATTCACCCAGCCCCTGGCGGGGATGTCCAGCGCGGACTTCGGCAGCAGCGCGCCGTAGGCGACCACCGGGCAGCAGTCCGGCGCGATCTCCCGCAGTCGGGCCTGGAAGTCCTCGTCACGCGGCCGGACGGGCTTGAGCACCTCGATGCCGGCCTCCGCCGCGCGCTCCGCGACGGGGCTGGCGACCAGCCGCCGGCCACGCCCCGCGGGCGCGTCGGGCCGGGTCACGACGGCCACGACGTCATGCCGCTCCGAGGCGATCAGGGCATCGAGGGCGGGTACGGCGACCTCGGGGGTGCCGGCGAAGACAAGCCTCATGGGTGGCGATCTACCTCTCACACGCTGCGGAACGACACACCAGTCTATGGGGCCCGTCCCAGGCCATGGCGGCGGAACAAGGGGGCGCACAACATTCCCCGCGCCTCCTGCAGAAGTTCGCGCGCCCCCATACCGTGACCACAGCCGCTGCTGTCGCGTTGGTCAAAAAGCATTGACCTGGAACGGGCCGCCTTGGCGGCCCGCTCGCTTTCACCACCTCTGCACCCATACCTTTCCACGCCGGTTCGAGAGGCTTGTTTCATGGCCGACCACGCAACCCACGACGCCCAGGCGCGCGCCAGCCTGCATCTCCTGGTGCGGGACATCGAGCGGGTCCGCCGGCAGGTGGACGCGCTGCGCACACTGACCGCTCAGCTCGGCAACGTCTACCGCCCGCGGCGTACGGGCCCCTCCGCGGGCTTCGTCGTCTACGGACGCGCGCCCGCCCCCACCGTGCGCCTCGCCCAGGAGCTGCGCGACAGCGTCGAGACCCTCGTCACGGCGGCGGTCGACTTCGACCGTTCGCTGGGCTTCTCCTGGGACGCGGTGGGCTCGGCGCTCGGGGTCACCAAGCAGGCCGTGCACCGCCGTTACGGTGCCCGCCGGGCCTCCAGCCAACCCGTCGCGGACGGCGGCGGCGAGAGCGCGGTGCGCGCGTCGGACGCTGCCGCGGGCCGCGCGGTGACGATGACCACCGGGCTGCCCGGAGCGCCGTCCGTCCCCGCCGCCCGTTCCATGCCCGACCGGCCCGCCCCGGTCCCCCGCGACGAACCGAGCCGCCCGGGCGCCTTCCCCGGCCCCCGCAACGGCTGACGCCGTCACCCACCGGGCACGGCTCGCCGTGCACCGCTCGCCAACGCCCCGGGGAACGCCAGACCACCGCCCCGGGGCGGCGCCGTGTCCCTGGGCGGCCGCACGCCGAAGCAGCCGGGCCACGGACGCCGGACGGTCCAACGCGCCCATGCCGGCCGGGCCGTGAACGCCGGAGGACCGGCGCCGCACCGCCACCCGCCGGCGCGGACCCGCCCGCCTCGGGCGGCTCACCCACGTCAGCGCCGCTCACCCCAGGTCCGGCGGATCGATCCGCACCCGCACCGCCTCCCCCTCGCGCTTGACCAGCCGGGCCGCCCGCGCCGCCTTGAGCGCCGCGGCGAGCGCCGCCCCCTGCCCCGGGCGGACCCGCACCAGCGCGCGCTCCCACTCCTCGCCGGGAGCGGGGTTCCCCCGGCCGGAGGCCGCAGGAGGATCACCGGGCCGACGGGGCCGCCCGGGGTCCGGCGCCGGCATCGGAACCGGCCCCAACACCTCGGCTCCGGGCGGGAGTTCGGCGGACCGCAGCAGCTCCGCGACGTCCTCCCCGCGGCCGGCCACCGAAGCCATCCGGGACACCGGCGGGAAGCCCAGCTCGGCCCGCTCGGCCAGCTCGCGGACCGCATGACCGACCGGGTCCCAGCGCACCAGCGCCTGCACCGGCCGCAGAGTGGGCTCCGCGATCACTGCGACCGTGCCGCCCTCCGCCTGCCCCCGGACCAGCGCGGCGGCACCCAGCCAGCGGCGCAGCGCCTCCTCCCCGGCCCGGAGGTCCGGCCGCCCCAGCAGCGCCCAGCCGTCCAGCAGCAGCGCGGCGGCGTACCCGTCCCCCTCGGCCACCGGTTCCGCGCCGGGCGTGCTCACCACGAGGGCCGGCGCGTCCGGCACGGTGGCCAACACATGGTCGCGGCCCGACGTACGCACCGGAACCGCCGGGAACGCCCGCCCCAGCTCCTCCGCCGTCCGCCGCGCCCCGACGATCTGGGCCCGCAGCCGGGCGCCGCCGCACTCCGCGCAGTGCCAGTCCGGCTCCGGCCGTCCGCACCACCCGCAGGCCAGCTCCCCCGCCCGCAGGGACTCCAGTGGACCGGCACACGCCCGGCAGCGCGCCGGCGTACGGCACCGCTCACACGCGAGCCGGGGCACATATCCCCGGCGCGGCACCTGGACCAGCACCGGGCCGCGCCGCAGCCCGTCCCGGACCACCTGCCAGGCCATCGTGGGCAGTCGGGCGGCCCGCGCAGCGGCGTCCCGTGCCTCATCGCCCTCACCGACCGTACGCACCAGCGGCGCCGCGGCCCGGACCTGCTCGCGCTCGGCGGTCAGCGGCCGCGCCCAACCGCTCTCCACCAGCTGCGCCGCCTCCACCGTGCAGCCCAGTCCGCCCAGGAGGAACCCGGCGCCCTCGGTCACCGACCGCTGGATGAGCACCTCCCGCGCATGCGGCTGCGGGGCGTGCGGATCGCTGTGGCTGCCGTCCCCGTCGTCCCACAGCGCCACCAAACCCGGATCGGCGACCGGTGCGAACATCGCCGCCCGGGTCCCGATCACCGCCCGCACCGAGCCCCGGCTCACCGCCAGCCAGCGGCGGTAGCGCTCCTCGGGCCCGGCATCGGCGGTCAGCAGCACATGCCGCTCCGACCCGATCAGCTCGGTCAGCGCCGCGTCCACCCGCGCCGCGGCCCGCCCGTCGGGCACCACGACCAGCGCGCCGCGCCCGCCGGCCAGCGCCGCCGCGGCCGCCCGGGCCAGCTCCTGCGGCCAGGTCGCCCCCGGCAGCGCCGTCCACACCGCCCGCGGCGCATCGCCCCGGGCCAGCGCCGCCAGAAAGCCGGGCCCCGCCCCGTAACGGCTCCAACTCCCGGCATCCGGAAGGGCATTGGGCGGCAGCGGCGCCGGTGATGGCTTGGCCTCGGCCGCCGCCCGCCGGGGCGGCACCGCCAGCTGCACCACATCCGCCAGCGTCCCCGCGTACCGGTCGGCGACCGCCCGGCACAGCCCCAGCAGCTCCGGCGTCAGCACCCGCTCCGTCGACAGCACCTGCGCGATCGGCGCCAGCACCCCGCGGTACTCGCTCTCCGCCACCCGCTCCACGATGAAGCCGCTGACCAACTTGCCGCCCTCGCGCCGGCCGCCCTTCTCCCCGGCGCCGAACCGCACCCGCACCCGGACCCCCGGCTGCGCCTCGGCGTCCATCGCCGCCGGCACCGCATAGTCGAAGTACCGGTCGAGGTGCACCAGCCCCTTGTCCACCAGCACCCGCGCCACCGGCAGCCCGGCCGCCAGCTCGGCCCCCCGCCACGTCCGCGGCTTCGCCCGCCCGGTCTTCTTCTCCCGTACGGCCTCCCGGATCAGCGCCAGCTGCTCCCCCGCCCCCGACTCCCCCACACCCGCCTCCGGCCGCCCGTTCTCCCTGCTCACAGTCCCAGTCTTAGCAGATGGGACCGACAGCGGCCGGGGTCCGCACATGCCACGGCCCCGGACCGCGGCGGGCGGTCCGGGGCCGTTGGCCGAGTGGATCGGGGCTTACAGGCCCACGGCCTTCTTCAGGGCCTCCACGCGGTCGGTGCGCTCCCAGGTGAAGTCCTCCAGCTCGCGGCCGAAGTGGCCGTAGGCGGCGGTCTGGGCGTAGATCGGACGGAGCAGGTCCAGGTCACGGATGATCGCGGCCGGGCGGAGGTCGAAGACCTCGCCGATCGCCTGCTCAATCTTGTCGGTGTCGACGGTGGCGGTGCCGAAGGTCTCGACGAAGAGACCGACCGGCTCGGCCTTGCCGATGGCGTAGGCGACCTGGACCTCGCAGCGGGCCGCGAGGCCGGCGGCGACGACGTTCTTGGCGACCCAGCGCATGGCGTAGGCGGCCGAGCGGTCGACCTTGGACGGGTCCTTGCCGGAGAAGGCACCGCCGCCGTGGCGGGCCATACCGCCGTAGGTGTCGATGATGATCTTGCGGCCGGTCAGGCCGGCGTCACCCATCGGGCCGCCGATCTCGAAGCGGCCGGTCGGGTTGACCAGCAGGCGGTAGCCCTCGGTGTCCAGCTTGATGCCGTCCTCAACGAGCTGGCCCAGGACGTGCTCGACGACGAACTCGCGGATGTCGGGCGCGAGCAGCGAGTCGAGGTCGATGTCGCTGGCGTGCTGGGAGGAGACCACGACGGTGTCGAGGCGGACGGCCTTGTGGCCGTCGTACTCGATGGTGACCTGGGTCTTGCCGTCGGGGCGGAGGTAGGGGATGGTGCCGTTCTTGCGGACCTCGGACAGGCGCTTGGACAGGCGGTGCGCGAGGTTGATCGGGAGCGGCATCAGCTCGGGCGTCTCGTCGCACGCGTAGCCGAACATCAGGCCCTGGTCGCCGGCGCCCTGCCGGTCCAGCTCGTCGTCGTCGCCCTCGACCCGGTACTCATGGGCGGTGTCGACGCCCTGGGCGATGTCCGGGGACTGCGCGCCGATGGACACCGAGACGCCGCAGGAAGCGCCGTCGAAGCCCTTCTTGGACGAGTCGTAGCCGATGTCCAGGACCTTGTTGCGGACGAGGTTGGGGATGTCGGCGTACGCCTTGGTCGTCACCTCACCGGCCACGTGGACCAGGCCGGTGGTGATCAGCGTCTCGACGGCGACCCGGGAGGTCGGGTCCTCCTTGAGGAGCGCGTCGAGGATGGTGTCGCTGATCTGGTCAGCGATCTTGTCGGGGTGGCCCTCGGTCACAGACTCCGAGGTGAACAGGCGGCGGGACACATCGCTCCCTGGGGTTGCAGCGGCTGCTGGCTGATCATTGGCGGAAGGGCCGAGAGCTGCGCTCGGCCCGATCCACTCGCCAGTTTATCGGTCGGATGTGGCGTTCGGGCACGCGGTCTCGATTTCTGGACCCCTCGTGACCTGGGACACCACGCCTCACGGATAGGACGATCACCTTGACTGTGATCTGGGTCAAGGGGACGCGCCCCTTTTTGCCGGGCTGAAGGGGTGACCGGGGGGCGTTTCTCGGCCGTATCGCGCGGGGCCGGGGGCGGCCCCGCTACAGGCGCGGTGCGACCAGGTCCCAGACCCGATCGGCCAGGGCTTCCTTGGGGCCGTACGGGACCGGGGTCTCGCTGCCGTCGGCCGCGAGGATGACCGCCTCGTTCTCGGCCGACCCGAAGGCCTTGTGCTCCCCGACCTCATTGACGACCAGCAGGTCACAGCCCTTGCGGGCGAGTTTGGCGCGCCCGTTGGCGAGCACGTCGTCGGTCTCGGCGGCGAATCCCACGACGACCTGGCCCGGGCGGGCCCGGTCGGCGGAGAGCTCGGCGAGGATGTCCGGATTTCGGACCAGGGCGAGGGGCTCCGGCTCCTGGCCCTCGACCTTCTTGATCTTGCCGGTGACGTAGGCGGCGGGACGGAAGTCGGCGACGGCGGCGGCCATCACCACGGCATCGGCGTCCGCCGCGGCCTTGAGCGTGGCCTCCCGCAGCTGGCGGGCGGTCCCGACGTGCAGCACGTCCACCCCGGCCGGATCGGGCAGTTCGGTGTTGCCCGCGATCAGGGTGACCTGCGCACCCCGGGCGGCGGCGGTGGCGGCCAGCGCGTAGCCCTGCTTCCCGGAGGAGCGGTTGCCCAGATAGCGGACGGGGTCCAGGGGCTCGCGGGTGCCGCCGGCGGTGACCACGACCCGGCGGCCGGCCAGGTCGGCGACGGTGCCGCCCTCGGCACCGCGGGCCAGCACCCGGCGACAGAGCTCGAAGACCTCCACCGGGTCGGGGAAGCGGCCCTTGCCGGTGTCGACGCCGGTCAGCCGGCCCACCGCGGGCTCGACGACCACCGCACCCCGCCGCCGCAGGGTGGCGACGTTCTCCTGGGTGGCCGGGTTCTCCCACATCTCGGTGTGCATCGCCGGGGCGAAGACCACCGGGCACCGGGCGGTCAGCAGCGTGTTGGTCAGCAGGTCGTCGGCGAGGCCGTGGGCGGCCTTGGCCAGCATGTCGGCGGTGGCGGGGGCGACCACGACCAGGTCGGCGGCCTGGCCGATGCGGACGTGCGGGACCTCGTGAACGGACTCCCAGACCTCGGTGGTGGCCGGGTGGCCGGAGAGCGCCGACCAGGTGGCCTCGCCGACGAAGTGCAGCGCCGAGGCGGTCGGCACCACCCGTACGTCGTGCCCGGACTCGGTCAGCCGCCGCAGCAGCTCACACGCCTTGTACGCGGCGATCCCGCCGCTGACGCCCAGGACGACCCTGGGCCGCCGCTGCTCCCGCTTGTCCATCGCTTCCCCGCTCCCCGAGCTTCCGGTCCGGTCGGTGCGCCCGGTGGCCCACCTGCCCCTATGACACACCAAGGGCCCGGCTGGGCCCCTCCCAGCGTTAGCTGGGGGAGCTCCGCCGGGCCCTTGTGACGTGCTCTGCCGCTTACTGCGCGGGGCCCTCGATGGCCTCGGAGGTCAGCAGACCGGCGTTGATCTCGCGGAGCGCGATCGACAGCGGCTTCTCGTGCACATGCGTGTCGACGAGCGGGCCGACGTACTCCAGCAGGCCCTCGCCGAGCTGCGAGTAGTACGCGTTGATCTGGCGGGCGCGCTTGGCCGCGTAGATCACGAGGCTGTACTTCGAGTCGGTGGCCTCGAGAAGCTCATCAATGGGCGGGTTGATGATGCCCTCGGGTGCGGTGATGGAAGAGGACACTCTCTACCTTCCGAAAGGGGATGAAGCCTGGTGTGATGCGCCTGGTGTGGCACGGAGAGGCGCACAGTCTGTGGCAGGTCCGGGGGTGGTGGTCGCTCCGCGGGGTCAGCCGCCGGTGTTCCGCTCCTCGGATCGATGCAGCATCAAGGCTAGCAGCTCACGGCTGACGTCCTCGACGGAGGTGTTGACGAGCGTCACATCGAACTCCTTCTCCGCCGCCAGCTCGACCCTGGCGGCCTCCAGGCGGCGTTCGATGACCTCCGGCGCCTCGGTGCCCCGGCCGGTGAGCCGGCGGACCAGCTCGTCCCAGCTCGGCGGGGCCAGGAACACCAGGTGGGCCTCCGCCATGGACTCCCGGACCTGGCGGGCGCCCTGCAGGTCGATCTCCAGCAGGACCGGCTCGCCGGACTCCAGGCGGTCCAGCACCGCCCTGCGGGGGGTGCCGTAGCGGTTGCCCGCGAACTCCGCCCATTCGAGCAGCTCACCGTTGGCGACCAGCTTGTCGAACTCCTCGTCGTCGACGAAGAAGTACTGGACGCCGTGCTGCTCGCCGGGGCGCGGCTTGCGGGTCGTGGCCGAGACGGAGAGCCAGACCTCCGGATGGACCTTGCGCAGATGCGCGACGACCGTGCTCTTGCCGACCCCCGAGGGGCCGGAGAGCACGGTCAGCCGCGGTTGTCTGGCCGAGGGCACGGGGGTCGTCCCCCGGGAGACTGCTGAACTCATGCAGCGATTATTCCAGCTTCCCGGCGATGCCGGAAAATTCAGGCCGGGCCGCCGCCGAACTCACGCTCCAGCGCCGCGATCTGGTTGGAGCCGAGGCCCCTCACGCGACGGCTCTCGGAGATCCCGAGCCGCTCCATGAGCTGCTTGGCGCGGACCTTGCCGACGCCGGGCAGGGACTCCAGCAGAGCGGAGACCTTCATCTTGCCGATGACGTCGTTCTTCTGGCCCTGCTGGATGACCTCGTGGAGGGAGGCTCCGGAGTGCTTGAGTCGATTCTTGACCTCGGCGCGCTCCCGGCGAGCCGCGGCGGCCTTTTCGAGCGCGGCAGCGCGCTGTTCAGGGGTAAGGGGCGGAAGAGCCACGCCTACGTCACCTCGGATGTCGAACTGTCGGATAAGGACCGGTGTGGAACCTAGTCGCCCCGCATCTGCGGAGCAACGAGCAACGCGCTTACGTGCAGTGCTCTCGTCGGAGACTAGCGGCCAAGGGCGCCGGAGTCAGCGAGAACAGACGAAAAGTCCTGGTCAGACTCTGCTGACCAGGACAATTCAGGACCAAACTCCCCGTCTTACGGTGCCTCAGCGAGCGCGGTACGCACTTCGTCGGTGCATCGCGCCGCCGCGGCGCGCAGCGCCGAGGGGTCCGGACCGTGTCGCAGCACCCCCCGGCTGACGCTCGGGACGACGTTGCGTACGGCGTTCCCGAAGACCGTCGGCAGGTCGGCGGGGGTGGCGCCCTGGGCACCGATGCCGGGGGCGAGCAGCGGGCCGTTGATCGCCAGGTCGAACGAGGAGAGATCGCCGAGCGTGGCGCCGACCACCGCGCCGAAGGAGCCCAGCGGCGCGGCGCCGTCGTTCTCGGCGGCGAGGTGGCCCAGCACGGTCGCCGCGATGGTGCGGCCGTCCTCCCGCACCGCCCGCTGGACCTCGGCGCCCTCCGGGTTGGAGGTGAGGGCGAGGACGAAGAGCCCGGCGCCGCTCTCGCGGGCGAGGTCGACGGCCGGCCGGAGCGAGCCGTAGCCGAGGTACGGGGAGACCGTCAGCGCGTCCGAGAACAGCGGGGAGTCGGTGCGCAGGAAGGCCTCGGCGTACGCGGCCATGGTCGAGCCGATGTCGCCGCGCTTGGCGTCCATCACGACCAGCGCGCCGCGTTCGCGCGCCTCGGCCACCGCAGTCTCCAGGACGGCCAGGCCGCGCGAGCCGAAGCGCTCGAAGAACGCCGCCTGTGGCTTGAAGACGGCGACGTGCTCGCCGAGCGCCTCGACGACGGTGCGGGTGAAGCGGGCCAGGCCCGCCACGTCGTCGTTCAGGCCCCAGTCGGCCAGCAGCGAGGCGTGCGGGTCGATGCCGACGCAGAGCGGGCCGCGCTCGTCCATGGCGCGGCGCAGCCGGGCGCCGAAGGGCTCGGCCGGGGCGGTGGGCCGCGGGTCGGGCGAGGGGCCGGCGGTCATGCGGTCACCTTCTTGTGCTCGGCGCCGACGGCGTCGGCGAGGGTGGCGTAGGGGCTGTTGCGCAGCCGGGCGGCGAGACCCTTGTGGATCGCCCGGCACCAGAACGGGCCCTGGTAGATGAAGGCGCTGTAGCCCTGGACGAGGGTGGCGCCGGCGAGGATGCGCTGCCAGGCGTCCTCGGCGGTCTCGATGCCGCCGACCCCGACCAGGGTGATCCGGTCACCGACGCGGGCGTAGAGGCGGCGCAGCACCTCCAGGGAGCGCTCCTTGACGGGCGCGCCGGACAGGCCGCCGGTCTCGGCGATCAGCTTCGGGTCGGAGGTCAGGCCCAGGCCCTCGCGGGCGATGGTGGTGTTGGTGGCGATGATGCCGTCCAGGCCCAGCTCGACGGCGAGGTCGGCGACCGCGTCGACGTCCTCGTCGGCCAGGTCCGGGGCGATCTTGACCAGGAGCGGGACCCGACGGTCGGTGACCGTCGCATCGGCCGCCGCGCGGACGGCGGTCAGCAGGGGCCGCAGGTGGTCGGTGGCCTGGAGGTTGCGCAGGCCCGGGGTGTTCGGGGAGGAGACGTTGACGACCAGGTAGTCGGCGTGCCGGGCCAGCCGCTCGGTGGAGGTGACGTAGTCGGCGACCGCCTCGGACTCCGGGACGATCTTGGTCTTGCCGATGTTGACGCCGAGGGTGGTACGGAAGACCGGGTTCCGGGCCGCCAGACGGGCCGCGACGGAGGCCGAGCCGTCGTTGTTGAAGCCCATCCGGTTGATCAGCGCGCGGTCCGGTACGAGCCGGAACAGGCGCTTGGTGGGGTTGCCGGGCTGCGCCTGGGCGGTGACGGTGCCGATCTCGACGTGGTCGAAGCCGAGCATGGTCATGCCGTCGATGGCGACGGCGTTCTTGTCGAAGCCCGCGGCGAGCCCGAACGGACCGTGCATCCGGCGGCCGAACGCCTCGACCCGCAGCTCCTTGAAGCGCGGCGCGAGCACGGCGGCGAGGAAGGTGCGCAGCACCGGGATGCGCGCGGCGCGCCGGATCCAGCCGAAGGCCAGGTGGTGGGCCCGCTCGGGGTCCATGCGCGTGAAGAAGAGCCGGAAGAAGAGCTGGTACATGGTGTGGTGTCCTCATGAAGAGGGGGACACCGCGAGCGTGTCGCTGTGTCCCCCTCACGGGCTGCTAGTCGCGGGCCGCGGTCAGGTGTTCCGCGTGTTCCTGGAGTGACCTGACGCCGACATCGCCGCGGTTCATCGCCTCGATGCCCTGGACGGCGGCCGCGAGGGCCTGGACCGTGGTCAGGCAGGGTACGGAACGGGCCACCGCCGCGGTGCGGATGTCGTAGCCGTCCAACCGGCCCCCGGTGCCGTAGGGGGTGTTGACGATCAGGTCGACCTGGCCGTCGTGGATCAGCTGGACGATGGTCTTCTCGCCGTTCGGGCCCTCGCCCTCGGACTGCTTGCGCACCACGGTGGCGTTGATGCCGTTGCGGCGCAGCACCTCGGCGGTGCCGGACGTGGCGAGCAGCTCGAAGCCGTGCGCGACCAGCTCACGGGCCGGGAAGATCATCGAGCGCTTGTCCCGGTTGGCGACGGAGACGAAGGCCCGGCCCTTGGTGGGCAGCGCCCCGTACGCGCCGGACTGCGACTTGGCGTAGGCGGTGCCGAAGACCGAGTCGATGCCCATGACCTCGCCGGTGGAGCGCATCTCCGGGCCGAGGATGGTGTCCACGCCGCGGCCGGAGGCGTCGCGGAACCGCGACCAGGGCATCACGGCTTCCTTGACCGAGATCGGCGCGTCCAGCGGCAGCGTGCCGCCGTCGCCCGCCTTGGGCAGCATGCCCTCGGCGCGCAGCTCGGCGATGGTGGCGCCGAGCGAGATCCGGGCGGCGGCCTTGGCCAGCGGCACCGCGGTGGCCTTCGAGGTGAAGGGCACCGTACGGGAGGCGCGGGGGTTGGCCTCCAGGACGTAGAGGATGTCGCCGGCCATCGCGAACTGGATGTTGATCAGGCCGCGGACGCCGACGCCCTTGGCGATGGCCTCGGTGGAGGCGCGCAGCCGCTTGATGTCGAAGCCGCCGAGGGTGATCGGGGGCAGCGCGCAGGCGGAGTCGCCGGAGTGGATGCCGGCCTCCTCGATGTGCTCCATCACGCCGCCGAGGTAGAGCTCGTGGCCGTCGTAGAGCGCGTCGACGTCGATCTCTATGGCGTCGTCGAGGAAGCGGTCGATCAGGACCGGGTGCTCGGAGATCAGACCCGCGTGCCGCTCCAGGTACGCGCCCAGGGAGGGCTCGTCGTAGACGATCTCCATGCCGCGGCCGCCGAGGACGTACGACGGGCGGACCATCACCGGGTAGCCGATCTCGGCGGCGATCCGCTTGGCCTCGTCAAAGGAGAAGGCGGTGCCGTACTTGGGGGCCGGCAGCCCGGCCTCGGTGAGCACCCGGCCGAAGGCGCCGCGCTCCTCGGCGAGGTCGATCGCCTCGGGCGAAGTGCCCACGATCGGCACGCCGTTGTCCTTGAGCGCCTGCGCCAGGCCCAGCGGGGTCTGCCCACCGAGCTGGACGACCACACCGGCGACCGGGCCGGCCAGGGTCTCGGCGTGCACGATCTCCAGCACGTCCTCCAGGGTGAGCGGCTCGAAGTAGAGCCGGTCGGAGGTGTCGTAGTCGGTGGAGACGGTCTCCGGGTTGCAGTTGACCATCACGGTCTCGTAGCCGGCGTCGCTGAGCGCGAACGAGGCGTGGACGCAGGAGTAGTCGAACTCGATGCCCTGGCCGATGCGGTTGGGGCCGGAGCCGAGGATGATCACGGCCGGCTTCTCGCGGGGCGCGACCTCGGTCTCCTCGTCGTAGGAGGAGTAGAAGTACGGCGTCTTCGCGGCGAATTCGGCGGCGCAGGTGTCCACGGTCTTGTAGACGGGGCGGACGCCGAGGGCGTGCCGGACCTCGCGGACGACGTCCTCGCGCAGCCCGCGGAGGGCGGCGATCTGGGCGTCGGAGAAGCCGTAGCGCTTTGCGTCCGCAAGGATGTCGGGGCCGAGCTGGTCCGCGTCGGCGATCTCGTCGGCGATCTCCTTGATCAGGAAGAGCTGGTCGACGAACCAGGGATCGATCTTCGTGGCGTCGAAGACCTCCTGCGGGGTGGCGCCGGCCCGGATCGCCGCCATCACGGTGTTGATCCGGCCGTCCGTCGGGACCTGGGCGCGCGCCAGCAGCTCCGCCTTGTCGCCCGGCTCGGCCACGAAGTCGAACTGGCTGCCCTTCTTCTCCAGCGAGCGCAGCGCCTTGTTGAGCGCCTCGGGGAAGTTGCGGCCGATCGCCATGGCCTCGCCGACCGACTTCATGGTCGTGGTCAGCGTGGCGTCGGCAGCCGGGAACTTCTCGAAGGCGAAGCGGGGCACCTTGACGACGACGTAGTCGAGCGTCGGCTCGAAGGAGGCCGGGGTCTGCTCGGTGATGTCGTTGGGGATCTCATCGAGGGTGTAGCCGACGGCGAGCCGGGCGGCGATCTTCGCGATCGGGAAACCGGTCGCCTTGGAGGCCAGCGCGGAGGAGCGGGAGACCCGGGGGTTCATCTCGATGACGATGACCCGGCCGTCGACGGGGTTGACCGCGAACTGGATGTTGCAGCCGCCGGTGTCGACGCCGACCTCGCGGATCACCGCGATGCCGATGTCCCGCAGGACCTGGTACTCCCGGTCGGTGAGCGTCATCGACGGGGCGACGGTGATCGAGTCACCGGTGTGCACGCCCATCGGGTCGAAGTTCTCGATGGAGCAGACGACCACGACGTTGTCGTTCTTGTCGCGCATCAGCTCCAGCTCGTACTCCTTCCAGCCGAGGATGGACTCCTCCAGGAGCACCTCGGTGGTCGGGGAGAGCGTGAGGCCCTGGCCGGCGATCCGGCGCAGCTCCTGCTCGTCGTGGGCGAAGCCGGAGCCGGCGCCGCCCATGGTGAAGGAGGGGCGGACGACGACGGGGTAGCCGCCGAGCTCCTCGACGCCGGCGAGCACGTCGTCCATGGAGTGGCAGATGACCGAGCGGGCGGACTCGCCGTACCCGATCTTGGCGTTGACGGCCTTCACGACCTCCTTGAACTGGTCGCGGTCCTCGCCCTTGTGGATCGCCTCGACGTTGGCGCCGATCAGCTCGACGCCGTACTTGTCCAGGGTGCCGGCCTCGTGCAGCGAGATCGCGGTGTTCAGCGCGGTCTGGCCGCCCAGGGTCGGCAGCAGCGCGTCGGGGCGCTCCTTGGCGATGATCTTCTCGACGAAGTCCGGGGTGATCGGCTCGACGTACGTGGCGTCGGCGATCTCCGGGTCGGTCATGATCGTCGCCGGGTTGGAGTTCACCAGGATGACGCGCAGGCCCTCGGACTTGAGGACCCGGCAGGCCTGGGTGCCGGAGTAGTCGAACTCGGCGGCCTGACCGATGACGATCGGGCCGGAGCCGATGACCAGGACGGACTGGATATCGGTGCGCTTAGGCACGCTGGCCCTCCATCAGGGAAACGAAGCGGTCGAAGAGGTACGCGGCGTCGTGCGGACCCGCGGCGGCTTCAGGGTGGTACTGGACGCTGAAGGCCGGCTGGTCGAGCAGGTGCAGGCCCTCCACCACGTCGTCGTTCAGGCAGACGTGGGAGACCTCGGCACGGCCGAAGGGGGTGTCGGAAACCTTGTCGAGCGGGGCGTCGACGGCGAATCCATGGTTGTGCGCGGTGACCTCGACCTTGCCGGTCGTACGGTCCTGCACCGGCTGGTTGATGCCGCGGTGGCCGTACTTGAGCTTGTACGTACCGAAGCCCAGGGCGCGGCCCAGGATCTGGTTGCCGAAGCAGATGCCGAACAGCGGGGTCTTCCGCGAGAGCACCTCGCGCATCACGGACACCGGGTGGTCGGCGGTGGCCGGGTCGCCCGGCCCGTTGGAGAAGAACACCCCGTCCGGGTTCACCGCGTAGACGTCCTCGGCGGTGGCGGTGGCGGGCAGCACATGCACCTCGATGCCGCGCTCGGCCATGCGGTGCGGGGTCATGCCCTTGATGCCCAGGTCGATCGCGGCGACGGTGAACTTCTTCTCGCCGATCGCCGGGACGACGTACGGCTCGTCCGTGGCGACCTGGGCGGAGAGGTCGGCGCCCTTCATCTCGGCGGTCTGGCGCACCTTGGCGAGCATGGTGCCCTCGTCGGGCAGCGCGTCGCCGGAGAAGATGCCGACCCGCATCGCGCCGCGCTCGCGCAGGTGGCGGGTGAGCGCGCGGGTGTCGACACCGCTGATGCCGACGATGCCCTGGGCGACCAGCTCCTCGTCCAGGGAACGCACCGAGCGCCAGTTGGACGGGATGCGGGCGGGGTCGCGGACCACGTAGCCGGCGACCCAGATCCGCTGCGACTCGGGGTCCTCGTCGTTCACGCCGGTGTTGCCGATGTGCGGGGCGGTCATGACGACGACCTGGCGGTGGTACGAGGGGTCGGTCAGCGTCTCCTGGTAGCCGGTCATGCCGGTGGAGAACACCGCTTCGCCGAAGGTCTCCCCCACGGCCCCGTAGGAGCGACCACGGAAGCTGCGGCCGTCCTCCAGGACGAGTACGGCGGGCAGCCCCCTTGTGCCGTGGGCGGTACCCCTGGTGGAGGTCGTCATCGTGCGCCTTCCGTTTCGTGCTTGGTGGTGCTGGTGGTGTTGTCGGTGCTCAGGGCGGTGAGGGCCTCGACCCAGGCGGCGTGCTCGCCCGCCCGGTCGGAGCGGAAACCGGAGTCGATCTCCTTCTCGCCGTGCCGCCAGGTGACGATCAGCAGGCCGTTCTCGGTGAGGACCTTGCCGGCGATGCCCTTGTCGAGGCGGGCGCCGCGCAGGGCGGCGGCCGGCACGAAGAAGTCGGTGGCGCCCGGCCGTACGACGTCCAGGCCCTGGTCGGTCAGGGTCAGCTCGACGCGGCTGCGGGTGCCCAGGCCGTGGGCGACGATCCGGTCGAGCCACTGCCCGGCGGTGGTGGAGCCGTGGTACCGGCCGGACAGAGTCAGCGGCGGATTGCCGCCTCCGCCCGGGGCGGTGGCGGGCGAGGTGCCGGCCGTCAGGGTCGGCTCGCCGAGTGCCTCGGGCGCGGGCCGGGCCGGCAGCTCGGGCAGGTCGCCCTGGAGCGTGCCGCGCCACTTCCAGCCCTGCCGCATCAGCCAGTAGACGAAGGCCACGAAGACCAGCAGCCCGACGACCCAGGCGATCCGCCCGGCCCAGTCGGTGACCGGCGCGGAGTGCTGCTCGGCGGCCAGGTGGAACAGTGGAGGAGTCACGCCAGCTTCCCGTCGACGACCGTTGCCCGGCCCCGCAGGAAGGTGTGGGTGACGCGTCCTGGCAGCTCACGGCCCTCGTAGGGGGTGTTACGGCTGCGGGAGGCGAAGCCCGCGGGGTCCACCTCTCCACGGTAAGCGGAATCGACCAGGGTGAGGTTGGCGGGCTCACCAGCCGAGACGGGGCGGCCGTGACCGGCCGCGCCACCGATCCGGGCCGGCGCGAAGGACATCCGCTCCGCGACGTCCGCCCAGGTCAGCAGGCCGGTATCGACCATGGTGTGCTGGACGACGGAGAGCGCGGTCTCCAGGCCCACCATGCCCATGGCGGCGGCGGCCCACTCGCAGTCCTTGTCCTCGTGCGGGTGCGGGGCGTGGTCGGTGGCGACGATGTCGATCGTGCCGTCGGCCAGCGCCTCGCGCAGGGCCAGCACGTCGCGCTCGGTGCGCAACGGCGGGTTGACCTTGTAGACGGGGTTGTAGCTGCGCACCATCTCGTCGGTCAGCAGCAGGTGGTGCGGGGTGACCTCGGCGGTCACGTCGATGCCGCGGGACTTGGCCCAACGCACGATCTCCACGGACCCGGCCGTCGACAGGTGGCAGATGTGCACCCGCGAGCCGACGTGCTCGGCGAGCAGCACATCGCGGGCGATGATCGACTCCTCGGCGACGGCCGGCCAGCCGCCGAGGCCCAGCTCGGCGGAGACCACGCCCTCGTTCATCTGGGCGCCCTCGGTCAGCCGCGGCTCCTGGGCGTGCTGCGCGACGACCCCGCCGAAGGCCTTCACGTACTCCAGGGCCCGGCGCATGATCACGGCGTCGTCGACGCACTTGCCGTCGTCGGAGAAGACCGTGACGCCGGCCGCGGACTCGTGCATGGCGCCCAGCTCGGCGAGCTTCTTGCCCTCCAGGCCGACGGTCACCGCGCCGATGGGCTGCACGTCGCAGTAGCCGTGCTCCTTGCCGAGCCGGTAGACCTGCTCGACGACGCCGGCGGTGTCGGCGACCGGGAAGGTGTTGGCCATGGCGAACACGGCGGTGTAGCCGCCGGAGGCGGCGGCCCGGGTGCCGGTGAGCACCGTCTCGGAGTCCTCGCGGCCGGGCTCGCGCAGGTGGGTGTGCAGGTCGACGAGCCCGGGCAGCAGGACCTTGCCGTCGGCCTCGACGACCTCGGCGCCCTCGGCGCTCAGCCCGGTGCCGACGGCCTCGATGAACTCCCCGTCGATCAGGACGTCCTGGGGCTCCCCACCCAGCACCTTGGCACCGCGGATCAGGATCTTGCTCATGGTTCTTACTTCTCCTCGGTACGGGAATCGGACGGCGACGCGAAGCGCCTCGATCGCTGGGTGGTGGCGGGCGACGGGTGGGCGGGCTCGTTGCCGCCCAGGAGCAGGTAGAGGACGGCCATCCGGATGGAGACGCCGTTGGCCACCTGCTCGACGACCGTGCAGCGGTCGGAGTCGGCGACCTCGGCGGTGATCTCCATGCCGCGGACCATCGGGCCGGGATGCATCACGAGGGCGTGCTCGGGCATCCGTGCCATCCGCTCGCCGTCCAGGCCGTAGCGGCGCGAGTACTCCCGCTCGGTCGGGAAGAAGGCGGCGTTCATCCGCTCGCGCTGCACCCGCAGCATCATCACGGCGTCGGACTTGGGCAGCACCGCGTCGAGGTCGTAGGAGACCTCGCACGGCCAGTTCTCCACCCCGACCGGCACCAGGGTGGGCGGCGCGACGAGGGTGACCTCGGCGCCCAGGGTGTGCAGCAGGTCGACGTTGGAGCGCGCGACCCGGCTGTGCAGGACGTCGCCGACCAGGGTGATCTGCCGGCCGGCGAGGTCCTGGCCGAGCCCGGCGTCCGGCCCGATGAGCCGGCGGCGCATGGTGAAGGCGTCGAGCAGGGCCTGGGTGGGGTGCTGGTGGGTGCCGTCACCTGCGTTGATGACCGGAGCGTCGATCCAGCCGGAGGTGGCGAGCCGGTAGGGGGCGCCGGAGGCGCTGTGCCGGATGACGACGGCGTCCACGCCCATCGCCTCCAGGGTCTGGGCGGTGTCCTTGAGGGACTCGCCCTTGGAGACGCTGGACCCCTTCGCCGCGAAGTTGATCACGTCCGCGGAGAGCCGCTTCTCGGCGGCCTCGAAGGAGATCCGGGTCCGGGTCGAGTCCTCGAAGAAGAGGTTGCAGACCGTGCGTCCGCGCAGGGTGGGGAGCTTCTTGATCGGCCGGTCGGCGACCCGAGCCATCTCCTCGGCGGTGTCGAGGATCAGGACGGCGTCGTCGCGGGTGAGGTCGGCGGCCGAGATGAGGTGACGCTTCATCCGGTTTTCTCCGTGAGTGATGGAGGTGTACGGGTATGTCCGTTGAGCAGGCATGCCTGCGGGCCCGGGGTCACCGGGTCCGGATGCGGTGCGCTAGCGCTCGCCGGCCGGGGCGGGGGCCTTGGCGCCGAGCAGCACGGCGTCCCGGCCGTCCTCCTCAGTGAGCTGCACCTTGACCGTCTCCCGCAGCGACGTGGGGAGGTTCTTGCCGACGTAGTCGGCGCGGATCGGGAGTTCGCGGTGGCCGCGGTCGACCAGCACCGCGAGCTGCACGGCGCGCGGCCGGCCGATGTCGCCGAGGGCATCCAGCGCGGCGCGGATCGTCCGGCCAGAGAAGAGGACGTCGTCGACGAGCAGGACCAGTCGACCCTCGATGCCGTCACCGGGGATGTCCGTACGGGCCAGTGCGCGGGCCGGGCCCAGGCGCAGGTCGTCGCGGTACATCGTGATGTCGAGCGAGCCCACCGGGACCGCGCGGCCGGTGATTTCCTCCAGCTTGGCGGCCAGCCGCTGGGCGAGGAAGACGCCGCGGGTGGGGATTCCGAGGAGCACCACGTCGTCCGCGCCCTTGGCGCGCTCGACGATCTCGTGGGCGATACGGGTGAGCATGCGCGTGATGTCCGGGCCTTCGAGCACCGGCCGCGCGGGGAGCTGCACTCCCGCGTCAGAGCTGTTTGCGTCCATACGAAACGGACCTCCTTCTCCGCCTCACGGGACGGACCTTAAAGGACGTCGAAATTACGCAGTCAGGTTAGCAGCACCCCCATCAGAGCCGGTCCGCACCCCTGACGGGCGATGGTCTGACCCATTCCGCTTGACGAAGTCAGATTACGCTGCGTAACCTCACAGTGAGTTACCAGCCCGCGGCTGAGCCGCATATCGACACAGCGTCCGGGGAGCCATATGTCCAGCGAATACGCCAAACAGCTCGGGGCCAAGCTCCGCGCCATCCGCACCCAGCAGGGCCTCTCCCTCCACGGCGTCGAGGAGAAGTCCCAGGGCCGCTGGAAGGCCGTGGTGGTGGGTTCGTACGAGCGCGGCGACCGTGCCGTGACCGTGCAGCGCCTCGCCGAGCTCGCGGACTTCTACGGCGTTCCGGTGCAGGAACTGCTGCCGGGCACGACGCCGGGTGGAGCCGCCGAGCCGCCGCCGAAGCTGGTGCTCGACCTCGAGCGCCTGGCCCACGTCCCGCAGGAGAAGGCCGGCCCGCTGCAGCGCTACGCCGCCACGATCCAGAGCCAGCGCGGCGACTACAACGGCAAGGTGCTCTCGATCCGCCAGGACGACCTGCGCACCCTCGCCGTGATCTACGACCAGTCGCCCTCGGTCCTGACCGAGCAGCTGATCAGCTGGGGCGTGCTCGACGCCGACGCCCGCCGCGCGGTGACGCACGAGGAGCTCTGACTCCGGCCTCACCTGCAGAAACGTACCGCCGCTCCGGCACTTCCGGGGCGGCGTTTCTGTTGTCCGCCCCGGGAGCGCCGGAGCGGACCCGACCGGGCCGGTCGGCGGCTTTCGCCCCGGCCGGGCCGGTCGGGGCGAAAGCCGCCGCTCACGGCACGGGGGCGGTCAGGGTGGGGGCGCCTCGGGGCCGGGGGCGGCCCCGAGCGGCGCTCTGCGGGCATGCGACGGGCCCGGGGTGGTTGCACACCACCCCGGGCCCGTTCGTACGCTCTGTCGACCGTCTACTGCGACTCGCGGCGCAGCCCCGGCTTCAGCTCCTTGAGCCGGCCGAGCAGTCCGTTGACGAAGGCCGGGGAGTCGTCCGTGGAGAACTCCTTGGCGAGCTGCACGGCTTCGTCGATCGCCACCGCGTCCGGCGTCTCGTCCATCCACAGTAGCTCGAAGGAGCCGAGCCGCAGGATCGAGCGGTCGGCCGCCGGCATCCGGTCCAGGTCCCAGTCGACCGCGTAGGTGGCGATCAGCTCGTCGATCCGGGCGATGTGGTCCGCGTACCCCTCGACCAGCTGCAGGGTGTACTCGTTCACCGGCGGCTGCCGGGGGTCGGTCCGGGCGTGACGCATCCAGTCCGCGAGCACGGACTGCACGTCGGCTCCGCGCTGATCGGCCTCGAAGAGGATCTGGAACGCGCGCTTGCGGGCCTTGGTGCGGGCAGCCACGGTTAGCTGTTCACCCGGCCGAGGTAGTCGCTCGTGCGGGTGTCGACCTTGATCTTCTCGCCGGTGGTGATGAAGAGCGGCACCTGGATCTGGTGGCCGGTCTCCAGGATGGCGGGCTTGGTGCCACCGGTGGAGCGGTCACCCTGGACGCCCGGCTCGGTCTCCTGGACGACGAGCTCGACGGCGGCGCCCAGCTCGACGAAGAGCACCTCGCCCTCGTGCTGCGCGACGGTGGCCTCGAAGCCCTCGATCAGGAAGTGGGCGGCGTCACCGACGACCTTGCGGTCGATGTGCAGCTGGTCGTAGGTCTCCATGTCCATGAAGACGAAGTAGTCGCCGTCCATGTAGGAGAACTGCATGTCGCGCTTGTCGACGGTGGCCGTCTCGACCTTCACGCCGGCGTTGAAGGTCTTGTCCACCACCTTGCCGGACAGCACGTTCTTGAGCTTGGTGCGGACGAAGGCCGGGCCCTTGCCGGGCTTGACGTGCTGGAACTCGACGACGGACCAGAGCTGGCCGCCGTCGAGCTTGAGCACCATGCCGTTCTTGAGGTCGTTCGTGGATGCCACGGTTGCGGAATCTCCTGGACTGCAGGTGGTGGGACCGGGAGCGACGCCCACCGAGCACTGCGGCTCAGAGTGCGAGGAGCTCCTTGGTCGTGATCGTGAGTAGCTCGGGCCCGCCGTCCGCCTCGGGACGAACGACGAGTGTGTCGTCGATGCGGACACCCCCACGGCCCGGGATGTGAACCCCCGGCTCGACGGTGACCGGCACGCAAGCGTCCAGTTTACCCATGGCGGCCGGGGACAACTGCGGGTCCTCGTCGATTTCGAGTCCAACGCCGTGCCCGGTCCACGGACCGAGCCGCTCTCCGTATCCCGCGGAGTCGAGCACCAGGCGGGTCACCCGGTCCACCTCACGGCACTCCACGCCCGGCGCCAGCGCCTCCCGCCCGGCCCGCTGGGCTGCGAAGACGAGATCGTACAGCTCGATCTGCCAGTCCGCGGGGGTGGTGCCGATGACGAAGGTGCGGCCGATCTCGCAGCGGTAGCCGCGGTAGTTGGCGCCCAGGCCGACGCTGAGGAAGTCGCCCTCCTCGACCCGCCGGTCGGTGGGCAGGTGCCCGGGACGGCCGGCGTTCGGGCCGGTCGCGACGGAGGTGGGGAAGGCCGGGCCGTCCGCCCCGTGGTCGACCAGCCGGCGCTCCAGTTCCAGCGCGAGATGCCGCTCGGTGCGGCCGACCAGGATCGACTCCAGCAGCTCGCCCAGTGCCTGGTCGGCGATCTCGGCGGCGATCCGCAGGCAGGCGATCTCGTCGTCGTCCTTGACCAACCGCTGCGCCTCGACCGCGCAGGCCAGGTCGGCCAGCCGCAGCCGGGGCGCGACCTGGGCGAGCGCCCGGTGCCGGGTGACGGTGAGGTGGTGCTCCTCGACGGCGAGGGTGTCTGCGCCGGCCTTCGCGGCGAGGTCGGCACCGGCCACCACCGTGTCGCCGCCGCGGGTGGGCAGCACCGAGACCCGCACGTCGTCGACCGGTCGCCCCTCGGCCGGATCGCCGCTCAGCGGGGTGCCGCACAGCAGCACGTCGTCGGACGGGGACAGCAGCAGGGCGCCGCCCGGCGGTGCGCATCCGGTGAGGTAGCGGACGTTCGCGGGACGCGAGATCAGGGCGGCGGTGCTTCCGGTTGCGGCGCAGCGCTCGCGCAGCTGCGCGCGTCGGGCCGCGTACAACTCGGACATATCGCCAGGGTACGGCGGCTCCACCGAGGCGGCCGGTCGAGCGCCGCCGCCCGGGGGAGCCGCCGGCGGCCGCGGGTCGCTACCAGGTGGGCGGGCTGGCGATGGAGCGCGCGACGACCTCGTCCAGGGCCCGGACGGTGGTCGCGACGTCGTGCTGGGAGTTGTCGATGATCGGCAGGCCGGAGCCGTACCAGCCGGCCATCCGGCCGTGGATCCTGGCCACCTCTTCGTCGGAGAGCCGGCGGTTGCCGGTGCGGCGGGCGTTGCGCTCCAGGACGATCTCCAGGCCCGGCAGCAGCACGATCGGCAGCAGGCCGGGGCCCACATGGCGCTTCCAGCCGCCCAGGCCGACGACCGGGCGGTCGGGGAAGACGGCGTCGTCGAGGATGCAGGAGATGCCGTTGGCGAGGAAGTTGCGGGCCGCGAAGCCGCAGGTGCGGCGGGCGAGGCGGTACTGCGCCTCGGAGTGGTCGTTCCAGCCGGACTGCGGATCGGCGAAGCCGGCCCGGACCCATTCCCGGACGTCGTCGAGGCTGATGTGGGCGGTGGGCACCCGGCGGGTGTCCGCCCAGTGGCGGGCGACGCTCGTCTTGCCGGCGCCGGCCGGCCCGATGAGCAGCACCGCGACGGCCGCGTGTGCGGCGTCCGGCGCCGAGTGGTCGGCGGGCGGGCTGGGCAGCGGCACCGGGGCGCCCGGGGGCAGCTGGACATGGCCGGTGATGTCCGTGGTGCTGGGGCCCGTGGGCGGGGCCTGCTGGGGCGCGGGCCCGTGCCAGCCCTGCTGCGCGGCGGGCTGCGGGAGCGGCGGCGCGGGGGCCGGTGGCGGGGCGGACGGGGCCGGCGGGGCGGCCGGCGCGGGCTGTCCCGGCTGGGGCGTCCAGTGGCCGCCGGCCCCGGGTCCTGATGCCGGCCCGTGGGGCGGCAGCGGAGCCCCCACTGCGTACTGCATCCGGTGGCTCTCCGTCTCGTGCGGTCGACGTGGTGCGGTGACGCGGCGCCGGGTGCGGCTGCCCGGTGCGTCGTGCGGCATGACCCACCGGCCCCGGGCGGCCGGTGTGCCCCACCGCCGTCGTCGGTGTGAGGGTACCGCTGCGAACGGTACCCGCCCGGACACCGCCGGGAGGGCCCCTACCCCCGGCGCCTGCCACCTGAACGCGTCGGGGTGGGGCCGAAGTGCCCCTGGTGGGGCCTCAGTTGCCGAGCTCCTCGGCCAGCGCCCGAAGCGCCAGGCGGTACGAGCCGATGCCGAAGCCGGCGACCGTGCCGCTGGCGATGGCCGCGATGACCGAGTTGTGGCGGAATTCCTCGCGCGCGTACGGGTTCGAGATGTGCACCTCGATGAGCGGGGCGGTGCGCTGGGCCGCCGCGTCCCGCATGCCGTACGAGTAGTGCGTGAAGGCACCGGGGTTGAGGACCACCGGGAGCGATCCGTCGGCGGCCTCGTGCAGCCAGCGGATCATCTCCCCCTCGTCGTTGGTCTCCCGGACCTCGACCGCGAAGCCCAGCTCCTTGCCGAGCCGGGTGCACTCCTCGACCAGCCCGGCGTAGGAGGTGGCGCCGTAGACGTCGGGTTCGCGCGAGCCCAGCCGGCCGAGGTTGGGGCCGTTGAGGACCAGCACCCGCCGGGCGGTGCCGGGCCGCTGCGCCGGCTGCGCCCCGTCGGCCGCGCCGCCCGCGCTCATGCCGCGATCTCCGCGTGCGCGGCGAGCAGCATCGCCGGGTCCGGGCCCTCCAGTACGGTCGGCTTGGCCAGGCCGTCCAGGACGATGAAGCGCAGCCGGTCGCCGCGGGACTTCTTGTCGACCTTCATGGTCTCCAGCAGCTTGGGCCACTGGTCGCCGCGGTAGGTCAGCGGCAGCCCCACGGACGCCAGGACGGCGCGGTGCCGGTCGGCGGTGGCATCGTCCAAGCGGCCGGCGATCCGGCCGAGTTCGGCGGCGAAGACCATGCCGACGGAGACGGCGGCGCCGTGCCGCCAGTTGTAGCGCTCGTTCTTCTCGATGGCGTGCGCCAGGGTGTGGCCGTAGTTGAGGATCTCCCGCAGACCGGACTCCTTGAGGTCCGCGGAGACCACCTCGGCCTTGACGCGGATGGCCCGCTCGATCAGCTCGGCGGTGTGCGCGCCGTCCGGGCGCTTGGCGGACTCCGGGTCGGACTCGATCAGGTCGAGGATCACCGGGTCGGCGATGAAGCCGGCCTTGATGACCTCGGCCAGGCCGGAGACGTAGTCGTTGACCGGCAGCGAGTCCAGGGCGGCCAGGTCGCAGAGCACACCGGCCGGCGGGTGGAACGCGCCGACGAGGTTCTTGCCCTCGGCGGTGTTGATGCCGGTCTTGCCGCCGACCGCGGCGTCCACCATGCCGAGCACGGTGGTCGGTACGGCGATCCAGCGCACCCCGCGCAGCCAGGTCGCGGCCACGAACCCGGCGAGGTCGGTGGTAGCGCCGCCGCCGACGCCGACGATCACATCGCTGCGGGTGAAGCCGGACTGGCCCAGCGCCTTCCAGCAGTACGCGGCGACCTCGGCGGTCTTGGACTCCTCGGCGTTCGGGAGCTGGACGGCGATCGCCTCGTAGCCCTGGGAGGCCAGGTCCTCGCGCAGCGCCTCACCCGTGGCGGCCAGCGCCTCCGGATGCAGCACGGCGACCCTCTTGGCGCCCTCGCCGATCAGGCCCGGGAGTTCACCGAGCAGCTGCCGCCCGACGAGCACCTCGTACGGGTCGGTGCCCGCCGTGCCGCCGACCTGGATGCGGGTGACCTGCTCCGTCATGCCTGTTCCTCCCTGTGGGCGGCCCGCGGGGCGCTTCCCGCGGCCGGCCGTAGCTCCAATGCGTCCATGATCGCCTCGGCGACCTGGGCGGGGGTGCGCTCCGCCGTGGCGAGCACGGCGCGGGCGACCTCGGTGTACAGCGGGCGGCGCCGCTCCATCAGCTCGCGCCACTGCTTGCGCGGGTTGACGGCCAGCAGCGGGCGGGGCGCGTCGAGCCCCACCCGCTTGACCGCGTCGGCCAGTTCCACGTCCAGGAAGACCACCGGCAGCCCGGTCAGCAGCGCCCGGGTGCCCTCGTCGAGGACCGCGCCGCCGCCGAGCGCGAGCACGCCCGGGTGGTCCTCCAGCGCCTGGCGCACCGCCGCCCGCTCCAGCTCACGGAAGTGCGGCTCGCCCTGGTCGATGAAGATCTCGGAGATCGGCTTGCCGGCCGTGGCGACGATGTCGGCGTCGGTGTCCCGGTAGCCGACGCCCAGCCGCTCGGCGAGCAGCGCCCCCACCGTGGACTTGCCGGCGCCGGGCGGGCCGACCAGCACGACGACCGGCGAGGTCATGTGATCGCCAGGTTGTCGAGGAAGCCCTGGACGTTGCGGCGGGTCTCGGCCACGTTGTCGCCGCCGAACTTCTCCAGCACCGCGTCGGCCAGCACCAGGGCCACCATCGCCTCGGCGACGATGCCGGCCGCCGGGACCGCGCAGACGTCCGAGCGCTGGTGGTGCGCCTTGGCCGCCTCGCCGGTGGTGACGTCCACGGTGGCCAGCGCCCGCGGCACCGTCGCGATCGGCTTCATCGCGGCCCGTACCCGCAGCAGCTCACCGGTGGACAGCCCGCCCTCGGTACCGCCGGAGCGGCCCGAGCTGCGCCGAATGCCCTGGTCGGTAGCGACGATCTCGTCGTGCGCCTTGGACCCCGGCACCCGGGCCAGGTCGAAGCCGTCGCCGACCTCGACGCCCTTGATCGCCTGGATGCCCATCAGCGCGGCAGCCAGCCGGGCGTCGAGGCGGCGGTCCCAGTGGACGTGCGAACCCAGGCCCACCGGCACGCCGTACGCCAGCACCTCGACCACACCGCCCAGGGTGTCGCCGTCCTTGTGCGCCTGGTCGATCTCCGCGACCATCGCCTTGCTCGCGTCCGCGTCCAGGCAGCGCACCGGGTCAGCGTCCAGCTTCGCCACGTCGGACGGCTTGGGGTACACCCCGTACGGCGCCTTGGCCGCGGCCAGCTCGACGACGTGCGAGACGATCTCGATGCCGGCGGCCTCCTTCAGGAACGACCGGGCCACCGCGCCCAGCGCCACCCGTGCCGCGGTCTCCCGCGCGGAGGCGCGCTCCAGGATCGGGCGGGCCTCGTCGAAGCCGTACTTCTGCATACCGGCGAGGTCGGCGTGGCCGGGGCGCGGGCGGGTCAGCGGCGCGTTACGGGCCAGCGCGGCGAGCTCCTCCTCGTCCACCGGGTCGGCCGCCATCACCTGCTCCCACTTGGGCCACTCGGTGTTGCCGACCATCACGGCGACCGGCGACCCCATGGAACGGCCGTGCCGCACGCCGCCCAGGAAGGTGACCTCGTCCTGCTCGAACTTCATCCGGGCACCGCGGCCGTAGCCCAGCCGGCGGCGCGCCAGGGCGTCCGCCACCAGCTCCGTGGTGATCGGGACCCCGGCCGGAAGGCCCTCCAGCGTCGCCACCAGTGCGGGGCCGTGCGACTCCCCCGCCGTCAGCCAGCGCAACCTGCTCAACGGTGCTCCTCATGTACTGCTCATCCGCGTACGGTCTCCCCCCGATCCTCCCACGTCGCGCGGGAGGAGCGGCGCCCAGTCCAGGGAGCGGACCGGCCGCCGGGCGGGCGCGGACCGGCCGCCGGGCGCGGACCGCCCGGGGGTCCGGTGAACGGCGGTGCCCGGGCCGCAGGCAGCGGGCCCGGGCACCGTAGGGGCCTTGAGCGGAGGTAGGGGGCTCAGCGAGCGGCCAGGGCCGCCTCTCCGGCCCGGCGCATGGCGCCCAGCGGCGCCGGTCCGCACCCCGTCATCTGCTCGACCTGGAGCACCGCCTGGTGGACGAGCAGGTCCAGGCCGCCGACCACCGCGCCCCCGCGCTCGGCCCAGGCGGTGGCCAGGGCGGTCGGCCAGGGCTCGTAGAGGACGTCGAAGAGCGTCCCGGGCCGGTCCGGTACGGCCGCGGCGAGCGCGTCGGTGGTGCCCGCCGGGGTGGTGGCGATGACCAGCGGCGCCGTCAGGGCCTCGGCGGCGTCCGCCCAGGGGGCGGTGCGGACCGCGACGCCCAGCCGCTCGCCCCAGCCCCGCATCTCATCGGCGCGGGCGTCGCTGCGGACGTACGCGGTGACCTCGCCGGTGCAGATGCGGGAGAGCGCGGCGAGTGCCGAGGAGGCGGTGGCACCGGCGCCCAGCACCGCGGCCCGCTCGACCTGCTGCACCCCCCGCTCCCGCAGCGCGGCCAGCATTCCCGGGATGTCGGTGTTGTCACCGAGGCGCCGCCCGTCCGCGGCGAGGACGACGGTGTTGACCGCCTCCACCGAGGCCGCGGTGGGGCTGACCTCGTCGAGCAGCGGGATCACCGCGCGCTTGAGCGGCATGGTCAGGGAGAGCCCCGCCCACTCCGGACCGAGCTGCTCCAGGAACGCCGGCAGCGCGGCCTCATCGACCTCGAACCGGTCGTACTCCCAGCCGGTCAGGCCGAGTTCGCGATAGGCGGCACGGTGCAGGACCGGGGAGAGGGAGTGCGCGATGGGCGAGCCGAGGACGGCTGCCCTTCTGGTGTCGGACACGGTGCTTCTCTCAGTTCCCGCTCTGCTTCTGCGTCTTCTGGCGCTCGTTGAACTTCCGGACGAGCTTCATATGGTCGTTGAGATTCGTGGTGAAGTCCGTCTTCTTCCCGTCGACCGAGATGAAGTAGAGCCACTTCCGGGTGTTGTCGGGGTTGATGGTCGCCTTCAGTGCGTCCTCGCCAGGATTTCCGATCGGCCCCGGCGGCAGACCCCGATAGAAGTACGTGTTGTACGGATCGTCGTAGTTCCGGATCTCGTGCGTACTGATGTTGATTTTGCTCTGGTTCTTCAGGTAGTTGAAGGCCGAGTCGAATTCGAGCTTCTGATTGGTGTCCGTATTGCTCGGGGCGAGACGGTTGTAGACGACAGCGGCCATCTTGCGGAAGTCGTCGTGCGTCATGCCTTCGGCCTGGGTGAGGCTGGCGACGGTCAGCAGCTGCAGCGGTGAGGTGAGGTGGAATTTCTTCGCATTCGCCGCCAGGTCGTACTTGGCGTACTCCTGAGTGGCTCGCCCGACCATTTGCTTGAGGACGTCTTCCGGCTTGGCATTGCCCCCGACGCTGTAGGTCGAGGGGTAGAGGAAGCCTTCGAGCGGGTCCTTTATCTTCTTGCTGTCGTTGGCCCAGTCCGGCAGCCCGAGGGAGTTGAGCTGTCGCTTGGCGATGTCCTTGGTGGTGCCCGCCTTGAGCTTGAGCTTCTGGTCGATGAGCGAGTAGACCGCTCCCGCCCGCAGCCCCTCGCGGATCGTCAGGCCGTTGCGGCTCTTGGGGTCCGCCATCAGCTCGAGGGCCGCGGCCGCCGACATCTGCTTGCGCAACGAGTAGGTGCCGGGCTGGAGGAGCGTGGCCTTCTTGTTGCCGTCGGCCGCCTCTGTGAAGGCGCCGGCGCTCTTGATCACGCCCTTCTTCGCGAGGATCTGGCCCATCTCCCCGATCGGCGAACCGTTCGGGATCTCGACCTGGACCGCACCCGAACCCTCGCCCTCGTAGTCGGGCGACGACCCGAAGTGGGCCATGAAGAAGTCGTAGCCGAAGTAGCCGACCACACCGACCGCACCGGCGAAGACCAGCGTGACGACCAGACAGGCGGTCCCGCTGCGACGTTTCTTCTTTTTGTTCTTCTTGTCCTTCTTGCCGCGACGCTCGCGGCCGGAGCCGCGCTCGTCATCCTCGTCGGCGTGGTCGTCCGGGTAGTCGTCGCCGTAGTCGTCCTCGCGACCTCCGCGGCCGTCCCGGCCCTTGCGCCCGCCCCGGCCGTCGTCGTACGGCCCGCCCGGCTCCTCCGCGAAGAACGGGTGATCCGGCTCGGGTTCGCGCCGCGGCTCCGGATCGGCCCGCCAGTCGTCGCCGGTCGGAGCGTCGTCGTAGTGCGGTGCCGGCTGCTGGTCGTACTGCGGCGGTGCGTACTGCTGCGGGTGCCCGGACACCTGCGGCATCTGCTGCGTCTGACCCTGCTGGTGACCGGACACCGGCGGCATCTGCTGGGTCTGGCCCTGCTGGTGACCGGGCACCGGCGGCATCTGCTGGGTCTGCTGCTGGTACGCGCCCTGGTGACCGTAGGGGTCGTGTCCCTGCTGCCCGTACGGGTCGGCCGGCTGCTGCTGCCCATAGGGGTCGTACGGGTCGTACGGAGACGGTGCCGAGCCGGTGCCGTCCCATCTGCCGTCGTACTGCTGCTGGGGATAGCCGGACTGCTGTGGGGCGGACTGCTGGTCGCCCCACTGCGGCTGCTGGGCCTGGCCTCCGTGAGGACCCTGGTCTCCGTAGAGCGGGTCCTCGGGGTGCCACGGTTCGGAGCCGTAGCCCCGGCCATACTCGGTCATCGATCCCCTAGAGCCGAGAGACGGTGCGCTCCGTACCGGCAGCGCGCTTGCTGTATCGATCCGCCTCTACTTGCACGTGCGGCTGTTCGAACCACCGCCACATCGCGCGGCACGTTACCGTATCGCGATCAGATGACCACTTCGACGCTCTCGCCCGGCGGCTCCCCCGAGAGGCGCTCGGTCTCCAACGCGCTCTGCAGAATGACCACCGCGGCGGCCTGGTCGACCACCGAACGGCCCTTCTTGCTGCGCACCCCGGAGGCCCGCAGGCCCTGGGTCGCGGTGACCGTCGACATCCGCTCGTCGACCAGCCGGACCCCTACGGGTGCGATGTTCTGTGCCATGTGCTGGGCGAAGGCCCGGACCTTGGCCGCGGCCGGCCCCTCTCCCCCACTGAGGGAGCGGGGCAGGCCGACCACGACCTCGAGCGGCTCGTACTCCTCGACGATCGCCTTCAGCCGGCGGTGCGCCGCCGGGACGTCACGCCCCGGCACGGTCTCCACCGGGGTGGCGAGGACCCCGTCGGGGTCGCACGAGGCGACCCCGATACGGGCGTCCCCGACGTCCACGGCGAGGCGTCGGCCACGTCGCATCTCGCTCACGTGCGTCAGGCCGCCTCAGCCACCAGGCGCTCGACGGCCTCGATGGCCTCGGGCACCGCGGCGGGGTTCTGGCCGCCGCCCTGGGCGACGTCCGGCTTGCCGCCGCCACCGCCACCGAGCGTCTTGGCGGCGGTACGGACCAGGTCACCGGCCTTGATGCCGCGTTCGCGGGCGGCCTCATTGGTGGCGATCACCGTCACCGGGCGGCCGTTGGCCACCGAGAACAGGGCCACCACGGCGGGGCGTCCGCCCTGGATCCGGCCGCGCACGTCGAGCACGAGCTTGCGCAGGTCGTCGGCGGCGGTGCCGTCCGGGACCTGGCCGACGGCCAGCGCCACGCCGTGGACGTCCTTGGCGCCCTCGGCCAGCCCGGCGGCGGCCTGCAGCACCTTCTCGGCGCGGAACTTCTCGATCTCCTTCTCGGCGTCCTTCAGCTTGGCCAGGACACCGGAGATCTTCTCCGGCAGCTCCTCCGGGCGCCCCTTGACCAGCTCGGTGAGCTGGGAGACGACGGTGTGCTCACGGGCCAGGAACTTGTAGGCGTCGACGCCCACCAGGGCCTCGACCCGGCGGACGCCGGAGCCGATGGAGGACTCGCCGAGCAGCTTCACCAGGCCCAGCTGGGCGGTGTTGTGGACGTGAGTGCCGCCACACAGCTCCTTGGAGAAGTCCCCGATGGTGACCACGCGGACCCGGTCGCCGTACTTCTCGCCGAACTCGGCGATGGCGCCCTGCTTCTTGGCCTCGTCCATGCTCATGACCTCGGCGTGCACGTCCAACTCACGGGCGAGCACGTCGTTGATCTTCTGCTCGACGTCGGTGAGCACCGAACCGGGCACCGCGGTCGGCGAGCCGAAGTCGAAGCGGAAGCGGCCCGGGGAGTTCTCCGAACCGGCCTGGGCGGCCGTCGGGCCCAGGGCGTCGCGCAGCGCCTGGTGGGTGAGGTGGGTGGCGCTGTGGGCACGGGCGATGGCGCGCCGGCGGGCGATGTCGATCGTGGCGTACGCGGTGGAGTCCAGCACCACCTCGCCGACCTGGACGACGCCCTTGTGCACCGTGACGCCGGGCACCGGCTGCTGGACGTCGCGGACCTCGACGACGGCGCCGGAGTCCAGCTTGATCCGGCCGGTGTCGGCGAGCTGGCCGCCGCCCTCGGCGTAGAACGGGGTGCGGTCCAGGACGACCTCGACCTCGTCGCCCTCGTGGGCGGCGGGGGCCGGTACGCCGTTGACCACCAGGCCGACGAGGGTGGCCTCGCCCTCGGTGGCGCTGTAGCCGGTGAACTCCGTGGTGCCGGAGCGGTCGGCGACCTCGCGGTAGGCGGACAGGTCGGCGTGGCCGCTCTTCTTGGCCTGGGCGTCGGCCTTGGCGCGCTCCCGCTGCTCCTTCATCAGGCGGCGGAAGCCGTCCTCGTCCACCGACAGGCCCTGCTCAGCGGCCATTTCGAGGGTGAGGTCGATCGGGAAGCCCCAGGTGTCGTGGAGCAGGAAGGCCTTCTCGCCGGGCAGCACCGTGGAGCCCGTGGCCTTGGTGTCCGTGACGGCGGTGTCGAGGATGTTGGTGCCGGCCTTCAGCGTCTTGAGGAAGGCGGCCTCCTCGGCGAGGGCGACGGTCTCGATCCGTCGGCGGTCCTCCAGCAGCTCCGGGTACTGCTGGCCCATGGTCTTGATGACCACGTCCAGCAGCTCGGCGACGACCGGGCCGGTGGCGCCGAGCAGGCGCATGTTGCGGATGGCGCGGCGCATGATGCGGCGCAGGACGTAGCCGCGGCCCTCGTTGCCGGGCGTGACGCCGTCGCCGATCAGCATCGTGGACGTCCGCATGTGGTCGGCGACCACGCGCAGCGAGACGTCGGAGCCCTCGGCGGCGCCGTAGCGGACTCCGGTGAGCTCGGTGGCCCTGTCGATCACGACCCGCAGGGTGTCCGTCTCGTACATGTTGCGCACGTCCTGCAGGATCATCGCCAGGCGCTCAAGACCGAGGCCGGTGTCGATGTTCTTGCTGGGCAGGTCGCCGAGGATCTCGAAGTCCTCCTTGCCGATGCCCGCGCCGCGCTCGTACTGCATGAAGACCAGGTTCCAGATCTCCACGTACCGCTCGTCGTTGACGGCCGGGCCGCCCTCGACGCCGAAGTCGGGACCGCGGTCGTAGTTGATCTCGGAGCACGGGCCGCAGGGGCCCGGGACGCCCATGGACCAGTAGTTCTCCTTCTTGCCCAGGCGCTGGATGCGCTCCTTGGGCACGCCGATGACCTCGTGCCAGATGCGCTCGGCCTCGTCGTCGTCCAGATAGACGGTGATCCAGAGGCGCTCCGGGTCAAGGCCGTAGCCGCCGTCGGCCTGCGAGCCGGTCAGCAGCTCCCAGGCGTACTTGATGGCGCCTTCCTTGAAGTAGTCGCCGAAGGAGAAGTTGCCGCACATCTGGAAGAACGTGCCGTGCCGGGTGGTCTTGCCGACCTCTTCGATGTCCGGCGTACGCACGCACTTCTGCACGCTGGTGGCGGTCTTGAAGGGGGGCTTGACCTCGCCGAGGAAGTACGGCTTGAAGGGCACCATGCCCGCGGGGACCAGCAGCAGCGTCGGGTCGTCCGCGATGAGCGACGCCGACGGCACGACGGTGTGCCCGCGCTCCTCGAAGAAGCGCAGCCAGCGGCGGCGGATTTCAGCCGACTCCATCAGTGGTCCTCTTTTCCAGTCGGTCCGGTCAGACCGTGCGGTCCGGTTGTTCTCGTGGTTCGGTACTGCGGTTCGAGCACCGCGCGGCGCGGTGCGGGCAGCTCGCGCACCTCGGCCGGACTCAGGCCGAGGGCGTCGTGCAGCTGCTCTTCACGGTCCGCCATTCCGGCGCGTACGTCCAATGCAAATTGACGCAGCCGCTGTCCGGTCTCGACGGCCTTGTCCGCGGCCTGTGCGGCGAGACTGTCGGGCTGCAGCTTGCGCAGCTTCTGGTGGACCTTGTTGGTGGCCCACACGCCGGCGGCGGCGCCGGTGGTGAACCAGAAGGCACGGCGGAACATCGCGGTGATCAGTCCTTGGAGCGGCGGTTGCGGCGCCCGCCACGGCGGGCGCCGGGCAGGGTACGGCCGACGACGGTGCGCTGTGCGCGCCCGGCGGCAGGGTCTGCTTCGCCCTTCTTGCCGATCGCGCGGCGTACGCCGTAGCCGAACGCGGCCACCTTGACCAGCGGTCCACCGAAGGCGGAGGAGACGGTCGAGGAGAGCGCGGAGGCGTTGGCGGTGACCTCTTGGACGTCGGCGGCGATGGCGTCGACGCGGGCCAGCTGGCTGTGCGCGGAGCGGACCGTTGCGGACGCGTCGGCCAGGAGGGGAACGGCCTGCTCGGACACCTCGGCCACCAGCTTCGTGGTCGCCTTCAGCGTCTGCGCGAGCCTCGCCAGCACCAGGGCCAGGAACGACACAAGGATCGCCCAGAAGACGGCCACGAGGATCCCGGCCACCTCTCCACCGGACACGTTGGCTCCACTCTCCGACCGGTTCGGTCTTCTCTCGTCCTGCTCGAACGGCAACCTTGACCTTATCGCGCCGTGACTGTCCGTCCGTACCCCGTTCCCGGCGCCGCGGGCCGGAGCCGGGCGGAACCGGAAGGCGTGATTGTACGGTCCGCATCCTGCCGAGTACGCTCCGTGTGCCATGCGACGCTTCACGCGCTCCGGCACCGCCTCCGGTCCCCCGCCGGCACCCGCCGCGCCGGGTTCCCTCCCCTCGGAACTCAACCGCTTCATCGGCCGCGAGGCCGAACTGGCCGCCCTGACCGGTCGGCTGGCATCGGCCCGACTGGTCACCCTCACCGGGGTGGGCGGCGTGGGGAAGTCACGGCTCGCCCTGCACGGCGCAGCGATCTTGCAGGATCGCTTCTGCGATGGGGTGCGGTTGGTCGAACTCTCCGCCCTGCGCGAGCCGCACCTCCTCGACCACGCCGTCGCCGAGGCCCTGGCGGTCGCCGACCACAGCGGCCGTCCGGTGCGCGCCGCGCTCGGCGACCACCTCGCCGGCCGGGAGCTGCTGCTCGTCCTGGACGGCTTCGAGCACCTGGTTGACGCCTGCGCCGGGCTGGTCGCGGAGCTGCTGCGCCGGGCGCCCGGGCTGCGGGTGCTGGCCGCCGGCCGGCGCCCGCTGGAGGTCCCCGGCGAGCAGGTGGTGCCGCTGGCGCCGATGAACGCCACCGACGCCGCCGAGCTGTTCGCCGACCGCGCCGCGGCCGTCGTCGCCGGTTTCACCGTCGGACCGTCCCACGCGCAGGCGGTCGGCGAGCTCTGCCGGCGCCTGGACGGCATTCCGCTGGCGCTGGAACTGGCCGCCGGCCGGCTGCGCGCGCTCTCGGTCGAGCAAGTGCTGCACCGGCTCGACGACCGCTTCCGGCTACTGACCGGCACCGCCCGCGGGGTGCTGCCCCGCCACCAGACGCTGCGCTGTGCGATCGGCTGGAGCCACGAGCTGTGCACGGCACGGGAGCGGCTGCTGTGGGCGCGACTGTCGGTCTTCGCGGGGCAGTTCGACCTGGAGGCGGCCGAGTACGTCTGCTCGGGCCCGGAGCTACCGGCCGAGGAACTCCTGGACGTCATCGAGGAGTTGGTGGCCCAGTCGGTGCTGGTGCGGGAGGAGACCGCGGCCGGGGTGCGCTACCGGATGCTGGACACCGTACGGGCCTACGGCGCGGACTGGCTGGCCGCGGCGCAGGACGGTGAGCGGCTGCGACGTCGGCACCGCGACTGGTACCTGGGGCTGGCGACCTGGTGCGAGCTGGACTGGTTCAGCTCCCGGCAGGCCGAGATCGCCGCCCGGGTGGAAGCCGACCTGCCCAATCTGCGGATCGCGCTGGAGCAGAGCCTGGAGAGCGCCTCGGAGACCTATTTGGGCCAGTATCTGGCGGGCACCCTGTGGTTCTACTGGGTGGGCTGCGGGCGACTGTCGGAGGGGCGGCACTGGCTGGACCGGGCCCTGGAGCTGGAGGGCGACCACGACGACGCCCGGCTGAAGGCGCTGTGGGTGGCCGGCTATGTGGCGGTGCTCCAGGGGGACACCGTCGCCGCGCTGGCGGCGCTGCAGGAGTGCAGCGAGGGGGCCGAGCGGACCGGCAACGCCACCGCGGCGGCCTATGCGCTGCACCGCACCGGGTGTCTGGCACTGGTCCGGGACGACATGCCGCGGGCCGAGGAGCTGCTGCGCGGGGCGCTGGCCCGCTACCGGGAGATCGGTGAGCTCAACAGCACCGTGCTGCTGGGGCAGGTCGAGCTGGCGATGGCGGTGGCCTTCCGCGGTGAGCTAGCGGACGCGGCCCGGCTGTGCCAGGACGTGCTGGAGGTGTGCGAGGACCACGGCGAGCGCTGGACCAGGGCGTATGCGCTCTTCGTGCTGGCCTTTGCGGCGTGGTCGGGCGGGGAGACCGGCCGGGCGCGGGGGCTGCTGGAGGAGTGCCTGGGCATCCACCACGCCTTCCACGACCTGCTGGGTGTGGCGCTGGCGATCGAGCTGGTGGCGCTGGTGGCGCTGGACGAGGGCGATGCGGAGGAGGCGGCCGTGCTGCAGGGCGCCGCGGGGCGGATCTGGCCCTCGGTGGGGCTGCCGCGGTTCGGCTCGCGGCACTTCGGCCTGCCGCACGCCCGGTGTGAGCAGCAGGCACGCGGGCTGCTGGGCGATGCGGGCTACGAGCGTGCGCTGCGGGTGGGCAGCGGGCTCGATCTGGACGCGGCGGCGGCCCGGGTCCTGCCGTCCGGCGGTGTGCTGCCCGCACGGCGCCCTGCGGTGCGGATCGGCCCGCCCGCCACGCACGAGCCCGCCGCCTCCCCCTCCGCGAGCGGCGGGGAGACGGCGGGCTGAAGCACTGCTGCCCTGCGGTGGTGCTTAGCGGGCGTAGTACTCGACGACGAGCTGCTCGTCGCAGATCACCGGGATCTCCTTGCGGTTGGGGTCCCGGTCGAGGCGGAACGCCAGCGCCTGGAGGTTGACCTCCAGGTAGCGGGGGGTCTCGCCGTCGGGGGCGTAGCCACCCTCACGGGCCACCTGGAAGGGGTGCTTCTCGCGGCTGCGCTCGCGGACCATCACCACGTCGCCGGGGCGGACGCGGAAGGACGGCTTGTCGACCTTGCGGTCGTTCACCGAGATGTGGCCGTGGACGACCATCTGACGGGCCTGGTAGATCGTCCGGGCCAGGCCCGAACGCAGGACGAGCGCGTCCAGACGGCGCTCAAGCTCGATGATCAGCGCTTCGCCGGTCTTGCCTTCGACCTTCCGAGCGCGGTCGTAGGCACGCACCATCTGACGCTCGCTGATGTCGTACTGAGCGCGCAGACGCTGCTTCTCCAGCAGACGGACCTTGTAGTCACTGCTCTGCTTCCGGCCCCGGCCGTGCTCGCCGGGCGGGTAGGGACGGGCCTCGAAGTACTTGACGGCCTTGGGCGTCAGCGCGATGCCGAGTGCGCGCGACTTCTTGACCTTGGGACGCGACTGGTTCACGTGGAACATTCCTCCATGTAAGTTAGGTGAGGCTTACCTTAGCGCGAGGAGAACGCATGTTTCGACCTGGGATCCCCCTGCCCGGTGCCGCTCAGAGCGCCGGGTCGGGTCAGCCGCGTCCCGTGGAAGACGCCCAGCAGCCCACCGCCGCCGAGCGCGCACGAACCCTCGTTGAGTCCCATGCTATGGCGTCCCTGAGCGTCCCCGGAGTCGAGGACCCCGACGAGACCGGGCTCTCGGCGCCGGTCTGCCGGACCGTGACACCAGAGGGAGACGTGCTGGTGCTGGTTCCTGGGGACTCTGCGGCGGCCAGAGCGGCCGCGCACGCCCAGGACGACGATCTGACAGCCGTGATGGAGATCACGGATGTGGCGCCGGTTTCGATGCCCCATCGCATCCGCGGACGGGCCTGGGTCGCCGGCTGGCTGACCCCGGTACGCAATGACCAGCGCACCCGGGCGGCGGTGCTGCTCGCCGAGCGGCACCCCGTGGGCGAGCTGCTCGGCATCGGCGAGGCGCTGCAGCCGGACCCGACACCGGGCACGTTCGGGCGACCCGCCTGGATGGTGCTGCGCCTGGAGGTCGGCGAGGGCGCGGTGGACGACCTGTGGGGCGCCGAGTCCATCGAGCCGGACGACTTCGCCGCCGCCGCGCCCGACCCGCTGGCCGCACATGAGGCGGAGCTGCTGCAGCATCTGCACGCGGCACACCGCGACCAGGTGCGCGGGCTGTGCTCGCTGCTGGGCGAGCGGAGCGGGTTCTGCGGGCTGGGCGACCGGGCGGTGCCGGTGAGCCTGGACCGCTTCGGCCTGCGGGTCCGCTTCATCGACGCCGAGCAGCACTGCTTCGACGCCCGCTTCGACTTCCCCGACCCGGTACGGGACGTGGCGGAGCTGCGCCGGGCGATGCACCAGCTCTTCGAGGCGGCGGCCGAATAGCCGCCGGACGGTCCGGACGCACGCGGACGGCGGGCACGACCGGCCGGATCCCGCGGGGACGCCGGGGACGCCGGGCTACTCCGCGGCGCCCTCGCCGGCCCCGCCGCGCAGCCGGGCGCGCACCCGCTCGGCCACGTCCGCGTAGCGTGCCTCGGCGCCGTGCCGGGTGGGCTCGTAGTAGCGCCTGCCGTGCACCTCGTCCGGTGCGTACTGCTGGGCGGCGATACCGCCGGGGAGGTCGTGCGGGTACTGGTAGCCCTGGCCGTGGCCGAGCTTCTGGGCGCCCTTGTAGTGGCTGTCGCGCAGCTGCGGCGGCACCGCACCCGCCTGGCCCGCCCGGACGTCCGCCAGGGCGGCGTCGATCGCGGTGTACGCGGCGTTCGACTTCGGGGCCAGGGCGAGCGCGATGGTGGCCTGGCTCAGCGTGATCCGGGCCTCCGGGAAGCCGATCATCGCCACCGCCTGCGCGGCGGCGACCGCGGTCTGCAGGGCGGTGGGGTCCGCCAGGCCGATGTCCTCGCTCGCGGAGATCATCAGCCGGCGGGCGATGAACCGTGGGTCCTCCCCCGCCTCGATCATCCGCGCCAGGTAGTGCAGCGCGGCATCGACGTCCGAACCGCGGATCGACTTGATCAGCGCGCTGGCCACGTCGTAGTGCTGGTCGCCGTCCCGGTCGTACTTCACCGCCGCCCGGTCGACCGACTCCTCCAGAGTCTGGAGGGTGATCTCCTTCTCCCCCTTGGCCAGCGCGGATCCTGCCCCGGCCTCCAGGGCCGTCAGCGCCCGCCGGGCGTCGCCGCCGGCGATCCGCAGCAGATGCCCCTCGGTGTCCTCGGGAAGGGTGACCGCGCCGGCCAGCCCGCGGGCATCGGTCAGCGCGCGGCGCAGCAGCCCGCGCAGATCGTCGTCCGTGAGGGGTTCGAGGGTCAGCAGCAGCGAGCGGGAGAGCAGCGGGGAGATCACCGAGAAGTACGGGTTCTCGGTGGTCGCGGCGATCAGGGTGACCCAGCGGTTCTCCACGGCCGGCAGCAGGGAGTCCTGCTGAGCCTTGCTGAAGCGGTGGATCTCGTCGAGGAAGAGGACGGTCTCCTTGCCGTAGCCGCCCGAGGCGCGCCGGGCGCCGTCGATGACCGCACGGACCTCCTTGACCCCGGCGATGATCGCGGAGAGCTCCACGAAGCGCTTGTTCGTCGCCTGGCTGACGACGTACGCCAGCGTGGTCTTGCCGATGCCGGGCGGTCCCCACAAGAACACCGACGACGGCCCCGCCGGGCCCCCCTCGCCCTCACCCACCAGCCGCCGCAGCGGCGACCCCGGCTTGAGGAGGTGCTGCTGGCCCACGACTTCGTCGAGGGTGCGCGGACGCATCCGCACGGCGAGCGGCGACCGCGCGGGGTCCTTCTCCTGGCGGTCTTCGGCGGCGGCGGTGAACAGGTCGGGCTCCACGATCACGAGCCTAAGCCACCCCACTGACAACGCCCCGGCCGCCGTCGTCGACGGGCCGGGGCGCGGGCGCGCTCACGCGGGATGCGGGGCGCTCCTCACAGGAGGCCGCTCCAGTACGACCACCAGCGGGTGAGGATCAGCAGCGCGATCACGCCGAACCAGAGGACCGGTACCACCCAGTGGAACTCCACCACCGCGGACCGCAGTCCCGCGGGGGCCGGGATGATGCCGTGCTTGATGTTGTGGGCGGTGGTGTACCAGAACATCAGGATGGTGACGCACCAGGTCAGCGTGCACCACAGACACAGGGCGTTGATGCTGTACAGCGACTGGCCCATCAGCCACATGCAGAAGACCGCGGCGAGTCCGGTGCCGATGTTCAGCCCGATCCAGTACCAGCGGCGGAAGCGGGCACCGGCCAACAGGGCCATGCCGATCGCGACCACCACGCCGAAGCCGACCAGGCCCGCCATCGGGTTCGGGAAGCCGAAGACCTCCGCCTGGGCGCTCTGCATGACGCTGCCGCAGGAGATGATCGGGTTCAGGCTGCACGCCGGCTTGAAGTTCGGGTCCTTCAGCAGCTCGAACTTGTCCAGCGTGATGACCCAGGCGGCCAGGATGCCCAGCGCCCCGGTGATCACCAGGAGCAGGCCCAGGCCGCGGCCGGAACCGATGGTGCCCGCGCCGCTCGCGTGGTCGTCGTCGAGGGACACGTCGTCAACCGCTGTCGTCGTCATGTGGCCGTTCCGTCGGTGGGTGGGAAGGGGCGCCTGGCGGGCCCGCGGTCCGTCCCGCGGGCGCGGCCTTCATTGTGCCCCAACCCGGCGACGGCCCACCGTTCGCTGCGCATAAAGAGGCGGCAGCCGAAGGGGGCGTGCTGGCTGCGGACGGTTGACGGCGCCACCCGATCGTGGCGCCGTCCACCCGCTCTCAGACCAGCCGGCGCCGGACCTCGTCGGTCACCGCGTCCAGCGCGACCGGGGTCTGCTCGCCGCTCTGCAGGTCCTTGAGCTGGACCACGCCCTCGGCCAGATCCCGCTCACCGGCCACCAGCGCCAGCCGCGCACCAGAGCGGTTGGCGGACTTCATGGCGTTCTTCAGGCCCTTGCCGCCGTACGCGAAGTCGGTGGCGACACCGACCCGGCGCAGCTCGGTGACCTTGGCGAACAGCACCCGGCGGGCCTCCTCGCCCAGTGGGACCGCGAAGACGGAGGTCACCGCGGGCAGGTCGAGCGTGACGCCCTCGGCCTCCAGCGCCAGCACCGTGCGGTCGACACCCAGCGCCCAGCCCACGGACGGCAGCGCCGGGCCGCCGATCATCTCCGACAGGCCGTCGTAGCGCCCGCCGCCGCCGACCGCGGACTGCGAGCCCAGGCCGTCGTGGACGAACTCGAAGGTGGTGCGGGTGTAGTAGTCCAGCCCGCGCACCAGCTTCTCGTCGTCCTCGAAGGCCACGCCCGCCGCGGTCAGCAGCTCGCGCACCTGCTCGTGGTAGGCCTTGCAGGCCTCGCAGAGGTAGTCGCGCAGCAGCGGCGCCCCGGTCAGCTGCTGCTGGACGGCCTCGCGCTTGTCGTCCAGGACCCGCAGCGGGTTGATGTCGACCCGGCGCCGGGTGTCCTCGTCCAGGTCCAGGCCGCGCAGGAAGTCCTGCAGCGCGGCCCGGTAGACGGGGCGGCACTCCTTGTCCCCCAGGGAGTTCAGCAGGAGGCGGAAGTTCCGCAGCCCCAGGGAGCGGTAGGCCTGGTCGGCCAGGATGATCAACTCGGCGTCCAGCGCCGGGTCCTCGGTCCCGATGGCCTCGGCACCGACCTGGGAGAAGTGGCGGTAGCGGCCCTTCTGCGGACGCTCGTAGCGGTAGTACGAGCCGGAGTACCACAGCTTGACCGGCAGGTTGCCGCCCTTGTGGAGGTTGGCCTCCAGCGCGGCGCGCAGGACGGAGGCGGTGCCCTCGGGGCGCAGCGCGAGCCGGTCGCCGCCCTTGGTCTCGAAGGCGTACATCTCCTTGGTCACGATGTCGGTGGACTCGCCGACACCGCGCGCGAACAGCTCGACGTTCTCGAAGCCGGGCGTCTCGACGTAGCCGTACCCGGAGTTCTTCAGCGGCGCGGCGATCGCCTCACGCACCGCGAGGTAGGTAGCGGACTGCGGCGGAATCAGGTCGTAGGTGCCCTTGGGGGCCCGGAAGGTGCTCACGGAAGCTCTCGTCACATTCCTCGTCGTGGAGCGGCGTCGACGCCGTCTCCGCGGCCGGCGGCCACTTCCCGCAGGAAGGGGTTGGTGGCGCGCTCGCGGCCGATGGTGGTCTGGGGGCCGTGGCCGGAGAGGACCACGGTCGAGTCCTCCAGCGGCAGGCACACGCGTGCCAGCGACTTGAGGATCTCGGCGTGGTCGCCGCCCGGCAGATCGGTACGTCCGATGGAGCCGGCGAACAGCAGGTCGCCCGAGAAGAAGACCGGCGGAATGTCCGCCTGCTCGGGCAGCCCGAACGTCACCGACCCCTTGGTATGGCCCGGTGCGTGCGCGACGGAGAACTCCATCCCGGCGAGCTGCAGGGCGGCGCCGTCGGTCAGCTCCTTGACGTCGTCCGGCTCCCCCACCGTCAGCTCGCCCATGAGCTGCTGACCGATGGAACGGCCCAGGGCCCGCTCCGGGTCGCTCATCATGTAGCGGTCCTCGGGGTGGATCCAGGCCGGGACGTCGTGCGCACCGCAGACGGGGACGACCGAGGCGACATGGTCGATGTGGCCGTGGGTGAGGACGACCGCGACGGGCTTGAGCCGATGCTTTCTGACCGCCTCCTCGACGCCTTGGGCCGCTTGGTGGCCCGGGTCGATGATGACGCACTCCTCGCCGGCGGCGGGGGCGACCAAGTAGCAGTTGGTGCCCCAGGCCCCGGCGGGGAACCCGGCAATCAGCACGTTCGTCCTTAAGGGTCGGTATGGCGGGCGGACCGGAGGGCCGCTCCCGGACATCTCGGCAGCTCCAGAGCCTACCGGCGGGACTCCCGGCAGGGCGAACCCGTATACGGTACGGCCACGGCGCACCCACAGCGATCGGTGATCGGACAAGGAGACGACCGGTGGTCAGCAAGGATCAGCGGCGGCGGCAGCTCGCCCGGGAGAAGTTCGAGCGTCAGCAGGCACGGCGGTCGGTGGCCCGGCACAAGGCCAAGCGCCGCACCGTGATCATCGCGTCCGTCGTGGCCGTCGCGCTGGCCGCGGGCCTCGCCGCGTACGCCTCGGTCGGCTTCGCCGGCGGCGACGACCGGCCGTCCGACCGGGCCGCCGACGGAACGCCCAGCAGGGCCGCCGACCCGTGCGGCAGGCCCGCTCAGGGCGCCCCGTCGAAGAAGACCTGGAAGAAGGAGCCGGCGATGTCGGTCGACACCTCGGCGTCCTACGCCGTGCAGCTGTCGACGACCTGCGGCACGATCGAGCTGAAGCTGGACGCCGGCAAGGCGCCGCACACGGTCAACTCCTTCGACTTCCTGGCCCGTCAGGGCTACTTCGACCACAGCAGGTGCCACCGCCTGGTCGACGAGGGGATCCACGTCCTGCAGTGCGGCGACCCGACGGCCACCGGCAGCGGCTCCCCCGGCTACACGATCCCGGACGAGAACCTCAAGGACCCGCGGCTCAAGGGCGGGGTCTACCCGGCGGGGACGGTCGCGATGGCCAACAGCTACGACGGCAGGAACGACAAGACCCGCAACTCCGGCGGCAGCCAGTTCTTCCTCGTCTACCAGGACAGCAAGCTGCCGCCGAACTACACACCGTTCGGCACCATCACCGGCGGTATGGACGTGCTGCGCAAGATCGCCGACGCCGGAGCGACGCCGGCGGACCCGCAGACCAACAACACCGCGCCCCGCGCCACGGTCGTGATCGACCGGGCCACCGTGCGGAAGTCCTGACCGGCGCGGCGCGCGCGGGGGCGGTACGTGCTCCGGCACGGCGGTCCCGCGCGCGAACCGCGGAATTTCGGTCGTGCTGGATGCGGACAGCCGACCGCCGGTCGCCTAGATTGGCGTTGTGTAGGGTGCCTGCTCCGACGGCTGCCACCCTCACCCGCAAGACCGCCCGTCGGACGGCCAGGGCGCGGCCCTGCCGGACAGAAACTGTGGACGATGCCGGGGGGCCGCACGCCCTCGTCGGCATCATGTGGAGGAGGCGCTGTGAGCAGCGACCCGTGGGGCCGCGTCGATGAGACGGGGACCGTGTACGTGCGTACCGCCGATGGCGAGAAGGTCGTCGGATCGTGGCAGGCGGGCACCCCTGAGGAGGCCCTTGCCTACTTCGAGCGCAAGTATGAGGGCCTGGTCGTCGAGATCGACCTCCTCGAACGCCGGGTCAGGACCACCGACCTGTCGGCGAAGGACGCCACGACCGCGATCGACCACCTGCGCCAGCAGATCGACGAACACCACGCGGTGGGCGATCTGCAGGCGCTCGGCAAGCGGCTGGACAAGCTCGTCGAGGCCGTCGAGGCCCGCCGCGAGGAGCGCAAGGCGCAGAAGGCCAAGCAGAGCGACGAGGCCCGGCACGCCAAGGAGAAGCTGGTCGTCGAGGCCGAGGAGTTGGCCGCCAGCGAGCAGTGGCGGGCGGCCGGTGAGCGGCTGCGTGCGCTGGTCGACACCTGGAAGGGCCTGCCGCGGCTGGACCGCAAGACCGACGACGAGCTGTGGCACCGCTTCTCGCACGCCCGCTCGGCGTTCTCCAAGCGGCGCAAGGCACACTTCGCCTCGCTGGACGCCCAGCGCGAGGAGTCCCGCAAGGCCAAGGAGAAGCTGGTCGCGGAGGCCGAGTCGCTGTCGAACTCGACGGACTGGGGCGCGACGTCGGCCCGCTACCGCGAGCTGATGCAGGACTGGAAGGCCGCCGGCCGCGCCCAGCGCGAGCACGAGGACGACCTGTGGAACCGCTTCCGTGGCGCCCAGGACATCTTCTTCCAGGCCCGCGGCGAGGTCTTCGCGGAGCGCGACGCCGAGCAGCGGGAGAACCTGACCCGCAAGGAGGAGCTGGCCGTCGAGGCCGAGAAGCTGCTCCCGGTCTCGGACCTGAAGGCGGCGCGGAGCGCGTTCCGCTCGATCAACGAGCGGTGGGAGGCCATCGGCCATGTGCCGCGGGACGCCCGCCCCAAGATCGAGGGCCGGATGCACGCCGTCGAGCGCGCCATCCAGGAGGCCGAGGAGGCCGAGTGGCGCCGGACCAACCCTGAGGCACGGGCCCGTGCCGCCGGGCTGACCGGCCAGCTCCAGGACGCCGTCGACAAGCTGGAGAAGCAGATCGACACGGCTCGGGCGGCCGGCAACAACGCCAAGGCCGACAAGCTCGCCCAGGAGCTGGCGGGCCGCAAGGCGCTGCTGGACCAGGCGCTGAAGGGCCTGGAGGAGTTCGGCGGCTGACCTGCCGCATGCACGGAAGGGCCCCGGTACGCGGGCGGTTTCTAGGGGTCGTCGCAACACGTGGTCGTGTTGATCAGGCCGCGAGCAGTTTATGCAGGCGCTCGGCTGGGGTTTCCCAGCCGAGCGTTTTGCGTGGGCGTCGGTTGAGCTGGTCGGCGACGGTGGCCAGGTGCTCGGGGTCGTG
>NZ_JBFAEA010000004.1:0-130119 GCF_040641675.1 Streptomyces sp. NPDC020742
AACGCTCGGCTGGGAAACCCCAGCCGAGCGCCTGCATAAACTGCTCGCGGCCTGATCAACACGACCACGTGTTGCGACGACCCCTAGAAACCGCCGTGCCTGCGGGCCCTTCGGCCGTTCGTCCGGGCCGGCGGTGCCGGCGCCTTGGCGTCAGTCGCCCCGGAGGATCGAGATCAGCCGCAGCATCTCCATGTAGATCCACACCAGGGTCAGGGTCAGGCCGAACGCGGCCAGCCAGGACTCCTCACGCGGGGCACCGTAGGCGATGCCGTCCTCGACCTGCTTGAAGTCCAGCGCCAGGAAGAGCGCGCCGAGGACCACACCGACGATGCCGAAGACGATGCCCAGGCCGCCGCTGCGGAAGCCGAGGCCCTCGCCGCCGCCGAACGCCATGAACAGCACATTGACCAGCGACAGCAGGACGAAGCCCAGCGCCGCGATCATCACGAAGCGAGTGAAGCGGGCGGTGACCCGCACGATCCGCGTCTTGTAGGCGACCAGCATCGCCACGAAGACCGCCATCGTGCCCAGCACCGCCTGCATCGGGGCGCCGCTCATCTTCGGCAGGTCGTTGAGGAAGCCGCTGAGCGCGCCGAGGAAGACACCCTCCAGCGCCGCGTACGACAGGATCAGCGCGGGCGACGGCTTGCGCTTGAAGGACTGGACGAGGCCCAGCACCATCGCGACCAGGCCGGCGCCGACGGCGAAGCCGAGCCGCTCGGTCAGGAACAGCCAGCCGACCGTGGCACCGGCGATGACCGTGCCGAGCGTCATGCCCGTGCGCATGACGACGTCGTCCATCGTCATGGTGCGGGTCTGCGGCGCGTACTGCGGCGGTGCCTGGGTGCCGGGCTGCTGGCCCTGGACGTAGGGGGTGGCCGGGGCCTGGGCGTAGGGGTTACCGCCCTGTGCGTAGGGGTTGGTGCCGGCGTACGGCTGCGCGGTGGGCCCCCCGGCCTGCGGCGGTGCGTTGAAGCCCGCGTAGCCGGTGTCGCGGCTGAAGCCCCGTCGCGAGAAGACCGGGTTGCTGCTCCTCATCCTCACTCCTCCATGGCCGCCCTGCGCGGCCTTGACGGCAAGCGTAATAGCTTGGCAAAGACGCGTCGCTCGTTCTTGAGCAGGATCTTTCCCCGATCCTGGGAGGACACGTCCGCCATGAGGAGGACGTACGGGACGGCGCGGAGGTGCCCGGACCGGGCGGCCGACCGCCATGGCGGACTCGAACTGTTATTTCCCCGCGCTTCCGGCCACTTCCGACTATGTGCCGCTCCTTCCGATTACCGACCGCCTCTTTGATCACTTCCGCCGGCAACACTGCGCACGGAATCCGATAAATGTCTGATCGCAACACGGCTCACAGGGCCGACAGGCAACCGATTCAGCGGGGGACCCGTCTTCCACTCTGGCCGGAACCCGCCCCGGCGGGCGGATGTGCCAAGAGGACACATGGTCAAGATCCGAACGCCGGACCGCCCTTCCTGATGCGCCAGTGACTCACTGTGCGTAGCGCCACCGGCGCGATCGGTTGTAATCCGAGGGTACAGATAGGGCTATTCTGGCGGGAAACAGCAGCGAAAGAGGGTTGAGGTCCCTGTGCCTGACGTCTCAGTAGTCGTCATCGTCTACAACGACGCCGACCGGTTGCCGACCGCGGTTCAGTCCGTGCTAGATCAAACGCTCCGGGACGTCGAGGTGGTGATCGTCGACGACTGCAGCACCGACCGTTCTTTCGAAGTGGCGCAGCAACTCGCGGCGGATCATCCCGGACGGGCCAGAGCCTTCCAGCTACCGGAGAACAGCGGTGGCTGCGGCGAGCCGCGCAACTTCGGCATCCAGCACACCCAGGGCCGGTACGTCATGTTCCTGGACAGCGATGACGTCCTGGAGGCCAATGCGTGCCGGAACATGCTGGAGGCGGCCGAGAAAAACGGCTCCGACATCGTTTCCGGTCAGTGTGTGCGGCTGCATGTGGACACCCGCAACCAGAAGCGGGACGAGTGGTATTCCTGGCTGTACTCCACCACCCGCACCGTTGATTCCGTAACGGAATTCCCCGATCTGTTTGTGTGGGACACCCTGTCCACCAACAAGTGCTATCGGCGCGAATTCCTCATGGAAAACAATCTCCACTTCGTCAAGGGGTTGTTCTACGAGGATCTGCTGTTTATCGCCGATGCCTACCTCGCCGCGAAGCGGATCACCCTGATCCCCAATCAGGTCTATTTCTGGAACGTCTACACGCAGGGCGCCGTGAAGTCGGTGACAAACCGTCGACACGAGATGAAGAATTACATCCACCGGCTGGAGGTCCACAAGCGGATCGACGCCATGCTGGCGGAACGCGGGCTGACCGAGATAAAGCTCGCCAAGGACGTCAAATTCCTCAAGCACGACCTCGTGCTGCATCTGCGGGATCTGCCATTCCGGGACAACGCCTACCGCCGGGAGTTCGCCGAGCTCTCCCGGGAGTACCTCGCCGGCATCTCCCCCGAGGCGTACGAGCGCGTTCAGCCGATACAGGCCATCTGCGCGTATCTGCTCCAGCAAGGTGACTGGGAGAACCTGATCCCGGCGGTCGACACGCTCACCAACCGCACCAAGGTCTCCTCGCCGCTCGTCGAGCACGACGGCCGGATCTACTGGTGCGACGGCCACTTCGACGACGCGTTCGGGCGCACCGTGCTGGACGTGACCGGTCTCGGCTACCACGAGAAGCCGGTCAACCAGCTGTTCCTGCGCAACCAGCTGACCGGCTACCGCGAGTCCGGCCGGTCGGTCGCGCTGACCGGACGGATCACCAATCCGCTGGGCGTGATCCCGGCGGGCGCCGCACTGAAGGGCCGGCTGGAGTTCAGCGCCCGGCGGCGGAGCCTGCAGTCCTTCCAGTTCCCGGTGCGGGCGCTGCGCCACGAGGGCGACACCATCCACTGGGAGGCGGTGGCCGACCTCACCGCGAAGCTGCGCCCGCTGGGCATCGTCGACACCATCTGGGACGTCCGGCTGCACCTGGACGTGGACGGGGTGCGCACCACCACCCGGCTCACCGTCGCCGACACCGAGCTGTCCGGCGGCCTGCCGGTCCGGCCGCGGCTGACCCGGATGGTCGCCGACCACCTGGAGCCGCACGCCTCGGCCAAGGGCCATCTGGCGTTCCGCCTGATCAGCGAGAACCGCAACGCCGAGCGCGTACAGGAGCTGATCACCCGCGGGGTCCGCGGCAAGCCGGGGACGCTGGCCAAGTCCGGCTACCGCAAGGCGAAGGCGCTGCGCCAGAAGGTCACCTCCGGCGACAACAAGCTCCGCGCCTACCACGAGGTGTTCTGCCGGCTGCCGATCAAGAAGCGCACGGTGGTCTTCGAGAGCCACCTGGGCAAGCAGTACAGCGACAGCCCGCGCGCGATCTACGAGGAGATGAAGCGGCAGGGCCTGGACTTCGAGGCCATCTGGTCGTACGCCGGGTCGCCCAAGGACTTCCCCAAGGGCGTCACCCTCGTCAAGCGCTGGTCGCTGCCCTACCTCAAGGCGCTGGCACAGGCCGAGTTCTGGGTGGACAACCAGAGCTACCCGCTCAAGCTCACCAAGCGCCCGGAGACCACCTACGTCCAGACCTGGCACGGCTCGGCGCTGAAGAACATGGGCTTCGACCTGCCGTCCCTGAAGGCGCAGACCCGGCAGCAGCAGACCGAGCAGCAGCGCGCCCTGGACCGCTTCGACCGGTTCCTGGTCCGCTCCGAGCACGATGTGCGCACCCTGGCCCGGGCCTTCCGGCTCAAGGAGCGGACGCTGCTGCGGGTGGGGTACCCACGCAATGACGCACTGGTGCACGCCCGGCAGCGCGAGGAGGAGCTCGGGCGGCGCGAACGCGGGCCGCTGGCAGCGGAGTTGGGCATTCCCGAGGACAAGACGGTGCTGCTTTACGCGCCGACCTTCCGCAAGGCCGGCGGCCGGCACGGGCGCTTCGAATTGCCCTTCGACGTCGAGCGTTTCGCCGACCAGTTCGGCGACCGCTATGTGCTCCTGGTGCGCGCCCACTACCTCAACCATGTGGTGCTGCCGCCGACCGTGCAGGGCCGGGTCATCGACGTATCGGCGCGCCATGACGTGACGCCGATCTTGGAGCTGGCCGACGGCCTGATCACGGACTATTCGTCGGTGATGTTCGACTACGCGCTGCTCGACCGTCCGCTGGTGTTCTTCACCTACGACTACGACGAATACGTCCACGAGGGCCGGGGCACGTACTTCGATCTGCTGGAGCACGCCCCGGGCCCGGTGGTCCGTACCGAGGACGAATTCCACCAGGCGATCAAGGCGTTCGAGACGCAGGCCCTCGAATACGCCGGGAGCCGCGGGGAATTCGTCGCCAAGTTCGGGGAATACGACCGGGGCGACGCCGCCCGGAGCATCGTCGATCAGTTCTTTGCGCAGTGGAGCCGTTGATGACCAAGCCGTACGCAGCCGAGCCGCGGGACATCTTCTTCGTCTCCAACAGCGTCAACGAGGTGGGCGGCGTCACCAGCTGGTCGCACCAGATGGCGCGCCTGTTCAGCGAGCGGGGCCACCGGGTGCACCTCATCGGCATCGTGCCGCCGCCCGAGGGGCGGGTCCACGAGCTGGCCGACGACCTGCCGTTCAAGACCACCACGCTCTACACCGAACACCCGCCGACCGTCCGCCCCGTGCGCGGGCTGAAGGACCGCCTCAACCTCGCCGAGCAGCGCCGCCGGGCCGCCCGGGAGGCGGGCATGCACGCGCAGGCGGCGAAGATGAGCACGCTGTTCCGGGCGGCCGGGCCGGGCGCGGTGGTGATCGTCACCCAGGTGTGGGCGATGGAGTGGGTGGCGCTGGCCGATACTGCGGGCCTGTCGGTGATCGGTATGAGCCATGAATCGTTCGAGACATGTCGTAAGTCATCCCGCTTCGGTCGCGTCAAGCGCTTTTACTGCGACGTCGACCGGATGCTGACGCTCACCCGCGAGGACGCCGACCGCTGGATCCGGCAGCGGATGGACAACGTCGGGTTCATGCCGAACCCGCTGCCGTTCTTCCCGGACGTCCCCTCGGACCGCTCGCGCAAGTGCGTGGTCAGCATCGGCCGGCTGCACGAGGAGAAGGGCGTCGACCTGCTGCTGGAGGCCTGGGCACAGGTGGCGCCGCAGCACCCCGACTGGACGCTGCGGATCTACGGCTCCGGCGAGGAGGCCGAGGCGCTGCGCAAGCAGGCGGCGGAGCTCGGGGTGGCCTCGTCGGTCGAGTGGATGGGGCGCACCGGCGATGTCCCCGGGGCGCTGCGGGAGAGCGCGGTGTTCGCGCTGAGTTCGCGCGGTGAGGGCTTCCCGCTGGCACCCATGGAGGCGATGGCGACCGCCGTGCCGTGTGTGGCCTTCGATGTGGCCCCGGGCGTGCACGAGATCATCACGGACGGCGCGGACGGCTTCCTCGCCCCCCCGGGCAATATCACCGAATTCGCCCGCCATCTCGACACCCTGATGTCCGACAAGGCGCTCCGGGACACGATGGGCGAAGCCGCCCGGGAGAACATCCAGCGGTTCTCGACGGACGAGATTGTCGCCCGGTGGGAGAGCTTGTTCGAGCTCATCGAGCGCTAGGGCAACCGCCCGCCCGACAACGGAAGAATGCGAGAAGGGCCGCCGGCTTTCACCGGCGGCCCTTCTCGTTGAAAATTCAGCCAAGCGCCTGTCTTTGACCCGCGGTTCGCGGCAGTGCCCGGAGCCGGACTTGAACCGGCACGGCCCGTAGGCCAGCGAGGTTTAAGCTCGCCGTGTCTGCATTCCACCATCCGGGCCTGGGATCCCCCATGCCACCTCAAAGAGGGCAGCACGAGCGTAGCCCGCAGCGCACGATGCAGATCGGCCGCTCATCCCGAGGTTGTCTTATTTTATTGGCAACTGAGGGTGCATCAGCGCTGGGTACAGGCCTTCGGCACATGCCGGAAGCCTGACCGCGCCAGAACCCCCCGCGGCGCAAATTGGTGCCCGAATTGACGGAAACTCGACGCCCCGTCATCCTGCCCGTCACCCCTGCGGGTGGCGGCCTCCGACCGCCCCGCGACGCGCCCGCACCGCGCCCGCACCTGAGGGTCCCGTCTCCTCCCCAGGGAGGATCGAGCGGTCCGCGGCTACTTCCCAGGGGTGGTCGAGGACGGCCACAGGGGCTGACGTCCTCCTCGTTCTCCTGACCCACGATGGAAACCGTCCGCTGACGTCCGCGGTGTTCCCCCTCACCCCGCGGCCCCGATGGCACCCTCGTACGACAGGAGCTCACTCCCGTGACCACCACCCACTCCGGCGTCGCCACCGCCGGCCGCACCACCGCGGTGGCCGCCCGCGCCACGGATCTCAGCAAGGTCTACGGACAGGGCGAGACCCAGGTAGTCGCCCTGGACGCGGTCTCCGTCGAGTTCCGGCAGGCCCAGTTCACCGCGATCATGGGCCCGTCCGGCTCCGGCAAGTCGACCCTGATGCACTGCATGGCCGGCCTGGACTCGATCTCCGGCGGCTCCGCCAGGATCGGCGAGACCGAACTGACCGGCCTGAAGGACAAGAAGCTCACCCAGCTGCGACGCGACAAGATCGGCTTCATCTTCCAGGCGTTCAACCTGCTGCCGACCCTGAACGCCCTGGAGAACATCACCCTGCCGATGGACATCGCCGGCCGGAAGCCGGACCGCGCCTGGCTGGACCGCGTGGTGGAGACCGTCGGCCTCGCCGGCCGGCTCAAGCACCGGCCCAGCCAGCTCTCCGGCGGCCAGCAGCAGCGCGTCGCGGTCGCCCGCGCGCTGGCCTCCCGGCCCGAGATCATCTTCGCCGACGAGCCCACCGGCAACCTCGACTCCCGCTCCGGCGCCGAGGTGTTGGGCTTCCTGCGCAACTCCGTGCGCGAACTGGGCCAGACCGTGGTCATGGTGACCCACGACCCGGTCGCCGCGTCCTACGCGGACCGCGTGGTCTTCCTCGCCGACGGCCGGATCGTCGACGACATGCCCGACCCGACCGCCGACCTGGTGCTGGAGCGGATGAAGGGCTTCGACGCCAAGGGCCGCACCAGCTGACCCCCAGCAGCCATCCGCACTCCGGACCTCTCCTCCAGGATTGACCCACCATGTTCCGTACCGCCTTGCGCAATGTGCTCGCGCACAAGGCCCGGCTGCTGATGACCGTCCTCGCCGTGATGCTCGGCGTGGCCTTCGTCTCCGGCACCCTGGTCTTCACCTCGACCATCTCCGACGCGTACCAGGCCAGCTCTCAAAAGGGCTTCGACGACGTCGACGTGGCCATCCGGCCGCACTCCGGCGACAGCGGCCCCGGCGCACCCGCCCCCCTCGACCAGAAGCTGCTCGACAAGGCCGCCCGGGTGCCCAACGCGGCCTCCGCCACCGGCATCGTCTCCGGCTTCGCCGCCATCGCCGACAAGAAGGGCGAACTGCTCGGCAACGGCTTCTCCACCAGCGGCGGCAACTACTACCCCGGCTCCGACGGCAAGGACGCCCGCTATCCGATGCAGAGCGGCGAGGCCCCCCACGGCCCGCACGAGTTCGCACTGGACGCGCGCACCGCGGACAAGGGCGGCTACAAGGTCGGCGACACCGTACGGATATCCGTCGACGGACCGGTCCACGAGCAGAAGCTGACCGGCATCTTCACCACCGACGACGGCGCTGTCGCGGCCGGCGGCAGCCTCGCCCTGTTCGACACCGCGACCGCCCAGAAGCTGTACGGCATGCCCGGCGGCTTCAGCGAGATCGACGTCAAGGCCGCGCCCGGCACCTCGCAGACGGAGCTGAAGTCCGCGGTCGACAAGGTGCTGCCCAAGGGCAGTGCCGAGGCCACCACCGGCAAGCAACTGGCCGACGACATGGCCAAGATGGTCGCCGAGAAGATGGACGGCATGAAGACCGGCCTGCTCGTCTTCGCCGGTATCGCGCTGTTCGTCGGCGTCTTCCTCATCGCCAACACCTTCACCATGCTGGTCGCCCAGCGCACCAAGGAGCTGGCGCTGCTGCGCGCGGTCGGTGCCAGCCGCCGCCAGGTCACCCGCTCGGTGCTGATCGAGGCGTTCGTCGTCGGCACGGTCGCCGGGGTCACCGGCATGGCCGTCGGTATCGGCATCGGCGCCGGACTGCGCGCCCTGATGAGCAACCTGGGCAACACCGTTCCGGACGGTCCCCTGGTGGTCTCCCCCTCGACCGTGCTGATCTCCCTGGTCGTCGGCGTCGTCATCACCGTGCTGGCCGCCTGGCTGCCGGGGCGCCGCGCCGCGAGGATCCCGCCGGTCGCCGCGATGAACAGCGTGCACGCCACCGCCACCACCAAGTCGCTGGTGCTGCGCAACACCATAGGTGCGCTGTTCGCGGGCGCCGGTGCCGCCGGGGTGCTGGTCGCCACCGGCATGTCCGACGGCAAGCTGGTGATGGGTGGCGGCGCGGTGCTGCTGCTGATCGGTGTGTTCGTCCTGACGCCGTTGCTGTCCCGGCCGCTGATCGCGCTGGCCAGGCCCGTCCTGCGGGTCTTCGGGATCGCCGGCACCCTCGCCGGGCAGAACGCGGTCCGCAATCCGCGCCGTACGGCCGCCACGGCGTCCGCGCTGATGGTCGGGCTGACGCTGATCACCGGAATGACGGTGATCGCCGGCAGTGTGCAGACCGGCATCGACAAGCAGGCCACCGCCGCGCTCAAGGCCGACTACGTGGTCTCCATGTCCACCCGCACGCCGCTCTCCCCCGACGTGGCGAAGAAGCTGGCCACCCTGGACGAGGTCACCGCCGTCAGCCCACTGCGCCTGTCCGGGGCCCGGGCCGGCAGCGACCACACGGTACTGGCCGGCGTCAACGGCAAGGACTTCGACAAGCTCACCCGGCTCGACTTCACCCAGGGCTCGCTGGGCGCGCTCCACGGCAACCACGTGGTCGTGGACGACCACACCGCCAAGCAGAAGGGCCTGCACCCCGGCTCCCGCCTCCCGGTGACCTTCGAGGACGGCAAGAAGACCACGCTGACCGTCTCGGGTGTCTACCAGGGCAACCAGATGCTCGGGGGCGTCATCCTGGACAACGCCACCCTGGCCCCGCACCAGAAGCAGGCCACCGATACGCAGGTGCTGGTCAAGACCCGGGGTGGCGCCACCGACGCCACCAAGGAAGCACTGGTCACGGCGCTCGGCAAGAACCCGGCGATCTCCGTCGCCGACAAGAAGCAGGTCTCCGAGGAGATCGCCCAGGCGTTCACGCTGATGCTGAACATGCTCTACGGGCTGCTGGCCATGGCCGTGATCGTCGCGGTGCTCGGCGTCATCAACACCCTGGCGATGTCGGTCTTCGAGCGCTCGCAGGAGATCGGCATGCTGCGCGCCATCGGCCTGGACCGCAGCGGCATCAAGCGGATGGTGCGGCTGGAGTCCTTGGCGATCTCGCTCTTCGGCGGGGTGCTCGGCATCGGCCTGGGCATCTTCTTCGGCTGGGCGGCCGGTGAACTGATCAGCGCCGACCTGAAGACGTACGAACTGGTGCTGCCCTGGGGCCGGATCGGCCTCTTCCTCGCAGCGGCGGCGGCGGTCGGTGTGCTGGCGGCGCTGTGGCCGGCCCGCCGGGCGGCCCGGCTGAACATGCTGGAGGCCATCAAGGCGGAGTAGCGCGGAACAGCCGCCGGAAGTGCGCCGGGCCCGGACGGGGCCCGGCGCCCTTCCGTATCAGCCCCGCCCAGAGGCGTCAGCCCGCCCAGACCCGCGGGCGCAGCGGCATCCCCGAGGTGCCCGGCTCCGGGGTCCGGACCGCCAGCACCTGGTTGACTCCTATGCGGTTGCGCTCGAAGGACAGCGCCGACGCCGCCATGTAGAGCCGCCAGACCCGGGCCCGCCCCGGCGAGGTCAGCCGCACCGCCCGGCCCCAGCGCTCCTCCAGGTTGGCGACCCACGCCCGCAGGGTCAGGGCGTAGTGCTCGCGGATCGCCTCCACGTCCCGCACCTCGAACCCGGCCTCCTCCAGCTGGGCCACGGTCCGGCCGACCGGCGCCAGCTCCCCGTCGGGGAAGACGTACCGGTCGATGAACTCGTCGACGCGGTAGGCCTCCTCGTCGGGCAGCGGCCGCCGGCCGATCTGGTGGTTGAGCAGCCGCCCGCCGGGCCGCAGCAGGGCGTACAGCGCGCCCGCGTACTCCGCGTACTGTGCCCGGCCGACGTGCTCGGCCATCCCGATCGAGGAGATCGCGTCGAACGGCTCGTCATGGATCTCGCGGTAGTCCTGCACCCGGATCTCGATCCGGTCGCCGAGCCCGGCCTCGGCGATCCGCTTGCGGGCGTAGGTCGCCTGCTCCTCGGAGAGGGTGATGCCGACGGCCCGTACGTCGTACTCGCGGGCGGCGTGCAGCACCATCGAGCCCCAGCCGCAGCCCACGTCCAGCAGCCGCTGCCCCTCGGTGAGGCCGAGCTTGCGGCAGATCAGGTCGAGCTTGTCGCGCTGGGCGTCCTCCAGCGTGCCCAGGGTGCCGTCGGCGGAGCCCCAGTACGCGCAGGAGTAGACCATGGACGGGCCGAGCACCAGCTCGTAGAAGTCGTTGCCGACGTCGTAGTGGTGGCTGATGGCCTGTTTGTCGCGCAGCAGGGTGTGCAGCGGTCCCCGGCGGCGTCTGAGCTCCTCGGCGGGCGGGGCGGGCGGGACGGGCGCGCCGGCCAGGGCGAGCAGGTCGCGGACGGCGGTACGGACCCCCGGGCGGGCCAGGGCGCGCAGTGCGGTGGCCCTCGGGTGCCCGGGGGCGTCGGGGCCGCGCTCCCAGATCAGCCCGGCGAGCAGGTCGAGAGCCGCGTAGAGATCGCCGTCGATGTCGATGTCACCGGCCACCCAGGCGCGGGCCAGGCCGAGTTCGCCGGGCTTGAACAGCAGGCGGCGCAGGGCGCGGCGGTTGCGGAAGACCAGGGTGGGGGCACCCGGCGGACCCGACTCGCTGTGGTCCCAGGCGCGGATCCGTACCGGGAGCGGAGCCCCCAGCACCTCCTCGGCGAGCTTGGTGAGCCGCCCAGCGGCGTCGGCCATGTCGCACACCTCCGTGTTGACGAGTCGGGCATCCGGGCGAAAGCAGTTTCACCCACCACGTAAACGTCAAGGGGCCGCCCGGATAGTCCCGTTCACCCGCTAGGGAACCGCACATCGGCGACTTTTGGCCACGGCGCACACGCCGAAGGGCGCCCGCCCCACGGATGGCGGACGCCCTTCGGGCTGGTCGGGGTACCCGACCGGGACTTCAGGAGGCCTTGGCCTTCGGCTTGTCGGCCGCGGCCGGAGCGGGGGCCGGCTTGGCCGCCTCGTAGAACTCCTCGCGGGGGTTCTCCATGGCGCCGAGCGAGACGACCTCGCGCTTGAGGAACATCGCCAGCGTCCAGTCGGCGAAGACCCGGATCTTGCGGTTGAACGTCGGCATCGCCATGCCGTGGTACGCGCGGTGCATGTACCAGGCGAGACGGCCCTTGAGCTTGATCTTCATCTTGCCCATGACGATCATCGCGACGCCCTTGTGCAGGCCCAGACCGGCGACCGCACCCTTGTTGGCGTGGCTGTACTCCTTCTGCGGGAAGCCCCGCATGCCGGAGAGCACGTTGTCGCCGAGGACCTTGGCCTGCCGCAGCGCGTGCTGCGCGTTCGGCGGGCACCAGGCGTTCTCGTTGCCGTTCTTGCGGCCGACCATGTCCGGCACCTGGGCGTTGTCGCCCGCGGCCCAGATGTAGTCGGTGCCCTGCACCTGGAGGGTGGCGGCGGTGTCGACGTGACCGCGCGGGCCGAGCGGCAGGCCGAAGCGGGCCAGCGCCGGGTTGGGCTTGACGCCCGCGGTCCACACGATGGTGTTGGAGTCGACCTCGAGGCCGTTGTTCAGCTTGACGTGGCCGTCGACGCAGGAGTCCATGCCGGTCTTGAGGTAGACCTCGACGCCGCGGGACTCCAGGTGCTCCTTGCCGTAGGCACCGAGCTTCGGGCCGACCTCGGGGAGGATCTTGTCGGCGACGTCGACCAGCAGGAAGCGCATGTCCTCGCGCTTCACGTTCTTGTAGTACTTGGCGGCGTCGCGGGCCATGTCCTCGACCTCACCGACGGTCTCCGCACCCGCGAAGCCACCGCCCACGAAGACGAAGGTCAGCGCCTTGCGGCGGACGTCCTCATCGGTCGTGGAGTCGGCCTTGTCCAGCTGCTCCAGGACGTGGTTGCGCAGGCCGATGGCCTCCTCGATGCCCTTCATGCCGATGCCGTTCTCGGCGAGGCCGGGGATCGGGAAGGTGCGGGAGACGGCGCCCAGCGCGACCACCAGGTAGTCGAAGGGCAGCTCGTACGCCTCGCCGACCAGCGGGGCGATGCTGGCGACCTTGCGGTCCTGGTCGATGGTGGTGACCCGGCCGGTGAGGACCTCCGCCTTGGGCAGCACGCGTCGCAGCGGGACGACGACGTGCCGGGGGGAGATGCTGCCGGCGGCGGCTTCGGGGAGGAAGGGCTGGTAGGTCATGTACGACCGCGGGTCGACGACCGTGACGGTCGCCTCGCCGTAGCGCATCTGCTTGAGAATGCGCCGAGCTGCGTACAGGCCTACGTACCCACCGCCTACTACGAGGATCCTGGGACGCTCCGTGGTGCTCATGCAATCGAGTATCCACCCCCACATGGGGGGTCGCTCGTGAGCCCCTTCACAAGAACGTAGGGGGTATCTGCTACACTCCGCCGGCTTCGTGACCGACGCCATAGTCCGGGGCGGAACCACCGTGCCGCGCGAGGCGTTGGAGACCCCTACTGATCAGGGCCTCTCCCCCCACAGGAGGCCGAATCACGCCTTCCACGGGCGGACCGCCGGCGCGGCGGCACCCACGCAACTTCCGGGTCGAGAGGGCCTAGGACCTTCGAATGAGGGTCGGACGATCAGATTGTTCGCCCAACGGGAGGCTTTTTCATGTGAAGGATTTCACGAACCTTTTTTCCCAGACGCGCGCAGCGACCTCCTTCAGGCCTTCCTGAGCCGCTCGGACGGGCCGCCGGCTCGCTCAAGAGCCCCGTCGGCAGAGGCCGTTGCCGGCCCCTGCCTGCCGTGCGCCGGCCCGGCGGCGGCTCAGCCGGCGATGCTCCAGGCAATGCCGTCGAGGATGTCGTGCTCGCTGACCACGACCTCCCTGGCGCCGGACCGCTCCATGACCGACAGCAGCACCAGCGCGCCCGCGGCGATCACATCGACCCGGCCCGGGTGGATGACCGGGCTGGCCGCGCGCTCGGCGTGGGTGGAGGTCAGCAGGTGCTCGGTGATCTCACGGACCTTCGCCAGCGGGATCCGGGAGTGGTGGATGGCCGCCGAGTCGTAGTGGGCCAGGCCCAGCGCGATACCGGCGACGGTGGTGACCGAACCGGCCAGGCCCACCAGGGTGGCCGCCTCGCCCAGCGGGACGGCCTCCTCGGCCCGGTCCAGCGCTGCGGCGATATCGGCCTTCATGGCGGCGATCTGCGCCGGTGCGGGCGGGTCGGTGAGCGAGGTGTGCGAAGCACTCGTTGCGGGGCGGTGGTCGGGAGACGGGTGGGCCTCGCCCTGGTGCACCAGGTGCCGCTCGGTCATCCGCACGCAGCCGATGTCGACCGAGCGCGCGGCCCGTACCGAGCCGTCACCGAGGACGAACTCGGTCGAGCCGCCGCCGATGTCCACCACCAGGTAGGGCTGCGGGAGGCCCACCCGTCGCCCACCGCCCCCCTCCCCGGGAAGCCGCTCCGCGCCTGCCGCCCCAATGGCGGTGAGCTCCTTGGTGGCGCCGGTGAAGGAGAACTCCGCCTCCTGGTCGCCGGTGATCACCTCGGGCTGCACGCCCAGTATGTCCACCACGCCGCGGACGAAGTCCTCGCGGTTCTCCGCGTCCCGGGAGGCCGAGGTCGCCACGAAGCGGACCTGTTCCGCGCCCAGCCCCTTGATCACCGCGGCGTACTCCCGGCAGGCCGCGAAGGTGCGCTCCAGTGCCTCGGGCGCCAGCCGCCCGGTGCGGTCCACGCCCTGGCCCAGCCGGACGATCTGCATCCGGCGGTCGAGCTCCTTGAGCTCGCCGGTCCGGGGGTCCGCGTCCGCCACCAGCAGGCGGATGGAGTTGGTGCCGCAGTCGATGGCGGCGACGCGCTTCACCGGGACTCCCCCTCGTCGTTGTCGTCACCGGCGCACGGGCTGACGCACGGCCCCTTCTTCCACCACTCCGGCAGCATCGCGATCGCCTCGTCACCGAGCGGATTGACGCCCGGGCCGGCCGCCAGCGAGTGGCCGACCAGGACGTGCAGGCACTTGACCCGGTCGGGCATCCCGCCGGCGCTGGGGAAGCCCGCCAGCACCTCGATGGTGTCCCGGCGCCGGATGTAGTCCTCGTGGGCCGCGCGGTAGGCGGCGGCCAGTTCCGGGTCGGTCGCCAGCCGCTCGGACATCTCCTTCATCACGCCGTTGGCCTCCAGCGTGCCGATCGCGGAGGCCGCGCGCGGGCAGGTGAGGTAGTAGAGCGTGGGGAAGGGCGTGCCGTCCTCCAGGCGCGGCGCGGTCTCGACGACGTCCGGCTGGCCGCAGGGGCAGCGGTGCGCGATGGCGCGCAGTCCGCGCGGCGGGCGGCCCAGCTGCTCCTTGAAGGCGGCGATGTCCGCGGCGGTGGGCTCGGTGGGCTCGGTCTGGGGCGGAGGGGTTTCCATGTGCGCTTTCGGTGAGATGGGTGGTGAGGCGGCGGGGGCCGTCCCTGTCGACAGTACGGGCCGGCGGGCACCGGCGGTACGGCCCGGGACACACCGGCGGCCGGGCCGGGGCCGGCCTAACGCTTGTCGGCCGAGTCGACCGCACTCCACAGGTTCTCGTACCAGGGGCGCTGTGCTGCCTGCGGGCCCTTGGGGGCCGCGCCGGTGCCGGTGCCGTCCTGGACGATGTAGCCGGTCTCGCCCGGCATGACGTAGTGCAGGTGCCGGCGGGCCTGCTGGCGTACGTAGGCGGGGTCCTGCCAGCGGGCCTTCTGCTCGCGCAGCCGGTCCAGCGCGGCGCCGGCGTCCTGGGCCCTGCGGCGCTGGTCGGCGATGTCGGAGCGCTGGGAGACGTACTGCCTTATCGGGTACGCCAGCGCGACGACCAGGGAGCACATCACCAGCGCCAGCAGGGCCGCGCGGCCGGTGAGGCGGTTGCGGCGGGCCGGGCGGGCGCGGTAGACGCGGGCGGCGGCCTGCTCGCCGAGCGCCTTGAGTCGGGTCGCGGTCGAGAACCGGTCCGCGGGCACGTCGTCTCCCCTTCGCTGGCTGACGCCGGAGGGCATCACGCCGGACTGCATCAAGCAGGTACGTCCCCGGCAACGGTACGGGACCGTCGCCGGGGACGTGCTGGTGACGGGCGGACGCCGCGTCGTGGCCGCGCTGCGCGCAGGGACGCGCGTGCCCGCTGCTGGGCGGCGCGCCGTCCTTACTGGCCCGCGGAGCGGAACCGCGGGAAGGCGGAGCGGCCGGCGTACACCGCGGCGTCGTCGAGGATCTCCTCGATGCGCAGCAGCTGGTTGTACTTGGCGACGCGCTCGGAGCGGGCCGGGGCGCCGGTCTTGATCTGGCCGCAGTTGGTGGCGACGGCCAGGTCGGCGATGGTGACGTCCTCGGTCTCGCCGGAGCGGTGCGACATCATGCACTTGAAGCCGTTGCGCTGGGCCAGCTCGACGGCGTCCAGGGTCTCGGTCAGCGAGCCGATCTGGTTGACCTTGACCAGCAGGGCGTTGGCGGAGCCCTCCTCGATGCCGCGGGCCAGGCGCTCGGGGTTGGTGACGAACAGGTCGTCGCCGACCAGCTGGACCTTGGCGCCGAGCTTGTCGGTGATGACCTTCCAGCCGGCCCAGTCGTCCTCGAACAGCGGGTCCTCGATGGAGACCAGCGGGTACGCGGAGACCAGCTCCTCGTAGTACTCGGTCATCTCGGCGGCCGAGCGGGCCTTGCCCTCGAACTCGTACGAGCCGTCCTTGTAGAACTCGGAGGCGGCGACGTCCAGGGCGAGCGCGATGTCCTGGCCGGGGGTGTAACCGGCCTGCTGGATGGCCTCCAGGATCAGGTCCAGGGCCTCGCGGTTGGAGCCCAGGTTGGGAGCGAAGCCGCCCTCGTCGCCGAGGCCGGTGGACAGGCCGCGCTCCTTGAGGACCTTCTTGAGGGTGTGGTAGACCTCCGCGCCCCAGCGCAGCGCCTCGGAGAAGGACTCCGCGCCGATCGGCGCGATCATGAACTCCTGGATGTCCACGTTGGAGTCGGCGTGCGAGCCGCCGTTGAGGATGTTCATCATCGGGACCGGCAGCACGTGCGCGTTCGGGCCGCCGAGGTAGCGGAACAGCGGGAGGTCGCTGGCCTCGGAGGCGGCGTGCGCGACGGCGAGGGAGACGCCGAGGATGGCGTTGGCGCCGAGCGAGCCCTTGTTGTCGGTGGCGTCCAGGTCAAACATCGCCTGGTCGATCAGCCGCTGCTCGGTCGCGTCGTAGCCGACCAGCTCCGGGCCGATCTGCTCGATGACGGCGAGGACGGCCTTCTCGACGCCCTTGCCGAGGTAGCGGTTCGGGTCGCCGTCGCGGAGCTCGATGGCCTCGAAGGCACCGGTCGAGGCGCCGGACGGCACGGCGGCACGGCCCGTGCTGCCGTCGTCGAGGCCGACCTCGACCTCGACCGTGGGATTACCTCGCGAGTCGAGAATTTCGCGGGCTACGACGACGTCGATGGACGGCACGTTGTCTCCTTCATGGGTGTCTGGAGTTGCAGCACGAGCCTAACGGCCCCGGGCGCGTCCGCCTGCCCTTGGCCCGCTCCGTGGGACGGAACGGCCCGGAATACTTAGCAAAGGCCTAGTTCGCGGGATGTTTACCCACATTGTTCGCGGAACGGGGAAAACCCAAGATCGTGGCCGGTCAGCGGCGGGTGGCAGAGCGGGCCGAACCGAGAAACCCCGCCACGGCGCGCTGGGGGAAGTGCGCGCCGCGGCGGGGTCGTCTCAGGAGGAACGCGATCCGGACGGGACCGCCGGTGCCCGCCGCCCGGGCCCGGTCGATCCCGGTACCGGACGGCTCAGACGTGGAGCTTCTGGCCCGGGAAGATCAGGTTCGGGTTGCCGCCGATGACCGACTTGTTGGCCTCGTAGACGGACTTCCAGCTCGTGCCGTGGGCCTTGGCTATCTTGGCGAGGGTGTCGCCCGCCTTGACGGTGTAGTTGCCGTGGCCCAGGGACTTGCGCTCGGTGGAGCGCGAGGCGTGCTGCTCGGCGGCCGGGGCCTTCTTGGCCTCGCTCTTGGTCGCACCCTGGTCCTGCTGCGGGGCCGACTTGGTCTGGGCCGAGGAGCCGGAGGTGTCGACGTTGGCGGCCGGGCCGCCGGCGGTCAGGCCGCCCGCACCGGCACAGGACCAGGCGCCCGGGCCCTGGATGGCCAGGAGCTTCTCGGCGGCGGCGATCTGCTGGGACTTGGTGGCCAGGTCGGCGCGCGGCGCGTACTGGGTGCCGCCGGCGGCGGCCCAGCTGGAGTTGGAGAACTGCAGGCCACCGTAGTAGCCGTTACCGGTGTTGATCGACCAGTTGCCGCCGGACTCGCACTGGGCGACCTTGTCCCAGGTGGCGACGGAGGCGGCGGAGGCAGAGGTGGCGCCCATCAGCGGGACGGCCACGGCGGCACCGGCGACACCGGCGAGGGTGGCGACGCGGGCGGCCTTGGAGGGACGACGGTGCTTGCCCTTGAAGATCAGCATGGTTGGTTCGTTTCCTCACCGACGCCTACGAGGTGAGCTGTCGGGTTCGGGCTGTGAGTGGCCCGGCCGGGTGTGGGTCCCACACCCGGCTTCACCCCAAGCCGGCTGACCCGCTTTCACGGGCCGGGGCGGCACTTACCTTGGGTCCCCCGCTCCTGCCTTCGGCGCGTGCGCGTCAAGTGCCTCCGGCCGCCGGCAGGATTCGGCGTGCGGTCGAAGGGCCCGCTTTAGCGAGCGGTCATGAACGTAATCAGTAACCCTCGGGATGTTCAAACACCCTCAACTGAACCGAGTTGGCTACTTTTGATCACGACCTGGTCACATCTCCGCAGGTGGGGCACCGTGTGACAGCCCCGTACGGATCGGGGTTCACCCGGCGCAACGAGACGCTTGTCTCACTTTCGCCAAACCGGGCGAAGGGCCGTGAACTACCCCGCGTCGCGCCCGAGATCGAGCCGCTGCCCAGGCTGGATCAGGTCCGCGTCGGAGCCGATGACACCCTCGTTCCGCTCGTAGAGCGCGGTCCAGCCACCGGACAGCCGGTGGGCGCGGGCAATGGCTGACAGGCTGTCACCGGGGCGCACGGTGTAGTCCCCGCCGCCGACCGGGTCGCTGCGGTGCGCGTCGTCGCCGCGGGAGGCGTGCCGGCCACCGGAGGCGCGGTCGGCCCCGTCACCCTCGTGCGCGTCCGCACCGCCACGGTGCCGGCCCTTGGTGGGCTCGTCGTGCGGGGTGCCGGTCGTGTCGGGGCGGCTGCCGCCGTCGGACGGGTCGGCCGGGGCGGACGGGTCGGTGGCGCCGTCGGACGGGTCGGCCGGGGCGGACGGGTCGGTGGCGCCGTCGGCGCTGCCGGAGCCGGCCCCGCCGTCCTCGTCACCGCCGGGCGCGGCGGGGCCGGACGGCTCCCGGTCTTTCCCTCCGCTGCGGTCGGCGCCGTCGGAGCCGGACGGGTCCTCGGTGGGCGCGGAGGGCGAGGGCGTGGCCTGGGACGGCTCGCCGGAGGGGCCGGGCAGGCTGTCGGACAGGCCGCTGTCGGGGGCCCCGGGCTCGTCGGAGGAGTCCGTGGACCCGTCGCCGTCGGACGGGGCGGGCCGGGGGGTGCTGGTGCTGCCCGGGTCGACCTGCGGTATCCGCCCGTCCTGGGTCAGCCCCGCGTTCACCGCACAGCTCGGCCAGGCGTCCGGACCGCGGTCGTCCAGGATCGACTCAGCCACCGCGATCTGCTGGGCGCGGCTGGCGAGGTCGGGGCGGGAGGCGTAGGCCGAGCCGCCGTAGTGGTCCCACATCTGCTGGGTCAGCTGCAGCCCGCCGTAGAAGCCGTTGCCCGAGGCCGCGCTCCACACCCCGCCGCTCTCGCACTGGGCGACCCGGTCCCAGGTCGCGGTGTCGGCGGCGTGTGCACCGCCGGCGGAGAGCAGCGGCAGCGCGAGTCCCGCGCCGGTGACTCCCGCCGTGACAAAGATGGCCGGTGCCTGACGGGGGCGACGGTGTCGGCCGTTCCCGGAACGCATGCAGGTGCCTTTCGCGCGGCGGTTGAGTTGTCGGACGACCCCGTTCGCTTCCCACGAACGTGCCGACGGGCCACCCGCCGGCCGATGCGGGCAAGGCGTCCCCTTACCTCGGTCCGCCCCGTCACCGCTTCCGCCGATCGAGTGAATCCCCTCGGATCCTGTCGATCGTCGGTGGAAAGGTAGCCGGGGTCACGGGTAGTCACAAGTCGGTGTAGCGCAGATCACGCTTAGGTCACGCACCTGACGTCACGTCAGTTTCGGTCCCACCGCTGGTCAGGGCTGCTCGGGCCGGAACTCCACCGGCAGCGAACGCAGTCCGCGCATGATGAGCCCGCCGCGCCAGCGCAACGCCTCCGGATCCGCCGCCAGCTTCAGGTCCGGAAGGCGCGTCAGCAGCGTCGCGAGGGCGGTCTGCCCCTCAAGCCGGGCGAGCGGTGCGCCCAGGCAGTAGTGGATGCCGTGCCCGTACCCCAGGTGCTGGTTGTCCCGCCGGGTCAGGTCGAGCACGTCCGGCTCGGTGAAGCGTTCCGGGTCGCGGTCCGCGGCGGCCAGCACCACCAGGACCGGGTCGCCCGCGGCGATCCGCTGCCCGCCGAGCGTCAGCTCCTCGGTCGCGAACCGCCAGGTCGCCAGCTCCACCGGGCCGTCGAAGCGCAGCAGCTCCTCGATGCCGGTGGTCAGCAGCTCGGTGTCGCCGGCCAGCAGCGACTTCTGCAGCAACTCGCGCTGGGCGGGGTGGCGCAGCAGGGCGTAGGTGCCGTTGCCGATGAGGTTGACGGTGGTCTCGAAGCCGGCGAACAGCAGGATGAACGCCATCGCGGCGGCCTCGTTCTCGGTGAGGTGCTCGCCGTGGTCGGAGGCCCGGATCAGGCCGGAGATCAGGTCCTCGTCCGGCTCGGGGTGCTCCCCCAGGGACGCCCGCTTGCGGTGGATCAGCTCGGCGAGGTAGCCGCGCATCTTCTTCACCGAGCGGGCGACCCCGCCGCGCGGCCCCCCGCCGTGGCGGATCATCATGCCCGCCCAGTCGCGGAAGTCGTCCTGGTCCTCCTCGGGGACGCCCAGTAGGTCGCAGATCGCGTAGATCGGCAGCGGGAAGGCGAACTCATGGATCAGATCGGCCTCCCCGCGCCCGGCGAAGCCGTCGATCAGCCGGTCGGTCAGCTCCTGGACGCGCGGGGCGAAGGCCGCGACCCGGCGCGGGGTGAAGGCCTTGGAGACCAGCCGGCGCAGCCGGGTGTGGTCGGGCGGGTCGATGTTGAGCAGGTGCGTCATCAGGTTGGCGCTGCGCTCGCCGGGGATGCCGACCTTGCCCTTGCCGTGCGCGGACTCGCTGTGGTGCACCGGGTTCTTGGAGAGCCGGGCGTCGGCGAGCGCCTGCCGCGCCTCGGTGTAGCGGGTCACCAGCCAGGCCTCGACGCCACTGGGCAGCGCCGTGCGGTGCACCGGGGCGTGCTCGCGCAGCCAGGCGTACGCGGGGTACGGGTCGGCCGCGAACTCCCAGGTGAACAGCTCGGGGGCGGGGGGCCGCCCGGCCGGGTCGGCGGCCGACGCCGGGCAGCCGGCGGGGGGCTGGGCGGGGCCGGTCCCGGGGGCGGTGCCCGGGGCGGCGGCGGGGTTCGGCGCGGGATGGGCGTGGGGCTCGTGGTGCACCTTCCGACCGTAACCGGTGGGCGCACAACGGCGCTCCGACGGACGGAAGGGCACCGGGCCCGCTCCCCACCGGGCCCGGCCCGACAACCAGGCCCGGCTCGACAACCGGGCCCGCTCCGGACGACGCGCCCTACCCCTCCCCCGCGTCCACCCCCAGCCCCGCCAGGAACGCCAGCGCCGCCGGCGAGGGCCCGAGCGCGCTCCACACCACCCGCTCGGTGCGCTCTGGCGCCGGCCGGGCCCGGACCAGGTGCAGTCCCGACAGCTTCGAGGCGATCGCCTCCGGCACCATGCCGATGCCCAGCCCGGCCCGCACCAGTTGCGCCAGGAACTCGACGGTGGTCACCTCGAAGGCCACCTCCGCGGTCAGCCCCGCCGCCCGGAACGCCTCATCGCGCTGCCGGCGGGCCGCCGACCCCGCCGTGAAGTCCACAAAGGTCTCCCGGGCCAGCCGGGAGAGCGTGGTCCACTCCCGCCCGGCCAGCGGATGCCCCGGTGGCACCACCGCCACCAGCTCACCGCGCGCCAGCACCCGCTCCCGTACGCCGACGGTGCGCACGCCGGGCGCCAGGCCGACGAAGGCGACGTCCAGGGTCCCCTCCCGCACCTTCGCGATCAGCGGATCGCTCATCTCCATCTGCAGGCCGATCCGCACCTGCGGACAGCGGCTGCGGAAGTCGCCCAACTCCCGGGCCAGGTCCACCGCCGCGACGGTCGAGATCGCCCCCACCGCCAGCCGGCCGCGCACCTCGCCGGTCGCCGCCGCCACCTCCGCCCGGGCCCGCTCGGCCGCCTGCAACGCCTGCCGGGCGACCGGTACGAAGGCCTCGCCGGCCACGGTCAGCCGGACGCTGCGGCTGGTCCGGTCGAACAGCCGCGCCCCCAGCTCCTTCTCCAGCCGGGCGATCTGATGGCTCAGCGCGGACTGCACCACATGGCAGCGCTCCGCGGCCCGGGTGAAGCCGCCGGTCTCGGCCACCGCGACGACGTAGCGCATCTGCTGGAGCTCCATGGCGTCGATGCTAGGCGGCAACGATCGCGATAAGCGATGGATGAAATGACAACAATGCGTTGGACTCATCGATGGAGCCGGACCCAGGCTGGGTGGCGCCCGCCGCCCCGGTGGTGCCGGGCACCCGCACACCCACCGAACGGGGAGGTCATCGATGGATCCCGACCACGGCCCGGAGCCGGGACCCACACCGCGGGACGGGCGGCCCGGCGGGCTCGGACGCGGCACCCTGCTGCTGATGTCGCTCGCCGCCGGGCTGTCCGTCGCCGGCAACTACTTCGCCCAGCCGCTGCTCGACGTCATCGGCCGCGACCTCGGCCTGTCCGCCGCCACCGCCGCGCTGGTGGTGACCGTCGCCCAGGTCGGCTCCGGCCTCGGCCTGCTGTTGCTGGTACCGCTCGGCGACCTGCTGGAGCGCCGCCGGCTGGCGGTCACCCTGTGCGCGGCGACCGCCGCCTCCCTCACCCTCACCGCCAGCGCACCGAACACCGCCCTGTTGCTGACCGGCACCGCCCTGACCGGCCTGGCGTCGGTCGCCGCCCAGGTCGTCGTGCCCTTCGCGGCGACCCTGGCGGCGCCCGCCGAGCGCGGCCGGACCATGGGCACCGTGGTGACCGGGCTGCTGCTGGGCATCCTGCTGGCCCGTACCGCGGCCGGGCTGCTCGCGGAGTTCGGCGGCTGGCGCACCGTCTACTGGGTCAACGCCGCGCTGATGCTGCTGATGGCGGTGCTGCTGCGGCTGAAGCTGCCCGCCCTGCACACCACGGCCGGCCTGCGCTACCCCGCGCTGCTGCGCTCCACCCTGGCCCTCTTCGGCCAGGAGCCGGTGCTGCGCCGGCGGGCGGCGCTGGGGGCACTGACCTTCGCGGGCTTCAGCACGCTGTGGACCGCGCTGACGTTCCTGCTGTCCGGCCCGGCCTACGGCTGGCGGGAGTCGACCATCGGGCTGCTGGGGCTGGTCGGCGCCGCCGGCTCGCTCGCCGCCTCGGTGGGCGGCCGGCTGGCCGACCGGGGCCTGGCCCACCACGTCACCGGCACCGCGGCGCTGCTGCTCCTGGGCTCCTGGGGCCTGCTGGCGCTGGGCGGTGTGGGCGGCACCGGGGCGCTGGCGGCGCTGCTGGCCGGCGTGGTCACCCTGGACCTGGCCGCGCACGCACTCCACATCAGCAACCAGAACCTGGTGTACGGCGTGCGCCCGGAGGCCCGCAACCGCCTCAACTCGGCGTATATGACCAGCTACTTCGCCGGCGGGGCGGCGGGGTCGGCGCTCACCTCGGCGGTGTGGGGCGCCGCCGGCTGGACCGGGGTGTGCGCCCTGGGTGCCGGCCTGGCGGCGGCGGTCGTGGCCGTGTGGACCTACGACCGGCTGCGGCCGGTGCCCCCGCAGCGCCCGGCGGTGCCCGCACCCCGAGGGTCCTACTCCGTACCGGCCTCCGCGGCCAGCACCGCGTCGCGGTAGGTCCGTGCCGCGGCCCGCAGGGCGGCCTCCGGGTCGACGCCCTCGGCCTCGGCCCGAACCGCCATCGCCAGGAGTTCGTAGCCGATGCCCTCGCCCGCCGGCGGGGCGACGTCCAGCCCCGCGGTCCGCACCCGCGAGGCCAGCTTCGCGGCGAGCGCCAGCCCGGGCTGGGCCAGCGGGACGCCCTCGGTCACCGACTGCCGCCGCTTCTCCTGCGCCTTGGTCCGCAGCCAGTGGGCCTTGACGTCCTCGGGGGTCTCGGCCGCTTCCTCGCCGAAGACATGGGGGTGGCGGTGGATCAGCTTGTCGACGATCGTGCCGGCCACATCGTCGAGGGAGAACGGCTCGTCCGGGTCGTCCTGGGCGATCCGGGCGTGGAAGACGACCTGGAGGAGGACGTCGCCCAGCTCCTCGCGCAGCGCCTCCCGGTCGCCCTCCTCGATGGCCTCGACCAGCTCGTACGCCTCCTCGATGCCGTACTTGGCCAGGTCGCGGTGGGTGCGGATGCTGCTCCAGGGGCACTCCGCGCGGATCTGGTCCATGACCTGGACGAGGTCGAGCAGCCGGGCTCCGGGCAGGTCGTACGAGCCGGGCAGCAGCTCCAGGTCGGGCATGGTCTCGCGGCCGGATCCGGCGAGCCGGGCCAGCCCGTCGGTCAGCGCGCTCTCACCGTCCGCCGAGGTCAGCACCACGGCCGTACGGTCGTCCGGCACGCAGTAGTCGACCAGCTCGCGGGCCGTCGGGGCGGCGGTCTCCACCGCGATGCCGGCCTCGCGCAGATACGGCAGCTGCGGGTGGTCCGCGTCGGCGCACAGCACCCGCGCGGCCGCCCGCAGCAGCTGCCACGCGGGCCAGGACAGCAGGCCGGGGGCGACCCGGTGGCTGGTGGTGAGCAGGACCAGGCGTCCGGTGCCGCCGCCCTCGGTGCGGGCGTCGGCGCCGGTGTCGGCGGCAGAGGCGTCAGCGTTCACGCCTCGAACGTAACGCACCGCACCGACAGCGCCGGGCGCCGGCCGCCGCTCCCGCACCGCCCCGGCGGCGCGGGAGCGCCCCGGGCCGTCAGGCCTGCTGCTTCGGCGGCGCGCTGGTGATCCAGGGGTCCTTGGTCCGGCCGAGGATGACCTGCTGGTCGTCCCAGCTGCCGAAGCGCGGGTTGACGTCGATGCCCATGGCCCGGGAGGTCCGGGACAGCTCCCGGGCGAGCTTCTGCTGGCCCTCGGGCCGACCCCGGTCGGCGTGCAGGTGCTGGGCGACGCCGTCCAACAGCAGCTGGTTGCGGACCATGCCGTCGACCTCGTCGGGGGCGATGCCCTGCTGCAGCCACATCGCCTGCAGCCGCTCGGCCCCACCGGCCTGCTGCTCGGCCCGGGCGCGCCACTTCTGGACGTCACGGCGGGTGACCTCCACCCCGGCGTCCGCGGCGCTGCGCGCCAACACCCGGTCGAAGATCATGCCGTTGAGGGTGGCCAGGCTCAGCCGTCCGGTGTTCATGATCAGCTGGCCGCCCTGCGGGGACTTGGCCTGCGCGGCCCGTACGTCCTTCACCTTGGCCTGTAGCTGTGCGACGGTGATCCGCTTGCCGTCGACAACGGCCGCGGCACCGGGGTGGGCCTCGCCCCCACAGGCGGTGAGCAGCGGGGTCGCGGCCAGCAGAGCGGTGGCGGCGGAAACGGAGAGCGCTGTCCTACGGCGGAACACATGGCCTCCCGGCAGATCGTGCGACGGAGTCTCGACCTTGAGTGATCGATGCTATGGAGTCGTGGTGGCCCAGGCCACTGCTTCGGCCAACGATCCGCGGCGGGGTCGGTTTCCCCGCACCGGGCCGGCGGGCCGCACCGGCGCCGCCCCGGAGCGGAAATGCCGTTGACGGGCCGGGGCGGCGCTGGCTTTCCTGCTGCGATGTCGCTCCTTCGCATCGAACAGCCCGACGACGAGGCCTCCTTGACGGACTGGCAGCACGTCCACAACCGGATCATCCCCACCCACCGGCTCTCGCTCGACGAGGTGCGGGAGCGGTCCGGGCGCAACCACCTTGAGGTGGCGTACCTCGACGACGTCCTGGCGGGCTGCAGCACGGTGCGCCCGCCCGAGGACGGCACCGCCACGGTGATCGCCCGGGTGCTCCCCGGCCACCGCGGGCGGGGGCTCGGCCGGCGGCTCTACGCGCGAGGGCTGGAGCGGGCGCGGGATCTCGGCGCCGAGGTGGTCGAAACGGTGGTGCTGGCCTCCAACACCGAAGGGCTGCGGTTCGCGGAGCGGCAGGGCTTCGTGGAGGTCGAGCGCTATCTGCTGCCGGGCGAGACCATTCCCTGGTACACCCTGCGGCTCTCCTGAGACCGGCCGGGCGCGGCCTCCACCGTGGACCTCGCCCTCGAGGTGCTGCCCGCCGCCAGAGGCCTGGACCCCGAGGCCGCCCGGACCTCCTTCCGGACTCCGTGCGCGGGAAGCTGACCCTCGGAAACCCGCGCCCCCGACGACTCCCCTCCCCCACTCACCCGGCCCCCGGCCCGGTGCCACGCCCCCGCGGTACCGGGCCGGGCGGCGTACTGCCCCGGGAACGGACGGCCCTGATGCGGCGTCTGAACCACTGGACCGGCCCGCCCGCCGGCCCGCCCGATCCGGCAGGTCACGTATCTTTCCGGCAGTTGAGAGTGAGCGAGGACCCTGATGGACACGGCCGCAGCATCGGCTGGGGGCGTCCCGGGGCGGATCCTGGGCGAGGACGGCACCACCGTGCCGCGGCCCCGGACCGCCGACGCGGCCGCCGACGCGATATCCCCCGCCGCACCGGGACCGCTGCGGCGCGCCGCCCGGCACCTGGAGGAGCGGACCGCGCCACTGCGCGCCGCCCGTCTGGACCCCTACTGGACCGCCGGGTTCTTCTTCCTCTGCTACGCGCTGCTGTCGCTCACCCGCTTCCGCGACATGTCCATCTCCTCCTGGGACCTGGGCATCTTCGAGCAGGCCGTACGGGGCTACGCCCACTTCGGGGCGCCGATCGTCGACCTCAAGGGCCCCGGCACCAACATCCTCGGCGATCACTTCAGCCCCGTCCTGATCGTGCTCGCCCCCCTCTACCGGCTCTTCCCCTCCGGGCAGACGCTGCTGATCACCCAGGCCGCCCTGTTCGCGCTGTCCGTCCTCCCGGTCACCCGCGCCGCCGCCCGCTACCTGGGCCGCTTCCCCGGGCTCGCCCTCGGCCTCGCGTACGGCATGTCCTGGGGCGTGCAGAAGGCCGTCGACTTCGACTTCCACGAGATCGCCTTCGCGCTGCCGCTGTTGGCCTTCGCCCTCGAAGCGGTGCTGCGCGGACGCTGGACCGCGGCGGTGTGCTGGGCCGCGCCGCTGGTGCTGGTCAAGGAGGACCTGGGCGTCACCGCCGCCACCATCGGCGCGCTCGCCCTGCTCCGCACCCGGCGGGCGAGCCCCCTGCCGATCGCCCTGGTCGCCTTCGGCCTGAGCGCCACCGCCCTCACCCTCGGCGTGCTGATCCCCGCCTTCAACGGCTCGGGCTCGTACGACTACTGGAGCAAGTTCGGGGCGGACGGCGGCGGCGCCACCATCCCCCTCGACACCGCGCTGCGCACCACGTTGTGGGTGCTGCTCCCCACCACCGGCCTGCTCGCCCTGCGCTCCCCGCTGCTGCTGGTCGCGCTGCCCACCCTCGGCTGGCGGTTCCTCTCCCACGAGCCGCACTACTGGGGCATCGACTGGCACTACAACGCCGTCCTGATGCCGGTGGTCTTCTTCGCCCTGATCGACGCGCTGCCGCGGGTCCGCGTCGCCACCCGCCCCTGGCTGCGCTCCTACGCCCACCACCTGCCGGCCGCCGTGCTGGCCGCCGCCCTGGCACTGACCACCGCGCTGCCGCTGTCCCGCCTCACCGACGCGACGACCTACCGCACCCCGCCCGGCGTCCCCGCCGCCGAACGGCTGCTGGACCGGATACCCGACGGCGCGACCGTGGAGTCCGACATCCGCCCGCTGAGCCGGCTCACCGGCCGCACCCGGGTCTTCTGGACCGGCGACACGGGCGGGCTGGCGCCCGACTACATCGCCCTCCAGCTCCGCGACAACGGCACCGCGCGCCAGGCCCTGGCCGACGCCGCCGTCCGCCACCCCCGGTCCACCTATGTCGTCCTGGGGGGCGCGGCGGACCTCCTGGTGCTGCACCGCACGTCTGCCGGGTGACTTCCCACGTGGTCGGCCCCCGCCGTGCCGTGCCCGCCTTCGGCGGGTGGGGGGTGTTTTCGCCTTCGGCGGGAGGGGTGGTGGGGCGGGGCCGCCCCGGGGTGGGTGCCGGGGCCGGACCTCCGGGTGCGGCGCCCAAGCCCGGGGAGCAGTGCAAGGACCAGGTGCGCGGCAGCGCACCTGGTCACCTTCTCTCCCCACCGGGGCGGGGCCCCGTTCGCGTACGGAAGGGGGCGGGCCGGAGGGGCCTGTGGTGTGGACGTAAAGCGAAGCAGTCCACACCACAGGCCCCGGAGGGCCGCCACCGGCACCCACCACCCACCCGGGGCCCCGCCCCACAGCCCCCTCCCGCCGTAGGCGGGCACGGTACGGCGGGAGAGCCAGCTACGTGGGGATCACCCCAGGATCGTGGTGAGGAACTCCCCGACCCACGCCAGCAGTTCACGGCCGACCAGCGGCTTGCCGCCGATCTTGCCGGTGGTGGGGCGGGGCACCAGGATCTGCTGGGTGGCCGGCTTGAGGACCGTGCGCGGGTAGAGCCGCTTGAGGCGCAGCTCCTGGGACTCGCGCAGCTCCACCGGGCCGAAGCGGATGTTGCTGCCCTGCAGGGTGATGTCCGCGACGCCGCAGGAGCGGGCGAGCATCCGCAGGCCGGCGACGAGCAGGAGGTTCTCGACCGGCTCGGGCAACTTGCCGTAGCGGTCGGTGAGTTCCTCGCGGACGGCGGCGATGTCCTCCTCCGTGGCGGCCGAGGCGATCGCGCGGTAGGCCTGTAGGCGCAGCCGCTCGCCCGGCGCGTAGTCGTGCGGGACGTGCGCGTCCACCGGGAGCTCGATCTTGACCTCCAGCGGCGGCTCCTCCTCCACGCCGCCTTCGAGGGAGGCCCGGTAGTCGGCGACCGCCTCGCCGACCATGCGGACGTAGAGGTCGAAGCCGACGCCGGCGATATGGCCGGACTGCTCGCCGCCCAGGAGGTTGCCCGCACCGCGGATCTCCAGGTCCTTCATGGCGACGTACATACCGGCGCCCATTTCGGTGTGCTGCGCGATGGTCGCCAGCCGCTCGTGGGCGGTCTCGGTCAGCGGCTTCTCCGGCGGGTAGAGGAAGTAGGCGTAGCCGCGCTCCCGGCCCCGGCCGACCCGACCGCGCAGCTGGTGCAGCTGGGAGAGGCCGAAGTTGTCGCCGCGCTCGACGATCAGGGTGTTGGCGTTGGAGATGTCGATGCCCGATTCGACGATCGTGGTGGAGACCAGGACGTCGAACTTCTTCTCCCAGAAGTCCACCACGACCTGCTCCAGTTGGGACTCGCCCATCTGGCCGTGCGCGGTCTGGATGCGAGCCTCGGGGACGATCTCGCGCAGGCGGGCGGCGGCCCGGTCGATCGACTCCACGCGGTTGTGGATGTAGAAGACCTGGCCCTCGCGCAGCAGTTCACGACGGATGGCGGCGCCGATCTGCTTCTGCTCGTAGGGGCCGACGAAGGTCAGGACCGGGTGGCGCTCCTCGGGCGGGGTGGTGATCGTCGACATCTCGCGGATGCCGGTGACCGCCATCTCCAGGGTGCGCGGGATCGGGGTGGCGGACATCGTCAGGACGTCCACGTTGGCGCGGAGCTTCTTGAGCTGCTCCTTGTGCTCGACGCCGAAGCGCTGCTCCTCGTCGACGATGACCAGGCCCAGGTCCTTGAACTTGGTCTCTGAGGAGAACAGGCGGTGGGTGCCGATGACGATGTCGACCGAGCCGTCCCGCAGGCCCTCCAGCGTCGCCGTGGCCTCGGTGTCGGTCTGGAAGCGGGACAGCGCCCGGACGTTGACCGGGAACTGGCCGTAGCGCTCGGTGAACGTGCCGTAGTGCTGCTGGACGAGGAGGGTCGTCGGGACCAGGACCGCCACCTGTTTGCCGTCCTGGACGGCCTTGAAGGCGGCGCGGACCGCGATCTCGGTCTTGCCGTAGCCGACGTCGCCGCAGATCAGCCGGTCCATCGGGACCGACTTCTGCATGTCCTCCTTGACCTCGGCGATGGTGGTGAGCTGGTCGGGCGTCTCCGCGTACGGGAAGGCGTCCTCCAGCTCGCGCTGCCAGGGGGTGTCCGGGCCGAAGGTGTGGCCGGGGGCCGCCATCCGGGCCGAGTAGAGCTTGATGAGGTCGGCGGCGATCTCCTTGACCGCCTTCTTGGCGCGCGCCTTGGTCTTGGTCCAGTCGGCGCCGCCGAGCCGGTGCAGCGTCGGGGCCTCGCCGCCCACGTACTTGGTGACCTGCTCCAGCTGGTCGGTGGGGATGTAGAGCCGGTCGCCGGGCTGGCCGCGCTTGGCGGGGGCGTACTCGACCAGGAGGTACTCGCGGGTGGCGCCCTGGACCGTGCGCTGCACCATCTCGATGTAGCGGCCCACGCCGTGCTGCTCGTGGACGATGAAGTCGCCGGCCTGGAGGGTCAGCGGGTCGATGGTCTTGCGGCGGCGGGCCGGCATCCGGGCCGCGTCCTTGCCGGCCGCCTTCTGGCCCGAGAGGTCGGTCTCGGTCAGGACGGCGAGCTTGAGCTGCGGGGCGATGAAGCCGTTGTCGAGGGAGCCGCAGGAGACATGGACGACGGACGGCGAGATCTCGGGGAGGTCGGCGTCCAGGCGGGCGGGGATGCCCTCGCCGCCGAGGACCTCGGCGGTCCGGGCCGCCGGGCCGTGCGCCTCGGTGAGGTAGACCGTGTGCCAGCCGTCGGCCAGCCACTGCTTGGTGTCGGCCAGCGCCCGCTGGGTGTCGCCGCGGTAGGTCTCGGGGGCGCGCATGCCCAGCGTGAGGGTGTCGCCGTCCTCGGCGGTCGGCTCCTCGCCCGGCGCGCCGGGCCCGAGGTCGCCGGCGGAGAACTGGCTCACCGACCACCACATCATGCCCAGCTCACGGGCCCGGTCGCGGACGTCGGCGATGCCCCACAGTGAGGCGGCGCCCACATCGATCGGCGCCGCGCCGGCGCCCGCCGGGGAACGGCCGTCGTCCGTGGACATCGCGGCCGCCGCCCAGGACGCCTGCAGGAACTCCTGGCTCGTCGCCACCAGGTCGGCGGCCCGGGTGCGCACCCGCTCGGGGTCGCAGACCACGGCCATCGAGCCCTTGGGCAGCACGTCCAGCAGCAGCTCCATCTCGTCGACCAGGACCGGGGCCAGCGACTCCATGCCCTCGACGGCGATGCCCTCGGCGATCTTGCCGAGGAGTTCGCCCAGCTCCGGGTGCTGCTCGGCGAGCGCCGCGGCGCGGCCGCGGACCTCCTCGGTCAGCAGCAGCTCCCGGCACGGCGGCGCCCACAGGCCGTGTTCGGCGATCTCCAGGGAACGCTGGTCGGCGACCTTGAAGTAGCGGATCTCCTCGACGTCGTCGCCCCAGAACTCGACCCGGAGCGGGTGCTCCTCGGTGGGCGGGAAGACGTCCAGGATGCCGCCGCGGACCGCGAACTCACCGCGCTTCTCGACCAGTTCGACGCGGGCGTAGGCGGCCGCCGCCAGCCCGTCGACGACCTCTTCGAGGTCCGCGGTCCGGCCGCTGCGCAGGCTGACGGGCTCCAGCTCGCCCAACCCCTTGACCTGCGGCTGGAGCACGGAGCGGATCGGCGCGACGACCACCGAGACCGGCCCGGCGGTCGGGTCGTCCGGGCTGGGGTGGGCCAGCCGGCGCAGCACCGCCAGGCGCCGGCCGACGGTGTCCGAGCGTGGGGAGAGCCGCTCGTGCGGCAGCGTCTCCCAGGACGGGAACTCCACGACGGAGTTCTCCTGGCCGGCGGGCATCAGACTGCGCAGCGCCGCGGCGAGGTCCTCGGCCTCCCGGCCGGTGGCGGTCACCGCGAGTACGGGGCGCTGCGCCGAGCGGGCCAGCGCGGCGATCACGAACGGGCGGGCGGCCGGCGGACCCACCAGATCGACGTGCGGACGGTGTCCGTCGGCCGCGGCCTGCACCGCTTCGGCGAGCGCCGGATCCCGTACGACGGCGTCGAGCAGACCTGTCAGGCTCATGAAAGGCTTCCGTCCCAGCAAGCGAGGCGAACAACGCGAACAGCCCGCGGCGTGGCACGGGCGGGTTGCCCACGATACGCCCGACCACCGACACGCTGCCGCCGGAGCGGACCGCCCCCGGCGGCGCCCCGTCCCGTTCCCCGTGCGGCGGGCGCGGCGCACGCCGGGGGCGTCCGGATGCCGGGAAACGCCGTTCCGCATCCTGGCCGCGCATGGTTGGCTGTGCCGGGAACCGTGCCCATTACACACAACCGGGCCAGACCCACGGAGGGGGAACCGTGCGCCGCACCGCCAAGGACAGTGACAGCCCCACGGAACGGGGGCCGGGCGACGGCCGCCCCCCGATACCGGGCGCCGGCGGGACGGACACCCGCCGGCGCGGCCCGGTCGTCGCGGCCCTGATGCTCGGAATGGCGCTGGCCGCGCTGGACTCCACGATCCTCGCCACCGCCGTCCCCCGGATCGTCGGCGACCTCGGCGGCTTCTCGGTCTTCTCCTGGCTGTTCTCCGGCTACCTGCTAGCGGTCACCGTCACCCTGCCCGTCTACGGCAAGCTCTCCGACACCTTCGGCCGCAAGCCCATCCTGATCACCGGCATCGTGCTGTTCCTCGCCGGCTCGCTGGCCTGCGCGAGCGCCTGGAACATGGCGTCCCTGATCGCCTTCCGAGTGCTGCAGGGGCTGGGCGGCGGCGCGCTCCAGGGCACCGTGCAGACCATCGCCGCCGACCTGTACCCGATGGAGCAGCGCCCCAAGATCCAGGCGAAGCTCTCCGGCGTGTGGGCGGCCTCGTCGGTGGTCGGGCCCGGGCTGGGCGGGCTGCTCACCACCTACGCCGACTGGCGGTGGATCTTCCTGGTCAACCTGCCGGTCGGCCTGGTGGCGCTGTGGCTGATCGTGCGCTGCTTCACCGAGACCGGGCACCGCCCCGCCACGGCCCGCCGCACCCGGGTCGACTGGCCCGGCGCGCTGGCGATCTTCGCCTGCGGCGGGCTGCTGCTGACCGCGCTGGTCCAGGGCGGTGTCGCCTGGCCCTGGCTGTCCACCCCGTCGCTGCTGCTGTTCGCCGGCAGTGCGGTGTGCGCGGCGGCCACCGTGCTGATCGAGCGGCGCGCCGCCGAACCGATCATCCCCGGCTGGGTCTGGCGCCGCCCCACCATCCGTGCGGTCAACCTCGCCCTGGGTGCGCTGGGGCTGCTGATGGTCGCCCCGACCGTCTTCCTGCCCACCTACGCCCAGGCGGTGCTGGGCCTGGGGCCGACCGCCGCCGGGTTCGTGCTGTCCGTGATGACCCTGAGCTGGCCGGTGTCGGCGGCCCTGAGCAGTCACGTCTACCGCCGCATCGGCATCCGCAACTGCGCGATGCTCGGCACCGGCGGCGCCGGGCTGGTCCTGCTCGCCTTCCCGCTGCTGCCCTACCCCGGCGCCGCCTGGCAGCCCGCGCTGGTGATGCTGGCACTGGGCGGGGCACTCGGCCTCTTCCAACTGCCGCTGATCATCGGTGTCCAGTCCTCGGTGGGCCATGCGGAGCGCGGCACCGCCACCGCCGCCATCCTCTTCTGCCGCCAGGTCGGCCAGTCCGTCGGCGCCGCGCTCTTCGGCGCCGTCGCCAACGCCACCCTCAACTCCCGCCTCGCCGACGCCCCGAGGGACATCCGCACGGGGCTGCCCGACGACCTCGACGCGGTCTCCCGCGCCCTGGAGCACGCCGGCGCGCTCACCGCCCACACCGCCGACTACCTCCGCCGGGCGGTCGCCGCCACCGTCGACCACGTCTACCTGGGCGCCGCGGCGGCCGCCGGGCTCGCCCTCGTCGCGCTGGTGCTGCTGGCCCCGCGGCACTTCCCGGTGCACGCCGAAGCCCGGGCCGCCGAAGCCCGGGCCGCCGACGCACACACCGGCGACGGGCGCACCGGCGACGGGCGCACCGAAGCGGGCGGCCCGGCCGGTACGGGCGAGGGCGACGACGGGAGCGAGGCCGGCGGGGCGCAAGCCGGGGGCAGGGCGTAGCCGGGTTGCCGGGCCCAACCGGGGTGCACGGCGTACCGGCGGGCGGGATGTGCCGGCGGAGAGGGCGTACCGGCAGGCGGGCCATCAGCGGCGCGGCCGGGGCACCTCGGTCTCCACGGTGTCCTCCTCCTCGGGACCGCCGGCGGTGCCGGCGCCGCCGGTCTCCGCCAGCGGGGCCTTGCCGGTGAGCGCCGCCAGGCTGTTGCGGACGTGTGCCATATGGGTGCGCAGCTCCTGGCGTTCCTCGTCGTGCTCGCGCAGGATCCGCTCGGTGGCCCGCTCGGTGCGCTCCACCTCGACCTTCGCCCGCGCCAACAGCCCGGCGCCGCGGTCCTCGGCGTCCTCCTGCCGGTGCCGGGCGGCCTCCTCGGCCTCGGCGTAGAGCCGGCGCTGCTCGGCGAGTACGGCCTGCCCCCGGGTCTGGAGCTCCGCGACGAGCTGGTCCACCGCCGCCTCCCGCTCGGCGAGTTCCCGCCCGGCGGCGTCCCAGGTCTCGGTCTGGTACTTCTCCTGGTCGCGCAGCAGCTCCTCGGTGTGCCGCTCGGTCTCCGCGAGCCGCTCGGCCGCCGCGCAGGTCAGCTCCCCGGCCTCCTTGGTGGCCGCGGCCACCAGCCGCGTCGCCTCGCCCTGCGTCCGCTCCTCGGTCCGCCGGGCCAGTTCGTCCGCCTCGGTGCGCAGCGCGTACGCCGCCTGGTCCGCAGCGTCGCGGACCTCGCGCCCGTACCGGTCGGCCCCGTCCCGCAGCTGCTCGGCGGCCTCCTCCGCCTCGGTGCGCAGCCGCTGCGCCTCGGACTCGGCAGTGGTGAGGATCAACCGGGCCTCGCTGCCCAGGGATTCATAGGTCTGCGGCGGCAGCTTCGCCAGGAAGAGCCGCAGTTCGCCGAGTTCGGCCTCCATCTCGTTGCACAGCACGGTGAGCCGCGCGGCACGCTCCCAGCAGGAGTCGCGGTCGACCGAGAGCCCCTCGTAGCGGCGGTCCACGTCCTCCGGCCGGTAGCCCCGCCCTCGTACCGTCTCGAACCCGTGAGGCGAAACCGGTGCACTCATCCCTCAAGCCCCTCTGTGCAGTTACGCGCTGTTCTTCGGATCGACTGCGGACCCGGGTCGTGCGGCACGCCGACCGGCCCACCGCACCAGGATGCGTCATTTATCGGCAGAAGTCGGAATTGGATCATCGTTGCGCAGCGACTGGAACAACCGCTTCGCCCCGTTTTCATCCCACAGCAGGACCGACCCGGCGCCGGGCACAAAGACACCGGGCTGCCGCACCGGCACCGTGGCCGCCGCGCCGGACCCCCCGGAGATCCGCCGCATCGACCAGCCCATGTCCAGCAGCTGCGCCATCCCCGCCCGTTGGTCCACGGTCAGCGCCGCCACCGAGGCGTCCAGCACCCGGGTCAGCCGCGGCGGGTCCAGATACACCGCGGGGGCGGTCATCGCGTCCGCCACCGCGCCGATCAGCTGCCGCTGCCGCTTCACCCGTCCGAGGTCCCCCTGTGGGTCGGTGTACCGCGCCCGGGCGTACGCCAGTGCCTGGGCACCGTTCATCCGCCGGCAGCCGGCCGGGAAGTCCGCGCCCGACTTCTGGTCCGTCAGCGGCCTCTGAAGGCACAGCCGGACGCCGTCCAGCGCGTCCACGACCTGCACCAGCCCCAGGAAGTTCACCTCGGCATAGCGGTCGATGCGCAGCCCGGTGGCCTGCTCCACGGTCCGGGTCAGCAGCTTCGGACCGCCGTCCGCATACGCCTCGTTGATCTTCCGGCTGCCGTGCCCCGGGATCGGGACGTAGCTGTCGCGCGGGAGGCTGACGAGGTACGGGCCGTGCGCACCGGAGTGCAGCACCATGATCGTGTCGGTGTTCCGCACCTGGTTGTTGCCAACGTGCAGCTCGGTGCGCTGGCGCGGGGTCAGCCCGGAGCGGCTGTCGGACCCCACCAGCAGCCAGTTGGTGCCCCGGCCCGCGGCTGGCCGGCCCGGATAGTCCGCCAGCGCGGCGGTGTGCCGCAGCTGCCGCCCGGCCCGCATGGACAGCCCGGCCCCGGCCGCCGCCACCAGGACCACCAGCACCACCAGCGGCACCAGCAGACACACCAGCCAGGACCACCGGCGGCGGCGCGCCGGTCCCCGTGCCCGCACCGGGGGCCGCCTGCGGTGCCGCCACCGCGGCCGCCCCGCCCGGTAGAGCGTCGTCGTCGACGACGCCGGCCACGACGGAGGTATCGGACGGCCCATATACGCATGGTCCAGGCGCCCGACCCATCCCGCAGGTCGAGCGCCCTGACCAGGCACGATTACCGCAGAGCCGGCGCGGTATCCGGTGTGCGCCGGGCTACAGCAGCCCGTCCCACATCTGCTCCAGCAGCACCGACCACCAGGTCTCCGGCGAGCCGAGCGCCGGCGCGTCCAGGGCCACCAGCTGCGCCTGGAAGTCGACGGTCCAGCGGCCCGCCTGCTCCGGCGTCAGCCCGTAGCGCAGCCGCCACATCCGCCCCAGCATCGCCAGACAGCGCACGAACTCCGGCAGGCCGGAGTTGACGAACTGCGGCGCGGCCCCGGCGCCCGCGGCGGCGCCCTCCAGCGGCACCGCCACGATGTTCGCGGTCCCGTACTGCACACACAGCTGACGGCCGAAGTCGTTGCCCATCACCAGGTACGAGCCGGCGTCCGGCGCCGGCTGCACCCCGCGCTCCGCCGCCAGCTCCGCCAGCGTCGGCACCGGGCGGTGCGGCTGCGCCTGGGCCCAGAAGAACGGCCCGAATTCGACCGGCAGCCCGGCCCACACCAGCATCTGCGCCACCACGTCGGGCACGCCGTGCCGGGAGACCGCCCGCTGGTCGAAGCGGAAGATCGCCTGCGGCCCGAAGGCCTGCTCCAGCTCCTGCCCGATCACCTGCGGCGGGACCGGCGGCATCGGCTGCACCTGCGAGGGATGCGGCAACGGCACCCGCACCGGCGCCGGCCGGGCCGGACCGTCGGCGACCTGGTGCAGCTCGCCCTGGTGCTCGACGAGGTGCCGCACGCCCTGTTGGCGCGAGGCGTGGTCCCGGCCGTACGCGGCGGTGTGGCTGATCCGCACCTGCGGCCAGTTGTCCCGGATCATCCGGGCGCAGTAGCCGCCGGGCAGGTCACAGCACTCCAGCTCGGTGTGCAGCTCCAGCACCTGCTGCGGCGGGACGTTCATCCCGCGCAGCTCGTGCAGCAGCTGCCACTCCGGGTGCGGCGTACCGGGCGCCGAGCGGCGCACGATCTTCTGCTCCGAGCCGTCCGGGGCGCGGTAGCTGAGCACCGCCATGTAGCCGGGGCCGACCGTCGGCTGCCCCGTGGGGGCCTGCGGATAGCCGTACGCACCGGGGGCGCCGGGCGCCCCCGCGCCACCGGGGCCCTGGGCACCGGCCATCCCCGGCGGGGGACCGGGCACCCCGGGGGGCGGGGCGCCGGGGCCCGGGGCGGGAGCCGGCGGCGGCATGCCGGGGACACCGGGCGCGCCGGGACCGGGCGGGCCGGGCACCGCGCCACCGGCGAGCATCGTCGCCGCGGCGTGCACCCCGCCGGCACCGGGACCACCCTGCGCGGGCGGCGTGGGCGGCGGAGGCGGACCTGCCTGGCCGCCACCGGGCACACCGGGCTTGCCGGGCGGGCCGGGCGGCTTGGGCGCACCGGGCACACCGGGCGGTGGGGGCGGCGGCACCCCGGGGCCACCGGGGCCGCCGGCCGGACCGCCGACGCCGCCGGGGCCGGCCTGCAGCGCGGCACCGTCGGCGAGCATCGTCGCCGCCGCATGCACCCCGCCACCGGGACCGCCGCTGCCGGGAGCCGGACCGCCGGACGGGGCGCCACCGGACGAGGCATCGCCGGCCGGAGTCCCGCCGGAGGGCCCGTCGGACGACGCCCCTCCCGGGCCGCCGGGCCCGTCCACCGCACTGAGGTCGAGATCGGCGGCGTCCAGCTGCGAGACCAGCTGCGTCGGCACATAGCCGCCGGCCGGCGCACCGGGGCCGGACGCGGCCGGGCCGCCGGACGTCGCCGGGGCGGCCGCCGCGCGGTCCGCCGGATCCTGGGGCCCGCCCGCCCGGCCCGCACCGGGCACACCCGGGGGCGGGGGCGGGCCCGCGGCGGCGTTGCCGGGCAACGACGAGCCGTCGGCAAGCATGGTCGCCGCGGCGTGCACCCCGCCCCCGCCGGGACCGCCCTGCACCGGCGGCGCGGGCGGCACCGGCGCGCCGGGACCGGCCGTCCCCGGCGGGGGCGGCACATCGGCGGCCGGCGGGCCGGACGGCGGCGGCAGGTCCGACAGCCCGGGAGCTGCCGGCGGCGCGGACGGCATTGGCGGCGGCAGCGGCCCGCCGGCGGGCGCACCGGCCGGACCGCCGGCGGGCGCGGCCCCCTCCGGCAGGTCCAGTGCGGGCGCCACCTGAGTACGCGGCAACTGGCTGCCGCCCTGCAGGAGTTCGGTCTTGGCCTCGGGCCGGGAACGCGGTGCGTCCGCCGCCCCGTCCTCCCCGTCGAACCCGGCCAGCGGCGGCGCGAAGACCGTCTGGGGCAGCCCCACGGAACGGTCGTCCGCCCCCTGGTCGGTGCCGGTGGTGTCCGCCGCGGCCCAGCCGGAGGCGTCACCGGCGCCACCCGGGGCGCCCGACGGCCCGGCACCGGTCTGCGCACCGGTGTCGCCGGCGCCGTTGACGCTCACACCGGCCCAGGCGTCCGGGGCCGCAGGGGCGGGCGGGGTGGACGTGTGCACCGGCTCCGCCGGGGCGGGCGCCGCCGGCGCCACCGGGCCGGTACCGGCCCCCGTCCCCGCATCGCTCCGCCGGTCCGCAGCACCCCGCGCATCCGCCGCCTGCTGCAGCCACTCCGGCGGCGTCAGCAGGAACGACGTGGCCTCCAGGTCGATCCGCTGCGGCGGCGGCTCGGCGGCGCCCGACCCACCGTCCACCGGCGTGCCGTACTCCTCCTCGTACCGGCGGATCACCTCACCCACCGGCAACCCCGGCCACAGCGTGGTCTCCCCGCTGTCCCGCGCGATCACCAACCGGACCCGGCCGCCGCCCGGTTCACCGGACGCCGCATCCGCCGCCGGGCCGCCCTCCCGGTCCTCCGCCCAGCACACAAAGCCCAGGTCGAACTCCCGCACCCGCACCTCGCGCTGCTGCGGCGCCGGCACCTCGCCGTTCACCCAGCGCTCCGCGCGCTCCTGCGCCTGCGCATACGTCACCATCGCGCTCAGCCCCCCACCGGAACGGCATACGCGAATCCGCCGTCCACCATCAGGTCCGCCACCGTCTCCAACTCCGGCGGATTGCCCGCCAACCGCTCCAGGAACTCGTCGAAATCCGCGCCGCAGGGCAGCAGCAGCCGCTCCACCCGCTCCTGCACCGTCCAGCCGTCCTGGTCCCGGGCGTCGTCGTACGGGCAGAACCACACCGAGCCCACCGCCTCGCCGCGCACCTTCACCGCGACCACACCCCCCTGGACGAACACCACGCCCAGGTAGTCCTTGGTGACGTGGTCCCGCAGGCACTTGTTCACGTACACCAGGTCGTTGACCGCCGCGTCATCGCGCACCGAGAAGAACGGCTGGTCGACCAGCAGCCCCAACTCCGCGTCCAGCGCCGCCCCGACGGGCGCACAGCCGCCCGCCGCCTTCAAGAACGAGCGGTAGGCGCCCGGCAGTCGGTAGCCGAGCGTCTCCTCGGCCTGCGCCACCTGCTCCTCACCCACCGCCAGATCGCGGTGCGGCAGCCCGAAGTGCGCCGGCCGGGTCTCCTGCAACGGCCTGGTCCCCCGCTTGTCGTGCGCCACGGGCGCCGTCGCCAGCCCGCCGTGGTGCCGCAGCAGCGCCTTCACCTCGACCGGGATCAGCTCCATCCGCCGCGTACCGGCCACGTGATGCCAGGTCCAGCCGTGCGGGGTCGCCACGGCCGGCACATCTATCCACAGCTCGTGGCCCTGGGCGTGCAGCGCCGCGTTCGCCGACACATAGTCGGTCAGCCGCAACTCGTCGACGCCGAAGCCCTCCGGCGGCTCGGCGATCTCCGCCGCGGCCCGCGCATACGGCGTGAACTCCGGGAAGCCCCGCTCGTCCATCCGCACCCCGGCGGGGTACCGTGCGGCACGCACCGGGTCCGGAAAATGCACGACCTGCCCGGCATAGGCCGAATTCGGTGGCGCGGCATGTCCCGCCGCCTGGGGGCCGGGAGGAACTCCCAGCCCTGGCCGACCTGACGTCATCGCGGTTGCCCCCTGGCTGAAGCTGGCTTTGAGGCACAGCCTAAGCCGTGCCGCAACAGCCGCCCGCGCCCCGTCCCCCCGCACGTCAGCCCCGCGACACACCGACGTCACCCACCGCCGCACCACCTACGAGCCCCCCCGCGCACCACCCCGCTCACCAGCCCCGTTGACCGCCGACCGACACCCCGTCAGCTCTTCGTGATCTCTGCGACAGGCCGTCCGACTACCGGAACACCCAGCACATTTGGCAGTCTGATCCCCCGCAACCGGGGGGATTGCAGGGAGGGAAAGCAGCACCATGAGCACCACCACACGCCACGGCAGCGCCGCCGGGGACCCTCGCATCGGCTGGAGCGGCACCGCCGACGCCGACCGCGCACCCACGCTCCACCAACGCCGCGACGGCATCCTCCCCACCATCGGCGCTGCCCTGTCCGTACGCGGACAAACCCTCACCTGCACCGCGGGACGCGGCGAACAACCCCCCGCCCTGCACCCCCTCGTACAGGACTTCCTCGACACCCTCGCCACCGGACAGCGGGAACGCTTCACCGGCCGGTGCCCCGAGGCCGTCCTGCTCTCCCGACACCTCACCGCCGTCGAAGGCAGCCGCTCCAAGCGCGCCTCCCGCAAGCCCCTCACCAACGGCGAGGCCCGCCGCGCCCTGAGACACTCCAAGATCACCGCACGTCACATCCGCGAGGACGGCGACCCCCAGCACGGCAGCTACGCCCCACCCTGCCGCTCCTGCGACGCCCTCCTCGCCCACTTCGGCGTCATGCCCGTCGGCGCGACGCCCACAGGAAGCTGACCGCCACCATGTCGCCCACCACCCCCGGCCCCCGCACCCCCACCCACGACCGCACCGACTCCACCCGCTTCCCCGCGGCCGTGGACGTCGCCCTCCAGAACGCCGGCTGGCAACCCGGCCGCTGGGACATACACCAGGCCGAACACTGGGCCGACGCCCTGCGCGCCCACACCTCCCCCGCCGGCCACCGGCACACCGTCTTCCCCACCGCCGTCGAAGCCTGGGCTGAGTTCGGCGGCCTGCACATCGCCGGCGCTGGCCCCGGCCGCCACATCGCCCCCACACCCTTCGTGATCGACCCGCTGCACGGCCTCCACCTCGCCCGTACCCTCGGCGACCTCGGCCGCGCCCTCGACACCGACGTCGCCCCCCTCGGGCGCGAGGAACTCACCGACCTCAACGGCACCGTCTACACCCAGGCCACCCTCGCCATCGACGCCGAAGGCCGCGTCTACAGCCTCGACCACACCGGCGACTGGTACCTCGGACCCGACATCGACGCGGCCCTGGGCACACTGGTGCTGGGCACCCGGCCCAGCCGGCTCGGCGTCGCCGGCTGACGCGACCGGGCCGCCCGCCCCACGGCGGCGGCCCAGCACGCTCCGCCCGGCGGACTCAGCCCGCCGGCACCGCGGCCGGCACCACCGCCGAGACCCGGAAGCCCCCCGCCTCCGTCGGCCCCGAGACGAACACGCCCCCCAGGGCCGTCACCCGCTCCCGCATCCCCACCAGACCGTTGCCACCGCTCGGCAGCCCCGCATCCGCCGCACCGCTCTCCACCGGCCCGTTCTCCACCTGCACCGCCAACTCACCGTCCCGGTGCGCCAACCGCACCCGCGCCCGGGCCCCCGGCGCATGCTTGTGCACATTGGTCAGCGCCTCCTGCACCACCCGGTAGACCGCCTGCTCCACCCCCGGCGCATACCGACGCCCGCCACCCCCGGCCGACTCACCCTCCCCGTCCCCGGATCCGTCTACGGACCCGTCCCCGGAAGCGTCTACAGCCCCATCGACCGAAAGCTCCACCACCATCCCGGCCGCCCGGGACTGCCCCACCAGATCCCCCAGATCGGCGAGCGAGGGCCCCTCCCCGTCCGGCTCCACCACCCCCGCGGCAACCGCCCCGCCGGCCGGCGCCTGCGCCGGCACCGACGACCGCACCACGGCCTGCGCCTTCGCCCCGGCCCGCGACGCCACCTCCGCCAACCGCTCCGGCGCATCCGCCCCCGCACCAGGCCGCACCGCCGCCCCATCGGCCGTCCGCAGCACCCCGAGCATCTCCCGCAGCTCCGTCAGCGCCTGCCGGCCCATGTCACCGACCAGCACCGCATTCCGCGACGCCTTCTCCGGATCCTTCAGCGCCACCGCCTGCAGCGCCGCCGCATGCACCACCATCAGACTCACCCGGTGCGCCACCACATCGTGCATCTCCCGCGCGATCCGGGTCCGCTCCTCATTACGCGCCCACTCCGCACGCTCCTCGGCCCGCTCCGCCAGCAGCGACAACTCCCGCTCCAGACCGTCCGCCCGCTCCCGCAGACTCTCCACCAGCCGCCGCCGGGCCCCGATGTACAGGCCCCACAACACTGGCGGGGCCGTCAGCACCAGCCCCACCGCGAGCGCCATCACCGGCACGAACCAGCCCGGCGGATGGAAGTCCTCCTGCGTGGCCACGTCCTGCCGCAGACCGAGGAACGTCGTCACCAACGTCCCGGTCACCGTCATCCCCACCAGCAGCGCGATGACCCGGCGCGGCAGGTCCGACGCGGCGAGCGTGTACAGCCCCACCACACTCAGCAGCCCGCCCATCTCCGCGGGCATCACCGCTATCGACACCAGCACCACGGCCACCGGCCACCGGCGCCGCACCAGCAGCACCGAACCCACCAGCAAGCCGAGCAGCACCCCGGCCACCTCCGGCAGCCGCGCCTCACCCGCGAAATTGACGCCCTCGACCGCACACTCCACCGCGGACGCCACCGCCAGCAGCACGTCCAACACCGCGCTCCGCCGCCGGGCCCACCACCACGGCCCGCTCACCGGCGCACCCCGCGCACCCACACCTTCGCCTGCCCCCGTCGTGGTCATACCGACCAGCCTACGGGCGCCCGCCGGGGATCCCCCTAAGAGTTGCCACGCCGAGGTCTGACCCATTACAAGCCCTTACCGCCGGTTATCCCCCGAAGTGCGGAATCGCCCAGCTTTTCCCCGCCTCACACACCCGTACGCGACACGCTGTTCCCATGCCGAACACCCATCGGGAAACCCCCGACCACGCCGCGTTACGCCCCCAGGCCGTCGCCCTGCGCCGCGCCGGCCTCAGCCGCCGCCAGATCCGCGACCGCCTGGGGGTGCCCGACGCCGCCCTGACCCGCCTCCTGGAGGGCGAACCGCCGCCCGAGTGGACCAAGCGCCCCAACGCCAAGGACGACCTGCGGGCGAAAGCCCGCGAGCTCCGCCGACAAGCCTGGACCTACGACCGGATCGCTGCGGAGCTCGGCGTGTCCAAGAGCTCGGTCTCGCTGTGGGTCCGCGACCTCCCCAGGCCGGAGAGGTCCCCGGAATCGCTGCACCGGATGCGCGAGGCTCGCTGGGCGCCGTACCGCGAGGCGCGGGACCGGCAGCGGGAAGAGGTCAGGGCCAGGGCCGCGAGCGAGATCGGCGCCCTCTCGGACCGGGAGCTGCTCCTCACGGGCGCGGCCCTGTACTGGGCCGAAGGCGCCAAGCGCAAGCCGCACGACCCGCGCGAACACGTCGCCTTCGTCAACAGCGACCCGGGCGTGATCCGCACCTTCCTGGCCTGGCTACGCCTGCTGGGCGTGGAACCGGAGCGCATCGGCTACCGCGTGATGATCCACGCCACGGCCGACGCGGGGGCCGCGGAGCGCTACTGGGCCGATCTCGTGGGCGTCGACGTCGCGACGCTCCAGAAGACCACGCTCAAGAAGCACAACCCGAAGACCAACCGCAAGAACACCGGCGAGCACTACCACGGCTGCCTGGTGATCAGAGTGCTGCAAAGTGCGGAGCTATATCGTCGCATCGAAGGCTGGTGGTACGGCATAGTGTGGGGTGCCACGCAGGGCAGGCCGGACGAATGTCCGACTTGACCCAACTTGCTATCCCCTGTGGTGTAATTGGCAGCACTGAGGCTTTTGGTGCCTTATGTCCGGGTTCGAGTCCTGGCAGGGGAGCCACACCACCCCATCCGCTTCTCCCTACTTCTCCGGGTCCTGACCACCAGGTCAGGACCCGCCCGCGTTTCGGCTGCAATACGCACCGGTATCCTTCGGGTGACCACCACCCGAAGTAGCCAAGAAGCCGAAGGGCATCCCCGTGAGCGCCAACCGCCCGGCAGCCGTCGTCGTTCTCGCAGCGGGTGAGGGAACCCGCATGAAGTCGGCGACCCCAAAGGTCCTGCACACCCTCTGCGGCCGCTCCCTCGTCGGACATGTCGTCGCAGCAGCCCGTGAGCTGGACCCCGAGAATCTGATCGTGGTCGTCGGTCACGCCCGTGAGCAGGTGCAGGGCCACCTGTCCGAGATCGACCCGGCCGCACACACCGCCGTACAGCACGAGCAGAAGGGCACCGGCCACGCGGTCCGCACCGCGCTGGAGGAGCTCGGTGACCGCGGTGTGGCCCTCGACGGCACGGTCATCGTGGTCTGCGGCGACACCCCGCTGCTGACCGGCGACACCCTCCAGCGGCTCAGCACGACGCACGCCGCGGACGGGAACGCCGTGACGGTCCTGTCGGCCGAGGTGCCGGACGCGACCGGTTACGGACGCATCGTGCGGGACGGGGCCTCCGGCGCCGTCACCGCGATCGTCGAGCACAAGGACGCGTCCGAGGCCCAGCGGGCGATCCGGGAGATCAATTCCGGGGTGTTCGCCTTCGACGCCCGCCTGCTGGTCGATGCGCTGGGCAAGGTGCGCACGGACAACAGCCAGGGCGAGGAGTACCTGACGGATGTGCTCGGCATCGTGCGGGAGGCCGGGCATCGGGTGGGGGCGGCCGTGGCGGCCGACCACCGGGAGATCCTCGGGATCAACAACCGGGTGCAGCTGGCCGAGGCGCGCCGGCTGCTGAACGAGCGGCTGCTGGAGCGGGCGATGCTCGCCGGTGTGACGGTCGTGGACCCGGCGTCGACGTGGGTGGATGTGTCGGTGACGTTCGAGCAGGACGCCGTGGTGCACCCCGGTACCCAGCTGCTGGGGACGACGCATCTGGCCACGGGCGCCGAGGTGGGCCCGCAGTCGCGGCTGGCGGACACGTCGGTGGGCGTGGATGCGGTGGTGTCGTTCACGGTGGCCGATGGTGCGCGGATCGGCGCGGGGGCGCAGGTGGGTCCGTATGCGTATCTGCGTCCGGGGACGGATCTGGGTCCGAAGTCGAAGGCCGGTACGTACGTGGAGATGAAGAACGCGTCGATCGGTGAGGGCACGAAGGTGCCGCATCTGTCGTATGTGGGGGATGCGACCATTGGTGAGTTCACCAATATCGGTGCGGCGAGTGTCTTTGTGAACTACGACGGTGAGGCCAAGCACCACACCACGGTCGGTTCGCATTGCAAGACGGGGTCGGACAACATGTTTGTGGCTCCGGTCACGGTCGGGGACGGCGCATATACAGCGGCCGGCTCGGTGATTACCAAGGATGTGCCCCCGGGTTCGCTGGCGGTCGCGCGCGGCCAGCAGCGGAATATCGAGGGCTGGGTCGCGCGTAAGCGGCCCGGAAGTGCCGCCGCGCAGGCTGCTGCGGCTGCTCGCCGGGAGTCGGAGGGCGAGCAGTGATCGTGCAACGGGTCCGCCGTGCGGGGCGTACCGTGATGAGCGCAGGCAAACTGTGATTCGAGGAGATTTGCTGTGACCGGGATCAAGACGACCGGCGAGAAGAAGCTGATGCTCTTCTCCGGCCGCGCCCACCCCGAGCTGGCGGAGGAGGTCGCGCATCAGCTGGGTGTGGGGCTGGTCCCGACGAAGGCTTTCGACTTCGCCAACGGTGAGATCTATGTCCGTTATCAGGAGTCGGCGCGTGGCGCGGATTGCTTTTTGATTCAGAGCCACACGGCTCCGATCAATAAGTGGATCATGGAACAGCTGATCATGATTGATGCGTTGAAGCGGGCTTCGGCCCGGAGCATCACCGTGGTCGTTCCGTTCTACGGTTATGCGCGTCAGGACAAGAAGCACCGTGGCCGTGAGCCGATTTCCGCGCGGCTGATCGCCGATCTGATGAAGACCGCGGGTGCGGACCGTGTGGTGACGGTGGATCTGCACACGGACCAGATCATGGGCTTCTTCGACGGCCCGGTGGACCACCTGTTCGCGCTGCCGGTGCTGGCCGACTACGTGGGTGCGAAGGTCGACCGGGACAAGCTGACGGTGGTCTCGCCGGACGCGGGCCGGGTGCGGGTGGCCGACCGCTGGTGCGACCGGCTGGGTGCGCCGCTGGCGATCGTGCACAAGCGGCGCGACAAGGACGTGGCGAACCAGGTCACGGTGCACGAGGTCGTCGGTGATGTGAAGGGCCGGGTGTGTGTCCTGGTCGACGACATGATCGACACCGGTGGCACGATCTGCGCGGCGGCCGACGCGCTGTTCGCGAACGGTGCGTCCGATGTGATCGTGACGGCGACGCACGGTGTGCTGTCGGGTCCGGCCGCGGACCGGCTGAAGAACTCCAAGGTGAGCGAGTTTGTGTTCACCAACACCCTGCCGACGCCGTCGGAGCTGGAGCTCGACAAGATCACGGTGCTGTCGATGGCGCCGACGATCGCCCGGGCGCTCCGTGAGGTGTTCGAGGACGGTTCGGTGACGAGCCTCTTCGAGGAGCAGTGAGGCGTGCGGTGAGCTAGGTCCGCACTGATCGACTTTGGGGCGGCCTTCCCGCCGGGTAGACTCGTGGAGTTGCTCGGCGAGGGAGGCCGCCCCTGTGTGGTGGTGCTCCGTTATCGACGCGCTCTTCGTAGCAGGTCTGTCGTGGGCCGGGTGACGCCCACCAGATGTTTCTGAGATCACGAGGAGTGCGTCATGGCTGAGATCAAGCTTGCCGCCGAGGTCCGTTCCGACTTCGGCAAGGGTGCCGCCCGTCGCGCGCGGCGCGAGAACAAGGTCCCCGCGGTGGTGTACGGCCACGGTGCCGACCCGAAGCACGTGGCGATCGACAGCCACGCGCTGATGATGGCGCTGAAGACCCCGAACGCCCTGATCCGCCTGGAGTTCGACGGCCAGTCCGAGCTGGTCATCCCCAAGGACGTGCAGCGTGAGGCGATCCGTCGCTTCCTGGTGCACGTGGACTTCCTGGCCGTGAAGAAGGGCGAGAAGGTCGCCGTCGAGGTGCCGATCGTCGTCGAGGGTGACCTGGCCCCGGGCCAGCACGTGCTGGAGCACGTCCTGAACGCGCTGCCGGTCGAGGCCGAGGCCACGCACATCCCGGAGTCGGTCACGGTGTCCGTGGAGGGCCTGGACGCCGGTGCTTCGGTGCTGGCCAAGGACATTGCGCTGCCGTCCGGCTCCTCGCTGGCCGTCGAGGAGGACGCGGTCGTGCTGCAGGTCATCGCGGCGCAGGCCGAGGCTCCGGCCGAGGAGGGCGCTGAAGAGGGCGAAGCGGGCGCCGAGGCCTGATTCCCCTTCCGGGGAGGGCGCCGGCGGTCTCCGTCGTGGGCGCGCCCCGGTGTGTTTCGCTGTGACCGTCGTTCCGCGCTGCTGCGCGGGGCGACGGTCGCGTCGTTGAAGGAGCGTGCAGATGACGGATGCAGTCAGCCCGTGGCTGGTGGTGGGGCTGGGCAATCCCGGTCCTGAGTACGCCGGCAACCGGCACAATGTGGGGTTCTTGGTAGCCGATCTGCTCGCCGAGCGGATGGGGGGCCGTTTCAAGGCGCACAAGGCGCGGGCGCAGGTGGTGGAGGGCCGGATCGGGCCGCCGGGTCCGGGCAGCCGCCGGGTGGTGGTGGCCAAGCCGTCGTCGTTTATGAATCTGTCGGGCGGGCCGACGACCGCGCTGCGGGATTTCTACAAGGTGCCGGTGGCCAATATCGTGGCGATCCATGATGAGTTGGACATTGATTTCGGTGCGTTGCGGCTGAAGCTGGGGGGTGGCGACAACGGCCACAACGGGCTGAAGTCGATCACGAAGTCGCTGGGTGCGGAGTACCACCGGGTGCGGTTCGGGATCGGGCGGCCGCCGGGGCGGATGCAGGTGGCGGACTTCGTGCTGAAGGATTTCTCGTCGGTGGAGCGGCGGGAGCTGGACTACTTCGTGGACCGGGCGGCGGACGCGGTGGAGACCCTGATCGTGGACGGGTTGGAACGGGCGCAGGGCACGTACAACTCCTGAACGGGACAGCGCGGGTCAGGCCCTGACGAATGGTCGTCGGAGGTTGACCGGGCGCCGGTGGATGGCCAAGTATCGCCGCCATGCCCAGAACCAGTACGCGCACCAGTTCGGTCCGACGCAGTCGTAGCCGGAGGCTGGGTGAGAGCGCCTTCGGGCTGCTGCTCGTGGCCAGGACCGGGGTGATGGGTCTGCTGGCGCTGCTCCTGCTGGTGGCGGGGGTCTGGACGTCGTGGAACACCGCGCAGTACGCGATGCTCGTCAAGGCGGAGGGCCGGGGCACGATGACGGTGTCGTCGTGCACGGAGGAGACGTGCACCGGCCCGTACGTGCCGACGGCGGGGAAGGGCGGGCCGCGGGCGAAGGTGTCGATCGCCGCGGGGGCGGCGCCGGACAAGGGCGAGCGGGTCGAGGTGGTGCTGAAGCCGGGCACGGCGCATGCGGTGCGGACCGGTGCGGCTGGGGTGCTGCACGCCTGGGTGCCGTTCGCGGGGGCGCTGTTGCTGGCGGCGCTGGTGGTGGCCGGGGGGATGCGGCTGCGGCGTACGGCGTGGGTGATGGGGCTGCTGGGCGCGGTGCTGCTGGGGGCGGCGTTCGCGGCGATGTAGCCCGTGGTGTGCGGCCCTTGTGGGTCAGGACGTACGACGGCGGCCCGTCCCCCTCTCCATGGGGGCGGGCCGCCGTGGTGTGTGCGAGCCGGTCGGGGTCAGCCGGTGTTGCGCAGGCCCGCGGCGACGCCGTTGACGGTGAGCAGCAGGGCGCGGGCGAGGACCGGGTCGGGTTCGGCGCCGCTTTCGGCTGCGGTGCGCTGGCGGTGCAGCAGGGAGACCTGGAGGTAGGAGATCGGGTCGAGGTAGGCGTCGCGGATGTGGAAGGTCTGCTGGAGGACGGGGCTCGCGTCGAGCAGCTCCTTCTCCCCGGTGACGCGCAGGACCTCGGCGACGGTGAGTTCGTGCTCGGTCTTGATGACGTCGAAGATGTGCTTGAGCTCGTCGGGGACGAGGGTGTCGACGTAGTGCTGGGCGATCCGCAGGTCGGTCTTGGCGAGGGTCATCTCGACGTTGGACAGGAAGTTGCGGAAGAAGTGCCAGTGCTCGTGCATCTCGTCGAGGACGGTGTCGAGTCCGGCCTCGCGGGCGGCCTTGAGGCCGGTGCCGACGCCGAACCAGCCGGGGACGATCTGCCGGGACTGGGTCCAGCCGAAGACCCACGGGATGGCGCGCAGTCCGTCGAGGCCGGCGCCGGAGTCGGGGCGGCGGGACGGGCGGGAGCCGAGGTGGAGTTCGGCGAGCTGGTCGACGGGGGTGGAGGCGAAGAAGTACGCGGGCAGGTCGGGGTCCTCGACGAGCCGGCGGTAGGCGCCGTGGGCGGCGTCGGAGACGGTCTCCATGGCCGCGTCCCAGCGGGCGAGGGCCTCGTCGGACTGGCGGGGGGCGGTGTGCAGGGCGGACGCCTGGAGGGTGGCGGCGACGGTCAGTTCGAGGTTCTCGCGGGCCAGTGACGGCACGAGGTACTTGTCGGAGATGACCTCGCCCTGTTCGGTGACCTTGATCTCACCTTCGAGGGTGCCGTAGGGCTGGGCGAGGATCGCGTCGTGCGAGGGGCCGCCGCCGCGGCCGACGGTGCCGCCGCGGCCGTGGAAGAGGCGCAGCCGGACGCCGTGCCGGTGGGCGACGTCGCGCAGCAGGCGCTGGGCGCGGTGGATCTCCCACTGGCTGGTGGTGATGCCGCCGAACTTGGAGGAGTCGGAGTAGCCGAGCATCACTTCCTGGACGTCGCCGCGGAGGGCGACCAGGCGCCGGTAGGAGGGGTCGGAGAGCATTTCGTCGAGGAGCTGGTCGGCGATCTTGAGCTCGTCGGTGGTCTCCAGCAGGGGGACGATGCCGATCTTGGCCCAGCCGGCGTGCAGGTCGATCAGGCCGGCCTCGCGGGCGAGGACGGTGGCGGCGAAGACGTCGTCGGAGCCCTGGCACATGGAGATGATGTAGGACTCGATGACTTCGGGGCCGAAGGTCTGCTTGGCCTTGCCGATGGTGCGGAAGACGCCCAGGGTCTTGGCGCCGGCCTCGTCGAGGGGGGCGGGGGTGGGCGCCAGCGGGCGGCGGGAGCGCAGTTCCTTGGCGAGGAGCTTGCGGCGGTAGTCGCGCGGCATGTCCACGTAGCGCCAGGTCTCCTCGCCGAGGCGGTCGAAGAGCTGGCCGAGGGCGTGGTGGTGGGCGTCGGCGTGCTCGCGGATGTCCATGGTGGCCAGCTGGAGGCCGAAGGCGGCGATGGTGCGCAGGGTGCGCTCCAGGCGGCCGTCGGCGACCAGGCCGCCGCGGTGTTCGCGCAGCGAGGTCTGGATGAGGGTGAGGTCGTCGAGGAGTTCGGCGGTGCCGAGGTAGTCGCGGCCGGGGACGTGCGGGGTGTCGCCGGCGAGCCGGTCGCGGGTGTTGAGGAGCTTCTGCCGGACGCAGGTGGCCTTGAGGCGGTAGGGCTCCTCGGCGTTGAGCCGCTTGTAGCGGGGGCTGATCTCGGGGAGCAGATCGAGGTCGTGCTGGAGCGAGGCGAGCAGCTCGTCGGTGGCGCCGCAGTTGCGGATGGAGTTGGACAGCGCGCCGCGCAGCTCGTCGACGTGCTCCAGGGCGTCGGTGATGCCGTGCTCGTGCTGGAGGATCAGCACGTCCCAGGTGACCTGCGGGGTGACGTTGGGGTTGCCGTCGCGGTCGCCGCCGATCCAGGTGCCGAAGGTGAGCGGGCGGGTGCCGGCGGGCAGTGCGGTGCCGGCCCGCTCCAGCTCGGCGGCGAGGTCTTCCAGGACGTCGCCGACCGCGCCGCGGCCCAGCTCGTCGAGGTAGTAGATGGCGTTGCGGGCCTCGTCGGTGGGCTCGGGGCGGGCCACCCGCAGCTCGTCGGTCTGCCAGATGAGGTCGATGTTCTCGGCCAGCCGCAGGTCGGCGCGGCGGCGCTCGCCGGGGTCGGTGAGGTCGAGCAGCTCGGCGACCTTGCGGAGCTTGGTGAGCACCGAGCGGCGGGCGGCCTCGGTGGGGTGGGCGGTGAAGACCGGCCGTACGCCGAGGTTGGCGGCGGTGGCGCGCAGGTGCTCGGGGTCGGCGTCCTTGAGCATGTCGGCGGTGCGGGCGAGGATGCTGCCCTCGGCGGCGCGCCGGGCGCCCAGCTCGCGGCCTCGGTGCACCTGCTCGGTGACGTTGGCCAGGTGGAAGTACGTGGAGTAGGCCCGCACGAGCTTGGCCGCGGTGGCCAGGTCGGTCTCGCCCAGGAGGCGGGCCGCGGCCTCGCCGTCGGAGCGGGTCAGGGCGCGTACCCGCTCGACGAGGTCGAGCAGGTCCTGGCCTTCCTGCCGGACGAGGGTCTCTCCGAGGAGGTCGCCGAGGCGGCGGATGTCGGCGCGCAGGGCGATGTTGTCGCCGGCCTCCGGGCCGTCGGTGGCTGCGGTCTCGGCGGCGGTGATGTCGGCACTGCTCACAGGTGCGGCTCCTTGCAGCGATCAGGGGCGTGGCACCGCACGCATGGGTGGGCGGTGGCGGGGCGACGCATGAACTGGATCTGATGCGGGCGGGTTGCGGACCGCGCTGTCCGACGTCCCCAGGATAGGTCTGCCCCGTTCCGGCAGATCACACCGTCCGAGGAGTGGGCATCTGCCGGGGCGGCGCAGGTGTGGGGCCTGTCACGCCCTTGCCCGTAGCGGGGGCACTGCCATACTTACGACACCGTAGGTTACGGTTCCGTAGCCGTAGCCGTGCCCCCGACCCCCGACGAGGGACACCATGACCGCTGGTTCTGAAGCCGTTGAAGATCCGCCGCTTTCCGCCGGTGCGCCCGCCGGGGCCGCCGACGCTCCGTTTCCGTCCGCGACGCTCGGTGGTGAGCAGCGCCGGTCGGTGGAACAGATCACACTCCTGCTCTTCATCACCGTCCCCTTCGTAGCGCTGGTGGCCGCGGTGCCGCTGGCCTGGGGCTGGGGGGTGAGCTGGCTGGATCTGGCGCTGATGACGGCGATGTACTTCATCGGCTGCCACGGCATCACGATCGGCTTCCACCGCTACTTCACCCATGGCGCGTTCAAGGCGAAGCGTCCGCTCCGCATCGCCTTGGCGATCATGGGCTCGCTGGCCGTGGAGGGCCCGGTGGTCCGCTGGGTGGCCGACCACCGCAAACACCACAAGTTCTCCGACGCCGAGGGCGACCCGCACTCCCCGTGGCGCTTCGGCGAGACCGTCCCGGCCCTGATGAAGGGCCTGTGGTGGGCGCACATCGGCTGGATGTTCGACGAGGAGCAGACGCCGCAGCACAAGTACGCCCCCGACCTGATCAAGGACGACGCGGTCCGCACCGTCTCTCGCCAGTTCGTGCTGTGGACGACGGTGTCGCTGCTGGTCCCGCCGCTGGTGGGCGGCCTGGCCACCTGGTCCTGGCAGGGCGCGCTGACCGCGTTCTTCTGGGGCTCGTTGGTCCGGGTGGCGCTGCTGCACCACGTCACCTGGTCGATCAACTCCATCTGCCATGCGGTCGGCAAGCGCCCCTTCAAGTCCCGTGACCGCTCCGGGAACGTGTGGTGGCTGGCGGTGCTGTCCTGCGGCGAGTCCTGGCACAACCTGCACCATGCGGACCCCACCTGCGCCCGGCACGGCGTGCTGAAGGGGCAGCTCGATTCCAGTGCACGGCTGATCCGCTGGTTCGAGAAGGCGGGCTGGGCGTATGACGTCCGCTGGCCGAACGCATCCCGCCTCGATGCCCGCCGCCAGGACCCGGCCAGCGTGGGGGTACCCCCCAGCGGTAGCTGAGGAAGGCATGATTGACGGGTGGCGATCGAGAACAGCAGCACGAACATCAGCAAGGGCAAGCCGTCTCCGGCCGCGGCGACGCGCCGGGCCCGCAGGGTCCGGATGACCGGCGCCGAGCGTCGGGAGCAGCTGCTGGACATCGGTCGCACGCTCTTCGCCGAACGCGGCTATGAGGGCACCTCGGTGGAGGAGATCGCCGCGAAGGCCGGCGTCTCCAAGCCGGTGGTCTACGAGCACTTCGGCGGCAAGGAGGGCCTGTACGCGGTGGTCGTGGACCGCGAGATGCGTCAGCTGCTGGACATGGTGACCGGCGCGCTGACCGCCGGCCACCCGCGCGAGCTCCTGGAGCAGGCCGCGTTCGCGCTCCTCGACTACATCGAGACGTACACCGACGGCTTCCGCATCCTCGTCCGCGACTCCCCCGTGGCCCAGTCGACGGGCACCTTCGCCTCCCTGATCAGCGATATCGCCACCCAGGTCGAGGACATCCTCGGCCTGGAGTTCAAGGCCCGCGGCTTCGACCCGAAGCTCGCCCCGCTCTACGCCCAGGCCCTGGTGGGCATGGTCGCCCTCACGGGCCAGTGGTGGGTGGACACCCGCAAGCCGAAGAAGGCGGAGGTCGCCGCCCACCTGGTCAACCTGGCCTGGCACGGCCTGGGAAACCTGGAGGCGAGACCTCGGTTGATAGGGCACCGGAAGAACTGACCGGCCGCGCGGCGCTTTCCCTCCTCAACCGCACGGGTGCCTTCGTCATGCCGTACGGGGCCCTTTCTCCACACAACGACAAAGCCCCGGACGGGCCTTGCCGCCCCGGCCCGAACTTTGCCCGTCCACTTCGCCACCCTCCCCGTACCGGACATTTCCGAGAAAATAACCAGACTCGCGAAGTATCCCGCACTTCCCTTCGTTTACCTCATGACACCCGACCCGACCAGGGCTTTTCAGCCACGGCGCATTTCCCCACCCACCGGAGCCGCGCTACGGTGAACTGATGCGCCGACCGCAACGGGGCGCTCCGACCGGCGTACCCGATTCCGCACGGAAGCCTCCCGCGGATTCCCCGCGGCGGGCCACGGAATACACGGCGCCGACACACGCACAGGCACGAGGGGGACATTCGGCATGGGTTCAGATTTCACCATCGATGTCGAGCGGGTGCAGGGCATGCTCAATAAGCTCGCCAACGCCGACGACCGTATGCGCGACGCCCAGCAACGCCTCAACAAGGTCGGCCCGAAGGCTCTGGGAACCGATGGCCTGGACGACGCCTGCGATGAATTCCAGGGCCAGTGGGGAGACGGCATCAAGCGGATCGCGGACGCCGCGAAGGACATTCACGAGAAGCTCAAGACCACGCTGGACGCCTATAAGGCGGGCGAGGAAGAGAACGCCAAGATGATGGGCAAGAAGTAGCCCACGTCCGACTTGTGAAGCCATCAATCTAGGGGGATTGCCATGTCCTGGCGCAGCATGTTCATCGACGACGACTCGGGATGGCCCGGCGTCGGTTTCAACCCGGCAAAGGGGGACCTGCACGCCATCCAGGCCCTCGCCTCGGACGTGAAGTCCGTCGGCGACGAACTGGACGAGCTGGACCACCTGCTGAAGACGGTCGGCAAGAGCGACGGCGCCTGGGAGGGCGAGGCCGCCCAGAAGTTCGCGAAGAAGCTCGGCGAACTGCCCAAGTACCTCCGGCAGGGCAGCGAGTCCATGCACGACTGCGCGAAGGCGCTCCGCGGCTGGCACACCCATCTGCAGGGATTCCAGGACAAGGCCGAGAAGATCGAGGCCGAGGCGGCGACGGCTCGCAAGCAGGCGGACTCCGACCGCGACCACTACAACGCCGTGTACCGCAAGTGCGAGCCGTACTTCGGCCAGGTGATGGAGCCGGAGAAGGCCAAACAGCTGGAGAAGGACCTGGACTCCGCCCGGGACAAGGCCGACCACTCCCAGGACAAGCTCGACGACCTCGTCCGCGAGGCGGAGCGGATCTACGCCCAGTGGAAGGACCGCGCCGGCGAGGCTGAACGCGCCATCCTCAAGGCCTCGGAGAACCACCCCCCGGACATCCACTGGTGGAACCGCGCGGTCGACGGCCTGAAGAGCGCGTGGCGGGGATTCAAGGACTGGCTGGTCGAGCACGCGGACACGCTCTCGACCATCTCCGCCGGGCTGGCGGCGGCGGCACTGGCCGTCAACGTGATTCCCGTCGTGGGCCAGGCGGCGTCCGCCCTCCTCGGTGGGGCCTCCGCTGTCTGCGCAGCCGGCGCCATGGCAGGGCACTGGATGGGCATGGCGCGCGGCAACGGCACGTCGGGGTGGAAGATCGTGCTGGACGGCCTCGGCGTCCTCCCGGGCGTCGGCGGCGTGTTCAAGGCCGCAGGTGCCGGCTTCAAGGGAGTCAGCTCCGCATCGAAGCTGGCCAAAGTCGGTGGAGCCGTCAAAGGCCTCGGGAACGTGAAGAAGATCGCGCAGGAAACACCCAATGCCATCCGCGAGGGGCTCGCTAAACCACTCAGCATGAAGTGGATGAACAAGGGCCTGGGCACGATGGGCAAGGGACTTTCGGACGGCGCCATTCACGGCATTCAGTTCGCCACGAAAACGGGTTCGTTCATTCATGGCGTCGCTCAGCATCATGGCGGCGAGGCCCGGGCTGCGACTTCGGGAGCGACATTCCACCGGACACTCGCTGCCTGAGTAAGAGGAGAGTCGAGAAATGTCCCTGACGGAACCAGCCGCCGGCGCCGAGGCGACATCCGCACCAACGCCAGTCCGACGCTCCTCACAGCTGCGCATCGGGTGGATCATGCCGGAGTTCGTCCGGGAACTGCCGGTAAACAGCACGGATACCGACGAGGTCGTCGAGAGCCTGCATGCGCTCGCCACCGACCTCCTGCCCGATCACTCCGCAGACGATCAATTTCGCTTCGCGCTCGGAGTGGGAGCGCAGTTGGAGGCGATGGAGGAGGCCAACGTCATCTACGCAGGCTTGTGCTTCCTGGAGGTCGAAGGGCGCCCCACGGTATCGACGATCATGGCCAGCCAGGTCGAGCACGACGGCGAGGATGAGGCGTCTGCACTGCGCACCGTCCAGGAAGTACTGGAGAGGAAACACCCGGAAGACGACCTCCAGTCAGTGGAACTTCCATGCGGCCCAGCTCTCGCTCGGGTAGGTGGCTCCAGCTTCGCTCTGGCCTCAGAAGTCTCCCCCACCGGACAGGAAGAGCTGGTCGCGCAGTCCGAGATTCAGGTCTTCGTGCCGCTGCCGAACACCGCGGAAATGCTGATCTTCGAACTGGCATCCCCGTCCCCGGAGGGCTGGGAGCTGCACTCGGAGCTCTTTGCCGAGATCCTCAAGACGATCGACTGGTGCACGGACCAGGAGATCGAGGACTATCGCGCCATGAGTCAGAGCACCCCGACAGCAGTCGAACCAGCAGAGGGGGTGAAGCAGGAGCTGTACTGGCACTCCAGCAGGCTGATGGACTCCGTTGCTCTGCGCGGCCGCATGGGCGGCGGAGACGTCGCCTCGCTCACCTGTGCCGCGTGCTGGGCCAAGGGCCTGCGGTCCGCCTGTTCAGCCCAGCACAGCTGGTACATCGGTGAGGTCAGCGTCGGCGACCTCGCCCGTGCACTGCCGCGGGTGGTCGAATGGTTCACGTCGCAAGGGTGGTCGGCAGATGGTGCGAGCACCGGAGAGCGGGTCAGTCTTCTGGCCGGGGACGAGGCCGCCCAGCGGTCGGCGGGGCACTCATTCACCGTCTCCGTGAATGCCGAAGCCGGCACGTTCACCGCAGAAGTGATCGCGCCATGCACCCGCACCTCCTCCGCTGCCAATGACTCCCTCTTCGGCTGAGAGGGAGGAACCAAGGCGTCACGGACCGATCGGGGTAGCAGTCCCTGTGCTATCAGGTTCACCTGGGCGGAATGCGCCCCGAAGAGTCGGCTCCCCTACGATGAGAGGCGATTCGGCTTCCATATGGGCACGTTGCCCGATCCCGAAACGCGAACCCCCAGAATGCCTGCAGCCCGCCCCTGAGAAAGAGCATCACCGAAGGGTCCTGGAACCGTGCCAACTGAACTGAATCGGATACTGGCTTCGGCGCTTCCCGCTGACGAAACACTCCTGGGCAGCTTCGAGGTCCGCCGCGCCATGGCCAGCAACCGGGAGGACGACGCCGACGCGCCGCCCGAGCGGCAGCCGAAGGTACTGGCCGGATGCAGGCGTCCGGGGGACCGACGGCGCGGATTGCTGTCGTTCCTCTTTGAATCGGCGACGCTCACGGACCCGAAACCGGGACCGGTCAGGGCCACCAACGACCCCGCGGACCGGGCGAAGCGGCAGAAGAGGAACGGCCGGTTCTTCGGAACCTGGGACAGCCTGGCCGGCCTGTGGCTGGCAGCGGGCCAGCCACAGGCGGAGACCGGCGTCATCACGTATGTGGCGTTGAGCGCAACCCATCTGCGCTTCGTGTACGTGCAGAACGTCCGCCGGTCACAGGAGATCCCCGCCGTAGAGCCGGGCGCCTGCTTCCGCCGTGCTGACCTCCTCTGGACCCGCCGCCGGGAAAGCAGCGGGAAAGAGTTCCAGTTCGGGTTCATGGACAACTCGTGGGGAACCTTCGTGGTGCCATCGGACAAGGAATTCCTGGCACTTTTCCCGGGGACGTTGACGCACAAGGACCTCATTCCGTAAGGAGTTTCACTGAGCGCACTGCACCTTGCGCCATGCGTCCGCTGTGGCTGCTTCGGGGAAGCCGACGCTCAAGGGCCGTCTTCCGCGACGCGCAGCTTCGCCTCATTTCGGCATCCGCTCCCTGCTGTTCGAATCTACTCGCTCATGGGTGACGACAATGCCTTCCCTGGCGGCCTCGCCCCCGCCGATCCCATCCCGTAGCCGCCCCGCCCCGCTCCGCACGACGAGCGGACCCGGTGCGGGGTGGACCGCCCCGCTCCGGCCTCGGACCGGCAGCCTTCCCGGACCTCCCCAGGCCGGCGGCGGGCTGGACGCGGTCGAGGCCGGCGAGCGCGGCCGGTCGGTCAGCCGGCCGCGGGCTTGCGGGCGACGGCGAAGATGCGGCGGAACGGGAAGACCGTGCCGTGGTGGCCGGTGGGGTAGGCCTTGCGGAGGGCGTCGCGGTATTCGGCGAGGAAGGCCTCGCGGGCGGCCGGGTCGTCCTCCAGCGCGGTCAGGACGGGGCGCAGCGCGGTGCCCTTGACCCAGTCGAGGACCGGGTCGTCGCCCTGTAGCAGCTGGACGTAGGTGGTCTCCCAGACGTCGGAGGTGCAGCCGAGGTCGGTGAGGCGTTCGAGGTAGTCGGCGGGTTCGAGGATGTGGATGAAGCGCCGACCGTGGGTGTTCAGGCGGTCCCGCCACTGCGGGGAGTCGCAGAGCTCGCCGAGCAGGGCGTGGCTGGGCGAGGTGAAGTTGCCGGGGATCTGGAAGGCGAAGGTGCCGCCGGGGGTGAGGGCGTCGATCCAGCGGGCGAAGGAGTCCGGGTGGTTGGGGACCCACTGCAGTGCCGCGTTGGAGACGATCAGGTCGTAGGGCTCGTCGGGGGCCCAGTCGGCGGCGTCGGCGGGGGCGAAGTCGAGGTGGCCGCCGGCGGCGGTGGGGCCGGCGTAGCTCTCGGCCTCCTTGAGCATCTCCGGGGAGTTGTCGTAGCCGGTGATGTGGGCGTCGGGCCAGCGCAGGGTGAGTTCGGCGGTGACATTGCCCGGGCCGCAGCCGAGGTCGGCGATGCGGGCGGGGCGGCCCTGCCGAGGGAGCTCGGGTATCCGTGCGAGCAGATCGTGGAAGGGGCGGGTGCGGTGCCCGGAGTGACGAAGGTACTGCTGCGGATCCCAGGTCGGTGCGTCGTGCATGGTCGTAAACCCTTTCGCTGTGCGGGGCTGGCACAAAGGCTGGCACGGTGTGGTTGCACGGTCTGGTTCGGGCCGACGCGGCCGGAAACCGAGCCTCCGCCGACGATGCCCCATAGTCCAGCGAAATATATCTCGACGTCAAGAGACTTCATGTCGACAAACCCTCTACACTGATCGTCATGGAGGACGAGGTCGACCGACTGGTCGCTGCATGGCGCCGTGAGCGCCCGGACCTCGACGTGGAACCGCTTGAGGTCCTCAGCCGCGTCTCCAGGCTGGCCAGACACCTCGACCGGGCCCGCCGTATGGCGTTCGCCGAGGTGGGGCTGGAGCCCTGGGAGTTCGACGTGCTGACGGCGCTGCGCCGGGCCGGGGCGCCGTACCAGCTCTCTCCCGGAGCCCTGCTGACCCAGACCCTGGTCACGTCCGGGACGATGACCAACCGTATCGACCGGCTGGCCAAGAAGGACCTGGTCGAGCGGCTGCCCGACCCCAGTGACCGGCGAGGAGTGCTGGTCAGGCTGACCGCCGAGGGCCGCGACCGGGCCGACCAGTCGCTGGCCGGGCTGCTCGTCCAGGAGCGCGCCATTCTGGCCGAACTCTCCCCCCAGCAGCGCCGGGAACTAGCCGCGCTGCTGCGGCAGCTGACCGGCCCGTTCGACAACACCCCGGGGTAACGACCGCCGGATCGCGGGCATTTGGCCCGTTACGGGTGCCCGGGGCAGGTGCGGAGCAGGCGCGCCGACGCCCTGCGAGGGACGGTGATCGGTACCGTCCGAGCCGGGCGTTCGCTCTTTTCCGGGGCAGGTGAGGGGCGTGCACCACCGGGCACGCGGCGCGGGCGCCGCCGGCCCAGCTCGTAGGGCCGGGTGCACTCACCGCCGATGCCGCACACAACGGCGCGCAACACGGTGACTCATGCGTGAATTGACGGCGCGTGTGACTGGTTCGTGCGCCCCTGTCTTTCATGCACGCCCCCCTGTGTGGCGCTCCGGGCCGACGTGCACCCCTCGGGGGCCGATGTGCCCTTGTCGCCACCCGCGCCGTGCACTTGGATCGCGCCATGAGCCAGCAGCACGCACCCCACCCGGCGCATGCCCCGTACGGCCGGCGGTTCGAGGGCCGTACGGTCCTGGTGACCGGGGCCGCCGGCGGGATCGGGGCGGCCACCGCCGACCGGCTGGCGGCCGAGGGGGCCCGCGTCCTGCTGCTGGACATCGACGACGCGCGCGGTGAGCACCTCGCCCGGCGCATCCGGGCGGGCGGCGGCCGGGCCTCGTACGAGCACTGTGATGTGGCGGGCGAGGACGACTGGCGGCGGGCGGTCCAGGCCGCGCACCGTCGCTACGGTCCGGTGGACGGGCTGGTCAGCAACGCCTATCTGCCGTATGAGGCGGCGGCCGACAAGACCCCGGTGGCGGACTGGGAGCGGCAGCTCGCGGTCAATCTGACCGGTTCCTTCCTCGGCGTCCGGGCCACCCTGGACGATCTGCGGGAGCGGCGCGGCGCGGTGGTCCTCACCTCGTCCGTGCATGCGCTGGTGGGGCTGCCGGGCCGGCCCGCCTACGCCGCGGCCAAGGCCGGGCTGACCGGTCTGGGGCGCCAACTCGCCGTGGAGTACGGGCCGGAGGTACGGGTCAACAGCGTGCTGCCGGGCCCGGTGCTGACCGCCGCCTGGGACGGCATCGACGAGGAGCGGCGGCGGGCCAGCGCCGCGGAGACCGCCCTGGGGCGGCTGGGGCGGCCGGAGGAGATCGCCGCCGTGATCGTCTTCCTGCTGTCCCCCGAGGCGTCCTTCGTCACCGGGGCGAGCCTCGTCGTGGACGGCGGCTGGAGCGTGTACAAGAACTCTTCCTGAGCCGAGCCGGTCCGTGGCGGGGCGCGGTGGTGCCCCACCCGGTCCGCGATCCGTAGGGGGATCCATGGGCATCCGTTTCGGCGGCGACTACAACCCCGAGCAGTGGCCCGAGGAGGTGTGGGCCGAGGACCTGGAGCTGATGAAGGCGGCCCGCGTCACCATGGTCACCGCCGGGATCTTCTCCTGGGCGAAGGTCGAACCCCGGCCCGGACAGTGGGACTTCGGCTGGTTCGACCGTGTGATGGACGGGCTGGCGGGCGCGGGGATCGCGGTCTGCCTGGCGACGATGACCGCCTCGCCGCCGCCCTGGCTGACCCGCGCGCACCCCGAGATCCTGCCCGAGGGCCCCGACGGGCAGCGCCGCTGGCCGGGCGGCCGGCAGCACTACTGCCCCTCCAGCCCCGTCTACCGCGCACACGCCGTACGCCTCGTCGAGCGGCTCGCCGCCCGCTACGCCGGCCATCCGGCGCTCGCCCTGTGGCACATCGGCAACGAGTACGGCTGCCACACCCGGCAGTGCTTCTGCGACGTCTCCGCGGAGGACTTCCGGCGCTGGCTGCGCGCGCGTTACGGCTCGGTCGAGGCGCTGAACGCCGCCTGGTCGACGGCCTTCTGGTCGCAGGGCTACGGCGACTTCGCCGAGGTGCTGCCGCCGCGCACCGCCCCCACCTTCCCCAACCCCGCCCAGCAGCTGGACTACCTGCGCTTCGGCGACGAGGCGCTGCGGGCCTGCTACCTCGCCGAGAAGGCCGTCCTGGACCGGCTGACCCCCGGGGTGCCGGTCACCACCAATCTGATGCCGCAGCACAAGCCGGTCGACGCCTTCGCCTGGTCGGCGCACATGGACGTGATGGCGCTGGACTTCTACCAGGACCCCCATGTGCCCGACGACCACCTCCGGGCCGGCTACGCCTTCGACCTGATGCGGGCGGCGCGCTCCGGACAGCCCTGGCTGCTGCTCGAACAGGCGCCGGGCGCGGTCAACTGGCGCCCCCGCAACGGCCCCAAGCCGCCCGGCGCGATGCGGCTGTGGAGCTGGCAGGCGGTCGCCCAGGGCGCGGACGCGGTGCTGTTCTTCCAGTGGCGGCAGTCGTTGGGCGGTGCGGAGAAGTTCCACTCGGCGATGCTGCCGCACGGCGGGACCGACACCCGCGTCTTCCGTGAAGTCGCGGCTCTGGGGCGGGAGTTGGCGTCGGTTCCGGGTATCGAGGGGACCCGGTCGCGGGCCGGGGTGGCGCTGCTGTCGGACTGGCCCAGCTGGTGGGCGCTGGAGCTGGACTCCAAACCGTCGACCGCGCTGGACCACTCCCGGATCGCACTGGACCACTACCGGCCGCTGTTCGAGGCGGGGGTGGCGTGCGACGTGGTGCCGCCGCAGCGCGACCTGTCCGGCTACCGGCTGGTGCTCGTACCCAACCTCTACCTGCTGACCGCGCGCGACGCCGCGCGGCTGGCGGCGTACGTACGGGCCGGCGGGCGGCTGGTGGTGTCGTTCTTCTCCGGGATCGTCGACGAGCACGACCGGGTGCACCCCGGGGGCTGCCCGGCACCGCTGCGGGAGCTGCTGGGGCTGTGGGTGGAGGAGTTCTGGCCGCTGGCCGCCGGGCGGTCGGTGGCGGTCGGCGACGGGGTCTATACGGGGCGGGCCGACCTGTGGTCGGAGGCCCTGGTCCTGGAGGGGGCCGAGGCGCTCGCCCGCTTCACCGACGGCGACCTGGCCGGGCGGCCCGCCCTCACCCGGCACCGCTACGGGCGCGGCGAGGTCTGGTACCTCGCCACCCGGCCCGAGCCGGCGCTGCTGCGGGCGTTGTTGGACGACGTACGGGAGGCGGCCGGGGTGGCACCCGTCCTGCCGGGGCTGCCGGCCGGTGTCCAGGCCACGGTCCGCGAGGGCGCCGGCGGGCGGTACCTCTTCCTGCTCAACCACGGGGCGACGGCGGTGGAGGTGGCGCTGCCGGGGCCGATGCGGGACGTGCTGGCGCGGGGCGCCGAGGGCGGGGACCGGGCGCCGGCCGGGCGGCGGATCACGCTGGCGGCCCGTGGGGTGGCCGTGCTGACCGAGGCGTGAGGCGGCAGCCGACGGCGTACCGGGGTTCGCTCAGGGCACCGGTACCGACGCCGCGGCGGCGGCCTCCAGTTCGACCGGGCCGACCCCGGCCCGCCGGGCCAGCGCCACCGCCGCGAGCGTCGAGTGCACCCCGAGCTTGCCCAGGACGTTCTGCATATGGGTACGGACGGTGTGCGGGGAGAGGAACAGCCGCTCGGCGACCGCCTTGCGGCCCAGGCCCGCCACCATGCAGCGCAGCACCTCGCGCTCGCGCGGGGTCAGCGACTCCACCAGCCGCTCGCTCTCCGAGCGGTGCTTGCGGGCGGCCGTCAACTCCCGCAGCACACCGGTCAGCAGCGCCGGCGGCAGGTGCGTCTCGTCCCGCAGCACACCGCGGATCACCGCGAGCAGCCGGGAGAGCGAGCAGTCCTTGGCGACCCAGCCCGAGGCGCCGGCCTGCAGTGCGGCGGCGGCGCGGCGCGGGTCGTCGCGGTCGGCGAGGACGACCGTGCGCAGGGAGGGATGGCTGGTGCGCAGGCCGGCGACCAGCGCAATGCCGTCCCTGGGGACGGCCCTCGGGACGGCCTCCCGGGCCGGTCCCGCCGACTGCGCGGGCACCGCGAGGAGCGGCGCGGCGAGGTCGGCGTCGACGAGCAGCACATCGAACCGGCGGCCGTCGGTGGCCGCCCGGTCCAGCGTACGCAGGGCTGCGGGCGCGCTGCCGGCGGCGGCGACGTCCACGTCCTGTTCCGCGGCGAGCGCGGCTGCCAGGGATTCGGCGAAGATGCGGTGGTCGTCGACCACCAGAACCCGGATGCGTTGCACAGAGACCCCCTGTCTCGGTGAACGGACCATAGCGGGCAGGGCGCCCGGATTGAAGATCGCGTCAGCCGCGCGACCGCCGCCGCGCCGACATCACTACCCCCACCCGGAACGCCGTACCCGAACGGTCTCGCCCCCTGATCGGCACCGGCCCCCACCGGTGCAGGGTCTCAGCGTACGGACGGGCCGCGACAAGGGAAGGTGATTGGCGAAACTCCTCCCCCACCAGGGCCATTTGGCGGATGTGCGGTGGACGCACGCCCGCCGTTCCCCCGGACGCGCCCCTACTCGACCCGGTGTGCCCCTGCGCTCGGTACGGCCTCGAAGATCCGCGGGGTGGTGTGTCCGGCGGCGGCGAACGCCTCGGTGACCGCCGCGCCGACGGCTGCCGCGTCCGCCTCCTCGACCAGCACGATCGCCGAGCCGCCGAAGCCGCCGCCGGTCATCCGGGCGCCCAGGGCGCCGGCCGCGCAGGCGGTGTCGACGGCCAGGTCGAGCTCCCGGCAGGAGATCGCGAAGTCGTCACGGAGCGAGGCGTGGCCGGCGGTCAGCAGCGGTCCGATGGCGCGGGGGCGGCCGGCGTCCAGGCAGGCGACGACCTCCTCGACGCGGTGGTTCTCGGTCACGATGTGCCGGACGAGGGCCTGGACGACGGGCTCGTCGGACAGGTGCGCGAGGGCCTCGGGCAGGTGCGTACGGTCCACGTCGCGCAGTGCCTGCACCCCAAGCGCCCGCGCGCCACGCTCACAACCGGCGCGCCGCTCGGCGTATGCGCCGTCCCCCAGCTCGTGCTTGACCCGGGTGTCCACCACCAGCAGTCGCAGCCCCGCCCCCGCCATGTCGAACGGGACCTGGCGATGGGTGAGATCGCGGGTGTCGAGGAACAGGGCGTGGCCCTCGGTGCAGCAGGCCGCCGCGGTCTGGTCCATGATCCCGCAGGGCACCCCGACGAAGGCGTTCTCGGCCCGCTGGGCGAGGCTCGCCAGCCGCTGCGGCTCCAGGTCGAGCCCGTAGAGGTCGTTGAGCGCGAGCGCGGTGGCGACCTCCAGCGCGGCGGAGGAGGACAGCCCGGCGCCGGTGGGCACCGTGCTGTCGAAGTGCAGGTCCGCACCGCCCACCGGCAGCCCCGCCGCCCGCATCGCCCAGACCACGCCCGCCGGGTAGGCGGCCCAGCCGCCGGCCGGACCGGGCACCGGGTGCAGCGCGTCCGGGCGCAGCTCCACGACCCCGCCGTCGACGTCACCGGAGTGCAGCCGCAGCACGCCGTCGGTGCGGGGCGCGGCGGCGGCGAGCGTGGTGTGCGGGAGGGCCAGGGGCATCACGAAGCCGTCGTTGTAGTCGGTGTGTTCACCGATCAGGTTGACCCGGCCGGGCGCCGCCCAGACGCCCGCGGGGGCGGCGCCGTGCACCGCGGTGAACCGCTCCGCGGTGTACCGGGCACCGTGCGGGCGCCCGGTGGTCGGGGCGGCGGCTGGGTGACCTGCCATCGGGACTCCTTTGTCCGGTGTGTTCAGCTCTGCTGGTCCAGGCGCTGGGTGAACTCCCAGGCGTCGGCGACGATCCCGGCCAGGTCAGCGCGGCGGGGCCGCCAGCCGAGGCGGTCCATGGCGGTCTGGGCGGAGGCCACCAGGACCGCGGGGTCGCCGCCGCGACGCGGGGCGACGACCTCCGGGATCGGGTGGCCGGTGACCGCGCGGACGGTCTCGATGACCTCGCGCACGGAGAAGCCGTTGCCGTTGCCGAGGTTGCAGATCAGGTGCTCGCCGGGGGTGGCCGCACCGAGCGCGAGCAGGTGGGCGTCGGCGAGGTCGGCAACGTGGATGTAGTCGCGGATGCAGGTGCCGTCGGGGGTGGGGTAGTCGTCGCCGAAGACGGAGATCGCCTCGCGCGTGCCCCGGGCGACCTGGAGGACGAGCGGGATCAGGTGCGACTCGGGGTCGTGCCGCTCGCCGCAGCTGCCGTAGGCGCCGGCGACGTTGAAGTAGCGCAGCGAGACGGCGGCCAGGCCGTGGGCGGTCGCCTCCCCGGTGATCATGTGGTCGACGGCGAGCTTGCTGGCGCCGTAGGGGGAGGTGGGGGCGGTCGGGTCGGCCTCGGTGATCGGGGTGCTCACCGGCTCGCCGTAGGTCGCGGCGGTGGAGGAGAAGACCAGCTTGCGCACGCCCGCGGCGCGCATCGCGGCCAGCAGCTCCATGGTGCCGCCGACGTTGTTGTCCCAGTACTTCTCGGGCTTCACGACGGACTCGCCGACCTGCGAGAACGCGGCGAAGTGCAGCACCGCGTCGTACGAGGGGTCCAGCCACTTCGCGGCGTCGCGGATATCGCCCTCGATGAATTCGGCGCCCGCCGGGACCCCCGCGCGAAAGCCGGTGGAGAGGTTGTCGAGGACAGTCACCGTGTGTCCGGCCTCCAGCAGGTGCTGGGCCACCACGCTGCCGACGTAACCGGCCCCACCCGTCACCAGGTACTTGCCCGACTCAGCCTTGCTCATCGCTCGCTCGCTACCTCTCGCAGTCGCTCGGCCGCGGCCTCCGGCGGCACGTCATTGATGAACACGTTCATGCCGGATTCGGAACCCGCGAGAAACTTCAGCTTGCCGGAAGTCCTTCGAATGGTGAAAAGCTCAAGGTGCAGGGCGAAATCGGCGCGCTGCCCGGCGTGCACCGGGGCCTGGTGCCAGGCGGCGATGTAGGGCGTGGGCGGCACGCTCCCCCCGGCGCTCCCGCTCCTGCTCCCGGTCCCGCCCCCGCTCCCGTCGTACTCCTCGTCGAAGATCCGGTCGAAGCGGCGCAAGACTTCCAGGTAGACCTGTGGAAACTCTGTGCGCGCGGCGTCATCGAGCGCGACCAGGTCGGGGACCCGGCGCCGGGGGTAGAGGTGCACCTCGTACGGCCAGTGGGCGGCGTACGGGACGAAGGCCACCCAGTGCTCGCCTTCCAGGACGATGCGGCGGCCGTCGGCGAGTTCGTCGGCGAGGACGTCGTCGAAGAGGTTGCCGCCGGTGGCCGCCCGGTGGGCGTCGAGCGAGGCCAGCATCCGCGCGGTGCGGGGGGTGGTGAAGGGGTAGGCGTAGATCTGGCCGTGCGGATGACCGAGGGTGACGCCGATCTCCTGGCCCCGGTTCTCGAAGCAGAAGACCTGCTCGACGCCGGGGAGCCGGGAGAGCGCGGCGGTGCGGTCGGTCCAGGCCGCGAGGACCAGGGCGGCCTGCTCCTCGGTGAGGTCGGCGAAGGAGGCGTGGTGGTCGGAGGTGAAGCAGACGACCTCGCAGCGGCCGTGGTCGCCGGCGAGGGAGGGGAAGCGGTTCTCGAAGACGGCGACGTCGTAGTCGGCGGCGGGGATCTCGGAGTGCCGGCCCTCGCGGGAGGGGCACAGCGGGCACTCGTCGGCGGGCGGGTGGTAGGTGCGGCCCTGGCGGTGCGAGGCGATGGCGACGCGGTCGCCGAGCAGGCGGTCGTGGCGGATCTCGGCGGCGGTGGCGACGGGGTCGAGGGGACGCCGGTCGACGGCGTCGCGGACGGCGCCCTCCCGCGCGTCGTAGTAGATCAGCTCCCGGCCGTCCGCGAGCCGGGTCGTCGTCTTCTTCACCGGGAGCTCCTCACCACACCACGACCGACCGACCGAACACAAACAAACACAATGAAGCACAACTAAACAGTTGCGTCAATGTCGCTCCGCGGCGCGGGTTCGCCACGGGTTCGCAAGGGGCGTCACGGCAGTTCAGGGCTGCGTCGGTCACGATCCAACAACTGAACCGAACAAAAGTGTTCAGTTTCTGACCGCCCGAGCGTAGCTTTCTGTGCGTTCATCGCACGCACCGCTGCGTCCTCTGGGGAGCGACCCCCAGACCCCCGGAAGTGAGCTTCGACATGATCACCTTGGCCGAAGGGCTACGGCTCCCCACCAACGGGCTCGACTACACCATCCTGGCCCTCTACTTCATCGTCGTCCTCGGCATCGGCTTCGCGGCCCGGCGCAGCGTGAGGACGAGCCTGGACTTCTTCCTCTCCGGCCGGTCGCTGCCCGCCTGGGTCACCGGCCTGGCCTTCGTCGCCGCCAACCTCGGCGCCACCGAGATCCTCGGCATGGCCGCCAACGGCGCGCAGTACGGGGCCTACACCGTGCACTGGTACTGGATCGGCGCGATCCCGGCGATGGTCTTCCTCGGCCTGGTGATGATGCCGTTCTACTACGGCTCCAAGGTCCGCTCGGTGCCCGAGTTCCTGCTGCACCGCTTCGGGCCTTCGTCGCACCTGCTCTCGTCGGTCATCTTCGCCGTCTCGTCCGTCCTGATCGCCGGCGTGAACCTCTACGCGATGGCGATCGTGCTGCAGGCGCTGCTGGGCTGGCCGCAGTGGGTGGCCATCGTGGTCGCCGGCTTCTTCGTCCTGGCGTACATCACCATCGGCGGCTTGTCCTCGGCGATCTACAACGAGGTGCTGCAGTTCTTCGTCATCCTGGCCGCGCTGATACCCCTGACGGTCGTCGGCCTCAAGCGGGTCGGCGGCTGGGACGGTCTGACCCACTCCCTGACCTCCTCGCACGGCGGCGACTTCCTGACCGCCTGGAAGGGCACCGGCATCGGCGAGGCCAACCCGCTCGGCGCGAACTGGCTGACCATCGTCCTGGGGCTGGGCTTCGTGATGAGCTTCGGCTACTGGACCACCAACTTCGCCGAGGTGCAGCGCGCCCTGTCCGCGAAGAACCTCTCCGCCGCCAAGCGCACCCCGCTGATCGCCGCCTTCCCCAAGATCTTCATCCCGATGGTGGTGGTCGTCCCCGGCCTGATCGCGCTGGTCATGGAGCCGACCCTGGGCAAGTCCGCGGACGGACTGCAGTACAACGACGCGATCCCGGTCCTGATGCGGGACCTGCTGCCCAACGGCGTGCTGGGCATCGCCGTGACCGGTCTGCTGGCCGCCTTCATGGCCGGTATGGCCGCGAACGTGTCGTCCTTCAACACGGTCTTCACCAACGACATCTGGGCCGCGTACCTGAAGAAGGGCCGCGACGACGCGCACTACCTCAAGACGGGCCGCGTCGTCACCGCGGTCGGCGTGCTGATCGGCATGGGCACCGCCTTCATCGCCTCGTCCTTCAGCAACATCATGAACTACCTCCAGACGCTGTTCTCCTTCTTCAACGTCCCCCTGTTCGTCGTCTTCATCATCGGCATGTTCTGGAAGCGGACCAGCGCCGCGGCCGGCTTCTGGGGGCTGCTCTCCGGCACCGTGGCCGCGATGGTCAACTACTTCTGGTTCTACAAGCAGGGCATCATCGCCATCCCCTCCGACCAGGGCGCCAACTTCGTCTCCTCGATCGTCGCCTTCGTCGTCGGCGCACTGGTGATGGTCGTGGTCACCATGGTCACCAAGCCCAAGCCCGCCGAGTCGCTGGCCGGCCTGGTCTACGGCACCACCTCGCCCGGCATGGCCGAGCTGCCCGCCGAGGGCGACGACGCCTGGTACCGCAAGCCGGCCCTGCTGGGCTGGGGCGCGCTCGTCCTGGCCGCCGTCTGCTACGTGCCCTTCTCCCTCTGAACCCTTCCGAACCAGCGGAGTTGACCCACCATGAGTGACCACCAGCACGAGGTCGAGGAGCTGGAGCGCGAGTCGGCCACCGCCGCGCGACTCTTCGACGTACGGCGCATCATCGGCGGCCTGTTCGTCGTCTACGGCGTGATCGTCACCATCGCCGGCCTGACCGCCAGCGACGCGGACCTGCGCAAGGCCCAGGACATCAACATCAACCTGTGGACCGGACTGGGCATGCTGGCCCTCGGACTGTTCTTCCTGATCTGGCTGAAACTGCGGCCGACCGTCCCGCCGACCGCCGCCGAACTCCAGGCGGCCACGGCCGAGGACAGCCCCGCGAAGGGCTGAGCCGCGGCTCCCGCCCCGCGGCCTACTGCGGCGGGACCGGCTCCCCCGGTTCCGCCGCCAGTCGCGCGGCCCGGCCGCCCGCCCGGTCCAGCAGGCCGGTACGCGCCGCCAGCGCGGCGGCCTCCAGCCGCGAGCCGACCTCCAGCTTCATCAACACCCGCTGGACATGCGTCCGCGCGGTGCTCGGCGCGATCTCCATCCCCGCCGCGATCAGCCGGGTGTCCTCACCGTCCGCGACCCGCATCAGCACCTCCACCTCGCGCGGGGTGAGCAGCTCCAGCAGCCGCGCGCCCTCGTCGTCCGGCTGCGCCGCGGGGTGCAGCAGCTCCTCGAACGCCTGCTGCAGCAGCTGCGGCGAGACCGCCGACTCCCCCGCCCGCGCCTTCATCATGGCGCGCTCCACACCCTCGATCCGCTCGTCGTTACGGACGTAGCCGGAGGCCCCGGCCGCGAAGGCGGCGGCGATCCCGCGCGGGCTGGGCACCGGCCCCAGCACCACCACCGCGACCTGCGGCCGCTCCTTCTTGATCCGTACGACCGGGTCGAAGGTCCCCGGCCGGGCCGGCGCCGCCGTACCCAGCAGACACACCTCCGGCGCCCGGCTGACCACCAGGTCCGCGGCCCCGGCGCTGGGCGCGGCGGCGGCCAGCACCCGGTGCCCGCGCAGCTTCAACGCCGAGGCGAGCGCCTCCGCGAGCAGACGGTGATCGTCGAGCACCATGAGCCGCACGCCCATCGAGCAACCCCCTCCACTCCGGCGGGCCCCGGCGCGGCCCCGACCGGGCCGCTCGTCCCCGGGAAGCTACACGCTCGGCTGCCCGAGCGCGCCCCCTACCGGGGAGAAGCCCCCCGGAATGCTGGAATCCCGGCCATTCGGGGCCGATTGGCGCCGTGGGGGCGGGGTCCGGGGCTCGCTGAGGGGGTGCGGGGCCTGGGGCGAAGGCGGGGGTGAAGGCCGGGGTGAAGGCGGGGTTCCGGGTGGTTTCCCTGGCATCGGCAAGAGACTCACGAACCGGGCCTGGCTGGCGGACGGGGGCGGACGGCACCTCGCCCCAGGGGTGCATCGGCGCAATCCGGCGGCTCCGTATCAGAGTTGAGGACGGTGCGCCCTGACGCGATGCCACGGGCGAGCAGTCTCGACCGCTACACCGAGCGCGTCCACCGCCATGGTCGCTCTTGGAACTCCGCTTCACTCCAATTTGATTGAAGTCAAAAGGAACCAGCGGACGGTTTTCTGCTGGAGCGCCATTGTCTGCCTTGTCAGCGACGTATGCGAAAGTAGGTTCGACAGTTGAGCTGAAATCGGGGAGGGGTCGGCCCGTCATGTCATTGGCCGATGAAGTAGCGGCAGTTCATGCCGGACAGCCGAATCCTGCAGCGTTGGTGGGGGAGTTCCGTCGCACCCACGTTCTGCTCCCGACGGTCGATGACACCTTCATTACCAACACAGCTAAGGAGGCGCCATGTGGCGCGAAATGATTGCTGGATTCGGTGGACACGTCGACTTTCACAACCCTGTGGATGACCAAATCTTGGATCAGATCGAACAGCAGCTTGGCCAACCGCTCCCGCACCCCCTGAAGCAACTCCTGCTGGAGACCGATGGCCTGGATGATGAATTCGGAACAGAAGTCGTCTGGAGCGCGCAGCGAATCCTCGAAGATAACAAACAGTTTCGCGCCGAGGAATCTTTCAGGGATCTCTATATGCCCTTCGATGACCTAATCTTCTTCGGGGACAATGGAGGAGGAGACCAGTTCGCCTTCGTGCGCAATCCGAAACGAAATGACGTATTCGTGTGGGATCACGAGACGGACGCCCGGAACTGGGTGTCGACTTCTCTGGAAGATTATCTTCAGCGGTCCGTTCAGGCCGAAGGCGAAGATTGGTATCGCACGTAACGAGGCGACTCATATCGGCATCCTGGTGCAGCAGCCGCGACGCGGTGACCGGCGGTGGGTGGCGAGGCCTCCCTGACGCATCCCCACCTCATCCAGCTCTGCATTTCGGTTCCGCGCCACTCCACCTTGGAAGATCGACGACAGCGAATCCGGGACTCCTGCCACGGCGCGCACATCGCTGATCCCAGCCAGCCCTGTGCGCCCGCCGAGAGCTGCCCCGCCCCCTACGCCTCCTCCGCCAGCTCCAGCCACCGCATCTCCAGCTCGTCCTTCTCCCCGTTCAGCTCGCGCAGTTGGGCGTCCAGGCCGGCGACCTTCTCGAAGTCCGTGGCGTTCTCGGCGATCTGGGCGTGGAGGGTGGCCTCCTTGGCGCCGATCTTGTCCAACTGGCGCTCGATCTTCTGGAGTTCCTTCTGGGCGGCGCGGTTGACCGCGGCGGCCTTCTTGGGGGCCGCGGTCTGCTGTGCGGGGGCCGGGGTGGCGGCCTCGATGACCTTCTGGCGGCGCTCCAGGTACTCGTCCAGGCCGCGCGGCAGCATCCGCAGCGTGGCGTCGCCCAGCAGCGCCTGGACCCGGTCGGTGGTGCGCTCGATGAAGTAGCGGTCGTGGCTGATGACGATGAGGGAGCCGGGCCAGCCGTCGAGGAGGTCCTCCAGCTGGGTCAGGGTCTCGATGTCGAGGTCGTTGGTGGGCTCGTCGAGGAAGAGGACGTTGGGCTCGTCCATCAGCAGGCGCAGGATCTGGAGGCGGCGGCGCTCACCGCCGGAGAGGTCGCCGACCGGCGTCCACTGCTTCTCCTTGGTGAAGCCGAACTTCTCGCACAGCTGCCCGGCGGTCATCTCCCGGCCCTTGCCCAGGTCGACCCGCTCGCGCACCTGCTGGACGGCCTCCAGCACCCGCAGCGTCGGGGGGAGTTCGCCGACCTCCTGGGAGAGGTAGGCCAGCTTGACGGTCTTGCCGACCACCACCCGGCCGCCCGCGGGCTGCGTCTCGCCCTGGGTGCGGGCGGCCTCGGCGAGCGCCCGCAGCAGCGAGGTCTTGCCGGCGCCGTTGACGCCGACCAGGCCGATCCGGTCGCCGGGCCCCAGCTGCCAGGTCAGGTGCTTGAGCAGCACCTTCGGCCCGGCCTGGATGCTGACGTCCTCCAGGTCGAAGACGGTCTTGCCCAGGCGGGAGCTGGCGAACTTCATCAGCTCGGCGTTGTCGCGGGGCGGCGGGACGTCGGCGATCAGCTCGTTGGCCGCCTCGATGCGGAAGCGGGGCTTGCTCGTACGGGCCGGGGCGCCGCGCCGCAGCCACGCCAGCTCCTTGCGCATCAGGTTCTGCCGCTTGACCTCCTCGCTGGCCGCGATCCGCTCCCGCTCGGCCCGGGCGAAGACGTAGTCGCTGTAGCCGCCCTCGTACTCGTGGACATCGCCGCGCTGGACGTCCCACATCCGCGTGCAGACCTGGTCGAGGAACCACCGGTCGTGGGTGACCACGACCAGGGCGGAGCGGCGGGCCCGGAGGTGGCGGGCGAGCCAGGAGATGCCCTCGACGTCCAGGTGGTTGGTGGGCTCGTCGAGGACGATCAGGTCCTGCTCGGCGATCAGCAGCTTGGCCAGCGCGATACGGCGGCGCTCACCGCCGGAGAGCGGACCGATGACGGTGTCCAGGCCCTGGGTGAAGCCCGGCAGGTGCAGATCGCCGAAGAGGCCGGTCAGCACGTCGCGGATCTTGGCGTTGCCGGCCCACTCGTGGTCGGCGAGGTCGCCGATGACCTCGTGCCGGATGGTGGCGGCCGGGTCGAGGGAGTCGTGCTGGGTGAGCACGCCGAGGCGCAGGCCGCCGCTGTGCGTGACCCGGCCGTCGTCCGCGCTCTCCAGCTTGGCCAGGATCCGGATCAGGGTGGTCTTGCCGTCGCCGTTGCGGCCGACGACGCCGATCCGGTCCCCCTCGTTGACGCCGAGCGAGACACCGTCGAGCAGGGCACGGGTCCCGTAGACCTTGCCGACGGCTTCCAGATTGACGAGGTTGACGGCCATCTCACTCCTGCACTTCACATGCACTTCATATCGATCGACCTTGCCAGCCTAGTCGGCGCGCGGACGGCCCCCGCCCGGTCCGGCGGATGCGGTACGGCCCGCCACCGCAGCCGCCGGCTCCGGGCCCGGTTGGATAGCGTCACCGCCATGACTTCGGACACAGGTGCGGCGGTACGGGTGGAACGCGGGCTGGTCTACGGCCCGGGCGGCAAGCAGCTGGACGCGTACCGGCCGGCGCAAGGATCCCGGCCGGCGCCGACCGTGCTGCTGTGGCACGGCATCGGCCCCGACGAGCGGGACATCCTCGCGCCCCTGGCGCACACCGCGGCGGCGCACGGGCTGCTGGTGCTCGTACCGGACTGGCGCTCGGACGCCGCGGACGGGGGCCGGGCGCAGCTGCTGGAGTCGCTGGCCTTCGTCCGCGGGGAAGCGGGCGGGCTGGGCGGCGACGGGGAGTCGTTCGTCCTGGCCGGGTGGTCGGCGGGTGCCGGGGCCGCGCTGGGGGTCGCACTGCGGCCCGAGGACACCGGGGGCCGGCGGCCGGCCGCGGTGGTCGGGGTGGCGGGCCGCTACGACCTGCTGGCGCGCACCACGGGGAGCGCGCCGCTGGCCGACCTCGCCGCGGGCCGGGACCCGGGCGTCCCGGTCCACCTCGTCCACGGCACTCGGGACACCGTGCTGCCGCCCGAGCACTCCCGCGACCTGGCGCAGGCGCTGCGCACCGCGGGCCGAGCGGTGACGCTCCAGGAGTCGGACACCGACCACGCCGGCGTGATCATGACCGCGTACGACCCGGCGGCGGACCGCTGCGTCCCGACGGCCGACGAACGCGCGGTGGCGGCGGGCCGGTTGGTGGCAGGGGTGCTGGCGGTGGCCTGCGGCGCGGCACGCCCTGGTCACTCTTTGTGATGACGTGATCGGGATAGGGCCGCTACCGTGGACCAGCAGGCCGAAGAATCCCGCCCATGGGAGGAACCGCCGAGTCCATCGAGCAGCATCACTGGCGGATGCCCCCGCTGGACGGGTACACAGTGGACGACCTGCTCACACTGCCGGATCTCCCGCCGCACACCGAGCTGATCGACGGGAGCCTGGTCCTCGTAAGTCCGCAGGGCTACTTCCACTTCAGCGCGATCGACCTGCTGGCGAGTGGACTGCGCCGCACCCTGCCCCCTCACCTCAAGGTCGCTCGCGAGATGACCGTGGTGCTGGACCGGCGCACAGCCTCCTCCGGCTCCTGGCGCCGGGCGCCCTGAGCCGCCCGCCACCGGTCGTCGGCGGCGACGGGCGGCTGCACCGGGCCGCTTCCGTCCTCGCACGGCGGAATACCCGGGCGACACCCGGCGCACCCGGACCAGGCGCCGCCGCGCCGGGGCGGCGGGCGGCCGGGGCGGCGGGCGGCCGGGGCGGCGGGCGGCCGGGGCTCCCGAGGATTTTCGGGCGCTCCCTGAGCAACTCCGCACGCGCGTAGCCCGTGGGAATGCCGCCTTCCCCACCGCCGTTGTGGCCCCGCGGGGGCGCGTGTGCCCCCTACTGGATCTGTTCCCACACCCCCCAAGGGCCCCCGCCCCCGGTCGGGGTGGGGGCGCGAGGCGGGAGGCACCGGGGCGGACCCGTCCGGCCAACCGGCCCGACCCGTCCGCCCGAGCGGGCCGTCCGCCGACCGCCCCCGGATCAGAGAACCGTAGCCCCCACCGCCGGCGAATCCGCCACCCGTACCTGCCGGCACGTCCCCGACTCCATCAGTGCCGACGCGACGACCCCGGCCGCGTCCGCGTCCTTGACCAGGAAGGCCGTGGTCGGGCCCGAGCCGGAGACCAGCGCGGCCAGGGCGCCGGCGGCGGTGCCGGCGGCCAGGGTCTCGGTCAGCGACGGGCGCAGCGAGAGCGCGGCCGGCTGGAGGTCGTTGGTGAGGGCCGCGGCCAGCGCGGTGGCGTCACCGGACTCCAGGGCGGCCAGCAGCTCGGGGGCGGCCTCCGGCTCGGGGACGTCCGTGTCCGCCGTCAGGCGGTCGAACTCCCCATAGACAGCCGGGGTGGACAGGCCGCCGTCGGCGACGGCGAAGACCCAGTGGAAGGTGCCGCCGACGGGGAGCGGGGTCAGCAGCTCGCCCCGGCCGCGGCCCAGGGCCGCCCCGCCAACCAGACTGAACGGGACGTCGCTGCCCAACTCGGCGCAGATGTCCAGGAGTTCCTCGCGCGAGGCACCCGTCGACCAGAGGGCGTCGCAGGCCAGCAGGGCCCCGGCGGCGTCCGCGCTGCCGCCGGCCATGCCGCCGGCGACCGGGATGTCCTTGGTGATGTGGAGGTGGACGTCCGGGGCCAGGCCGTAGCGGGCGGCGAGCAGTTCGGCGGCGCGGGCCGCCAGGTTCGTCCGGTCCAGCGGGATCTGGTCGACGTCATGGCCCTCGGCGGTGATCCGCAGGGTGTCCGAGGGGGTGGCGGTGACCTCGTCGTAGAGGCCGACCGCGAGGAAGACGTTGGCCAGGTCGTGGAAGCCGTCCGCGCGGGCGGCGCCCACGGCCAGCTGGACGTTGACCTTGGCCGGCACCCGGACGGTGACCGAGGCGGCGGTCGTGGCGGTCATGCGGTGGCTCCCCCTGCCTGACGGATGCCGGGCGTCCCGCCCGGCTGCTTGTGCTCGGCGATCCGCGCGAACTCCTCGACGGTCAGCGCCTCGCCGCGGGCCTGCGGCGAGATGCCGGCGGCGACCAGCGCGGCCTCCGCGGCGGCGGCCGAGCCGGCCCAGCCCGACAGGGCGGCGCGCAGCGTCTTGCGGCGCTGGGCGAAGGCCGCGTCGACGACGGCGAAGACCTCCTGGCGGCTCGCCGTGGTCTCGACCGGCTTCTCCCTGCGGACCAGGGAGACCAGGCCGGAGTCGACGTTGGGGGCGGGCCAGAAGACGTTGCGGCCGATGGCGCCGGCCCGCTTGACCTCGGCGTACCAGTTGGCCTTGACCGACGGCACGCCGTAGACCTTGTTGCCGGGGCGGGCGGCGAGGCGGTCGGCGACCTCGGACTGCACCATCACCAGGGTGCGGTCGATGCTCGGGAAGGTCGCGAGCATGTGCAGCAGCACCGGCACCGCGACGTTGTAGGGCAGGTTGGCGACCAGCGCGGTCGGCGCGGGGCCCGGCAACTCGGTGACGTCCATGGCATCGCTGTGCACCAGCGCGAACCGGTCGGCGCGGGCGGGCAGCCGGGCGGCCACGGTGCCGGGCAGTGCGGCGGCCAGCACCTCGTCGATCTCGACCGCGGTGACCCGGTCGGCGGCCTCCAGCAGCGCCAGGGTCAGCGAGCCCAGTCCCGGCCCGATCTCGACGACCACGTCGTCCGGCCGGACCTCGGCGGTGCGCACGATACGGCGGACGGTGTTGGCGTCGATGACGAAGTTCTGGCCGCGCTGCTTGGTGGGACGGACCCCCAGCGCGCCGGCCAGTTCGCGGATGTCGGCGGGCCCGAGGAGGGGGCCGGAGTCGTCGGTGCTGCTGTTGCTCACCCGTGAAGCTTACGGCCGCACACCGGCCAGGGGCTCGCCCCCCGGGTGAGGTAGAGCTTCTTGGCCCGGTAGGTCTGTTCTTGGGCGGGTGCGTCCTGGGGGCGGCCGCGGCCGCCGAGGGCGTGCCAGGTGGTGACGTCGAACTGGTAGAGGCCCCCGTAGGTGCCCGAGGAGTCGACGGCATCGGGCCGGCCGCCCGCCTCGCAGTGCGCCAGGGCGCCCCAGTGGAGGTGGTCGGCGCCGCGGACGGAGGTGGGCAGCGCCCGGGTGCCGAGGTGCACGATCTGCGGGCGCGGGGCGTGCACCACCTCGCTGCGCAGCCGCTTGGGTTTCTGCCGGACGCCGTTGACGGTGCGCAGCCGGTAGGTGACCCGCCGCAGGCCGGGCCGCCCCTGTTGGACGACGGCGACGGTGCCGCGGGTGAGCCCGGCGTCGGCCCGGTTGACCGTACGGAACGGGATGGGCTCCTCGCGGACCTCCTTGGAGCCGGTGATCCGTAGTACGGAGACGGTCTGGCCCTCGCGCGGGAAGCTGTCCGGCGGCACCGAGGTGGTGTCCTGGTCGCGCAGCCCGAGCCCGGCCTCGGCCAGGGCCTCCCGGACGGTGGCGGCGTTGGTGCGCACCCGGTACTCGCGGCCGTCGGCGACGAAGACCACCGAGCGTTCGGTGCGGACCGCCAGCTCCATGCCGTGCCGCTCGATCCGGCGGGAGCGGGAGGCCGACAGGTAGGCGCCCTCGGCGCGGACGCCGAGCTGCTGGAGCGCGGCGTCGACGGTGCCGGCGGTGGTCCACACCGTGCGGCGCTGCCCGTCGACGGTGAGCTGGACGGGCCGGCCGTGCCGGACGACGACCTCGTCGCCGCTGCTCAGCTCGGTGCCCGGGGCGGGCGCGACGATGTCGTGGGCACCGACCGCGAGGTGCTCGTCGGCCAGCAGGTCATCGACGTCGTCGGCAAAGGTGTGCAGGGTGCGCGGGGTGCCGTCGACACTGAGCCGGATCGCCTTGTCGTGTGCGACGAACGCGGTGGTGCCGCCGGCGAGGAAGGCGACGACCAGGGCCCGGGGCACCAGGCGGCGCAGCGCGTCGGGGCGTTCGGCGCGGCGTCTGCGACGGCCGCGCGCGGCACGGTGACTGCTCGATGACGGTCTCACGGCGCGCTCCCCATGCCACGGATGCGGTTGACGGCCGGAGGGTAGCGGAGGGTTGGTGACTCTCCAAATTCACTTCGCTACGGAGAGTGCCCATGGGCGCCGAGGGGAAGGGGGCCGGGTGGCCGCTTGGGGGCGTCGGACTCCCGGACGGGCGCGGGCCGGGGCGGCGGACCGCCGTCGCGGCCCGGCTCCGTCCCCGGCTCCGGCCCGGCGCCGGGCTCAGTAGGCGAAGGCCCGTGCCGTGTTCGCCGCGACGGCGGTGGCCAGGGCGTCCTCGGTCCTCCCCTTGACCTCGGCCATCGCCCGCAGGGTGACCGGAATGAGGTACGGGGCGTTGGCCCGTCCGCGGTACGGCGCGGGCGTGAGGAAGGGGGCGTCGGTCTCGACGAGGACCAGCTCGGCGGGGGCGACGGCGAGGGCGTCGCGCAGCGGCTGGGCGTTCTTGAAGGTGACGTTGCCGGCGAAGGACAGGAAGTAGCCGGCCTCGGCGCACTCCTTCGCCATCGCGGCGTCGCCGGAATAGCAGTGGAAGACGGTGCGCTCCGGCGCGCCCTCCTCGCGCAGGATCCGCAGCACGTCGGCGTGCGCCTCCCGGTCATGGATGACCAGGGCCTTGCCGTGCCGCTTGGCGATCTCGATATGGGCGCGGAAGGACCGCTCCTGGGCGGCCATGCCGTCGGGTCCGGTGCGGAAGTAGTCCAGGCCGGTCTCGCCGACGCCGCGGACCTGCGGGAGGCCGGCGAGCCGGTCGATCTCCGCGAGGGCGGCGTCCAGCGCGGCGTCGCCGCCAGGCTCGCGAGCCCCCTGCCGCGACCACCCGTCGGGGTCGCCCAGCACGATCCGCGGCGCTTCATTGGGGTGCAGGGCCACCGTGGCGTGCACGGCGTCGTGGGCGGCGGCGGTGTCCGCGGCCCAGCGCGAGCCGGCCAGGTCGCAGCCCACCTGGACGACGGTGGTCACCCCGACCGAGGCGGCCTTGGCGAGCGCCTCCTCGACGGTGGAGTCCTGCATGTCCAGGTGGGTGTGCGAATCCGCGACCGCCACCCGAAGCGGTTCGGGCAGCGGCGGCGGGGTGTTCTTGTCCTGCGGAGCCATGGCCGCGATCCTACGAGGACCGCGGCCGGGGCCTCACTTGCGGTGGTGCTGGAAGGGGTGCAGCAGGTCGGAGAGGTGCCAGTGGTGCCGGCCGCTCTCCGCGCCACCCTCGGCGGTGCTGCCGCCGGGCGCCTCGGCCCGTGCGGCCGGCGCCTTCTTCCGGTCCTGCTTGTCGCCCTTGGCGCCGTCGGGACGGCGCTGATGGAGGTGCGCGATCGCGTCGGAGACCATCGAGACCTGGCCGGACCGCATGATGCGGACGACGGTGCTGCCGCAGTTGAGGCAGCCGGGGTGGGTCAGCGGGGAGGGCACCCGCTCGTCGTCGGCGTAGTAGACGGCGTGCACATCGCCCTTGGTGTCGGCCTGGTGGACTATCTCGTACGCCTGCTCCCAGCCGTGGCCGCACTTCATGCAGGCGAAGCTGTAGGCCTCATGTGCGTCCGGCTCGGGCCGGGGGAAGGAGTGGACGTCGCCGCCGGTGGGTGCGCCCGTGGTCTTCGCGATCTCGCTCATGTGCGCTCCTCTTGTCCGCTGGACAAGGTCTTCGGGAACCGTTCGTCCCTCCCCCAGTGGACGCCCTTCCCCGTCGCAATGCAGCAGATCGCCGACGCTATTGGCCCAGATTTGGCCGGCAGTAGGAAAATCACCCCAATGCCCCGGCCTGCGCTTTACCTTTTCGGCCGGCCGTTTACCTTCTGATGAGTCGGTTTTCGCTCTGTCCTGCGCATCAATCGCCGACGGACCGGTTCGGGGCGGTGTTCGCGGCCGGATTCCCACCGGCGCCGGCGGCCGGATCCGGGCCGCCAACCTGCCCGTCTTATCCGCCCTTGTTCCCCTTGTTCGCCTTGTCTGCCTGCTCGGCCTTCTCTGCGTTCTTCGCTGCGACCACCGCGTCGAAGACCTCCCGCTTGGGCAGCCCCGCCTCCGCGGCGACCGCGGCGATGGCCTCCTTGCGGCGCTCCCCGGCCTCCTCGCGGATGTGCACCCGGCGCACCAGCTCCGCGGCGTCCAGCTCGCCCGGCCCGCCCGGCGCGGCCCCCTCCACCACGACGGTGATCTCACCGCGGACGCCCTCGGCCGCCCAGGACGCCAGCTCGCCCAGCGGGCCGCGCTTGACCTCCTCGTACGTCTTGGTCAGCTCGCGGCAGACCGCCGCGCGCCGGTCCGCGCCGAAGACCTCGGCCATCGCGGCCAGGGTGTCGTCCAGGCGGTGCGGGGCCTCGAAGTAGACCAGGGTGCGGCGCTCCTCGGCGACCTCGCGCAGCCGGGTGAGCCGCTCACCGGCCTTGCGGGGCAGGAACCCCTCGAAGCAGAAGCGGTCCACCGGGAGCCCGGAGACCGCCAGCGCGGTCAGCACCGCACTGGGCCCCGGTACGGCGGTGACCGTGATGCCGCGCTCGACGGCCGCGGCGACCAGGCGGTAGCCGGGGTCGGAGACCGACGGCATCCCGGCGTCGGTGACCAGCAGCACCCTGGCCCCGCCGGACAGCGCGTCGGCCAGCTCCGGGGTCCGGGCCGCCTCGTTGCCCTCGAAGTACGACACGATCCGCCCGGCGGGCTGGACCTCCAGCGCCTGGGTCAGCCGGCGCAGCCGCCGGGTGTCCTCGGCCGCGATCACATCGGCGGCCACCAGCTCGGCGGCGAGCCGCGGCGGCGCGTCCGCGATCTCGCCGATCGGCGTCCCTGCAAGTACCAGCGTTCCAGTCACCCGCCCATCCTCCCAGGACACCGGTGCGCCCCGACCGGTCGGCATCCCCCCGGTGGCGCTCCGCGCGGGTCCACAGGCAGTTTCCCTACGATGGGCCGGGTGACGAGTGAGACCACCGCGACCGACGCCGCCGCGCACCGCGCCCCGGACGAGGCCGGACCGCCGCCCGTGTGGCAGCGGCGACTGCGCCGCTTCGGGTACCCCGTGCGCGCCCAGGACGATGTCCGGGCGCGGCTGGTGCCCGCCTTTCCGGAGCCCAGTGGCCGGATGTGGGCGGTGTTCGGGGCCGGCCCGGACCTCGCGGCCCGGCTGACGCGCTGGTCAGGCTGGGCCGGTCCACTGCTGGTGGCGCTGTTCGCGGGGGTGCTGCGGTTCTGGGACCTGGGCAGCCCGCGGAAGGTGATATTCGACGAGACGTACTACCCCAAGGACGCCTGGTCGCTGCTGCAGTACGGCTATGAGGGCACCTGGGCCAAGAACGCCAATGACGCGCTGGTCGCCCACCATCCGCAGATCCTGCTCTCGCCGGAGCACTCGTACGTGGTGCACCCGCCGATGGGCAAGTGGCTGATCGCGCTGGGTGAGTGGGCGTTCGGGATGAACCCGTTCGGCTGGCGCTTCATGGTGGCCCTGCTCGGCACGCTGTCGGTGCTGCTGGTCTGCCGGATCGGGCGGCGGCTGCTGCGGTCGACGGCGCTGGGCTGCCTGGCCGGCGCGCTGCTCGCGGTGGACGGGCTGCACTTCGTGATGAGCCGCACCGCCCTGCTCGACCTGATCGTGATGTTCTGGGTGGTGGCCGCGTTCGGCTGTCTGCTGGTGGACCGGGACCGCACCCGGGCCCGGCTGGCGGCCGCGCTGCCGCTCGGCCCGGACGGCGCCGCCCGCCCCGACGGCGCGGTCGGCGGGGCGCTGCGGCTGGGGTGGCGGCCCTGGCGGATCGCGGCCGGGCTGTGCCTGGGGCTGTCCGCGGCCACCAAGTGGAACGGCCTGTACTTCCTGGCGGCGTTCGCCCTGATGTCGGTGCTGTGGGACGTCGCGGCCCGCCGTACGGCCGGGGCCCACCGCCCGTTCCGCGCGGTGCTGCGCCGCGACGTGCTGCCGGCCTTCGGCGCGACGGTCGTGGTGGCGCTCGCCACGTACCTCGCGTCCTGGTCGGGCTGGATCGCCACCAAGGGCGGCTACTACCGCGACTGGGCGACCACCCCCGAGGGCCGCACCGGCGCCTGGACCTGGCTGCCGGACTGGCTGCGCAGCCTGTGGCACTACCAGACCGAGGTCTACGCCTTCCACACCGGCCTGACCACCCCGCACACCTACCAGTCCAACCCCTGGAGCTGGCTGGTCCTGGGCCGCCCGGTCTCGTACTTCTACGAGGACCCCAAGGCCGGCCAGGACGGCTGCACCGCGGCCGAGGGCTGCGCCCGCGAAGTGCTGGCGCTGGGTACCCCGCTGCTGTGGTGGGCGGCCTGCTTCGCGCTGCTCTACGTGCTCTACCGCTGGCTGTTCAAGCGGGACTGGCGGGCCGGGGCGATCGCCTGCGGGGTGGCCGCCGGCTATCTGCCGTGGTTCCTCTACCAGGAGCGGACCATCTTCCTCTTCTACGCGGTGGTGTTCGTCCCGTTCCTGTGCCTGGCGCTGGCCATGATGATCGGCGCGCTCATCGGGCCCCCGGGGTCGACCGAGCGCCGCCGGACCGCCGGCGCGGTGGGCGCCGGCGTCCTGGTCCTCCTGATCGTGTGGAACTTCATCTACTTCTATCCCCTCTATACGGGCATGCCGATCCCGAAGAGCGCCTGGCACCACCGGATGTGGTTCGACACCTGGGTGTAGGCGGCAACCCGCGCCGACGGCGGCGGAGTTCGTCCGGCGACGGAGTGCGACCGGGCAGCGGAGTACGACAGTTCCGTAACAGCCATACAACAGCGCGTCACCGGACCGTGCCCGGATCGAGACTCGGTGCCCTCCCCGTGTCCCTTAGAGTGCGAGGCACGTTCTTGTGTGCGTATTCAAGGACGAGGCTCCTGGGAGGGAATCGGTGGCAATGCGCCGCGAGGTGAAGTACGGGCTGATCGGTGGATCGGCGGCCCTGGTTGCGGGCATCGTGGGCGGCATCGCGCTGTTCGGCGGCTCCGACGACGCCTCGCCCACCGAGGTCACGTCGGCCGACGGCAAGGGCGGCCAGGACGGCCCCCGCATTCCCACCGGTCCCCTGTCGGCCAAGGAAGTGCAGACGACCGCGCAGCAGTTCCTGACCGCCTGGCAGTCCGGCGACGCCGCCAAGGCAGCGGGGCTGACGGACGACCCGGCAGCGGCCAAGACCGCACTGGCGGGCTTCACCCAGCAGGCGAAGTTCTCGAAGGTGACGGTGACGCCGGGCACACCGGCCGGCGACAAGGTCCCCTACACGGTCGCCGCGCAGATCGACTACAAGGGCACCAAGGCCCCGTACAGCTACCGCGCCTCGGCGACAGTGCACCGTGAGAAGAGCACCGGAAAGCCGCGGATCGCCTGGCAGCCGGCGGTGCTCCACCCGGGTCTGGCCAAGGGTGACGTGCTGCGCACCGGCGAGGCCGAGGCGCCCCCGATCAAGGCCGTGGACCGCAACGGCAAGGCACTGACCGCCCAGGCGCACCCGACGCTGGCCGGGGTGCTGGACAGCCTGCGCGACAAGTACGGCGACAAGACCGACGGCAAGCCCGGCGTGGAGCTGTTCATCCAGCGCGCCAAGAGCGCCAAGCCCGCCGAGCAGCTGCCCGACAAGACGCTGAAGGTGCTCGCCAAGGGCACCCCCGGCACCCTGAAGACCACGCTGGACGCCACGCTGCAGTCGGCGGCCGAGCGCGCGGTCAAGGGCAAGAAGTCAGCGGCCGCCGCTGCCGTCAAGCCCAGCACCGGGGAGATCCTGGCGCTCGCCAACGCCCCGGAGAAGGGCTTCAACCTCGCCACCCAGGGCTCGCTGGCGCCCGGCTCCACGATGAAGATCGTCACCTCGGCGCTGCTGATGGACAAGGGCCTGACCTCGCCTGGCAAGAAGAACCCCTGCCCCAAGTACGTGACCGTCGGCGGCTGGAAGTTCCAGAACCTCAACAAGTCCGAGATCAAGGACGGCACCTTCGCCCAGAGCTTCGCCGCGTCCTGCAACAACGCGTTCATCTCGCACGCCAAGGACCTCAGCGACGACGACCTGACCAACGAGGCCCGGGACGTCTTCGGCATCGGCCTGAACTGGCAGACCGGCATCCCCACCTTCGACGGCGCGGTACCGGTGCAGCACGACGCGCAGATGGCGGCCTCGCTGATCGGCCAGGGCGGGGTGCGGATGAACCCGCTCAACGTCGCCACGCTCGCCGCGACGGTCCGCGCCGGCTCCTTCCACCAGCCGTACATCGTCGCGCCGTCGCTGGACAACCGGACGCTGGCCAAGGCCCCCCGCACGATGAAGCCGTCGACCCTCAGCGGTCTGCGGTCGCTGATGAAGCTGACCGCGACCTCCGGTACGGCCGCCGAGGCGATGGCCGGGGTCAGCGGTGACGTCGGCGCCAAGACCGGTTCGGCCGAGGTCGACAACCAGAAGAAGCCCAACGCCTGGTTCAGCGCGTACCGCGACGACATGGCCGCGGCGGCCGTCGTCCCGGCCAGCGGTCACGGCGGCTCCAACGCGGGCCCGGTGGTCCGCGCCATCCTCACCGCGCACTGAGCGACGGCGGGGCGGAGGCGCCCCGCCGTCCCGGCAGTGGGATTTCCCTTCGCATGGCCCGTACATCCTTCGTTAGCGTGCGGGCCATGACCGATTCAGCGCCCATCGCAGCACCGGCCGGCGGCTCCCCGGCCCACCCCCGCGGCACGGCCGCCGCCCTCCGGGAGCGTCCCGCGTGACCCCGCTCGTCGTCGCGGCCGTCCTGGCCGCCGCCGTCACCCACGCCAGCTGGAACGCCATCGCCCACGGCATACGTGACCAGCTGCTGGCCTTCACCCTGGTCGGCGGCGGCGGGGCGCTGTGCGGACTGGTGATGGCCGCCGCCACCCCGCTGCCCGCCGCCGGCTGCTGGCCCTTCCTCCTGGGCTCGGCGGTGCTGCACATCGTCTACCAGGCGCTGCTGATGCAGTCGTTCCGGCTGGGCGACTTCGGGCAGATGTACCCCATCGCCCGCGGCACCGCGCCCCTGGTCGTCACGGTCCTGGCCGCCGTCTTCGTCCACGAGGTCCCCGGCCCCTGGGCGCTGGCCGGGGTGGCCCTGGCCTCGGCCGGGCTGGTGGGGGTCGCCCTGTGGGGCATCCGCGGCTCCGGCACCCCCACCCACTGGCCGGCCCTGGCCGCCGCGCTCGCCACCGGGCTGGCCATCGCCTCGTACACCACCGTCGACGGCCTCGGCGTCCGCGCCTCCGGCACCCCCGTCGGCTACATCGCCTGGCTGATGATCCTCGAAGGCCTCGTCATCCCCCTCTATGCGCTGGCCGTCCGCCGCGGCCGGCTCCTCGGCGAGCTGCGGCCGTTCGCGCTGCGCGGGCTGGCCGGCGGCGTCCTGTCGGTCTTCGCCTACGGGCTGGTGCTGTGGGCCCAGACCCGGGCCCCGCTCGCCCCCATCGCCGCGCTGCGGGAGTCCTCCATCATCGTCGGCGCCGCGATCGGGGCGGTCTTCTTCAAGGAGCGCTTCGGTGTACCGCGGATCGCCGCGGCGGGTCTGATGGTGCTCGGGATCAGTCTGATGCTGTACAACGGCTGACCGTTCGCGACCGTCGGAGATACCGCGCCGCGGTGCCGGGCAGACTCGGTCCATGAAACGGTTCGAGGGGTACAGCGTGCTGATCACCGGGGCCGGACGCGGCATCGGGGAGGCCACCGCGCGACGGCTCGCCGAGGAGGGCGCGCGGGTGGTGGTCACCGACCTCGACGGCGGGCGGGCCCAGCGGGCGGCCGAGCGGATCCGGGAGGCCGGCGGCACGGCCGCGGCGCGGGCCTGCGACGTCGGGGACCGGGAGGCCGTCGAGGCGGCCGTCGCACACGCGGTGGAGTTCTCCGGCGGGCTGGACGTACTGGTCAACAATGCCTACCGGTGCCATCCGGACGCCCTGCGCTTCGAGGACGAGCCGGACGACGGCTGGGCGGCGGACCTCGACATCACGCTCGGCGGCGCCTTCCGCTGCGCCAAGGCCGCGCTGCCGCACCTGGCCGCCGCCAGGGGCCGGGGCGCCATCGTCAACATCGGCTCGGTCAACGGCATCCAGAACTTCGGCAACCACGCCTACAGCGCCGCCAAGGCGGGCCTGGCCAGCCTGACCCGCACCCTCTCCGGCCATGCCGCCCCGCGCGGCGTACGGGTCAACCTGGTGGCGCCGGGCACCGTCGACACCCCCAACTGGAAGGGCCACGAGGAGGGGTTACGGCGCGCCGCTTCGGCGTATCCGCTGGGCCGGGTCGGCCGGCCGGCGGACATCGCGGCGGCGGTGGCCTATCTGGCCTCCTCCGACGCGGCCTGGGTCACCGGGATCACCCTGCCGGTCGACGGCGGACTGCTGGTCGCCAACCCGGAGTTGCTCACCGCGCTGCGCAACGACTGACGGGCGGGCGCAGACGGACAGGCGCAGGCGGACGGGCGCAGGCGGACGGGCGCAGGCGGGCGCGGCCGTGCCCGGGCGGGTGCGGGCCCAACGGCCCGTTCCGCCGGGGCGGATCACCGCGGGCGGCTGCCCCCGCGGCCGGTCAGCCGGCCACCGGGGACGACCCGGCCACCGCGCGCAGCAGCGCCTGGGCGCGGGGGTCGGCGGTCACATTGCGCTGCATACCGTTGGTGACGTAGCCGAAGGCGATCCCGCTCTCGGGGTCGGCGCAGGCCAGCGCCCCGCCCCGACCGGGGTGCCCGAAGGAGCCGGGCGCCAGCAGCGGTGCGGCCGGGCCGTGCAGCATGAAGCCCAGGCCGAAGCGGGTGCTGACCTGGAGGGTGCGGTCCGGGCCCGCGGACTCCTCGGTACGGGCGAGGGTGAGGGTGGCGGGGGCGAACAGCCGGGGGCGGTCGTCGACGGCGCCGATCAGCGCCGCGTAACACCGGGCCAGGGCGCGGGCGGTGGCCACACCGGCGGAGGCGGGCAGCTCGGCGGCCCGGTACTCGGGTGCGTTCTCGTCCGGCGCCGGGGCGATGGCGCCGAAGGCCCGGTTGGTCAGCGAGGCGGGGTCCGCGTAGGCGTCGGCGACCGCCTGCTTGGGGCGTACCCGCAGGCCCGACGACGCGGGCGGGGCCGGCGTCTCGACGGCCGCGAGGCGTCCGGTGCGGGACTGCTCGGCCGGCGGGAGGCCGAGCCACAGGTCCAGGCCGAGCGGTCCGGCGACCTCCTCGGCGATCCAGCTGCCGAGGGTGCGTCCGGTGACCCGCGCCACCAGTTCGCCGAGCAGCCAGCTGTAGGTCTGGGCGTGGTAGCCGTGGTCGGTGCCGGGCTCCCAGGCGGGGGCCTGCGCGGCGACCGCGGCGGGGCCGCTGACGCCGTCGATGGCCTGCGCCGGGGTGAGCGGGGTGTCCAGGACGGGCAGTCCGGCGCGGTGCGACAACAGGTGGCGGACCAGCACCCGTTCCTTGCCGGCCGCCTTGAACTCGGGCCAGTAGGTGCCGACCGGTGCGTCCAGGTCGAGCTGGCCGCGCTGGTGCAGCAGCAGCGGGACGACGGCGGCGATGCCCTTGGTCGCGGACCGGATCACCTGTGCGGTGCCGGCCTCCCAGGGCGCGGCCGTGCCGTCCAGGGGGGCGTCCCCGTCCTTCGTGCCGCCCCACAGGTCGACGACCTTCCGCCCGTGCCGGTAGACGGCCACCGCCGCCCCCCGCTCTCCGCGTCGCGCGAAGTTGGCCAGGAAGGCGTCCCGGACCGGCTCGAAGCCGTCCTCGACCGTGCCCTGGACGTCCACCACTGTCTCCCGCTTCCCACTCATCCGTCGCTTTCGTGACCCCTCAATGGTGCAACGCGCGGATCGGTGCTGATGACCAGGGTCGGCGCCCGGTGGTGTTCGTCACACCGGGGCGAGGGTGAACGAGGCGATGGGGAACGGGACCCGGGGCGCTACCGGAGGCGGCCGTCCGGGACGGTCACCGACCGCGGGTCGAAGCCGAACGGCAGCTCCAGCCGGTGGCTGCGCATCAGCTCCTCGTCGCACAACAGCTCCTGGGTGGTGCCGTCGGCGACCAGCACGCCCCCGGAGAGCACCACAGAGCGCGGGCACAGCTCCAGCGCGTACGGGAGGTCGTGCGTGACCATCAGCACGGTGACGTCCAACGACCGCAGGATGTCGGCGAGTTCACGGCGGGAGGCTGGGTCGAGGTTGGACGACGGCTCGTCCAGCACGAGGATCTCGGGGCGCATGGCGAGGACGGTCGCCACCGCCACCCGGCGGCGCTGGCCGAACGAGAGGTGGTGCGGCGGACGGTCGGCGAACTCGGCCATCCCGACCCGGGTGAGCGCCTCGGTGACCCGGGCGTCCAGTGCGGCGCCGCGCAGCCCCGCGGCGGCCGGGCCGAAGGCGACGTCCTCCCGCACGGTGGGCATGAACAGCTGGTCGTCGGGGTCTTGGAAGACGATGCCGACCCGGCGGCGGATCTCGGCCAGGGTGTCCTTGGCGACCGGGAGTCCGGCCACCGCGACGCTGCCGGCGCCCGCCGCGAGGATGCCGTTGAGGTGCAGCACGAGGGTGGTCTTGCCGGCGCCGTTGGGGCCGAGGAGGGCGACGCGTTCGCCGCGGCCGACGGTCAGGTCGACCCCGAACAGGGCCTGGTGGCCGTCGGGGTAGGCGTAGGCGAGGCCGGAGACCTGCAGCGAGGGGGCGGGTGCGGGCGTGGTGGTACTCACAGGGTCCATCCCAGGAGGCAGACGGCGAGCGCGGCGACCGGCAGGGCGGCCGCGCGGGTCCATTGTGTGCGGGTGGCGGTGGCCGCGTCGTACACCGGCATGGTGCCGGTGTAGCCGCGGCTGACCATGGCGAGGTGGACGCGCTCACCGCGCTCGTAGGAGCGGATGAACAGCGCGCCCGCGGACTTGGCGAGCACCCCCCAGTGCCGTACGCCGCGCGCCTCGAAGCCACGGGAGAGCCGGGCGATCCGCATCCGGCGCATCTCGTCGGTGATCACATCGCCGTAGCGGATCATGAACGAGGCGATCTGGACGAGCAGCGGGGGCATCCGCAGGCGCTGTAGGCCCAGCAGGAGTTCCCGCAGCTCGGTGGTGGCGGCCAGCAGGACGGACGCGGCGACGCCCAGCGTCCCCTTGGCGAGGATGTTCCAGGCGCCCCACAGGCCGGAGGCGCTCAGCTCCAGCCCGGCGACGTCGATCCGCGGGCCCTCGGCGACGAACGGCATCAGGACCGCGAAGGCGACGAACGGCACCTCGATCAGCAGCCGCTTGAGCAGGAAGCCGACCGGGACGCGGGCCGCGGCGGCGGTCGCGGCGATCAGCAGCGCGTAGAGCCCGAAGGCCCAGACCGCCTCGCGCGGGGTGGAGACGACGATCAGGACGAAGCAGAAGACCGCCGCGATCTTGCAGTGCGCGGGCAGCGCGTGCACCGGCGAGTGCCCGTGGCGGTAGAGCTTGTGCGCTCCCCCGAGCTCTCGGCTTCGCTCGAGCAGGGAGGTACCCCCATCGGCGCCCATCTCAGCCCCGCTCCGGCGCGGTGTCGGCGGCCGGACGGGTCTTGGCGCCCCGGCGGCGGCGCAGCACCACGAAGACCCCGGTGCCGACGGCGAGGGTCGCGCCGACGCCGATGACACCGGCCAGGCCGCCGGACAGCCGCGCGTCGGCGATGTCCTTGACGCTGTAGTCGGCGAGCGGGGAGTCCTCGGAGGCGTGCGGCTTGGTCTTGGCGTCGATGCCCTGGTCGTGGGCGACCTTCTCCAGGCCGTCGGGGCTGGCCGACGCGTAGTAGCTGAGGCCGCCGGCGCACAGCAGGGCGGCGGCGAGCCCGGCCAGCCAGACGGGGCGGACGGAGCGGCGGCCGGTGGCGGGGGCCGCGGCGGGAGCGGGTGCGGATGCGGGCGCGGGCGCGGGTGCGGGTGCGGCGGGGGCGTCGGCGGCCGCCGGCGCCCCGTCCGTACCGGGTCCGGCCAGCGGCGAGGTCCGCAGCTGAAGCGGCTGGGCCAGCCCCCGCGCGCCGTACACCAGGTCGGGCCGTACGGCGATCACGGCACCCACGGTCAGCGCGGTGATCGCCGCCTCACCGATCCCGATCAGCACATGCACCCCGACCATGGCAGTGAAGACCTTGCCGATCGGGACGTCCGCGGTACCGCCCAGCGCGTACATCGCCGTGAAGGCGACGGCGGCGGCCGGCACCGAGATCAGCGCGGCGACGAACGAGGCGACGGTGACCGAGCGGCGCCGCCGCGGCAGCACCTTCACCAGCAGCCGGAACAGGCCGTAGGCGACCACGGTCGTCACGATCGCCATATCGGTGATGTTGACGCCCAGCGCGGTCAGACCGCCGTCGGCGAACAGCACCCCCTGCATCAGCAGCACCACCGAGACGCAGAGCACCCCGGTGTAGGGGCCGACGAGTATCGCGGCCAGCGCACCGCCCAGCAGGTGCCCGCTGGTGCCGGCCGCGACCGGGAAGTTCAGCATCTGCACGGCGAAGATGAACGCCGCCACCAGCCCGGCCAGCGGCGCCGTACGCTCGGCGCCCGCGCCGGCCTCCTGCCCCGCACCCGCCAGCTCCCGCCGGGCACCACGCAGACTGACCGCCACCGCGGCGGCGGCGACCGCACCGGCCGCCACCGACACCGGCGCATTGATGAATCCATCGGGTACGTGCATCTGGGGTTCTCCGCTTCGGGCACTACAACAGGCCAAGGGCGCTGACAACCAGCCAATGGTGGTGCCTCTTGCGAAGAACTTGCAAGAGCGCCCGTCGTGCGGAACGTCGAGGATCACCGCCACCAGTTGTACGCCCCGTAGAAACACGCCCCCGGCGGCGCCCCCTCCCCCATGATCAGCCGCGCACCTCGGCCCATACGGCGAAGCCACCGACCAGCTCCCGCCGACCCCACCCACCGGTCAGACGTGTGCGTCGTCATCCGCGCCGTCCGGATCATCGGGTCCGTCGCCGACGTCCGGGATGCGCCGGCGTGGCGGGTTTCTCGACGACGCGGAGAAGTGGCGGCTTCTCAGCTCACGTTCGACTACCTTCGCTCGCAAGCAGCCGACACCTCAGCGTCGTTGCGGCTGCTGGCCACCGCACGCCAGGAGCTGTCCCATGACTGAGCGCCCGCCGTCCCGGGCCGAGATATCCGCCACCGCTTGGATCAAGAGCAGCTACAGCGCAGCCAACAACGAATGCGTCGAGATCGCCCGCACCGCTGCGGGAGTCGCCGTGCGGGACTCCAAAGACCCCCACGGACCGGTGCTGCTCTTTCCGGCCACGGCATTCGCCTCGTTCGTCGACGACGTACGGCACGGCGGCTGACAGCCACCCCGTACGGCGTGACGTAGTGGCCGGAGCCTGCCCCCTACGCGGTGCGGCGGCGAACGGCCTCGCGTGTGACGGGTGAGGCTGTGGGAGCTGTGGAGGCTGTGGGTGACGGCAGTGCCGCGCACCGTGTCCGAGACCCGTCAGTCCGAGTTGCCACGCCCACTCCCGGCCGGAACCATGGATGGGTGAGCGATGCACCCGAGGCCGACGGGCCGCGCCGGGAGGCGGGCGCCGCCGCTGGATCGCAGGGTCGGCTGCGCCGTATGCCGGCCGGGTCCGGCGCGCCGCACGGAGGGTATCTGCGCTTTCCGCACCTGCACGGCGAGCTGCTCTGTTTCGCCGCCGAGGACGACCTGTGGGTGGCGCCGATCGCCCCGGACGGGCAGGAGCCCGGCCGGGCCTGGCGGCTGACCGTCGACCGCACCCGGATCGGCCATCCCCGCTTCTCCCCCGACGGACAGCACCTCGCCTTCACCAGCTGGCGCAGCCTGGACCCCGAGGTGCACCTGGTGCCGGTCGACGGCGGTCCGGCGCGCCGGCTGACGTACTGGGGCAGTACGGACGCACGGGTCTGCGGGTGGATGCCGGATGGGCACATCCTGGCGGTGTCCTCGCACGGCCAGCCGTTCTCGTACTACTCGTGGGCGTACAAGCTGGCGACCGACGGCAGTCAGGGCGGGAAGCTGCCCTGGGGGCCGGTGTCGGACATCGCGGTCGCCGATGTCGACGGGGAGCACAAGACCCTGCTGCTGACCGGCAAACCGCCGCACGAGCCCGCCTCCTGGAAGCGCTACCGGGGCGGTGCGATGGGCCGGCTGTGGCTGCACGGTACCCGGTTGCTGCCGGATCTGGGCGGGCACCTGGACTCGGTGATGTTCGTCGGCGGGCGGATCGCGTTCCTGTCCGACCACGAGGGTGTCGCCAATGTGTACTCGTGTCTGCCGGACGGCACCGATCTGCGCCGGCACACCGATCACGCCGACTTCTACGCCCGGCACGCCTCGACCGACGGGGAGCGGATCGTCTACCAGTGCGCCGGTGATCTCTGGCTAGTGGACGACCTGGGCCCGGACGCCGTCCCGCGCAAGCTGGCGGTGCGACTGGGCGGCCCCCGGGCCGGCCGCCGCAGCTACCAGGTCCCGGCCGCCTCGCACGTCACCTCGGTCGCGGTGGACGCCACCGGGCGGGCCAGCGCCCTCGGGGTCCGCGGCAGCCTGTACTGGCTCACCCACCGCGACGGCCCGGCCCGGACGATCCACGACGCCCCGGGCGTCCGCGTCCGGCTGCCGGAGATGCTGGGCGCGAGCGGCCGGATCGCGTACGTCACCGACGCCGAGGGCGAGGACGCCGTCGAGATCACCAACCTGCCGCGGGCCAGCGCGCCGGGCGAGCCGCGCCGGCTGGCGGCCGGGCAGCTGGGCCGGGTCCATGAGATGGCCTCCTCGCCGGACGGCGAACGCCTGGCGGTGGCCGCGCACGACGGCCGGCTGCTGCTGGTGGACGTCACCCGCCCCGACGAGGGCTCGACGGAGGAGGACCGCAGCGCGGAGGAGGCGGCGGCCGGGCCCGGCGGGGTCATCGAGCTGGTCCGCTCCGCGAACGGGCCGGTCCGCGACCTGGCGTTCTCCCCGGACTCACGGTGGCTGACCTGGTCGCACCCGGGCATCGGCCGTTCACTGCGGCAGATCAGGATGGCCCGGCTCGCCGACCGGCACATCGTGGACGTCACCAACGGGCGCTTCGAGGACGAGCAGCCGGTGTTCACGCGGGACGGGCGCTACCTGGCGTTCCTGTCGTGGCGCGGCTTCGACCCGGTCTACGACGTGCACACCGGCGATCTGTCGTTCCCGCTGGGCTGCCGCCCCTACCTCGTACCGCTGTCGTCGGCGACCCCGTCGCCCTTCGCGCTGTCCCCGGAGGGGCGGCCGGCGGCGGGCGGGCTGGACCCGGACGAGAATCCTCCGCCCGCCGGTGAGGGGCCGGTGCTGGTGGAGGTGGAGGGGCTGGAGAACCGCGTCACGCCGTTCCCGGTGCCGGCGTCGAAGTACTCCTCGCTGAAGCCGGTCAGCGGCGGCGGGCTGGTGTGGCTGCGCTGGCCGATCTCCGGCGCGCTGGGCGAGACCTTCGCCAACCCCGACAACACCTCCGGCAAGCCCACCCTCGAACACTTCGACCTCACCAAGGCGCGGCGCACCGAACTCACCAGCTCGCTGGACGGGTTCGCGCTCAGCGGGGACGGCACCCGGCTGGTGGTCAACGACGACGGGGAGCTGCGGGCGGTGCCGGCGACCGAGTCGTCGGACAGCGACTCCACCGTCTATCTGGACCTGCGGCGCATCCTGCACGACGTCGACCCGGGCGCGGAGTGGCGGCAGGGCTTCGACGAGGCGGGCCGGATCATCCGGGCGTACTTCTGGGAGCCGCGGATGTGCGGGATCGACTGGGCCGCGGTGCTGGCGCAGTACCGGCCGCTGGTCGAACGGGTCGCCTCCCCCGACGAGTTCGCCGACCTCCTGCGCGAGGTGCTGGGCGAGCTGGGCACCTCGCACGCGTATGTCACCGGCGCCCGGCGCAATGAGGGGCCGCCGCACTACCAGCGGGCGATCGGTCTGCTCGGCGCCAACTTCGTCTGCCGGGACGGCCGGTGGATCGTGCAACGGATCCTGCCCGGCGAGTCCTCGGACTCCAAGGCCCGCTCACCGCTGGCCGGTACGGGCATCCGCGAGGGCTCCGCGCTGACCCATGTCGACGGCCGCCCGGTGGACCCGGTCACCGGCCCGTCCCCGCTGTTGGCCGCGGCCGGCGGCACCACCGTCGAGCTGACGTTTTCGCCGCCCGACGACGACGGCGGCCGCGCCCGCCGGGTCGCGGTGGTCCCGCTGATCGACGAGCGTCCGCTGCGCTACCAGGACTGGGTGGCCAAACGCCGGGCCGTGGTGCAGGAGTTGAGCGGCGGACGCTGCGGCTACCTGCACATCCCCGACATGGGCGGCTCCGGCTGGGCGCAGTTCAACCGCGATCTGCGCAAGGAGGTCTCCCGCCCGGCGCTGATCGTCGACGTACGGGGCAACGCCGGCGGCAACATCTCCGAGCTGGTGATCGAGAAGCTGACCCGGACCATCATCGGCTGGGACCTGACCCGGGACGCCGAGCCGGTCTCGTACACCGGCAACGCCCCGCGCGGCCCGGTCGTCGCGGTCGCCGACGAGATGACCTCGTCCGACGGCGACATGATCACCGCGGCGTTCAAGCTCCAGGGCATCGGCCCGGTGGTCGGGATGCGCACCTGGGGCGGGGTGGTCGGGATGACCGGCCGGCACCGGCTCGCCGACGGCACCGCGATCACGGTGCCGATGAACGCCGCGTGGTTCCGGCTCTACGGCTGGGGCGTGGAGAACCACGGCGTCGAGGTCGACATCGAGGCGCTGCGCTCCCCGCTGCACTGGGCCGAGGGCCGGCACCCGACGCTGGGTGTGGCGGTGCGGACCGCGCTGGAGCTGCTGGAGCGGCACCCGGCGGCCACCCCGCCGGACCTGTCGGACGTGCCGGACCGGACCCGCCCGGCGCTGCCGCCGCGGAACGGAGGGACGGCGGAGGCGGCCGGGGCCTGACGCGGCCCGTCCGGAGGCGGCGGGCCGCCTCAGGCCGGCCCCGTCGCCTGGGCTCCGTCGCCTGGGCCCGGTCGTCCGCGGGCCCGGACGCCGGTGGGCCCGTTCGCCGGTGGGCCCGCCCGCCGGTGGACCCGGACGCCGGTGGGCCCGCCCGCCTCACCCCGGGCCGATCAGGAAGGTCTGGTCGTCCGCCCCCGTGCAGGGCCGGGCGAGGGCGGTGGCGCCGGGGCCCTCGCGGCCGAGGGTGACGCACTGCCCGGCGCCGTCACCGCTCAGCCGCAGCCGGTACGCCGTCCCGCCGGCGCCCGCCCGCCGCTCGGCCGGCTCGACCCGGAACAACTGCGCGGGCCCGCCCGCCGTGCAGTCGTCCCACGGCTCCAGCAGCCCCGTCAGGCCGGGCTCGCGCAGCAGGACCAGACAGCCTTTGTCGCCGTCACGATGGGTCCACTGGATGCGGTGGTGCCCCGCACCGGCCGCCGTCAGATGCGTCTGCGGCGGTACGGCCTCCACACAGGGCCGCTGCACGGCGACCGTGCGGTACCGGCGCACCCGCAGCACCCGCCCGTCCGTCAGACACAGGTCCGGAGCCCGCAGCGGACGGATGCGGACCTCGCCCGTGGGCAGCGGCGCCTCCGCCACGGCCTCGTGCCGGGCGGCGCCGCCCCCGGTCAGCAGCGGTACGCCGACGGCGAGCGACAGCACCACCAGCGTGACGGCGCCACTCAGCAGCGCCCGTCCGCGGTACGGGCGCCGGCGCCGGGTGTCGGGTACGGCGGCGACACCGGGCACCTCCCCGGCCTCCGGCTGCGGTCCGGCGTCCGGCTGCGGTCCGGCGTCCGGCTGCGGTCCGGCGTCCGTCGGCTCCTCGGCCACCGCCGCCGCCCGCTCCTCGATGCCCTGCCGCGCCGCGAGCCACACGCCGACCTCGCCGTCCGTACAGCCGCAGGCCCGGAGGAACACAGCGAGGAGTTCGGCCCGCGGCAGGGTCCGTCTGCGCAGGACGTCGGCGAGCGTGCTGCGGGCGAGCGTCTCCCCCCGTTCCGCCGCCCGCTGTTCGAGCTGACGGTAGGTCAATCCTGATTGTTCCTTGAGCTGTTGCATCAGGCCGATGAGTGCGGCCGCGTCACCGGCCGCCGCCGGAGATAATCCGCCGGAGCCCCCCGTGCTCTTCATGCGGGCCATTGAACCGCCGCCGGGCCGGTGCCACAACACCGTCCCCGACGCCCCGGACAGCGCCCCTTCCCCCCTCCGGACATGCCGCCGGCCCCGTCCGACCAGCCCGGACGTCCCCGGCCTGTCCGGGACGGCGGATTCCCCTTGCCGGACAGCCGCGCTCCCAGCAGGGTCATGTGCTGCCCGGCCGGCATCGCCCCACACCGCAACGAGTCCTCACACCACGGGAGATACTCCGATGGGAATCCGTCACCGTCTCGTTCCGCTCGCCGCCGCACTGGCGCTCACCGGCAGCCTCGCCGCCACCGGGGCGGCCCCCGCGCTCGCCGCCCACCCGGCGTCCGGACCGTCTGCCCGGCCGTCCGCCGCGGGCGGTACGTACCTCTACTTCAACAAGAACCAGGGCAACCCGAGCAACTCACGGCTCTACCTGATGAAGAGCGTCCCGCACGCCAAGGACAAGGTGCTGGCCACCTACCGCGCGGGCTCCGGAAACGGCGGGCGCAACGGCAAGAACGAGTGCGCGAGCATGCAGGGCTGGCTGCCCAACGGCAGCTACCGGGTGCTGGGCCACACCACGCGCCACAACGGCGGCTCCCGGGGCATCAACGGCTATGCCATCCACGTCGAGGACAAGGTGTGCAAGAACCACCGGACCAACCGCACCGAGCTGTTCGTGCACAGCGAGATGAACGTCAACGGCACCCAGGGCGCCCGGCAGCCCGGACGGGACAACCCCTACCGCTGGGACGGCGTCCGGGACTACTACTCACTGGGCTGCATCAAGCTCACCCCGGCCCACATCAAGAACCTCTTCTCCAGGGCCGCGCACTACGGCTGGCCGACGACGCTCAAGGTCGTCAGCTGACCGGACGCCCCGGCGGCCGGCGGCACTGACCGCCGCCGTCTGACCCACACCGCACGACCGGACCGGCACCCCAACTGACCTGCACGGACAGCCGGGTGCCGGTTCGAGACAACCGATCATCTTCCGGTTACGTACTCATCACATGAGGGTCCTAGGGTTCCCGACCGGGGCATCCCCACGAGCCCCGGCAACACCCCCACCGCAACGGAGAAACACCCATGGGAATCCGTCACCGGATCGCGCCGCTGGCCGCTGTGCTGGCGCTGGCCGGCAGTCTGGCCGCCACCGCAGCCGCCCCCGCGCTGGCCGCCCAGCCGGCGTCCGGGAAGACCACCGAGACCACCAAGACCGCCGCGGCCGACGGTACGTACCTCTACTTCAACAAGAACCAGAGCGACCCGCTCAACTCACGGCTCTACCTGATGGAGAGCATCCCGCACGCCAAGGACAAGGTGCTCGCCAAGTACCGCGCCGGCTCCGGTGACAACGGCCCCAACGGCAAGAACGAGTGCGCCACCTCGCAGGGCTGGCTGCCGAACGGCACCTATCAGGTGCTGGCCCACGACGCGCACTACAACGGCGGGGACGTGGGGGTCAACGGGAAGGTGATACACGTCCAGGACAAGGTGTGCGAGAACGGCCGGACCACCCGCGCCGAGTTGTTCGTGCACAGCGAGATGTGGCCCGAGGGCAGCCAGGCCGACGCGCAGCCCGGCAAGGACAACCCCTACCGCTGGGACAGCTCCGATGACTACCGCTCGCTGGGCTGCATCAAGCTGAGCCCGGCCGACATCAACGACCTCTTCACCAAGGCCGAGCGCGACGGCTGGCCGACGAAGCTCAAGGTCGTCAGCTGACCACAGGCGCCGACTGACCCCGCCGGCACGGAGGTTGGGGCACAGCGGGGACAGCGGTGGGGCGCACCCGGTCGACCGGGTGCGCCCCTTCACGCTGGGCGCGTACGTCGCCCCACGTGCCGTTCAGGACTGCCGGATCAGCTCCGGAAGCGGTCCCGCTCGTCGCGCAGTTCGTCCATCGGGTCCGGCGCGGGACGACGGCCCTGCTGACCACGCTCACGGTCCTGCTGGCCACGCTCACGACCCGGCTCGCGGCCCGGCTCACGGCCCTGCTCGCGGCCGGACTCGCGGCGCTGCGAAGCGCGCTCGTGAGCCTCGCCGCGGCCACGGCCGGCGGCCTGCTGCGCCTGGTCCCTGAGCTCGTTGGCCTTGTCCTGGAACTGGTCCTTGATGCCCATGCTGGTCACTCCTAGCGGGGTGTAGGGGGTTGGGCCTCGACCAGCGTGACACGATCGGACATTCGTCGCATTTCGATCACGAATGGCTACGGTACGTGAGGTGCGGGGTGGCGTCAGCGGTCCGCCCGCGCCTTCTCGTCCGCCTCCCCGCCCGCGCCGACCAGCCCGATCCGCGTCCCCTCCAACCGGTCGCCGAACCGCCGCACCTGGCGCCGGCCCACCGTGCCGATGAGCGAGGGGAGGTACCCGCGCAGCGGTTGCATCCCGCGCAGCCACCACTGCCCGTAGACATGGGCGGAGCGGCGCTCGATGCCGGCCGCGATCCGGTCGACGGCGGGGCCCGGCGGATAGGTCTTGTTCGACGGCCAGGGCAGCCGGGCGCGCAGTTCGCGCATCACCTCGTCGCGGTCGGCCCCGCGCACCATGTCGGTGTCGGTCCAGCTGAGGTAGCCCACGCCAACCCGCACGCCCCGGTGACCGACCTCGGCGCGCAGGCTGTGGGCGAAGGCCTCGACGCCCGCCTTGGAGGCGCAGTACGCCGTCATCATCGGCGCCGGGGTGATCGCGGCGAGCGAGGCGATCTGCAGGAAGTAGCCGCGGGACTCCATCAGGACGGGCAGGAAGGCCCGGCCGGTGACCGCGCCGCCCATCAGGTTGACCTCGATGACCCGCTTCCAGGCGACCGGGTCGGAGTCGACGAACGGGCCGCCGCTGGCCACCCCGGCGTTGGCGACCACCACATCCACCTTGCCGAACCGCTCCTTGACCTCGGCCGCGACCCGGGCCAGCGCCTCGTGGTCGGTGACGTCGGCGTACCAGTGGTGGGCCGGGCCGTGCAGGGAGGCGGCCACCTTCGCCAACTCCTCGGCCTCCAGTCCGACCAGGGCCAGTACCGCACCGCGCGCCGACAGCTTGCGGGCCAGCAGCGCCCCGATGCCGCGCGCGGCGCCGGTCACCACGACGACCTGCCCCTGAAGGGTCCGGTGCCCGCTCATGCCGTCCGCTCCTTCTTCTGCCGGTCCTTCTTCTGCCGGGTGCCCGCCGGGGCGGGGGCGTCGGACTGTGCGGGAACGTCCGCCGGGGCGGCCGGCCCACCGTCGGCATCGGCGTCGGCCGGACACAGGTGGTCGGCGACCAGGGCGCGCAACCGGCCGGCGACCGCGTCCGGGTCCTCGACCGGTGTCATATGGCCGAGTCCGGGCAGCTCGGTCAGCCCGCGGAAGTCGGGGAGCACGGAGGCCATCCGGCGGGCGTGCACCGGCGGCGTCAGCCGGTCCGCGGTGCCCACGACGACCGCGGTGGGCACCTCCAGCCGGGCCAGCCCGCCGGTGAGTTCGAGCCCGGACAGCACCGCGCCCCAGCGGGCCCGTACGCCGGGCGGGCAGGAGTGCACGATGCGGGCGCAGGCCTCGACCTGCTCCGGGGTGGCGCCGGCGCCCATCGTGGCGTACTTCAGGGCGCGCCGGGTGAGCGGTGAGACCGGGCCGAGGGGAGCGCGGGAGCCCAGCAGCAGGCGGTGGGCGGCGCGCCGGGCGGCCGGGCTGCGGAAGGGGAACACCCGTGATTCCTCGGGGAGTTCGGCGCCTCCGGTGCTGCACAGCAGGACGGCGGCGGCCCGGGCGCGCAGCTGTGGCCGCTCGGCAGCGGCCATGATCGTCATGCCGCCCATGGAGTGGCCGCCCAGCACGGCCCGTTCGCCCGGCGCCAGGGTGCCCTCCAGGACGGCGACCAGGTCGTCGGCGAGCGCCGTGGTGCTGTAGCCGGCCGGTCCGGGGGCCGGACTGCGGCCGTGGCCGCGCTGGTCGTAGACCACGACCGTGTGGTCTACGGCCAGGTCGCGGACGACCGGGGCCCAAAAGGCGGTCGAGCAGGTCCAGCCGTGCGCCAGCACCACGGCCGGGGCGCCCTCGGGGCCGTGGAGCTCGGCGTACAGACGGGCTCCGTCGGCCGAGGTGAGCTCCCGGCTCGCGCGCGGCACCGGCGGGGCGTAGCGACCGCTGGTGAGGTGTCCGGGCCGGCGGCTCATACGGCCACCTCCGTCCCGGCGCCCGCGGAGCGCCGGTCCGCCGGCCGCAGCACCTCGTACTCCGCGAGGTCGACCCGCCGGGTCACCCGCTGGAACTCCGCGGTCGTGCCCGGCCAGGCGGTGGTGTTCCGCCCATTCGCGTCCAGATACCAGCTGTCGCACCCGCCGGTGTTCCACACCGTCCGCTCCATCCGCCGTTGGATCTTCCGCGTCCACTCGTCGACCGCGGACTGCCGGGCGCTCAGCGCGAACCCGCCCCCGAGCAGGTCCAGTTGCCGCATGTAGTCCGCGAGGTAGTTCAGCTGCGCCTCGATCATCAGGATCATCGAGCTGTTCCCCAGCCCGGTGTTGGGGCCGATGACGGTGAGGAAGTTGGGGAATCCGGCCGCGGTGGAGCCGCGCAGCGCGGCCATCCCGTCCTTCCACTCCTCGGCCAGCGTCGTGCCGTTGGCCCCGGTGACCCGCTGGGCGATCGGCAGGTCGGTCACGTGGAACCCGGTGCCGAAGACGATCGCATCGGCCTCCGTCTCGCTCCCGTCGGCCGCCACCAGCGTGCTGCCGCGCACCTCCTTCAGCCCGGCCGGCACCAGGTCCACATGCGGCCGGGCCAGCGCCGGGTAGTAGGTGTTGGAGAGCAGGATCCGCTTGCAGCCGATGCGGTAGTCCGGGGTGAGCGCGGCCCGCAGCCCGGGGTCCTTGATCGCCTTCCGCAGGTGGTTCTTCGCCAGCATCTCGAGCATCCCCAGCCGCTCGGGCCGCTTGGTGAAGGCGCTGACCTGCATCTCCCGGATGCCCCAGAGCAGCCCGCGGCGGGCGGCCCGGGTCGCCGGCACTTTGGTGTGCAGCCACTGCTCGGCCGCGGTGATCCGGCGGTCGGCGCGCGGCAGCACCCAGGGCGGGGTGCGCTGGAAGAGGGTCAGCCGCTCGACCTCCGGCGCGATGGCGGGCACGATCTGGATCGCCGAGGCACCGGTGCCGATCATGGCCACCCGCCGGCCGCGCAGGTCGAAGTCGTGGTCCCAGCGCGCGGAGTGGAAGACCTTGCCAGGGAAGGTGTCGAGCCCGGGCACGTCCGGCAGCTTGGGGTCGGACAGCGGGCCGGTCGCCGACACCACCACGTCCGCGGTGAGCGGCCCGTCCGCGGTCTCGATCTCCCAGTACAGCCCGGTGGTGTTCCACCGCAGGCTGCGCACCTCCGCGTTCAGGCGCAGATGGGGGCGGAGCCCGAAGGTGTCGGTGACCCCCTCCAGGTACGCGCGGATGTGCCGCTGCCCGGAGAAGTTCCGCGGCCACTGGGGGTTGGGCGCGAAGGAGAAGGAGTACAGGTGCGACGGCACATCGCAGGCGCACCCGGGATAACTGTTGTCCCGCCAGGTGCCGCCGACCGCACCGGCCCGCTCCAGGACCACGAAGTCGGTGATGCCCTCGCGGCGCAGCCGTACGGCCGCCCCCAGCCCACCGAAGCCCGATCCGATCACCGCCACCCGCACATGCCTACGCTCGCGCCCGGCCATCCGCCGCCTCCCGAGTCCGACGCCCTGCACCACGGTCCACGGCCCTGGCAGCCATGGATCGGCCAACCGCGCCAGTAATCACTGGCATGGTTGGGCCCACTGGGAGAGTAGGGCAGCCACGTACCGAGCGGTAGGGGTCCGGCGGCAGGAAGTTACCGCCGGTCGCACGGCATCCCGCCGCCCCACCCCCCGGCATAGGCTGGCCCCGTGGCAGCCAACGAGACCCCCGAGGACGCGCCCGCCCCGGCCCCGCAGCACGGCCGGCCCGCGCGCGAATTCCGCATGGCCGACCTGGCCGGGGAGGCCGGCATCACGGTCCGTACGCTGCGCTTCTACCGCGAGCGCAAGCTCATCCCGCCGCCGCGCCGGGAGGGCCGGATCGCCTGGTACAACGAGCACCACCTCGCCCGGCTGCGCACCATCGGCGCCCTCCTGGAGCGCGGCCACACCCTCGGCGGCATCGCCGACCTCCTCGCCGCCTTCGAGGCGGGCCGCGACGTGGGCGAACTGCTCGGCCTGCCGACGCCCCTGCTGCCGCCCTGGTCCGAGGAGACCCCGGTCCGCCTCACCCCGGAGCAGCTCGCCGACCACTTCAGCCGGGACATCACCGCCGAGAACCTCAGCACGTCCCTGGACATCGGCTATCTCGCCGTCGACGGCGAGGAGTTCGTCCACATCAGCCGGCGGCTCCTGGACGCCTCCACCGACCTCGTCGACCGGGGCATCCCGCTGGCCACCGTCCTGGAGGCGGGCCGCAAGGTACGTGCGCACGCCGACGCCCTCGCCGACATCTTCACCACCCTCGTCCGCAGCCACCTCTTTGCCGACCTCCTGGAACGCGGCGAGGGCGGCTGCCCCACCCCGGACGACGTCGAGCGCCTGGCCGGAACCATCGAGAAGCTCCGCCCGCTCACCAAGGGCGTGGTGGAGGCGGAGCTCTCCATGGCAATGGACCGCCGGGTACGGGCGGAGCTGGAAACCTGGCTCCGGGAACAGGAGACCGGGGCACCACGGCAGGAGCAGGAGGCCGGCATGCCTCAGCCCGAGCAGGAGGCCGGGGCGCCCGAGCCCGAGCAGGGGCCCGGCGACCAGCCGGCCTGACGCCCGCCCCGGCCCGTCCGGTCCCCCTAGCCAGCCCGCCCGCCCCGCCCGGTCCGCGGCTCAGCAGGGCGACGGCCGGTGCCGGGCGAAGTGCTCCAGCAGCCGCCGTACGGCCGCGTCCTGGGCGGCCCGGGGCTCCTCCGCCACGACCCGCTGCGCGGCGTAGATGCGTACCAACTCCGACCGCACATAGTGGCCTTGGACCTGCTCCTCCAACAGGTGGGCGTCGCAGAGTTCGGCGAGGTGGCGGCGGGTGTGCTCGATGTCCCGGCCGGCCAGCGCCGCCGCGTCCTGGGCCTGCACACAGGGGCCGGGGTGCAGCCCGAGGGCGCGGAAGAGCCGGGCCGCGCCGCTCGACAGGGCGCGGTAGCTGAGGTAGAGACAGGCCTCCACGGCGAGATCGGCGTCGTGGGCGGACAGCTCCTGCAACCGACGGCGCTCATCGGCCAGCTTCTTCGCCCAGCACTCCAGCGACCACTCGGGGTGCGCCATCAGCCGGGCCGCGGCGATCCGCAGCGCCAGCGGAAGCCGGTCGCACCACTCGACGAGCGCCCCGGCCGCCGCCTCGTCCGCCGCGATGCGCTGCCGTCCCAGCGCATTGCCCAGCAGTTGGAGCGCCTCCGCTGAGGTGAGCGGCCCCACCCTGACCAGGGCGGCGCCGTTGCGGACCACCAGCCCGCTCAACCGCCGCCGGCTGGTCACCACCGCCAGGCAGCCGGGTGTGGCGGGCAGCAGCGGGCGGGCCTGCTCGGCGGTGCCGACGTTGTCCAGCAGGACGAGCATCCGGCGGCCGGCGAGCAGCGAACGGTAGAGCGCGGCCCCCTCCGTCACGGAGTCGGGGATCTCCGCCTCCGGGACGCCCAGGGTGCGCAGGAACGCCGCCAGGACGGTGCCGGGCCGCATCGGGGGACGCTCGAAACCCCGCAGGTCGGCGAAGAGCTGGCCGTCGGGGAACTCCTCCTTGCGGCGGTGCGCCCACTGCACCGCGAGCGTGGTCTTACCGGTCCCGCCGCCGCCGGCCAGCACCACACAGTCCGGCCGCGGCACCCGCTCCAGATGCTGGTCCAGCACCGCCAGTTCACCTTCCCGTCCGCAGAAGTCCGCGATGGCGGGCGGCAGTTGGGCGATCCGCGGCGGGGGACCCGGCCGGTGGTCGCAGACGTAGGGCGCGACATACGGCGGCGCGGGCGGCACCGCGTACGACGGGGCCGGGGGCGCGGGGTACGACGGGGCGGAGGGGACCGCGTACGACGGTGCCGGGGCGGAGGGCGCGGGGTACGGCGGGGCCGGAGGTGCGGAATGCGACGGGGCCGAAGGTGCGGGGTACGACGAGCCGGACGGCGCCGCGTACGTCGGGGTGGCCGGCGGGCGGGCGGTGGGCGGCGCCGGGGTGCGGCCCCCGCCGAGAACCGCCAAGTGGGCCTCGCGGAGCGCCGGTCCGGGGTCGATGCCCAGCTGGTCCTTCAGGTGCCGGCGGGCCCGGTGGTAGTGGTCGAGGGCCTCGGCCTGCCGGCCGCCGGCCTGCAGGGCCCGCATCAGCAGCGCGGTCAGCTCCTCGTGCAGCGGGTGCTCGGCGATCCACCCGGTCAGCTCCGTGACCAACTCCCCGTGCCGGCCGAGCCGCAACAGCGTGCCGCCCAGTTCCTGCAGCGCGGCCAGCCGCGCCTGGGACAGGCCGACGCCCAGCGTCCGGCGCACCCGCTCACCGGGCACGTCCGCCAGCACCTCGCCCCGCCACAGCCCCAGGGCCTGACGCAGCATCACGACCGCCGTCCACGGCTCGGCACCCCGGGCGCCGGCGACCAGGCTCCGGAACCGGTGGACGTCCACCGCCTCCGGATCGGCGCGCAGGACGTACCCCTGCCCCCGCGTGGCGAGTTCGGCGTGTCCCGCCAACAGCCGCCGCAGCCGGTGCACATGGTTGTGGACCACGCCCCGCGCGCGGGCCGGCGGATCCCCGTCCCACGCCAGGTCGATCAGCCGGTTCACCCCCACCGCCCGGTTGACCTCACTGATCAGCACCGCGGCCACGGTACGGATGCGGCCCGCCCCCAGAGCCAGTGACAGGCCCTGGTCCGTCTCGATCTCCACCGGCCCTAGGAGCCGCAACTGAACCATCGTGCCCTCTGGTGCGTACTGCCGAACCGGGCGCGCCCTGAACGCCCTTGCGCAAGTAAAGACCATGGACGCCGGAACCGGGTTGCGAGCCCCTCCCCCGCTCTCACTATGTGGACATTACCGGTGCGTCCGGGTGCTACCGGATGTCGGCGGGATGCCCTCCGATGCGGAAAACAGGCCGCATGAGCGCGATATGAGCCGATCATGAGCGGCACCGCCGAGCCTTGAGTCCGTGCCGGAGCCGCGGTTCTTCCCGCCGCCCCGGCCGGCGCTCCGTGCTTGCGGAGGCGAGACACCCCCACTCATCGAGGAGAACCATGTCCCGTACGGGCATCCTGAAGAAGAGCGTGGCGACGGCGGCCCTGTGCGCCGCGCTCACCGCGGCCGGCGCCGCCTTCCCGTCGACCGCGATGGCCGCTCCGGCCGCTGCCGCCGCGGCGGCGGGCGAGTCCCCGGTCAGCGTCGGCGCCAACGCCAACGTGAACTTCAACATCGACGTGCTCGGCATCGCCAACAAGATCGAGGCGTCGATCAAGACCGCCCAGAACCGCGAGGGCTTCGTCAAGAACCTGCGCGAGTCGGCGTTCTACGCCGCCGGCGGCCAGTACAACGTCATGGTGCACAACCTCAGCCAGGGCTACGAGGACCACCTCAACGGCGTGAAGGCCTACGGCTCGGCCACCTACGACGGCGTCATCTACGGCATCTGGGTCTTCGAGGACGGCGAGTTCACCAACCAGGGCGACGGCGGCTACATCAACTGGGCCTTCCGCGGCTGGTTCGACCGCCCGGACAACGGCGGCTACGTGAAGTTCTACCGCCCCTGAACCGCCCCTGAGCCCACCACGGCACAACCGGCCTTCCCCTAACGGCCGGTGACGGCCCGCCACCACCCCCGGCGGGCCGTCCCCCGAACCGGGGCGCCCTCGTCCACTCCCCCGGGAGGGCGCCCCCTCGGGGCTGCGGTTTCTCCGCCACGGCACACGCCCCGGATCAGACCGGCCCCGGGAACGAGACCCACCCACCGGTCAGACCGGCCCCGGGAACGAGACCCACCACCGATCAGACGGGCCCGCAGAGCGAGCCCCCGGCCGGACGCCCGGAGCCTGCCCCGACCCCAGGGCGCAACGCCCCCACACAGTCCCAAGGCGCAACGCCCTCACACAGCCCCAGGGCAGCCCGCCCTACCGCTCGTACACCACCGTCACCGGCGCATGGTCGCTCCACCGCTGGTCGTACGCCGCCGCGCGCTCCACATACGCCTTCACCGCCCGCCGGGCCAGGCCCGGGGTGGCCATGTGGTAATCGATGCGCCAGCCCGCGTCGTTGTCGAAGGCGCGGCCACGGTAGGACCACCACGAGTACGGGCCCTCGGTGTCCGGGTGCAGCCCGCGGACCACGTCCACATAGCCGCCGCGGTCCTCGTCGAGGACGTCGGTGAGCCAGGCCCGCTCCTCGGGGAGGAAGCCGGACTTCTTCTGGTTGGCCTTCCAGTTCTTCAGGTCGGCCTCCCGGTGGGCGATGTTCCAGTCGCCGCACACCACGACCTCACGGCCGTCCGCCGCCGCGCGCTTGCGCAGGTCGACGAGGTAGGGGAGGAACTCCGCCATAAAGCGCTCCTTCTCCCCCTGGCGCTCGGTGCCGACCTCGCCGGAGGGCAGGTAGAGACTGGCGACGGTCACCCCGGGCAGGTCGGCCTCGACGTAGCGGCCGCTGTCGTCGAACTCCGGCGAGCCGAACCCCACCCGTACGCGGTCCGGCGCCCGGCGGGTGTAGAGCGAGACCCCGGCCCGACCCTTGGCGGCGGCCGGCGCGTGCACGGTGTGCCAGCCGGCGGGCTCGCGCACCTCCTCCGGGAGCTGAGCGGTCTCGGCCCGTACCTCCTGCAGACACAGCACATCGGCCTCGGTCTCCGCCAGCCACGGGACGAAGCCCTTCTTGGCCGCGGCGCGCAGCCCGTTCACATTCACAGAGGTCACGGTGAGCATCCGGGCACGATACCCAGCCCCACCCCGTGATCGCTTTCCCGTCCCTCCGCCCCCGCCCCGTCGCCCCGTACGCTTCGTGGAATGGACCCTCTCGAAATCCGCTCCGTCGAGATCCGCGCCGTCCGCTATGACCACCCCGATGCGGTGGCGCTCGACGGCCTGGTTCAGCAGGAGTACGTCCAGCGCTACGGCGACGGCGATATGACGCCGCTGGATCCGGAGATGTTCACCCCGCCGCGCGGGGCGTACCTGATCGCCTACGAGGACGGCCGGCCGCTGGCCACCGGCGGGTGGCGGGTGCAGGAGGACGCGGCCGAGGGCTATGCGGCCGGGGACGCCGAGATCAAGCGGATGTTCGTGCTGCCGCAGGCCCGGGGCCGGGGCCTGGCGCGGCGGATCCTGGCCGCGCTGGAGACGGACGCCCGGGCGGCGGGGCGTACCCGGATGGTGCTGGAGACCGGCATCAAGCAGCCCGAGGCGCTGGAGCTGTACGCCTCCAGCGGCTATGTCCATGTGACGAAGTTCGGGCTGTACCGGACCTACGAGGACAGCCGGTGCATGGCCAAGCTGCTGGCGGAGCCGGCCGGCTGAACGGCCCGGGCCGCTCGGCCGCGACCCGGCCCGGGCCCGCCGATCGTGTTGACAGGATTCCGGGCCGCTCTCCATACTCATTCCACTAATCAACTAGCTAAAGGGGGGATCCGGATGGGCAACCCGAGCCCATGGGCCGTCGAGGCCGCGGGACTGGGGAAGAAGTACCGCGGTGGCTGGGCGCTGCAGGACTGCTCCTTCCGGCTCCCCGCCGGCCACGTCTGTGCGCTGGTCGGCCCCAACGGCGCCGGCAAGAGCACGTTCCTGAGCACCGCGACCCGGCTGGTGCAGCCCACCACCGGGACCCTGAGGCTCTTCGGGGTGCCGGTCAACGACCCCGCCGTCCTGGAGCGGGTCGCCTTCCTCGCACAGGACAAGCCGCTCTATCCGCGCTTCACGGTCGCCGAGACCCTGCGGCTGGGCCGCGAGCTCAACCCGCGCTGGGACCAGGAGCTGGCCGAGCGGATCGTACGGTCCGGGAACGTGCCGCTGACCGCCCGGATCGGCAGCCTCTCGGGCGGCCAGCGCACCCGGATCGCCTTCGCCCTCGCCTTCGGCAAGCGGCCCGAGCTGCTGCTGCTCGACGAGCCGATGTCCGACCTGGACCCGCTGGCCCGGCACGAGCTGTCCGGGCTGCTGCTGGCCGAGGCCGCCGAGCACGGCACGACCGTGCTGATGTCGTCCCACATGCTCTCCGAGATGGAGGAGATGTGTGACTACCTCGTCGTGCTTGCCGAGGGCCGGGTGCGGATGGCCGGCCGGACCGAGGAGCTGGTGCCCGCGCACCTGCTGGTGACGGGCGTGGCGGAGGGGGCCGACGGGGTACCGGAGGAGTTGCTGCGGCAGCACACCGTGGTCGAGTCCCGGGTCACCGGACGGCAGTTCACCGCCCTGGTCCGGCCCGGCGGACCGCTCTCCGACAGCTGGGAGTGCATGGTGCCCAGCATGGAGGAGGTCCTGCTGGGCTGCCTGCGCTCGCCGCAGGCGCCGGCCCTGATCGCGGCCGAGGCCCGGGTCGACGGGGGCGCGGACCGGGCGGTGGCGGCATGACCGGGACCGGAATGGCCGGCGGGGCCGGCGGGACCGGAGCGGCCGGCGGGACCGGGGAGGTCACGGCCGGGGCGGCCACGAAGGACGGCTCCTCCGCGGCGGAGGGGACCCCCGCGATGGACGGTCCCTCCGTGACGGCAGGTGCGGGCGGCGGGCCCGCCGCCGGGACCGGCACCGCCGCACCCCGCCGCGGCCCGCTGCGCGGACTGCCCTGGCTGGTCTGGCGCCGGCACCGCACGCTGCTGTGGATCGCCCTGGTGGTGACCGTCGCGGGCTGCGCGCTCTTCGCGTACCAGCGGATCGGTGTGGTGGACTTCCTGCACGCCCACGGCGCCGCTCCGAAGCCCGGGGGGCGGGCGGAAGCCGACTTCCAGAGCCTCTTCGGCCCGATGTTCAGTGGCGACCTCCAGCTCGTGACGTCCCTGCCGGTGCTCGCCGGGATCTTCCTGGGCGCCCCGCTCATCGCGGGTGAGCAGGAGCAGGGCACAATCCGGCTGGTCACCACCCAGTCGGTGAGCCGCGCCCGGTGGATCACGGCCGCGCTCGGCCTGCCGCTGACCGTCGCCGCGGGGTGCGCCGTCCTGCTGTCGGCGGCCTTCACCTGGCTGTGGTCACCGGCCCGCAACCTGGTCGGCGGCGGTGACTGGCTGCAGAGCGGGGCGTTCGACGGCACCGGGCCCGTCCCGGTCGCGATGACCCTCTTCCTGACCGCCTGTGGCATCGCCCTCGGCACCGTGATCCGGCGGGTGGTGCCGGCGATGGCGGCCACCGCCGTCTTCACCGCGGTCGGCTCGGTGCTCTGGACGGAGAAGATCATCCCCCGGCTCGGCACGCCCCGCAGCACCAGCTACCCCTACGACGGCGAAGGCCCCGCCCTGCCGCCCGGCTCGGTACGGATCGACGACTGGGTCTCCACCGCCGACGGCCGGCTCTACGGCTTCGGCACCTGCGTCGACGGCGCCAGCGACGCCTGCCGGGCCCGGCTCGGCATCGTGAACCGGGTGACCCAGTACTTCGACCTCTCCCAGATGGCCGGGATGCAGTGGCTGGGCGCGGGGATCCTGCTGGCGCTGGCCGTCGCGGTGCTGGCGTTCGTCGTGTGGCGGGCCCACCGGCGGCCGCTCTGAACCCCCGGGCCCGCTGCCCGGGCGGCGCTTTGACACCCGGCACGGGCGGCCCGATCATCAAGCGGTCGGGCCACACGGCCGCGCCGGTGGAAGCAGCAGAGAGGTGGTGAGCGTCGTCGAGTTCCGCATCGACCGCCGCAGCGGTGTCGCCACCTACCTCCAGATCGTCCAACAGGTCCAGCAGGCGCTGCGGTTGGGCATCCTCGTGGAGGGGGACCGGCTGCCGACCGCCGCGCAGGTCGCCGCCACGACCAAGGTCAACCCCAATACGACCCTCAAGGCCTACCGCGAGCTGGAGCGGGAGGGCCTGGTCGAGCCGCGCCCCGGCCTGGGCACCTTCGTCAGCCGCACCCTCGCCCGCCCCGATTCCGCCGCGGACGCCCGGCTGCGCGAGGAGCTGCGCTCCTGGATGGCGCGCGCCCAGGACCAGGGCCTGGCCCGCGAGGACGTCCAGGCGCTGGTCAACTCCGTCCTGGAGGAGCGGTACACACGGGACTGAGCCGCTTGACCGTGTTGACGAGGGACCCTCCCGCGGCCCACTTCCCCTTTCCGGATCGGTCGTGCCGACCATGGCCCCGGCAGCAACGGGCAGAGGCTTCCCGTGCCTGATGCGAATCCGCAGCCCACATCCATGACGCTGCCGCGGGTCAGCCGTGCCGAGGTCCACGGCCCGTGCGCCGACGGGGAGATCTCCTTAGCCCGGTGGCGCCGGCCAGCGCTACTGCGGGGCGGAAGGGGCGGGAGATCTACGAGCGGTCGGTGAGGAGGTTGGCGGCAAAGCCGAAAAAGGCCAGGCCGGTGATCTGTTCGAGGCGGCGGCGGACCGCGGGGCGTTGGATGCGCTCGCTGACCGTCGATGCGGCACGGGAGAGGAGCCAGTACCAAGCAGCCAGCTCGATCACATCAATGGCGGTGAAGAACAGCGTCGCACTGAACATCTCTGCGTCTGGCGGGACGAACTGCGGGATCAGGCTCAGGTAGAACACGCCCGCCTTGGGATTGAGGAGATTCGTTCCCACGCCGACGCGAAATGCCACCCAGCGGCTGGCCGGGGCGGTGGTCCGCGCGGCCGGTTCGGGATCGGCCGGCTTTCTGGAACGCCAGAGTGCCATGGCCCCCAGGAGAACGAGGTACGCGGCGCCGACCAAGCGGAGCGTGTCGTACGCCAGGTGGGATGCGGTCAGCAGGGCCGTCAGGCCGGCGGCGGTCGCGATGCCCCAGCCCATGCAGCCGGTGAGGATGCCCAGGGCGGCGGCCAGTCCGCCTTGCCTGCCCTGGGTCACGGACGTTCGGACAACGAGCAGCGAGTCGGGGCCGGGTGCCATGTTGATGAGCATGGCCACGCCGGCAAAGGCCAGCCCGGCGGTGATCATGGTATGCGTTCGGGGGCTCCCAAGGGGTCGGTAGGCAAGGGAGTCCAGAGGACCACGGTCACAAAGAGCCGGCAACCACCTTGCGGCTGACGCCTGGGCCAGGGCTCCAGGGCCACACCCGGCCGTCCCGGACACTGGAATCCACCGACACACGCTGTCACCGGGAGTGCACGAAGCCGGCCGCTTGACCCTCACGTAACGTCAGGCCGCACCCTGAACGTCGTACGGGGGCCCGGGCCGTGCCGTGGACGGGGGAGACGGCACGGCACCGGCGCGGCCGGAAGCCGGCTGCCCCCGGCGTGACGACAGGGACGAAAGGCGCTGCGATGAGCTATTCGGTCGGGCAGGTCTCCGGCTTCGCCGGGATCACGGTGCGCACCCTGCACCACTACGACAAGGCCGGCCTGCTCTCCCCCAGCGACCGCAGCCCGGCCGGCTACCGCCTCTACAGCGACGCCGACCTCGCCCGGCTGCAGCAGATCCTCTTCTACCGGGAGCTCGGCTTCCCCCTCGACGAGATCGCCACCATCCTTGCGGACCCGCAGGCCAACGCCCTGGACCACCTCCGCGCCCGGCACCGCCTGCTGACCGACCAGATCGCCACCCTGCAACGGCTGGTCGAGGTCGCCGAGCACGCCATGGAGGTCCAGCAGACCGGAGTGGAGCTGACCCCCGAGGAGCGGTTCGAGGTCTTCGGCGAGGTGACCTTCGACCTCACCTACGCCACCCAGGCCCATCTGAAGTGGCAGCACCACGAGGGCCATCAGCGCTCGATGGCGCGGGCCGCCGCGCACACCAAGGAGGACTGGGCGCAGATCATGGCCGAGGGAACCGACTGGCGCGGGCGGCTGCTCACCGCCTTCGACACCGGGGCACCGGCGGACGGCGAGCGGGCGATGGACCTCGCCGAGGAACACCGGCAGCACATCGGCCGCTGGTTCACCCCGTGCCCCACCGATATGCACGGCCGGATCGCCGACGACTTCGCCGCCGACCCCCGCGCCTTCGCCCTGGTCGTCCCGCCCGGTGAACAGCGCCCCGGCCTCGCGGCGTACCTGCGCACGGCCGTGCACGCCAACGCCGTACGGCAGGCGGCGACCGCCCCGCCGCCCCCGGCCGACCGGGCCTGACCCCCGCGCCCCACGCCCCGCCCTCCTCCCTCCCGACCCACCGAGGTGGCTCAGCCATGCCCAGAATCCTGCTCACCGCCGCCGGCTCGCACGGCGATGTCGCCCCCTACACCGGCCTCGGCGCCCGCCTCCGCGCCGCCGGCCACGAGGTCACCCTGGCCACCCACGACGCCTACGCACCCCTGGTCCGCGCCGCCGGCCTGGGCTTCCGCCGACTGCCGGCCGACCCCCGTTCGGCGCGCCCCGGCGACCCGGCGCCCCGCGACGGCGCCCCGACCAGCCGGCGCGCCCTGATGCGCCGGGCCACCGCCTTCATCAACGAGCTGGGCGACGGCCTCGCCGACGCGGTGGCCGAGGAGCCCGACACCGACCTGCTGCTGCTCTCCGCCACCACCGCGCCGCTCGGCCGGCACCTCGCCGAGGCGCTGGGCATCCCCGCCCTGGAGCTGCCCGTGGTGCCCCAGGCACCCACCGGCGACTTCCCCCCGATCGTCAGCGGCGGCCGGTCCCTCGGCCCCCGGGCGAACCGCGCCATCGGCCGGCTCTCCCTGCGCATCGTCGACCGCCTCTACGCGGACGCCACCCGTGCCCTGCGCGCCCGGCTCGGTCTGCCGCCCGCCACCGCGCGGGCCGTCCGCCGCCGCACCGAGGCCGCCGGCCGGCCGGTGCTGCACGGCTTCAGCCAGGTCCTGCTACCCCGCCCCACGGACTGGCCCGACGCCCTGACCGTCGTCGGCAACTGGTGGCCGTGGCACGCCCCCGACGCCCAACTCCCCTCCCATATCCGGGACTTCCTCGCCGCCGGCCCGCCTCCGGTGTTCATCGGGTTCGGCAGCATGGCGGGCGGTGCGGGCGAGCGGCTGAGCGCCCTGGCGGTGGACGCGCTCCGCCGCGCGCGGCTCCGCGGCATCCTGCAGTCCGGCTGGGCCGGCCTCGCCGCGGACCCGTCGGAGGACCTCCTGACCGTCGACGAGGTCCCGCACGCCCTGCTCTTCCCGCACACCGCCGCCGTGGTCCACCACTGCGGCGCCGGCACCGCCGCCGCGAGCCTGCGCGCGGGCGTCCCCACGGTGCCCGTCCCGGTTACCGCCGACCAACCCTTCTGGGCCGCCCGCCTGGCGTCCCTGGGCGTCGCCACCGCCCCGGTCCCCTTCGCGGACCTGTCCGGGGAGCGCGGCACCGCCCGCCTGGCACACGCCCTGGGCCAGGCCGCCGGCTCCACCGCCCGCCGGAACCACGCCGCCGCGGCCGCCCGGCGCATGGCCGCCGAGGACGGCGCCGGCGCGGTCGCCGAGACCCTCGCCCGACTGACCACCTGACGCCCCGCGCCCCCGCACCCCACGACGGCCGCCCGGCGATCAGCCAGCCGCCCTGCCGGCACCGCCGCCGCCCCACGATCGGCCGCCCCGCCCCGCGATCCGCCACCCGATCGGCGGCCGACCACCCCGCCCCGGGATGCGACCGCCCGCCACAGGGCGTGGGCTCACCACTATGACCACGTTCCACACGAGCACCCCGCTGAGCGGAATCCTGCTGCGCGCCATAGCGCCGGCGGTCCTGGGTCCGGTCATCGCCGCGACGGCGGCCCCGGCGGCCCTGGCCGCCCCCACGGACTCCTGGTCCCGCCCGCTGCGCACCTGGGCCCACTACCACGTCAGCGCGCCCTACGGGGTCCGCGGCACCTGGCAGGCGGGCCACCACACCGGCATCGACTTCGCGGTCCGCAGCGGCACCCGGGTCCGGTCCGTGGGCGTCGGCACCGTCGTCCTCGCCCAGCGCTCCGGCGCCTACGGAAAGGCCGTCACGATCCGCATGCGGGACGGCCGCTACACCCTCTTCGGCCACCTGTCCCGGATCACCGTCCGCCCCGGCCAGAAGGTCCGCGCCCACACCCGCCTGGGCTACAGCGGCGCCACCGGCCGCGCCACCGGCCCCCACCTCCACTTCGAGGTCCGCACCTCCCGCCGCTACGGCTCCGACATCAACCCCCTGGCCTACCTGGCCCGCCATGGCATCCGCCTCCCCTACCGCCCCCACACCCACTGACCGCCCTCCATCCCCACCCACCCAACTGCCCCACCACTCCACCCCGTTACCCCAGTCCCCACCCCAACGGGCCCCACCCGCCCCCGAAGCGCCAAGAATCCCGCCCGATCACCCAGACCGGACGGGATTCCCGAGCTGCGGTGGCCCTCCAGGACAGGCGTCGGGGGTTCCACACTGACGACCCGTCGTACACGCCCGTGCTTCCGCAGCGCCCGACTCCGGCCCGCTGTCCCCCTGGCATCCATCGGCGAACAACCGCCCGCCGGAGCGGAATTCGGGATCGACGCCCCGCTTGTTAGCCTGACGGGCGCCTGTCAACAACACTGCGAGCGCGCGGCCGGTCACCCACGGGACACCATCCGGGCGTACGCACCTACCTCGGCCCGATATGGCCGGTCACTTCGGGGGAGCAACGTGAAGCGTCGCCATGTTCATACCGCAGCCGTGTGCGGACTGGTGGTCGTCGCCGTGACCGGCGCCGGCGGCTGCGCCCTCCTCCCGAAGCCCCGGGTCGCCGTCCCCAGCAGCGTGCCAACGTCCGGGACTCTCACCGAACCCGAGTCGGACACCACCCTCACCAGCTGCGACGTCGACGTCGCATTCGGCACCCTGGAAGCCAAGGTGCGCGTGCACAACGGCAACTCCCGGAGCCGCGCGGACTACAACGGCATGGTGAAGTTCAGGGACGAAGCCGGTAACGACGTCGGCACGGCGAACTTTTCCGCGAACGGCGTAGGCGCCGGTGAGACCCGGCCCGTCCCGGTCTCCGAGGAGTACAGCGGACTCGAACGCGACAAGCCGAAGCACGTCAAGTGCAAACTCGACATGCTCCTCAAGAACAACGACGAGACCAATGGCTGAAGGCCACGCCCCAGGGTGCGTTCCGCTCCCCCGCCCGCATCCGTGACGCTGGCGGTACGGCTGCCCGCCCTGTGAACCGCTCACCGGAGGCGGGGGGGGGGACGGACCGGAAGCAGGAGCGTCGCCCCAGTCCCCGAGCCCGCGCCGGCCCTGCGTGACGGGCCGGCGGGGTGTGCTGCGCAGCGGCGGCCGTCAAAGCCGTTGACCTGAGCGCCGGATGCCGACACGAGGGCATCCACAAGGCGAGAGCCACCAGCCACAGGCCCTCCCCCGGGGGGAGCCGCGAGACGCTGCCCCTACCTACACGGGGATCTCCCCACACGCGCCCTCAGAATCGACGCGGAAGGCGCCGCGGAAGCTCGGCAAGCACCTCGGCAACCAGGCCGCTCCCTCGTAGTGGCTGCGCTTCGCTGCGGTACAACACGAAAAAGCCCCCACCGGATATCCCCGGCGGGGGCTTTGACGTGCGGTGGACCTGAGGGGACTCGAACCCCTGACCCCCTCGTTGCGAACGAGGTGCGCTACCAGCTGCGCCACAGGCCCTTGCGACGAGTGAAACTCTAGCATCCCGGTCGCGGTGCTCGGAAATCGCTTCCGGGGCTGGTCAGCGGAGGGCCGTCACGCAGTGGCCGGCGGTGCGGGTCACTCGTTCGCAGCACGCGGGCGGTCCTCGTCCTCGTACTGGTCGAAGAGCGGGGTGCGCCCGCGGGGGCGGCGGGCGGCGGTGTCGGACGGGGAGTGGTCGGGGATGGCGCTGGAACGGGCGGAGCTCCAGGCGTCCTCGGCGTCCAGGTCGACATGGCTGGTGGCGCGCGGGGCGACCGGGGCGGTGACGTAGGTGGGCAGGGGGACCGGGACCGGGTCCCAGCTGCCGGTGGCCGGGCGCGGGCGCTCACGCTCGCGCTGCTGGTCGACCCACTCGGCGTGGTCGGTCTCCTCGACGACGGCGCGGCGACCGGCGGTGTGGGCCGGGCGGGAGTGGGGTGCCGCGCGCGGGGGTTCCGGGGCGGCGTCGGCGGTGACGTCCGGGCGGACGTCGGCCGGGTGGTCGTCGGCGGGTGGCTGGTCGGCCGCCTGTCGGGGGCGGGGCCGGCCCTCGCGCAGCCGCTGGGCCGCTGCCTCCGCCTTGCGCTGGTCCATGGTGAAGGTGAAGCGGCGGCGCTCCTGGGCGCGCAGGTAAATGATGTACGCGGTCAGGAGGACGGCGGGGAGCGCGGGGGCCCAGAGGAAGGGCAGACCGCCGACGGCCGCGACGATGGCGCCGGTGGTGAAGGTGAGGAAGAGGATGGTGATGGTGCGCCGGCGGCGGGCGAGGACCTTGGCCCGCTTGGTCCGCTCGGAGAGCGAGGGGCGCGGCGGGGCGGGCTGCACCCGAGTGAGCGCCTCGGGCTCGTCCGCGGGGGCAGGGTCGCCGAAGGGCCCGGCGGCGGCCTCTTCGGCCGCGGCGTCCGGGCCCGGTTCCTCGCCCGCATCGTCGGTGGGGTAGTCCCCGCGCGCCTTGTCGTAACGGCGCTGCATGGCCGCGCGTCCGGACAGCAGCCGGATGGCGGTGCTGAAGCGCTCGGTCGGACGGGCCTCGTTGAGCTCGTCCTGCCTACGGAGCCACATCGGCACCAAGTAGGCAGCCCAGGCCCCGACGATGACTGCGTAGATGAGGCCGCTACTTCTCACGACTCACACGGTAGAGGGGTTTGCGGGGGGCCATCCGCCAATTGGGCCGGTGTGTCGCACGATCTGGCTGATATCTCGAACTTTTTTGTGATGGTAGAGATCCACTCCCTCCCCTATCGGGCCGAATTGGGGAGGCTATTCGAACATTTATTTTATTTGTGGGGTGCGCCGGGGGCGGCCCCGGGAGCAGCGGGTTTCTCGCGGTGCCAGCGGCTGAGCAGGCCCTGGGGGACTTCTTCCGCGGTGAGCGCGAAAACCGCGTGGTCGCGCCAGGCGCCGTCGATGTGGAGGTAGCGGGGGCGGATGCCTTCCTCACGGAAACCGAGTTTTTCCACCACCCGGCGGCTGGGGGTGTTCTCGGGGCGAATGCAGACCTCGATGCGGTGCAGTCCCACGGAACGGAAGCAGTGATCGACGGCGAGCGCCACCGCGGTCGGAATGACGCCCCGGCCGGCGACATCCCGGTCGACCCAGTAGCCGATGTGGCCGGAGCACATGGAGCCCCAGGTGATGCCGGCGACGGTGAGCTGTCCGACGAGCCGGCCCCGGTACTCCACGACGAACGGCAGCATCCGGCCGGCGTGCGCCTCGGCGCGCAGATGGCGGACCATCTGCCGGTAGGTCGGGCGGTGCGGCGGGACGAGGCCGGGCGGGGGCGGCGGGATGGTCGCTTCCCAGGGGCGCAGCCAGTCGCGGTTGCGGCGGTTGACCTCCCGCCACTCCCGTTGGTCGCGCATCCTTATCGGACGGAGGGTGACCTCACCGTCCGTCAGGACCACCGGCCAGGGCGCGTTCAGCTCGGGCTCCCGGAAGGTCTGGGATGGTCCTCGCCGCGGATCTGGTCGACGGCGTGCGGCAGGAGGTCGGTGAGGACGGCCAGACCGTCGCGTACGCCGCCGGTGGAGCCGGGGAGGTTGACGATCAGGGTCGTGCCGGCGACGCCGGCGAGGCCGCGGGAGAGGGCGGCGGTGGGGACCTTGGTGCGGCCGGCGGCGCGGATCGCCTCGGGGATGCCGGGGACCTCGTAGTCCAGGACCCGGCGGGTGGCCTCGGGGGTGCGGTCGGTGGGCGACAGGCCCGTACCGCCGGTGGTGAGGATGACGGCGTACCGGGCGGAGTCGACGGCACCGCGCAGGGCGGCGGCCACCGGCTCGCCGTCGGGGACGACCTGGGGGCCGTCGACCTCGAAGCCCATGGCGGCCAGGCCCTCGGCGAGCAGCGGGCCGCCCTTGTCGGGGTAGACGCCGGCCGCGGCGCGCTGGGAGGCGGTGATCACCAGGGCGCGGGCGGAGGTCATGACCGGCTCCAGTCGCCGGACTTGCCGCCGGTCTTCTCCTCGACGCGGACGTCGGAGATCACCGCGGCCTTGTCGACCGCCTTGACCATGTCGACGACGGTGAGGGCGGCGACGGAGACGGCGGTCAGCGCCTCCATTTCGACGCCGGTGCGGTCGGTGGTCTTGACGGTGGCCGTGATCTCGACGGCGTCGTCGGTGACGGAGAGGTCCACCGTGACGCCGGAGACGGCGAGCGGGTGGCACAGCGGGATCAGCTCGGGGGTGCGCTTGGCGCCCATGATGCCGGCGATCCGGGCGGTGGCCAGGGCATCGCCCTTGGGCAGGCCCTCCCCCCGTAGCAAGGCGACGACCTGCGGCGACACCAGGACCCGGCCGCGGGCGCGGGCCGTGCGGGCGGTGACGTCCTTGGCGGAGACGTCGACCATCCGCGCCGCGCCCGCCGCGTCGAGATGGGTGAGGTGGTGCTGGCCGCTGCTCATCGTTCTCCCGGTCGAAACTGCCGCCTGTGGGACGACACCGTACCCCCGGCGGGCGCGGGGCACCCGACGGGCCGGGACGATCCGAAGAAAGCGCTAAGAGCTGTCCCGTCGTCCCTCAGGCGAGCACGACGACGTCCACCGTGCCGCCGTCGGGGACCTCGGTGGTGTCCTCGGGGACCACGATCAGTGCGTTGGCGTGCGCCATGGCCTTGATCAGGTGGGAGCCGGCACCACCCACGGGGGTGACGGTGCCGGTCGTGGCGTCGTAGGAGCCGCGCAGGAACTGCCGCTTGCCCTGCGGCGAGGAGCTGACGGCACCGGCGCAGCGGGCGCGGACGAGGGGGCGGTGGACGTCGGGCAGGCCCATCAGGGCGCGGATGGCGGGGCGTACGAACAGCTCGAAGGAGACGTAGGAGCTGACCGGATTGCCGGGCAGCGCCAGCAGCGGGATGCGGTCGGGGCCGATGAGGCCGAAGCCCTGCGGCTTGCCGGGCTGCATGGCGAGGGTGCGGAACTCGACCTGACCCTCGGCGGCGAGCGTCTCCTTGACGACGTCGTAGGCGCCGACGCTGACGCCGCCGCTGGTGACGAGGATGTCGGCGCGGGCGAACTGGTCCTCCAGCGTGGCGCGGAGCGTCTCGGCGTCGTCGGCGACGGCGCCGACCCGGTAGGCGACGGCGCCGGCGGCGCGGGCGGCGGCGGCGAGCTGGAAGCTGTTGGAGTCGTGGATCTGGCCGGGGCCCAACGCCTCGCCGGGCTGGACGAGTTCGCTGCCGGTGGACATCACCACGACCCGGGGGCGGGGGCGGACCCGGACCGTGCCGAGGCCGAGCGCGGCGAGCAGGCCGATCTGGGTGGGGCCCAGCAGTGTGCCCGCGGCCAGCGCCGGCTCGCCCTCGGTGACGTCGCTGCCACGGGTGCGCACATGTGCGCCGGCGGCGGCCGGGCGGTGGATACGGACCTGGCCGGCGGCGTCCTGGGGTGCGGCGCTGTGGGCGCGCATCGCGGCGGCCGGGCCGAGGCCGGAGCCGCCGTCGGTCCACTCGACGGGGACCACGGCCTGCGCGCCGGGCGGCAGGGGCGCACCGGTCATGATCCGGGCGGCCTGGCCGGGGCCGATCTCCGGCAGTTCGCCGCTGCCGGCCGCGATGTCGCCGATGACGGTGAGGGTGGCCGGGGCGGCCTCGGTGGCCTCGGCGACATCGGCGGCGCGGACCGCGTAGCCGTCCATGGAGCTGTTGTCGAAGGGCGGCAGCGCGACGGGGACCGCGAGGTCCTCCACCAGGGCGCAGCCCAGGGCGTCGAGGACGGGCAGCTCGATCGGCTCCAGGGGGCGGATCTGGGACAGCACGTCGTCGAGGTGCTCGGCCACCGACCAGACGCGGTCCTGGTGGCTGGTCCGGCCGGTGGCGTGGTTCAACGTCCTACATCTCCTCGGTGACGTAACTGCGCAGCCAGGTCCGGAAGTCCGGGCCCAGGTCCTCACGTTCGCATGCCAGTCTGACAATGGCACGCAGATAGTCGCCGCGGTCACCGGTGTCATAGCGACGGCCCTTGAAGACGACACCGTGCACCGGGCCGCCCAGCGAGGGGTCGGCGGCCAGCGCCTGGAGGGCGTCGGTGAGCTGGATCTCGCCGCCGCGTCCGGGGGCGGTCTTGCGGAGCACCTCGAAGACGGCCGGGTCGAGGACGTAGCGGCCGATGATCGCGAGGTTGCTGGGGGCCTCAGCCGGGTCGGGCTTCTCGACCAGGTCGGAGACGGTCACCACATCGTCGTCGCCGGTGGGTGCGGCGGCCGCGCAGCCGTAGAGGTGGATCTGTGCCGGGTCGACCTCCATGAGCGCGATGACCGAGCCGCCGTGCTGCTCCTGGACCTCGACCATCCGCGCGAGGAGGGGGTCGCGCGGATCGATCAGGTCGTCACCGAGGAGGACGGCGAAGGGCTGGTCGCCGACGTGCGGCGCGGCGCACAGCACCGCGTGGCCCAGGCCCCTGGGGTTGCCCTGGCGCACGTAGTGGATGGTCGCCAGGTCGCTGGACTCCTGCACCTTGGCGAGGCGGGACTCATCGCCCTTGCGGTGCAGCGCCTCTTCGAGCTCGTAGTTGCGGTCGAAGTGGTCCTCGAGGGGGCGCTTGTTGCGGCCGGTCACCATCAGGACGTCGGAGAGTCCGGCGGCGGCCGCCTCCTCCACCACGTACTGGATGGCGGGCTTGTCGACGACCGGGAGCATCTCCTTGGGAGTGGCCTTGGTGGCGGGGAGAAACCGGGTGCCCAGGCCGGCTGCGGGGATGACAGCCTTGCTGATCCGTGTGTGCGATGGGGTCATGCGCGACACCATAACCGCCTCTTTCGGAACCATGATGAGAGTCCGGTCAAGACAGCATGAGAGTGGCAGCAGGGGCACACAGTGAACGTTGAGCACGATAAAAAGCGCAGGTTGCGGCGGGATCTCCTGGAGGTGAGGAGGTCCTTGCCACCGGATGTCGTGGAGGCGACGGGCGAGGCGCTGGCCCGTCGGGTGCTGGAGCTGGACGAGCTGGCCGGGTGCACCGCCGAGGGCCGGGCGGGGCGGTCGGACACCCCGCCGACGGTCGCCGCCTATGTCTCCATCGGGGGCGAGCCCGCCACCAGCCCCCTGCTCGACCGGCTGCGGGCGGCCGGGGTGCGGGTGCTACTGCCGGTGCTGCTGCCCGACAACGACCTGGACTGGGCGGTCTACGAGGGCGCCGAGCACCTGGTCCCCGCGGGCTGGGGGCTGCGGGAGCCGGCCGGCGAGCGGCTGACGCCGGGTGCGATCACCAAGGCGGACGTGGTGCTGCTGCCGGGGCTGGCCGTGGACGGCGACGGGCTGCGGCTGGGGCGCGGCGGCGGCTCGTACGACCGGGTGCTGGAGCGGCTGGAGCGGGCCGGGTCGGCCGCGGCGCTGGTGGTGCTGCTGTACGACGCGGAGGTGCTGGACGAGGTGCCGGCCGAGCCGCACGACCGGCCGGTGCATGCGGCGGTGACGCCGTCGGGGGTGCACCGGTTCCGGCACTGAGCGGCGGCGGGACGGCGGGCCACCGGGACGACAGGGGGGCGCGGGGACGTCGGGCGGCGCGGGGTCCCTCCGCCGCCGTACCCACCGGGAAAACGGAACGGGCGGGCCGGAGCTCTCGAAGAGGTCTCCGGCCCGCCCGTCGGTGGTGCATTGCGGGGCGGTGCGCCTACGGCGACAGGGTCAGGGTGTCCTTGCCCGCCTTCTTGACGGCCGCTTCGCTGGACGCCCAGGGCAGCAGATCGCCCTTGGCCCACTTGTCGGTCTGGTCGTAGTAGTGGGCGTCGTAGGCGTGCCCGGAGGCGCCGGTGAGGTTGATCCAGCGGGACTTGTCGAGGTCGCCGAGGTTGACCACCATCCGCATCGACGGGACCCAGGTGACCTTGTAGCCGCCGGCGGCGTTCCAGCCGGTGGCGTCGACCGCGGCCTCACCGCCGCCGAGGTTCCAGGGGCCGCGGTTGAACAGCCCCTGCAGGAAGCCCGGCCCGTCGGTGCCCAGCGTCTGGTTCTTCAGGAACATCTGGTGCAGCCGGCCCCAGCTCCAGTTGTCGATGTTCTTGCCCAGCTTGGAGGTCAGCTCGTAGCGCGCGTCCTTCATGGCGTGCGCGAGGAGCTGGTCGCGGTTCTTGTCACCGGGGCGGCCGGGCCGGTCCTCGGTCTTCCACCAGGCGTTGTTGGGGTCGTCGAGGATGTTCCGGACGACCTCGTACCAGCGGTCGCCGCCGTCGGGCTGGGCGGTGTCGCCGGCCCGCTCGCCGCACTCGCGGACGTACGTGTCGTTCTCGTCGGCGGGGCCGGTCTCGTCGGCCGGGCGGACGGTCAGGCACTGGCCCTCGGGACGCAGCTCCTTGGGCATCTTGTTGCCGAAGGCGAGCTTGAGGGTGTTGCGCCAGACGGCGTTGAAGTAGGCGGCCGCGGCGGAGTCGGGCTCCTGGGTGAAGTCCCAGCCCTCCAGCAGCTGCTGGGCGTCGCGGACGTACTTGTCCTTGATGTCGATCTTCGTCAGGTAGGGCGTGAGCAGCCGGGCGATCTCGCTGCTGTTGTCCTTCTGGAAGGCCTGCATGTCGTCCGTGGAGACCTTGCCGCCGTCCTTGATCTTGGACTGGATCAGGTCGTTGATCCGCTGGCTGCGGGAGCCGTAGCCCCAGTCCTTGGTGATCAGGTACGGGTACTTCTCGTCGACGACGGCCTGGTTGGCGGTGACGATGTAGCCGCGCTCGGGGTTGTACTCGTACGGCAGGGCCTGCTGCGGGATGTAGCTCTTCCACTGGTAGCGCGGGTCCCAGCCGGGCGCCGGGAAGGTGCCGTCGAAGTGGCCGTCGCCCTTGCCGCGGACCGGGATCCGGCCGGGCGCCTGGTAGCCGATATCGCCCTTGGTGTCGGCGTAGATCAGGTTCTGGGAGGGCACCTCGAAGTGCTGGGCGGCCTTGCGGAAGCTGCTCCAGTCCTTGGCCCGGTTCAGCTCGAAGATGGCGTCCATCGAGCGGCCGGGGTCCAGGGCGGTCCAGCGCAGCGAGACCGCGTAGCCGTCGCCGCGGTCCGGTGCGGCGTTGCCGACCGGGGCGTCCTTGCCGACGTTGCCGAGCTCGTCGTCGCGGTCGGAGACGATCGGCCCGTTCTTGGTCGAGCGGACGGTGATCTCACGGCTCTCGCCGCCGGCGACCTTGATGGTCTCCTTGCGGGTCAGGAAGGACCGCTGCCTGCCGTCGAAGAGGTACCCGTCGGCGTTGATCTTCTCCAGGTAGAGGTCGGTGACGTCCGCACCCAGGTTGGTCATGCCCCAGGAGATGTCCTGGTTGTGGCCGATGACGACGCCGGGCATCCCGGAGAAGGTGAAGCCGGAGACGTCGTAGTTGCACTTGGGGCCGGTGGTACGGCAGTGCAGGCCCATCTGGTACCAGAGCGAGGGCATCTGGGGTGCCAGGTGCGGGTCGTTGGCGAGCAGCGGCTTGCGGGTGGCGGTGTGCGCGCCGGAGACGACCCAGGAGTTGGAGCCGATGCCGTTGCCGTTGGGGCCGAGCAGCGCCGGGACCTCGTCGAGGGTCTTGGACAGCGAGGACAGCTGGGACTGCAGCCCGGTGGCGGCGCCGGCGGCGCCGGCCGGCACGGAGTTGGCCAAGCCCTTGGGCGCGAACCGCTTGGTGGCCGGGTCGACCGCGCCGCCCTCCACAATCGGCTTGTTGCGCCGGTATGGGTAGGCCGGGTAGAGCTCGGCGATCTGCTCCGGGGTGAACCGGCTGGTCATCAGGGAGCGGTCGATCTCCTCCTGCATGTTGCCACGCAGGTCCCAGGCCATCGCCTTGAGCCAGGCCACCGAGTCGACCGGCGTCCACTTCTCGGGCTTGTAGTCGTTCTGGAAGTCCAGCGCCGCGTACTCCAGGGACAGCGCGGAGCCCTGGTGGTCCTTGAGGTAGGCGTTGACGCCGTCGGAGTAGGCCTGGAGGTACTGCTTGGTGCTGGGCGACAGCTTGGTGTCGTACTCCTTCTGCGCCACCCGGTGCCAGCCCAGCGTGCGCAGGAACTCATCGGTCTTGACCTGGCTCTTGCCGAACATCTCCGAGAGCCGGCCGGCGGTCATATGACGCCGGACGTCCATCTCCCAGAAGCGGTCCTGCGCCTGGACGTAGCCCTGGGCGCGGAAGAGGTCCTGGTCGGTGTCGGCGTAAATCTGCGGGATGCCGTTGCCGTCCCGGACGACGTCCACCGGGTCGGTCAGCCCCGGGAGTTTGAGCGAGCCGGTGGTCTGCGGCAAGGAGGCGCGGACGGTGCTGACTCCCCAGAACGCGCCGAAGCCGATGCCCGCCACGAGCAGCAGCACGACCGTTATCGCGACGAGGCGGCCGCGCCGCCCCTTTTTCTTCCTGGGGACTGGGCCGGACTTGTTGGCGGGCATCTCTGTCCTTCGAGGGGCAGGGTGGGAGTGCTGGAGCAACCATAGGCGCACGGGTTCGGCGGCCCCTATGCGGAGTCACCACCAGCACATCCAACTTTCAAGCAATGGTAAATTGTTAGCCTCAGTAACTAGATACGGTAAGGAAAGACCACCCCCGGCCCATCGCCCCACCCGTGCCCGGACCCGTGCGAGGAAGGATCAGCTCCTGACTGTCGACCACCTCAATCAACTCCTGCTGATCTGCTCGCTCGTACTGCTCATCGCGGTTGCCGCAGTACGGCTCTCCTCGCGCAGCGGGCTCCCCAGCCTGCTCATCTATCTGGGGATAGGCGTCGCCATAGGACAGGACGGACTCGGTGGCGTCGTCTTCGACAACGCCGAGCTGACCCAACTCCTCGGCTACGCCGCACTGGTCGTGATCCTCGCGGAGGGCGGGCTGGGCACCAAATGGAAAGAGATCAAACCGGCCCTTCCGCAGGCGGCCGCGCTCTCCACGGTCGGCGTCGCGGTGAGCGTGGGCGTCACCGCGGCCGGGGCGCACTACCTGGCCGGGCTCGACTGGCGCCAGGCGCTGCTGATCGGCGCCGTGGTCTCCTCCACCGACGCCGCGGCGGTCTTCTCCGTGCTGCGCAGCGTGCCCCTGCCGGCCCGGCTGACCGGTGTCCTGGAAGCCGAGTCCGGCTTCAACGACGCCCCGGTGGTCATCCTCGTCGTCGCCTTCTCCACCGCCGGACCGATCGAGCACTGGTACGTCCTGCTCGGCGAGATCGCCCTGGAGCTGGCGATCGGCGCCGCCATCGGACTGGCCATCGGCTGGCTCGGTGCGTACGCGATGCGGCACGTGGCGCTGCCCGCCTCCGGCCTCTACCCGATCGCCGTCATGGCCATCGCGGTGTCCGCCTACGCGGCCGGCGCACTGGCGCACGGCTCCGGCTTCCTCGCCGTCTATCTGGCCGCGATGATCCTCGGCAACGCGAAACTGCCGCACGCCCCGGCCACCCGCGGCTTCGCCGAAGGCCTCGGCTGGATCGGCCAGATCGGCATGTTCGTCCTGCTGGGTCTGCTGGTGACCCCGCACAACCTGCTCGACGACGTCGTGCCGGCCCTGCTCATCGGCATGGTCCTCACCCTGGTGGCCCGCCCGACGTCGGTCTTCGCCGCACTGCTGCCGTTCCGGGTGCCCTGGCGGGAGAAGGCCCTGCTGTCGTGGGCCGGGCTGCGCGGCGCGGTCCCCATCGTCCTGGCCACCATCCCGATGGTGACCGACGTCCCCGGCAGCGAGCGGGTCTTCAACATCGTCTTCGTCCTGGTCGTGGTCTACACCCTGGTCCAGGGGCCAACGCTGCCCTGGCTGGCCAAGCGGCTGAAGCTGGGCGACGGCGAGGAGCCCGCCGACCTGGGCATCGAGTCGGCGCCCCTGGAGCGGCTGCGCGGCCACCTGCTGTCCACGTCCATCGGGCCGATGTCCCGGATGCACGGCGTCGAGGTCGGCGAGCTGCGGATGCCGGCCGGCGCCGCGGTCACCCTCATCGTCCGGGAGGGCTCCAGCTTCGTGCCCTCGCCGGCGACGGTGCTGCGGCACGGCGACGAGCTGCTGGTGGTCGCCACCGATCCGGTGCGCGACGCCGCCGAGCGGCGGCTCCAGGCGGTCTCCCGCGGCGGCAAGCTGGCCGGCTGGCTGGGGACGGACGGCGCCCCGGCGCGAGGCCAGCGCCGGCCCGGGCGGAGCTGAGGCCGGTTCCGGGGGGGGCGCCACTGCGCCCCCCCGGGACCGGAGGATCCCGGACGGCCACCGCAACCCCGGTCCGTACCGGCCGGCCCGCCACCGCGCCCTGGTCCGTACCGGCCGGCTGCCACCGCGCCCCGGGCCGGGCCGGTCGGCTGCCACCGCGCCCCGGGATGTGCTGCACATCTCCACGTTTTCCAAGGGAAACCACGTAAAGCCCTGACCTATCCCAGGGCTTTACGCACTCCCGCCTGTAGTATGAAGCAGGAAATTCGACGAACCACCTCTGCCTGATGCAGAGCTGGCGCGACCGCTCGGCGGCCGCGGTCCCCTGCCACACGCAGCCACCTCTCGGGGTGCGGACCACGCGGTATCACTCGGTCCTGCGCGAGAGGACAGCTCTCGGCACGCCCCCGTGACGACCTCGCGGCGGCGTGCTACCAGGCGGCAGAAAGGCCCGGCCGTGGCATCCGCGGTCAAGGACTCCCGTCCCGGTTACGGACAACTTCTCCGCACCCCTGGTGCATGGACCTTCCTCCTGCCCGGCTTCCTGGCCCGGCAGCCCTTCGCGATGCTGACGATCGGCATCGTGCTGCTCGTGCAATCCACCACCGGCTCGTACGGCACCGCGGGCGCGGTCTCCGCCACCACCGGCGTCTCGATGGCGCTGTTCGCCCCGCAGGCCGGCAAGCTCGCGGACCGCTTCGGCCAGCGCGCGGTGCTGATCCCCGGCGTGCTGACGCATGTCGCCGGCGTCGCCGCACTGATCACCCTGGCCCTGGCGCACGCCCCCCTGTGGGCGCTGCTCGCGGTGGCCGTCCCCACGGGCGCCTCGACCCCGCAGGTCGGGCCGATGGTGCGGGCCCGGTGGGCGTCCCGGCTCGGCGGCAGCCCGTTGATGCCTACGGCCGCCGCCTTCGAGTCGGTCACCGACGAGTTCACCTTCGTCGTCGGCCCGGTCCTGGCGACCGCGCTGTGCACCGGCGTCCACCCGGCCGCCGGGCTGATCGCCGAGGCCGTGCTGACGCTGGCCGGCGGGCTGCTGTTCGCCTCGCAGAAGCGCAGCCAGCCGCCGGTACACCCGGCCGCCGCCGGCGAGGGGCCGCGCACCTCGGCGCTGTCGGTGCCGGGTGTCCGCGTCCTGATCATGGCCTTCCTGGGCATCGGCTCGGTCTTCGGCGGGATGCAGGTCTCGCTGACCGCATTCACCCAGCACATCGGGCAGCCCGGCATCAACGGCGTGCTCTACGGGATCTTCGCGGGCGGCAATATGCTCGCCGGCATCGCCTGCGGTGCCCTCGCCTGGAAGGTCGGCCCGCGGCGCCGGCTGCTGGTCGCCTACGGGCTGCTGGCGCTGGCCACCACCCCGTTGTGGGCGGTCACCGCGGTACCGCTGCTGGGCGCGGTCGGCCTGGTGGTCGGCCTGTGCATCGCCCCGGCTCTGATCACCGGCTACACCCTGGTGGAGTCGTTGGTGCCGGCCGCGGCCCGTACCGAGGCCTTCACCTGGCTGACCGGCGCGGTCGCGCTGGGCCAGGCGGCCGCCGCTACCTCCGCCGGCCAGTTGGCGGACCGCTTCGGGCCGAGCACCGGTTTCCTGGTGCCGCTGGCTGGGACCGCGCTGGCCTGCACCGTCCTGCTGGCCCTCCGCGCCCACCTGGTGCCGCGCACGGTGCCGGCGGTCACTGACCGGCGCTCCGCCGCCGGGGACGAGACCGGGGTCGGGGTCGGGCCTGCCGGGACCGGGGCCGCTGAGGCCGGAGCCGCTGAGGGCTCGAAGGCCGCCGAGGGCCGGGACCGGGAGCTGACGAACGCCTGATCCGGCCGGGGCTCCGGGCGTGGAGTCGGTCACCGTCTGCCGGTCACGGTGGACTGACGGGCCGGAATACTGCAAGATGGAGCGTCGTTAGCACTCAATGAGTGAGAGTGCCAGGAGGAAGTCAAGTGCCGACCTACCAGTACCAGTGCACCGAGTGCGGCGAGGGCCTCGAGGCGGTGCAGAAGTTCACCGACGACGCGCTCACCGAGTGCCCCAGCTGCAACGGACGCCTCAAGAAGGTGTTCTCCGCGGTCGGCATCGTCTTCAAGGGCTCCGGCTTCTACCGGAACGACAGCCGCGGCTCGTCGTCCAGCAGCAGCCCCGCGAAGTCCTCGTCGAGCAGCACGTCCTCCTCGGACTCCGCCGGCTCGTCGTCGTCCTCGTCGAGCGGCTCCGACTCCTCGTCGTCGACGTCTTCGTCTTCCTCGTCGTCCTCCAGCAGCACGTCGAGCGCGAGCTCCGCGGCCTGAGCCGCACACCCCGCACCACTTTCACCGAGCCCCGGCGTCACCGACGCCGGGGCCCGGTGTCGTACGCGGGCCCCTCTCGTCTCATGCGGCCCCTCTTGTCGTCTCATGCGGCCCCTCTTGCCTCATGCGGTCCCTCTTGCCGCTCTTGTCGCATGCAGTGCCTCATGTCGCATGCGGTGCCCCTTGTCGCATGCGGTCCCTCGTCCGGGTGGCCGAGTTGTCCACAGAAACGGGGTCATCCACAGCCTGGAGCGGGCCGGGACGAACTGCGGCACGGTGGTGATCGCCGGTTCGTCCCCAACCCCCACCGAGGTGGTGTCCCATGTCCCAGGTCCCGCTCTCCCCTCCTCTCCCCACACCCCCTCCCGCACCTCTTCCCACGCCCGTCCCGACACCCCTCCCCGCTCCCCCACCATGTGAAGTGCCCCACTTTGCTCCAGTACGGGCCGGTGGCGGCAGACTCCGCGGAGGACGGGGCGCCCACCGGCGGGTGCTGGCGGCCGGCCTGGCGATGACCGCCGCAGCACTGGCCGGCGGGGCCTCGTACGGCGCCGTACGACCCGCTCCCCCGGCGGACTGCCCGTCGGCGACGGCACCTGGGGAGCAGTGATCATGCGTCAAGATCAAGTGGCGTCTGCGCGGTCCTCACCGGAGACTGCTGCGAATGGCGGGGCGCCCGCCGCGCGCCGACGAGGTCGCGCTCACCGCACCGGTACCACCGCATTCGCCCGTCTCCTCGACCGGACCCGCGCCCTCCGCCGGATCCGCGCCGAGGCACCGGCCGATCGCCGGTTTGTGTCGAGCGACTGGACAGCGCCGCCCCGCCCTGCCGTAAGTTGCGGTGCTGAGTGCTGCTGCACCATCCGTTGTACGCATGGAAAGAGGCTGTTAGGTGAGCGAGAGCAAGGGCGTCCTTCAGGGGTTCAAGGAATTCCTGATGCGCGGCAACGTCATCGAACTCGCGGTCGCGGTCGTCGTCGGTGCGGCCTTCACCAACATCGTGAATGCGGTGGTGAAGGGCGTCATCAACCCCATCGTGGGTGCCCTCGGTTCGCAGAACCTGGACCACTACCAGTCCTGCCTGACCGCGACGTGCGCGAAGGACTCCAAGACCGGCGCGTTCACGGACGGTGTCTACATTCTCTGGGGCTCGGTGCTCAGCGCCGCGCTGACCTTCCTGATCACCGCCGCGGTCGTCTACTTCCTCATGATCCTTCCGATCAACAAGTGGAAGGAGCGCCAGGCGGCCAGGAAGCCGGCGGAGGACACCCCCGTGGACCCGACCGAGATCCAGCTTCTGATCGAGATCCGCGACGCGCTGCTCGCCCAGCGCCTCACCGCACCCTCCGTGCCCACTCACCCGTCGGGCACCATCGGCACCCAGAAGACGCAGGAGTAGCAGGCGCCAACGGCCGGCGGACAACGCCGCCCCGTCGCCTCGCTCAGAGGTGGTGGGGCGGCTTTTCGTCGAGGAAGCGAGCCAGATCGGCAGCGCTGTCACCGCCGGACGGGCGGTCGCCCCAACCGCGGTCTGTGTCGTCCGAGGACTGCTGGCTCAGCGGATCGTCGAAGATCAGCCGAGCGGCGCCGGACGAGGCACCTGTCGAGCGCCCGGAGCGCGGGGTGGAGGGGCGCCCGGTGACCCGGTGCCCGGTGGTCGGGGTGGCCGGGTGCCCGGTGGAGGTGGCGGAGGGGCTCTCGGTGATCGAGGGCGCCGCGGGGCTCGCTGCGGAGGCCGGCGGGTGGCCAGGGGCCCGGCTGTGGTCGCCTTGGCAGTCGTTGCCGCTGTCGCGGGCGGCGTCGCTGTGGCAGGTGCCGTCGCGGTCGCTGGCGCCGTCGCCAGGGGCAGCGGATGCGCTGGGGGCGGCTTGGGTCCCGGGGGTGACCTG